>JAXMOL010000068.1:0-39430 GCA_034669905.1 Candidatus Hydrogenedentota bacterium
TTCGCCTTAGCCTCATGCGCGCGACCGTCGGGGCGGTCCCCCTCCGCCAACGGGCATAAAGGACAAGGAAAATTGGGAGGTGGTGGAAATGGGGGCGCACGTCTGAGGGGGACAGCCCCGACTAGCGCGATTTTTTGGCTACGGTAAAGACACAAGCTGGCCGCGAGGTATTTGCGTGTAACGTTGCGTGGGTGACGTCGGTGCAGTCCCCGGGGACGGCACCGACTATCGCGATTTCCTGGCTGCCGCAATAACACCGGCTGGCCACGCGGTATTGGTGTGTGACGCTGGGATGATGACGTCGGTGCAGTCCCCGCTGTCCCCAACGCAAAGGCCCCCGGCGTGTGCCGGGGGCCTTCTCTCCATCTATGGTAACCGTCGCCGCTTATGCCGCTTCGGAGTGTTGTTTCCGGAAGGCGAGTCCATCGCCTTCCACATCTATCGTGACAAGCTCACCATCGTGAATTGTGCCCTCGATGAGCTTGATGGCCAGGGGATCGAGAATCATCCGCTGGATGGCCCGTTTCAGCGGCCGCGCACCGTAGACCGGGTCGTAGCCCTGCGCGGCGAGGAGGCCCAACGCCGCCGGGGTCAGGTCCAGCTTCAGCTGGCGTTCCGAGAGCCGTTTCGTAAGACGGCCCAACTGCACTTCTACAATCTGGCGAATCTCTTTCTTCGTCAGCGGGTGGAAGACCACGATGTCGTCTACCCGGTTCAGGAACTCGGGGCGGAAGTGACCGCGCAGGGCCGCCAGTACCGCTTCTTCTTTGCCTTTCTCGTCGTCTTCGACGGCGTTAAACACCTGGCTGCCAATGTTGGAGGTCATGATGACCACCGTATTCCGGAAGTCGACCGTGCGCCCCTGGCTATCGGTCAGCCGTCCGTCATCCAACAACTGCAGCAGGATATTGAAGACCTCGGGGTGGGCCTTCTCCACTTCGTCGAGCAGAATCACACTGTAAGGCCGACGGCGTACCGCTTCGGTCAACTGGCCCCCTTCTTCGTAGCCCACATATCCGGGAGGCGCACCAATCAGCCGGGCCACCGCGTGTTTCTCCATGTACTCGGACATGTCAATGCGGACCATGGCCTCTTCGCTGTCGAAGAGACAGTCGGCCAGGGTTTTCGCCAACTCGGTCTTACCCACACCTGTGGGCCCGAGGAAGATGAAGGAGCCAATGGGCCGTTCCGGTTCTTTCAATCCGGCACGGGCGCGGCGCACGGCATCGGCCACAGCGCGGACGCCTTCTTCCTGACCAATGACCCGTTTGCCGAGGTGGTCTTCCAGCTTCAACAGCCGGCCCATCTCGGTCTCCAGCAATTTGTCCACGGGGATACCCGTCCAGTTGGAGACAATCTTTGAAATGTGCTCGTCGGTGACATCTTCACTGAGGAAGCTGCCCTCGGCCTGCACTTCTGCCAGGCGGGCATTTTCCTGTTCCAGTTTCTGCTGGAGTTCACTCAGGGTGCCGTAGCGAATCTTGGCTACCTTCTCGAGGTCGCCCACGCGCTCTGCGGCGGCTTCTTCGGCCTTGGCGGATTCGATGGCTTCGTTGGCCACGCGGATGGCGTTGATAACTTCCTTCTCCGCCTGCCACTGGGCCTTCTTGCTGCTCATGGCTTCTTTCAGTTCGGCGATTTCGCGGCCGATGTCATCGCGGCGGGCACGGCTCACCCCATCCTTTTCCTTTTTCAGCGCGAGATGTTCTACCTCCAGCTTGCGGATGTTCCGGTCCAGCACGTCAATCTCGTAGGGCATGCTGTCGATTTCGATACGCAGCCGCGATGCCGCCTCGTCCATCAGGTCGATGGCCTTGTCCGGCAGGAATCGGTCGGCGATATAGCGGTCGCTCAAGGTTGCGGCGGCCACCAGGGCGCTGTCCTGAATACGCACCCCATGGTGCACTTCGTAGCGTTCTTTCAGTCCGCGCAATATGGCGACCGTGTCTTCCACATTGGGCTCGCCCACATAGACGGGCTGGAAACGCCGTTCGAGGGCCGGGTCTTTTTCCACGTGCTTCTTGAATTCATCCAGCGTGGTGGCACCAATGCAGTGGAGCTCACCCCGGGCCAGGGCCGGCTTCAGCATGTTGGACGCGTCCATGGCACCGTCGGTCTTTCCGGCACCTACCAGCGTGTGCATCTCGTCGATGAAGAGGATGATGTCCCCTTCGGCTTCCTGCACCGCCGCCAACACCGCCTTGAGGCGCTCTTCGAATTCACCGCGAAACTTGGCACCGGCCAACAAGGACGCGATATCCAGCGTGGCCACCCGCTTGCGCTTGAGGCCTTCGGGCACGTCGCCCGCCACAATACGCTGGGCCAGTCCCTCGGCGATGGCGGTCTTACCCACACCGGGCTCACCGATAAGCACGGGGTTGTTTTTCGTACGGCGTGACAACACCTGGATTACCCGGCGCACTTCGTCGTCCCGCCCGATGACCGGGTCGAGCTTACCGTCCCGCGCAAGCTGCGTCAGGTCACGGCTGTATTTCTGCAGGGCGTCGTAGGTGGCTTCGGCGTTGGGATCGGTCACCCGCTGGCTGCCCCGGATATCCTGGAGGGCCTGCATAACCGCATCGGCCGTCACGCCCAATCCCGTAAGGAACTGGGAGGCCGTATCGCCCTTCTGCTCAATGATGCCCAGCAGGATGTGCTCCGTGCTGAGGTATTCGTCTTTCAGTTTACGGGCCGCCTTCCAACCCGATTCCAGGGCGGCTTCGGCGGCGCTACTCAGGCGCGGCTGCACGGAGCCCGTGGTCACGGTGGGGAGTTGGGCGAGGGCGCGGCCTAACTGTTGGCCGAGCTGACCGGCATTCACGCCGATACGTTGCAGGATGGCCGGTACCGCGCCCTGCTCCTGGGACAAGAGGGTCCGCAGCAGGTGCAGGGGGGTTACTTCGGTATTTTCCGAACTCGTCGCCAGGTCCACGGCTTCCGCCAGGGCTTCCTGGGATTTAATGGTCAGTTTATCGAATCGCATGGGATTTTCTCCTCGTAATGGTTAGTTGCTGCCATAAAAAGAGAAAGAAGCGTGCCAAGGTAGGGTTTGTTGGAAACAAAGGACTTAGGGACTTTGGTGGACATGGACTGTTGCGTTTTGAAACGGTGGCGTTTCGGAATGGAGCGGTGAGATGGGTGGTGCCAACGCCTTGAGGCCGACTCTTCATGGGACGGGTGGGACCGCTGGGACCTGTGGGACGAATTGCCTGCGGGCGCGTAGCCGATACGGGTGGCGTTCAGGGGTCCCCCGGTCTCTAGAGCCCACTTCGGGTGCCACCCTGACTCATCGCCGGTTCCCGGCGTACGCTTGTGGGTGGGGGTATTGCTACGTTCGACCCTGCATACGCAATGACAGTGGAGGTATGAAAACCCTTGCGCACACGTTCGCTTTATGATATAAAGAACTATTTACTATCGAAGTTAAGGTATGAGATTGCGGACAGTTGGAGATACTACGGTGGAAAATACAGATACAAATCCCCAAAAAGATCCGGTACAACTATTTTACTTCCCGGAGAAGGTGCTGCTGACCATACTCGGCGTCCACGCAGTCCTCGCAGCAATTTGGCTAACCCAGAGCACCCTCCTGGCGAACATCGCTGGGCTATTTATCTTTCTCCTTCTGCCACTTTTGTTCCTCTACATCGTGATAAGCCCCTTCTGTTTCCTGGGATACTTCTGGCGCGAGTTCATACGCGCTCCCGAATCTGACGAACGAAATCCGAACACCGGTGAAATGCGATTTCCGCTCAACATAACGTGTTGGGTGGCGGTATTGGTGTACGTCCTGTCTACATTCCTCAGCGCATTGGGCGGGACGCCCCCTATTGTCATGAGAGTGATTGAAGGGCCAGACACCCGCTACGCACATTCCGGATTCGAGAAGCTCCTGAAACGCCCCGTCCCATCACATGTGACCCGCGTCACGTATCAAAATCGAAACAATATTCTCGATGAGCACGAGATTCTCTACTTCAACACGCCAGAGGAAGCCTTGATTGACGAGCTCATAAGGGAATTCAAACTCGAACCCGGGAAAAATCGACAGAATTACGGTACCAACATGAAATCAGTAAACGTCGACTACTTTGAATTATTGGGCGGCGGTAGCCATTTTTATCTTTCCTACAACCGTGACACTGGCGACGCGAAATTTGAATGGATCTCGTTCTAGAACTGTTGTTGCCGAGCATTCGTGCGTTTCAAAATTCTACCACCCAAGTCTACCTACGGGAACATTTCCTCGGGTCCAGCTGCCCCTCCACTCTCCACGCCTCATTAGAAGGGTTTCCCAGCAATCCTCACCCATAAGGCCGCTCGTACCTCGCGTCCGTAAAGGTGCCACTCTTTTAGTGGATTTGATGGCAAGCACGAAAAACCAAGAAAAACTAGGGCACTTAAAACGTGCCACCTACACACCCGGACGATTCCTGGCCAAGTTTGTGGGTGATGGGACTCCGCCCAGCCCTACGCGTCGAGGAGCCCTACGTCGTACTGCCCGAAAGCCCCATCGTGGGTCACGAGGGTCAGTCTCTCCAATTGGGCTTGGGCAATGAGCATCCGGTCGAAGGGATCGCGGTGATGTTCTGGCAAACGTCCTGCCGCCAGGGCATGTTCGACCGTGATAGGCAACGACGTGAATCCGCTCGTGCCCAACGCCTCCTCAAGATTTTCCGGGGCGTCGAGTTTTCCCAGTGTCATCTTGATGGAGATTTCCCAGGCGCTTGCCGCACTGACGAAGACCTTCGCATCCGGGTTGGCGATGGCGGCACGCGCTTTCGCTCCCAACATCCTATCGTCGCCCAGCCACCAAAGGAGCACGTGGGTGTCGAGGAGCAGATTCACGTGGAATCCCCATGGAATGCCGCGGCGATGTCTTCCGGCAACGTATCGAAGTCATCGGCGATACGAACCTTTCCCCGCCAGCAGCCCGGTTTGCGTGCTTCCCGGGTTGCCACGTAGGGCACCAACTTCACCAGCGGGGTCCCCGCTTTGGCAATGATGATTTCTTCACCAGCGGCGGCCCGTTGGATGAGGCGGGAAAGATGGGTTTTTGCTTCGTGGATGTTCACTGATTTCATTGGGGCATACTCCAATAGACTAAACTTAGTTTAGTTTAATTTTGATGATCTGTCAATTTTGGATTGTGCCATGTCACGTTGTCGTCGTAACAGGGACGGGAGGGGCCCTTCGGCATGGGTGCTCCCTGCCGGCCCATAAACCCCAGTGGGACCCATTCTGCTGTCATCCACGCCATCCAAGAACGCAGCAATCCCGTGCCACGCGATTAGGCTACGCCTATTCGTGTGCGTGGAGCGCGGATTTGTCTGGGGTTATGTCGAGAGAGTCTCACCCGAGCGGATGTACCCCGTTCGCCACCGGCACTGTCGGACGCCCGACCTGAATCGATTTGGCTGTCTCTCCAACCTTCACGCTCCACCCGCACGAACCCGTCAGGACTCGTTGAAACTCGCCTTTTGGGGATCGCGCGGCACGACCAGACGGTTCTCATAAGCGATTGGCGGCATTTAGATTCGATTACTCCTACAGCGGGTCCCTCCCAATCCTCGCTCCCCCCAATCTGGTATCATCCACGAAATTCTTAAACCACCAGGAGTAACCCATGACCACCGCCCTTATTGCCCTGCTTTTCACCGCCCTCGGCCAGTCGACTAACCCCGCCATCCCCGATGCCTGGCAACCCCTCTTGCTGCCCGGACAGTCGGAGGTGGTTTTCACCATGTACAGCTATCCCGGTGACCTCGAAGGGCTCAAAGCGCTCGTGGAAGTCATGGAGCGCGAAGGCCTGGGCAATGGCTTTGACCCCGGTCCGGCGGCCCATGCCAACTCCGCCGAAATGCTCGCCTATCTCGGCACCTTGGGCTGGCCCCTGGTGGCGTACCCCGGTTATCCCGGCTTCCAGATTGAGGGCGGGGTGTGTTTTCTGACCGATGAAGACGAGGCGGCTATCCAGGGCTTCGAAGCAGGCGGCGCGTTTAATGCCATCCAACTCGGCGAGTGGGGATACTATTTTCACAATCTTTCCATGAACGAGGGGTATTGGCGGGCCCAGTTCGGCGATCGCTTCGATGAATTCAAACACGAGATGAAGCCCGAGGGGTTGGCCGGTTACGACGTGATGCCCAAGAGTAAACAGGAAGCCTATGGCGTGCTGCGTGACTACTTCCTCACGCGCCAGCGGGCCATGCGGGGGCGCAATCTCAGCGTCACGGGCCACTCCCACTATGAGGCCTATGCCGCCGAGTGGGGTGCCAAGCTCATCGGCCTGGAAGTGGGCGAAAACATTGCCTTTGCCCAATCCAAGTTCGCCTTCTCTCGCGGGGCATCGCGCCAGTGGGGCATTCCGTGGACCGTCCAGGTGAGTCCCTGGATGCATGGGGCGGTCACCACGGCCGGGCCTTTGCGCATGGAAAACGGGGGCGCGCGGGGACTGGACGCGGGGCACTCCCTCAGCTTCTATACGCGCATGTGGCTCCACGCGTGGTTTGCGGGTGCGGCTATGGTGACGCCGGAAAACAGCATTGCCATTTTCTTCGAACCCGGTGAGCCGAAGTGGCGCCTGACGTCCCACGCCGAGCGGGCGAAGGAGGTCTTCGCCTTCATGCGTAACCACGACCGGGGTGTGCCCTATACGCCCATCGCCGTGGTCCTCGACCACTATGCGGGCTATAACGGTTTTATGGCCAAGCCCTGGGGCATCCTGGAGCCCACGGCGGGGGATGTGGAGATTACCGACCTCTTTGAAGAGCAGCTCTTCCCCGGCACGGACCTCTTCCACGCGCCGCCGGTGGAGCCGGGCAACACGGAGGCGGGTTACCTCCGCCCCACGCCCTATGGGGAAAGCTTTGATGTATTGCTGAACACGGCCCCTGCCGAGACGCTGGGAAATTATCCGGTGATACTCCTGGTGGGTGATATAGAATTTGATGGGCTCTTTGTGGCGCGCCTTTTCGACGCCCTCCGTGCGGGCAGCACGCTCCTGATCCATCCCCGTCATGTGGAAGCCCTGGGGGAAGACTTTGCACGGCTTTCGGGCACGGGAGCGGTGGAGGTGCTGGAGTTGTGGGAAAACCCAGAGACGGAACGGCCAGCTGCGATTTCCAATGAGCGCCTCACGGCACTCGTAGAAGCGCAGATGCCCATCGCCGTGGAGGGAGACCCCATCCAGTATCAAATCAATCGGAACGCCGCAGGCTGGGTGGTGGCGTTGGTGAACAATAACGGGGTCATTAAGACGAAGGATAAGCCCGCTATCGTGGAGCCGGAAAAGGCGGCCACGGTGCGGCTTGCGCCCCGCTTTTCTGCGGCGGAGATGCGCCGGTGGACAGCGGGCGGGTCCGCGTCATTGAAGACCGGCGACCCCGTTGTTGTGCCCGCGGGTGAAACCGTGTTTGTGGAGTTTGTGGTGGCGTCGCCATGATACTGCGTTAACGTGGGACGTGTGGGACCGTTGGGACCTGTGGGACAGTTGTCTCACGAACACCTGACAGGCGGGGGTGACGGAAACATCCCGCTCGTCCGGTAGACTAAAGAAGCCCACTTCGGGGAGCATAACAGCAACACCCGTTGCCGCTACAGCATAGACGTCAACAGGTTGGCAACACGAAAAGTTGATTGCTGGGACCCGCGAATAACCCCTCACCCACAAACTTCCCCCGCTTCGCTCCTCCGCTTGAGGGTCCACGACGCGCCGTAGGTGGGTGGCACCCCTCGTGAACGTTCGGTGAAACGGAGGCGAAAGGCCCGCCTCAGTCGATCACGACCACGGCATTCGCCAACTCATCCACATCGTCTTCGGCGCGGGGCAAGGGGCCTGCCAACTGTTCACCCAGAGACGCGATGGCTGCGACCATTCCCTCGGCGGGTGTGCTGCCCAGGGTTTTGGTAAGGCCTTCGCAGATTTTTGCGATTTCGCCTTCGGGTAGCACCTTCGCCACGGCGTCGTCGGCCAACACGCGGACGAGCCGCTCGTAGACCGACACGTAAATCAACACGCCCGTGGCGCCTTCGGTGTGGTGGATGCGCTGGTCGAAGAAGGCTTCCCGGGCTCGCCGTTCCACTTCTTCTTTCATCTCGTTGCGGGAGGTTACCAGGCGGCGCAGCCAACCCACCCGGGAGGCAATCGCCGCGCCGACGACAAAACCGCCAAGTAAGGCGACGAGCCAACCGAAATAGTTGAGCGGCAAGGAAGCGCCCCAGTCGCCGACTTCTACGGGGACGACCGGCCACAGAAACCACAACACGACCATGAGAATGGCGCCGAGCCAGAGTCCGACAATATCTTCGGCCCGGTCGTAGCGTCCCGAGGCGGTGGCCACGACGGGCACGATTTCGACGGAAGTCTTTTTTTCTGCGGCGACCACGGCGGCTTCCACGGTGGCCTGTTCTTCTTTGGTCAAAAACTCACTTGCTGTACGCATGGATAACTCCTCCTACCACGAACCCGTTGCACCACCGCCGCCGCCAAAACCACCACCGAAACTTCCACCGCTGAATCCGCCGCCACCCCCACGGCCGGAGTTGGTAGCCATCTGATACAAAATCATGCCGATGATGCCGAAGATGGCCGCCCAGAGAATCCATGCCCAGCCACTGGCACCACTGCGGGCCAGGGACACGGCCGAAAAAATCGCCAACGCAATGACCCCGATGGTCACGGGCCAGAACCAGGGGGGCTGGACCGGCTTGGGCATCTCTAAACCGCGGGACATATTATCCAGGGCCTGCACACCGGCGAGAATGCCTCCGGAAAAGTTTCCCTGCTTGAAATTGGCGATGATCTGTCCATCCATGATTTCCCGGCAGGTGGCATCATACTCGCCCGCCCAATCGGCGCCGAGTTCGATGCGGGCCTTGCGGTCGTTTTTCGAAACCACCAGGAGAATGCCCCGGTTCCAGGATTCGCCTTCGATGGTCTCGTGGCCAATACCCCATTGGTCAAAGAGGACCCGGGCAAAAGTTTCAATACGCCAGTTTCCACCACCATATTGGCCCATGGAATCAACGGTTACGACGATAATGGGAATCGCCAGGTCGGAAAGGAGCTGCTCGCCGATTTCCCGAATGGCCAGCACATCATCGGACTTCACCATCTGGGCTAAGTCCTGGACGAAGGCTCCTTCCGCCGGGGGCTCAATGGCGATATCCTGCGCGGTGGCCAGCCAGGGGGCCAGGCATAAGGCGATGGCCATCACCACCGCTCCTGAAAGTCGTTGTAATCGCATGGGGCAAACACCCTCCCTTGTCTTGCTATGCCCCCAGTCTACCAGACGGCGGACCCTCACCCGAATCCCGCCGAAATGCGTTGTAGGGTAGTACTACCGGCAGGGCGATTCTATTCACCTCTCGCGTTTCACCATGACCCCGTCGCGCCGCCCCCGCCACCGTAGTCTGAGCCGCTGCTGGAGCCGCCGCCGTAGCTGGAACTACCGTAGTCATGATCGCGCTGATAACGCCCACGCCGACCGGAAGGGAGTCTGCCCTCTATCATGTGGCAGATCAGCGCCAAAAGACCCAGGCCGCCCAACAAGGCCCCGATACCCAACACTGCCCTGATGTCCTCCGAGGACCATTTCGGCAGCTCCTTCCCCCGGCTCATGGCCCGCAGCCCGATGACCCCCTGGAGAATACCGGTGGAATAACGTTTCTCTCGAAACTCCGGGATAATGAGCTGATCCATAATACGCTGACACTGCACATTGTACCGACCCGCCCAATCAAACCCGAGTTCAATGCGGGCCTTCCGGTCGTTCTTCGATACCAGCAACAAAACACCCCGTCGCCATGAATCCCTGAGAGCGAACTGGGGATCCCGCCCCCATTGGTTGAAGAGTTTACGGCCAAAGGTTTCGATGTCATACCTGAACCGACTATGGTCGTCCATAGAATCTATCGTAATTACGACCAATGGAATGTTCTGCTCGGTGTGAAAGGCATCTGCCAGGGCATGTATTTCCCGTTCACCCTTGTCGGTTATGAGCCGTGCGTGATCCAGTATATACACCCCCGATTCCGGCGGCTCCAGTGAGATTGGAGTGGCCCCCATTGCCAAGGCAATCGGCTCCAACAGGAGCACGAATATCACCGCCCGCCAGGAACGACTGAGAAAGCGTATCGTCATATTACCTCCAAGAGCTACCATGACCCCGTCGCACCGCCCCCGCCACCGTAGCTGGAGTCGCCGCCCCCGCCTCCACTGTCCGAGTCATAGTCGTCCCACGAACCACGTCCCGCGCTGGAACGCTTCGTTTTCGGCGTGAACCAGTTTGGAAAAAAAATGAAGCCAATCACGACCATCAACGTCATGATGGACTCCGGCGTCACTATCAACCCATACCAGATCCCCCGCAAAATCTGCCGCCCTGTCAGCGCATAACCCTCTCCCTTGGCCAAGTGAATCAAACCATCGACCCCCGATGCAACTCCAGCCGGGTATTCTCCTGCTCTGAATTTGGGCAGGATAAAGCCTTGCATAATCTGCTCGCATTGTTCGTCTGCGGTTCCTGCCCAATCGGCACCCAATTCGATGCGCGCTTTCCTGTCTTTCATGGAGACGAATAAAAGCATACCCTTGCGCCAGGAGGCGCGGTAGTGGAAGTCGTTGTTTCGGCCCCAGGCCTCGAAGGTATTGCGGGCCAGCACTTCGATGGGTGTCCCTTCGCGGGCATACAGCGACATGGTATTGATGGCCACAACGATGATGGGAACCCCAGTATCTACGAAAGCCTCCTCACAGCGCGCGGCGATGGCGCGCTCTTCCTCTTGGGGCAACACTGCAGCACGGTCCATCACCCACTGACCGACGGTTGGCGGCTTGAGTCGAATCAATGCCGTCTCGCTCGGCACTTTGAGCAGGCACAGACTAAACGCTCCTATCAGACCGACACGCACAGCCATTGAATAATAGGTCACACGACCCTCCAGACGTTATGCAAACCCACTTACCCGAGCAGAAATCTGGTCATACTACTGCAGAAGTTCGTCATTTATTCGTTGCGGAACGGAAGCCCCAACAAGACCATCAGTGCCACACCCAAGAGCAACACGTCCGACGCGTAGTGTCGAACGTCATTGAGCCACGACTTCGCCCCATCCATTGAACAGCCAGCAACGGGCACTTCACCCTCACCCTCACCCTCACCCTCACCCTCACCCTCACCCTCACCCTCACCCTCACCCTCACCCTCACCTTCACCTTCACCTTCGCCTTCACCTTCGCCTTCACCTTCACCTTCACCTTCACCTTCGCCTTCACCTTCACCTTCGGCTCCGTCGGTAATGATCGTCAAGCGAGGGCGATTGCTCAGGGCTTCGGAGCTGAAAAACTTCTTGGTGCGTTGAGGGCGCCCTTCTTCGATAGCGAGAATCGCCCAACCATGGTTGGTGCTCGGATCCGCCAGCCAGGCGAGAACATCGGCCACCATGCCGGGGCTGTCCCACACGATGTGGGCTCCCTGCTGTCCGGCGAAGGCTCGCGCGCTGGGTGTTTCTACGAAATCGCCACCGGGTGTGGTCCAAGAGGTAGCCATGAAGGCCGCTTCATTCCAGGTGGCGTCGCCTGCTTCGGCCCGGGTTCCCACGCCGCCGGGCTCTCCAGGAATCGCCGCATCCCCTTCGCCCCACGGGGTCGTGACGCGGTAGAGGCCGTATTCCACATCGCCAAAGTTTCCGCCGGAACGCTCCACCACCAATTCAAGACGGACGGCGGTAACGTTGGCGGTGGCCTCCAGGGCGCTGAGGTCGGTCTTAAGTAAGGCGCGACGGAGGAAGCCCGTGCGGATGGTGCCGGAGAAGATGCCGTCAATGCCGCCCCCGGCGTTGTTCACCAAGTCTTCGAAGAGGGTCGTGTCCCGAAAACCGGTGTAGCCCGCTTGCCCTTGTTCCAGGACAAAACTTTCTGCGGAGACCGAGAGGGCCGGGCTGAGGCAAGCAACGAGACATAGGATTGATTTGAGGGACATAGGCGAGGACCTTCTGATGGGATGACGTGACACCCAAGGGTTATACCATAGAACGCTTTGGAACTGGCGTTGGCCGCAGCGAAAAACGGTTGAACCACGAATGAACACGAATTTACACGAATTGTGCGGGTAGTAGTTGTTTTTCCGTGTCTTTCCGTGCCTTCCGTGAGCAACGGATTCGGAATAGAGCGAAGGCTGCTTCACGATTGTAACCATTATTATGACAAGGTAGTAGAATCAATTGGATAGTAGTTCGAAGGGAAAAATGAAGAGTAATCTGACGTGTCCAACAGGGGGTTGACCATTCCTGGTCGACACAAAAAGGTACGTTAATACGCGCACCCACTTGGCGCAGCGCAAAGGGAGGAACTGCCCAAGCCTGGGGCTCGGGACGCCACGTTGCCTGGGAAACATCACGGGCCCGATGGATACGGAAGTGGGCGGTATGTCGACCAGGTCGTAGACGCGCCGTGGCGGGAATGGTCAACCCCCGTTGGCAGGCGTCGTTTCGCCGGGGGCAACTGGTTTTTGTCTGTCGACGCTTTTTCGCAGACAGGAATGGCTGCGTCCCTGTGTACGTCTCTGAGGTCAGGGGCGGGTCTGTGTGGCCGCCTCGATGGCCGCGAGCTGGGCTTCCATCTCGGCCACCTTTTCCGGCAGCTCGAGATAGCGGTTTTTCAATTCGCCGGGATCTTCGTCCAGATTATAGAGTTGTCCCGTGGGGCCACCGGGAGTCGGCTTTATCGTGCGGGGTTTGCTGAAGCCGCCGGAACCCAGTGCGTTGATGAATTTCCACGGTCCGTCGCGAAGCATTCTGGCACCGGTGGCCGACTCGAGGGCCAGATGTTTTCGCACGGGCTCCCCGTCGGGCTGGGTCCCCCGCAACACGGAGAGAAAACTGAAGCTGTCGGGCCCGGCACCTTCGGGCAGGGGCGCGCCCGTAAGTTCGGCGAAGGTCGCGAGGAAGTCGACGAAGGAAATCATCTGATCGCTGGTGGAGCCTGGGGCCACTTCCCCGGGCCAGCGGACAATGAAGGGCATGCGGTGTCCATTCTCCCAGGCATCCCCCTTCATGCCCCGGAGGCCGCCCGAGGCGTCATGGCCAAGACGGGCCACATCCTCTTCGTACCAGACGGGACCATTGTCCGAACTGAATATCAACAGGGTGTCGTCGGAGAGGCCGTGGGTATCCAAGGCCTGGAGTACCCGACCAATCTGGGCATCGACCATCATCAGAAAATCGCCGTACATACCCGCCCCACTCTTACCGACATATTCGGGAGACGGGAGCCAGGGCGTATGGGGTGCGGGGTAGGCGAGATAGAGCATGAGGGGTTTGTTGCGATCCGCTTCTTCAATCACGGTGATGGCTTCGTCGGTAAACTTCGGCAGCACGTCTTTCAACACGAGGTCGGGCGCAATGCCACCCTCCCGCCAGAAGGCCCCCTGTACCGGCGACCAGCCTTCGCTGTTGTTGGCCGCGATAAAACTAGAGGGTGGCTGGACCACGCGATCGCCGCGAATGTAGAAGTAGGGCGGGATATCGGTGGAAGCCCGGATGCCGAAATAGCGGTCAAAACCCCGGTCGATAGGGCCACCGGGCAGGGGCTTGTCGTAGCCGTCTTCCTTAAATCCCACATGCCACTTCCCGACCATGGCGGTCTGGTAGCCCTGGCCTTGGAGCAAGGAGGCGATGGTCATCTGGTCGGCATCGATGAGGGGCCGTTCCCGCCAGGGTTTCACGTCGGTGCGAAAGGGATAGCGCCCGGTGAGAAGGCCATAGCGCGACATGTGACACAAGGGGCCAGGTGCGTGGGCATCGGTGAAGCGCATGCCCGCCGCCGCCAGGCGGTCTATATGGGGCGTGGGAATTTTGGAGTCGGGATTGAAAGAGCCCGGGTCGCCATAGCCCATGTCATCGACGAGGATGATGACGATGTTGGGGGTGGCGTTGGCGGCATGGGCGGCAAGACCGAACAGAGCCGTCCCGCTGAACAATGCCACTATGATGTGGAACAGGCCGATTCTTTTCATGCGATGCAATCTCCTGACATCCTTGCCCATCACGCTGGCTGACCACGAACCGATCAGCGTTTCGCCATCGAACTCCAATCACTCAAAAAAAATCTAACCACGAATGAACACTAATTGACACGAATAGTTTCATCCTCAGCCCTATAATTCGTGTATATTCGTGTTCATTCGTGGTTAGAACTCTTGGGACTTCGCATCCCGTTCATGCGAATTCGAGACGGCGGCCCTTGGGCACCGGAATCGGGTCGCCGAATTCCTCCGCCGTTTCCAGCCATAATCTCATCGCCACCTTGGAATTGGCCAACGCATCCTCCTGCGAGGTGCCATGGGCGACACAACCGGAAAGCTCGGGAACCTCGGCAATGTAGGCCCGATCCTTATCGCTCCAATATATAATGACTTCATACTTTTCCATCAGATTTCGTCTCCAAGGTCGTACTCTAGGATGATATCACGGATTTGCCTGACCTGGTATGGCTTTGCATGATGGCCATCGCGCAGCGCAGAGTGGCAGGGATATCAGGCGTTGAATACGATCAATTAAAGCGCGCGAATCTGATCCTCAATGCAAGATACTCCTCACCCCGGAATCTAAAAGAAAGAGCCTGAACGACGGAAAGGACTTAAAGGACGGGGACTTGGAACTGCCACTGTCGTGCTAAGGACGGAGCGGGAGTCTTAGCCTCGTGTCATGGCAAAGCTGCGACTCCAACCGTCTTTTTCGTCCCTTGGGTCCTTTAGGTCCTTTCCGCGTTCAATTTAATCTTACAGTGCCACAAACCCGTCCATGGGCTTGGAAACGGCCTCGGTGAGGTAGGCTTCGTCGCCTCCCCGGACTTCCGCGGCGATATAGCCTTCATAACCCACCTCGTCAAAGGCGGTCATGACGGCGGGCCAGTCCACGTCGCCCTTGCCCAGTTCCACAAAGGAATTGGTTTTCCGCTCGAAGTCCTTGATGTCGACCCGGGCGATGCGCTTGCCCAGGGTGCGGATCCAGTCTTCGGGATAGGCGAACTGCACCACATTACCCACGTCGAACCAGAACTGGACCCGCTTACTGCCGATTTCATCGATGAACGCGGCCGCTTCCAGAGGGCTTAAGAGGAACTTGTTCCAGACGTTTTCAATACCGATGGTGATGTCCATCTTCTCCGCGTCTTCCGCCAGCATCTTAATCCGTTCCACCGAGCGGGTCCACGCATCGGCATAGCGGGTCTGGGGATTGACCACCGCCGGCACGAGGAGGACCATGTCGCCGCCCAGGGCCTTTGCATTCTTCATGCTGAGGCGCATGTCTTCGATGGTCTGCTCATAGACCGCCGGGTCGACATCGCTGAGGGGCTTGCCCCAGTGCTTGGAACAGACGATGGCATCCACGGGAAACTCGTGCTTTTCGATGGCCTTGGCATATTCGGACAAGGTGCCGTCGTCATAGATGGTGCCCGGCTCCACACTGGCAAAGCCTGCGCGCTTGGCCATGGCGAAGCGCTCGTCGATGCTGATGGGATTTCCGTCGCCATCCTTATTGGCAATCATGCCCATCTTAAGCGACTTGATCATATTGCGTTTCGGAGCCGCAACGGCGGGTTTTCCCGACGCGGTGAGCACGGCAGCCGCGGCACCGGCGGCCAGGGTGCTGGTGGTAATGAATTCGCGGCGGCCCATAGCCGGGCGGGGCAGGTGTGATTGACTCATGGTTTGGATTGAACTCCCAGGTTATTTCCACATCGTGGGTTGTTAAGCGAAATTAGATAGTAGCAGGAACCAACGGGACGATCCACGCTGCGAGCCGGCCTTCGCCGGGGGCAGAAAAAGACATCGGCGCAGTTCGCGGGAAGCTTCCGTTTCCATGCCCCGTGCCGATGTGCTAAAATAAGGACTTACGCACATTCCATTCTTGGGACGGGTGTGTGTTTCGCCGTCATTTGGCCCGACGGGAATAAATCGTAAGTCCATGCTGTTACCTGTGTTGTGGACCTGCCAAACAGGTCTTTCAAGGGTAAGAGCATCCGCAGCCCGGCTCGGGTGCCGTCCGAGACGGTCCACATTCCCTTCATACACATGGCCCGTTGCACCTGCGGGATGAATACCAGGCGCCCCAAAATCCGATACGACAAACGCTACCGATAGAGTCACTTCTATTGGGTCGCAGTACAGGAGAGTAGATATGGCTTCCCCCTCCGGAAATCTGGAAACAGCCCAATATACCGGCACCCGCGTGGAACAGAGTAATCAGCGCGCCGCCGAAGCCGCTCAGCGGGAGTATAAATATGGCTGGACTTCCGATATCGAGTCCGAGACCATTCCGGTCGGCTTGAACGAAGACGTCATTCGTCTGATTTCCGAAAAGAAACAAGAGCCCGAGTGGATGTTGGAATGGCGGCTCAAGGCCTATGAAGCGTGGAAGCGTTTCGACGGCGAAGAGCCGACCTGGGCCAAGGTCCATTATGAAAAGCCCGACTTTCAGGCTATCAGCTACTATTCCGCTCCCAAGGAAAAGAAAAAGCTCAACAGCCTCGACGAAGTCGATCCCGAAATGCTCGCAACCTTCGAGAAGCTCGGCATCCCCCTTCAGGAGCAGAAGCGCCTGAGCAACGTGGCCGTCGACGCCGTCTATGACAGTGTCTCCGTCGTCACGACCCACAAAGATATCCTGGCGAAGCGCGGTATCATCTTCTGCAGTATGTCGGAGGCCCTCCGCGACCACCCCGAACTGGTGAAGAAATACATCGGCTCGGTGGTGCCCCAGGGAGATAATTTCTATGCGGCCCTGAACTCCGCCGTATTCAGTGATGGTTCCTTTGTGTACATCCCGAAGAACACCAAGTGCCCCATGGACCTGTCCACCTATTTCCGGATCAACCAGGAAAACACGGGCCAGTTTGAGCGGACCCTGATCGTGGCCGACGAGGGTGCGACGGTCAACTATCTCGAAGGCTGCACGGCCCCCATGCGCGACGAAAATCAGTTGCACGCGGCCGTGGTCGAAATCGTCGCCCTCAAAGGGGCCACGGTGCGCTACTCCACGGTGCAGAACTGGTATGCCGGCGACACCGAAGGCAAAGGCGGCATTTATAACTTTGTAACCAAGCGGGGCCGTTGCGAAGACAATGCCCGCATTTCCTGGACCCAGGTCGAGACGGGCTCTGCGGTGACGTGGAAATATCCGAGCTGCATTCTCAAGGGTGACAATTCCGTGGGCGAGTTTTACTCGGTGGCCCTGACCAACAATCATCAGCAGGCCGACACGGGCACGAAGATGATTCACCTGGGCAAGAACACGAAGAGCACCATCATCTCCAAGACCATCTCGGCTGGTAAAAGCGACAGCAGCTACCGCGGCCTGGTACAGGTCATGCCCAAGGCGGTGAACAGCCGGAGTTACACCCAGTGTGACTCCCTGCTCATCGGTAATGAGTGTGGCGCCCACACCTTTCCCTATATCAACGTGCGCAATCACTCCTCTTCGGTGGAGCACGAAGCGTCTACGTCTAAAATCAGTGAAGACCAATTGTTTTATTGCCAATCCCGAGGTATAAGCCAGGAAGACGCCATTTCCATGGTGGTAAACGGCTTCTGTAAGGAAGTCTTCGATCACCTGCCCATGGAATTTGCCGTGGAAGCCTCGAATCTATTGAGCCTGAGCCTCGAAGGGAGCGTCGGATAAATGCTCGAAGTCAAGAACCTCAAAGTGTCTGTTGATGACAACCAAATCCTCAACGGTATCAATCTCTCGGTCAAACCCGGTGAAGTGCACGCCATCATGGGGCCCAACGGCTCCGGCAAAAGCACGCTGGCCCAGGTACTCGCCGGCCACGACGCCTATGACGTGGACGAAGAAGAGAGCAGCGTCACCTTCCTGGAGCAGGATCTGCTGGAAATGCCCGCCGAAGAGCGCGCGCGCCTCGGCATGTTCCTGGCCTTCCAGTATCCGGTCGAGATTCCCGGTATTACGAACAGCTACTTCCTCAAGGCAGCGGTGAACGAAATCCGCACCAGCCGGGGCATGGAAGAGTTGGACGCCATGGACTTCGCCGACTTGCTCAAGGAAAAGATGGAGCTCATCAATGTGAACCCCAGCTTTGCCGAGCGCTTTGTAAACTTTGGCTTCTCCGGTGGTGAAAAGAAGCGGAACGAAATCCTCCAGCTCGCCATCATGGAGCCCCGGCTCGCCATCCTTGATGAAACGGACTCCGGCCTCGATATCGACGCCCTCCGCATCGTTTCGGAAGGGGTCAACAAGCTGCGCACGGCCAACCGCGCCTTCATCGTGGTGACCCACTACCAGCGCCTCCTCGAACACATCGTCCCGGATTTCGTGCACGTGCTCTACAAGGGCCGTATCGTGAAGTCGGGCGGCAAGGAACTGGCCCTCGAACTGGAAGACAAAGGCTACGACTGGCTTCGGGAAGAAGAAGAGGCGGTCGCAACCTGATTCGCAGGCCCCTGCCCCCGGGCACGGCCTCACCCGTAATCTGGTTGATTTTTTTCGTAAAGCAGGTGTGGCGGAGCAGTCCTCCGTGTACACCGCTGGAGCATAGCATGTCAGAAGCTACCGCATTAAAACCCCAAGAGCGCTACCTCGCGGACCTTGCGCAGCAGGATGGAAACGGCCACGCCACGTGGCTGCGCGACATCCATGCTGAGGGCAAAGCTGCGCTGGAAGCGACGACGTTCCCCCACAGCAAGATGGAAGAATGGCGCCACACCAATATTGGCCCCATCACCAACACGCACTATGGCCGCCCCCAACCGCTCAGCAACAACACGCTGACGGCGTCAGCCCTGACGGACGTGAGTTTCGCCGAAGCCGGCTGGGTTGAACTGGTTTTTGTAGACGGCCAGTTCAGCAGTGCCCTCTCTCAGGTCCCGGCCCTGCCCGATGGCGTTGTCGTCGGCGGCTTGCTCGCAAATCAGGATTCCGCGGCGCTGCAACAACACGCCCACAAAATCGCACAGAACCGCAATGCCTACACGGCGCTGAACGCCGCCTTTCTGCAGGATGGTGCTTTCGTTTTCGTGCCGAAGAAGGTCGTAGTCGAAACACCCATCCACTTGCTCTTTGTCAGCACCACCGGCCTTTCCGGTGCAGCGGCCCATGTACGGAATGTCATCGCCCTGGAAGAGAGCAGTGCGGCCACCGTCACGACCTCCTATGTGGGGCTCGACGCCGACACCGACTACCTGAACAACATCGTGGAAGAAATCTACGTGGGGGCCAACGCCCAGTTGACCACCTATAAGACCGTCAAAGAAGGCGCGGCAGGCAACCACCTGGCGACTTCTGAAGTCCTGCAGGACCGGGACAGCCGCCTCACGGCGCTCGTGGTCAGCCAGGAAGGTAAGGTCACGCGCAATCAGAGCTGTGTGAAATTTGCTGCGGAAGGCGCCGAGTGCGCATTGCACGGCTTATATCTAAATGATGGCGCACGGTTGATTGATAACGTGCTGAACATCCACCATGCCGCGCCCCACTGCAACAGCCGCATTGCCTATAAGGGCATCCTCGACGGCAAGAGCAAGACGGTCTTTACCGGCAAGGTGAATGTGGACCAGATCGCCCAGCAGACCGACTCGGACCAGTTGAGCAACAACCTGCTCCTTTCCGATGATGCCACGCTGGACACGAAACCCCAGTTGGAAATCTATGCGGACGATGTAAAGTGTACCCACGGTGCCACCGTCGGCTCCCACCCGGATGAGATTATTTTCTACTTCCGGAGCAGGGGCATTGACGAAGCAACCGCCCGGGGCATGTTGACCTTTGGCTTCGCCGATGAAGTAATCAGCGAAATTGAGGCCGACGCCCTGCGCGATCGCCTGGAAGCGTATATCTTCGACAAATACAGTCCGAAACAATAGGGTGTATTATGGCTCCCCTCACGGCAGATAAAAAAACCGACCAACTCGACGCCCTTCGTCGGGAATTGAACGTGGATGCGATCCGCGAAGACTTCCCCATACTCCGCCTCGAGCGCAATGGGAAGCCCCTCGTCTATCTGGACAACGCGGCCACGTCACAGACGCCGCGCCAGGTGGTAGACGCCATTTCGGATTACTATTTCACGAAGAATGCCAACGTCCACCGTGGCGTGCACCACCTGAGTCAGGTGGCCACCGATGTGTATGAGGCGGCCCGTAACAAGATCGCCCAGTTCATCGGTGCCCATGTAGGCTGTGAGATCATCTTCACCAAAGGCACGACCGAGGCCATCAACCTCGTGGCCCAGACCTATGGCCGCAAGCACATCCGCGAGGGCGATGAAATCCTGATCTCCTACATGGAGCATCACTCCAACATCGTACCCTGGCAGATGCTCTGCGAAGAGACGGGCGCCACCCTCAAGGTGGTCCCCATCAATGACGATGGCGAGATGATCATGGAGGAGTTTGACGCCCTGCTCTCGGAGCGGACCAAGCTCGTCTCCGTGGTGCACGTATCAAACGCCCTCGGCACGATTAACCCCATCGAAACCATCATCGAAAAGGCCCATGCCATGGGCGTGCCGGTCTTACTCGACGGCGCTCAGAGCACGCCCCACATGCCCATCGATGTGAAGGCGCTGGATGTCGACTTCTACGCCTGCTCCGCCCACAAGATGTATGGCCCCACGGGCATGGGCATCCTCTATGGCAAGGCGACCCTCCTGGAGGAAATGCCCCCCTTCCACGGCGGCGGCGACATGATCCTCTCGGTGACCTTTGAGAAGACGGTCTTTAACACCCTGCCCTACAAGTTTGAGGCGGGTACGCCCCACATTGCGGGCGTGGTCGCCCTCGGTGCCACGGTGGACTACCTCAACACCATCGGCATGGATAAGATCGCGGCCTATGAAGCGGCCCTCCTCGACTATGGCACCCAGGCCCTGGAACAGGTCGAAGGGGTCCAGATTATCGGCACGGCAAAAAAGAAGGCGGGGGTACTTTCCTTCACCATGGAACACGCCCACCCCCATGATATCGGCCAGATTCTGGACGATCACGGAGTGGCCATCCGCGCCGGTCACCACTGTGCACAGCCGGTGATGCAACGTTTTGGCGTGGCTGCTACGGCGCGGGCCTCCCTGGCCGTGTATAATACCAGGGAAGAGATCGATGCGCTCATTGGGGCGTTGGAAGATGTAAACAAGGTATTTGCTTAATGTCCGATTCCCGCGCACTGTATGAACAGGTCATTCTGGATCATAACAAGAATCCCCGTAACTTTAAGAAGCTCGAAGGGGCGGACCAGAGCATCGAGGGTTTTAACCCCCTTTGTGGAGACCACTTCACGGTCCATATCAAATTCGATGGTGAGGTCATTTCCGATCTTGCCTTTGAGGGGTCGGGCTGCGCCATCTCCAAATCGTCGGCGTCAGTAATGACGACCGTGCTCAAGGGGAAAACCCGCGAAGAGGCCGAAGCGCTCTTTCAGCATTTCCACCATATGATTACCGATGAGCCCGATGCGGCCATTGACGAAGAAACCCTGGGCAAGCTCCGGGTTTTCGCCGGGGTGCGCGAATTTCCAGTACGAATCAAGTGCGCGACCCTTGCCTGGCACGCCGTACACTCGGCCATCACCGGGGAGGCCGACAAGGTCAGCACGGAATCCTAAGCCACATTTACCGCGACCCAATCGAAGCAATGCCCCCCTGACGTTGTAGTTACAACGAAGGGTATGATAGTATCCGCAGTTAAATCGACGCCCTCGAGGCACTTTTATACACCGCTGCGTCACGAAAGGAAGCCAGACAGGCCCCCGCGAAAGCCTTCGCACCTGTTGCGCCGTCTGGCACGCACGTTCATTAGAACGACACCATTGAGGAATCGAGTTCACAATGACCTACGCCAATGCGCTTGAGTGCAGTACCTCGTTGGACGAAATCCGCTTGCAATTGCGGGAGAAATTGCAAGAGGTCATGCCGGAATTCGAAATTGACGTCAAAGCGGAAATCGCCCACCAGATTAATCTCTTGAAGAAAGAGATGAACGCCGTCATCCTCGGACACAATTACATGGAGCCGGCCCTCTACCACTCCGTGCCCGATTATGTGGGCGACTCCCTCCACCTTTCGGCTGTTTCCGCCAAGACCGATGCCGACATTATCATCTTTTGCGGCGTCTGGTTCATGGGCGAAACCGCCAAGGTGCTCAACCCTACCAAGACCGTGCTCGTTCCCTCAGACAAGGCCGGCTGCTCTCTCGCCGCCGGTATTCAGGCGAGCGACGTCCAGGCCCTGAAAGCCAAGTACCCCGGTGTGCCGGTCGTGAGTTACATCAACACCTACGCCGACGTGAAGGTCGAATCGGACTATTGCTGCACCTCGGGCAACGCGGGCAAAGTGCTCAATCACCTCTTCGATCAGGGCCACAAGCGCATCATCTTTTTGCCCGATGAATTCCTGGCACGCAACACCGCCGCCGAAATTGGCGTCGCCTATGCCCCGGCCCTCGACGAAGAAGCGGCCGCCGCCCTCGACGCCGATAAGCCCGCCGTACTCGGCTGGAACATCCGCTGCGAAGTGCACGAACTTTTCACGCCCCAGGACGTGGACAACATCCACCGCCAGTTCCCCGGCACAGTGGTCCTTGCCCACCCCGAGTGCAGCCCCGAAGTCATCGAGAAAGCCGACGTCTCCGGCAGCACCAAGGTTATGGTGGATTACATCGAACAGGTCGACGCCCCCCGCTACGCCCTCCTCACCGAGTGCAGCATGGGTGATAACATGGCCGGTCAATTCCCCCACCGCGAAATGATTCGCAGCTGCAACCTCCGCTGCAAGCACATGAACCAAATCAGCTTGGAAGATACCCTCGCGGCACTCCAGCAGATTCGCTATAAAGTCGAGCTCGACGAAGCCACCATCCAGGGCGCGAAGAAGCCCATCGACCGGATGCTGGAAATTCGGTAGACCGAAATTACACGCAGACTTTTTTACGCGCCCCTGGCACCCGCCGAGGGCGCGTTTTTGGGTTCCACCTCAAACAGTGTTACAGGTGCTTTTTGAAATCCTGACCAACGATGTATTAGAACTAACCGCATGAAACAAGACACCTACTCACAAGCCCGCCAACACCTCTCGGAGGTGCTCGACGCCAACCGTGACGATGAAGTCCTCATCACCCGTCGTGGCGGAGACACCTCCAGCGTCACCTGTAAAACGCGGAGTGAGTCACCTTTCGACATTCCTGGTATAGACACGAAGGCAATCACTTCGGACATTCTGGATGCCGTCCGGGCGTCTCGCAGTCGCGGCGAATAAGGCGTACGGGAACCCGGTCTACGTATAGAGCGGGCATTTTCTAAAAATCCATTGCCAGCACATGAGCCAGATCAGCCTGGAAGACACCCTCGCGGCACTCCAGCAGACTCACTATAAGGTCGAGCCTGACGAAGCCACCATCCAGGGCGCGAAGAAGCCCATCGACCGGAGACAAAGAACACAAGGAAACTCGCCCATGCGCCCCTTCATTGTCTGCTGTACCCTCGCGATTTCGTTTCTCTGCTTCAGCCTCAACGCTGCCGCCCTCGGTTTCTCGATGGAAGGCAATGACCCGGTGGGGCCGGCCAATTACACGGATTGGCCCGGTGCCGAGAAGGTGGTCGACAATCCCAGCCGCATTTTCCAGGTCTGGGTTAATGGTAGTGAGACCAATTATTTTCGCGGGGACACGGCATCCCTGAATGTGGCGCTGGAGCATTTTGCGGCGATACAGGTTCCCGTTCATGAGATTGCGCTGCTGCCTGGCCCTGGCAAGGCGAGTGCCTTTGGCGAAGAAGAATTTACCTATGATTGGCGACTCAACCTGCTGGGCGGCATCTCCCATTTCCTGCATAAAGAGGAGACGGATACCCGGGTCTATGATGACCACCCGACCTTGACCATTTTCGTTGGCGACGGAAACATTGAACTGGCCCAGCTGGTCATCCCCCGGGGCGTTACGGTGTTGCAGTTGGATGACCTGCGGGCACGCTACTACGCCGGTCTACGGAGCGAGAACCAACGGGTCCGGGAGGCCGCGGTGGGACGCCTCGCCGCCATCGACCCGTATGGTGAGGAGAGTCTGGCACGTATCATCGGGACCTACGTGGAGACGTACGATGGCACGGAAACGTGGGAAGAAATGTCCGCGCCGCGTTTTAAGTATATTGACCCGACTCGTGTGGCGACGCGACTCCAGCATTTTGGGAAGCCGGCCCGGGCCATTCTGGTCAACCAGCTCGCCCGCGAGGACGTGCTGGAAGAGCAAAAGACGTGGATACGCAAGGCCATCCAGTTTATTGATGACCTGCCGGACACCTCGGAAGCGGCGGCCAAGTCGCAGAAGCAGGCGGCGGCGATTGCGCAATTCCTGGACCAGTCGAACTTCAAAGTTCTTCGGTAATCGCCGGAGAGGACGTAGTACACTTTATGATGTCGGGCCGCTGGAACGAGCATTCGTCCGCAGTGGCATACCCACACCTCCCGGGTGATTCTTTCCCAGCCCACGAACAGCACAGTTCACTGATGCAAACGCGTAGCGCGAATGTGAGATGACCATGGACGAATTCGTCGCCCCCATTGAGAAACGACTTCGATTGGAAACAGCCGCTCGCCTCAAGATTGACCGGCTTCCGAGATGGGTGCATGGCGTGGGTCTCTGCGGCACCTTGGCGGTCCTGGCGCTCTTTATCGTGGTCTACCTGATCTTCAAAGACGTGGCCCTATGGGACGGTTGGGAACCCGCGGGCGAGTTTAAGAATCCCCAGTATGGCGAACGCATCTACGCGGACAGTGTTTTTCGCACGCGGATGAATACGTGGTCCAATCTGAGCTATATCCTCTTTGGCTTCTATGCCATCGCGCTGGCGCTCAACGATTGGAAAAAGAAACGTCCCCTCCAACGGGGTTACCTGGCGCACACCCCGATCCAGAGCTTCCTCTTTGGCGTGGCAGGTATCTACTCGGGCCTGGGAAGCGGTTTCTTCCACGCCTCCCTCACCCGCTATGGGCAGCAGTGTGATGTGGGGGCCATGTATGCCGCCATGATTTGTCTGGCGGCCATCCCGATTGGCAGCTGGTTACCGCGGATAGAGATTCCCTGGACGAGGCGGGTCGTTCATTCGTGGCCCCTGATCGGGACCCTTGTCGTGGTGGGAAGTCTCTACTTCACCTACTATAAGTGGGACTATTCGTTTCGGGAGGTCTCGGCCTACTCCACGGGGGTGTTGTTTATTTTTGCGGGGGTAAGCTTCGTTCAGCCGGGCAAGTATCTTCAGCTGCGGTGGTTTGTCGCGGCCTTCGTGGCCATCATCATTGCGTCCCACATTCGCACCCTCGACATTCAAGATCGCTTTACCGGCCCCGATTCCCTTTTTCAGGGCCATGCGGTATGGCACCTGATTTCCTGCCTGCTGTATGTGTTCCTGTTTTTGTATTTTCGCTCCGAAGAGCGGGCATAGTGTCTCGCGCGGTACCTTAACACGTTCCATACGCCCCCTCCATTCGCACGAACCCTCCTCCGGCACGCCTTCAACCCGCGTGCCTCGGGAGCGTGCGGTATGTCTGGTGGACTTGTGACTCGGCATCGCCCTCCTACGGCGCGTCGTGGACGTGGCACGGGCGGACGGCCCCCGGATAGAGGAATCGCGCGGTGTCCCTTGGTGGGGCACCGCGCGATGGGATTATTCAGGGTATGCCGTTCTAGACACGGCCTGCGATTACTTGCCGAGTTCGTGATATTCCTGGAGGGACGTTATAGACACATCCCCCTCTTTCAGCGCACGAATGGCCATTACGGCCGCCCGGGCCGCCGCCAGGGTAGTCATCGTGGGGATGTTGTTTTCCAGGGCCGTACGGCGGATAGCCCGCTCGTCAAACTTGGATTCGGCACCGAGGGGGGTGTTGATAATCCAGTCCACTTCATCGTTGATGATATGGTCGACAACGTTGGGCCGACCCTCGCCGACCTTGTAGACCTCTTGGACCTCGATGCCTTCTTTACGAAGTACTTCGGCGGTGCCGTCTGTCGCCAGGAACTTGAATCCCAATTCGGCCAGGTCTTTGGCAAGGGTTCCGATCTTCGCCTTGTCACGCTTGTTGAGACTGATGAACACCGTACCGCTCAGCGGCACGCTGTTGCCCGCAGCAATCTGGCTCTTGGCGAAGGCAAGGCCCATGTTTTTGTCAATGCCCATCACTTCGCCGGTGCTGCGCATTTCCGGTCCGAGCAGGGTGTCGACGCCGGGGAACTTGATGAAGGGCAGCACCACTTCCTTGGCGGAGGTGTATTGGGGCACGGGATCTTTGGTGAAGCCAAGTTCCGTGAGCTTCTTGCCGGCCATGACGCGGGCGGCCAACTTGGCGAGGGGCACGCCAATCGACTTGCTGACGAAGGGCACAGTCCGGCTGGCCCGGGGATTTACCTCAATCAGGAAAATGTCATTGTCCCGGATAGCAAACTGAATATTCATGAGTCCGATGACATTGAGCTCCAATGCCAACGCGCGGGTCTGCTCTTTCACCCGCTCGATGATCGCATCGTCAAGATCGTAGGGCGGGAGAATACAGGCACTGTCACCGGAGTGAATACCGGCTTCTTCAATGTGCTGCATGATACCGGCAACGACCACGGTCTCCCCGTCGCAGATGGCATCCACATCCAACTCGACGGCGCTCTCCAGGAACTTATCGATAAGGATAGGCGCCTCGGGGGAAGCCTCGACCGCGTAGGTCATATAGCGGTTAAGCGATTCCCGGTCGTAGACGATTTCCATGGCCCGGCCACCCAACACAAAGGAGGGGCGCACCACTACCGGATAGCCGATGTTTTCGGCAATTTCCGCCGCCTCTTCAAAGGAGACCGCGGTCTCATTGGCGGGCTGGAGGAGCTTAAGCTTTTCCACCACATCGCGGAAACGTTTCCGATCTTCTGCGCGGGAAATGCTGTCCGGCGAAGTGCCGATGATGGGCGCTCCTGCCGCTTCCAGGCGTTCGGCCAGGTTCAAGGGGGTCTGACCACCGTACTGGACAATGACGCCCTTGGGCTGCACCCGGTCAATGATGTTCATCACGTCTTCGAAGGTGACGGGCTCGAAGAAAAGGCTGTCCGACGTGTCATAGTCGGTCGACACGGTCTCGGGATTGCAGTTGACCATGATGGTCTCGTAGCCGTCGTCCTTCAGGGCAAAGGCCGCGTGGACACAGCAATAGTCAAATTCGATGCCCTGGCCGATACGGTTGGGGCCGCCACCGAGAATAATGATGCGTTCTTTGTCGCTGCCCTTGTATTCATCTTCGTCACCATAGGACGAGTAATAATAGGGTGTATAGGCCTCAAATTCTGCGGCACAGGTATCCACCAGTCGATAGCAGGGGAAGATGCCATGCTTCTTGCGCTTGGCCCGGATGGCGTCATCGCTCTTATTCCAGAGTCGTGCGAGCTGGTGATCAGAGAACCCAAACTGCTTGGCACGGCGCAACACGGCGGGATCGTCGGGACTGTCCGTTTCCATGGCCTTGTACAGGTCCACGATTTCTTTCATCTGGCGCACAAACCACCGATCGATCCAGGTAGCTTTGTGGACTTCTTCCACCGTGGCACCCAGGCGCAGGGCCTCGGCGATATGGCCCATTCTGCTGGGCGTCGGCTTGCGCATCGCCTTCAACAGGGCCTTCTTCTCCACCTCGCTATCGGGCACGCCGGTGAGGGGCTTCACGCCGCCGTCACCCACAAAGCCGGAACGGCCAACTTCGAGTCCCCGCAGGGCTTTCTGCAGGGATTCCTTGAAGGTGCGGCCGATGGACATGGTCTCGCCCACGCTCTTCATCTGCACACCCAGGTTGGGCTCGGAGCCGGGGAACTTTTCAAAGGCCCAGCGGGGGATTTTTGTGACCACATAGTCGATGGTTGGCTCGAAGGATGCGGGGGTTTCGCGGGTGATATCGTTGCGAATCTCGTCGAGCGAATAGCCCACGGCGAGCTTGGCCGCGATCTTGGCGATGGGGAATCCCGTCGCCTTGGAGGCCAGGGCCGAACTGCGGCTTACCCGGGGGTTCATCTCGATGACGATCATGCGTCCCGATTTGGGGTCCACGGCAAACTGCACGTTGGAGCCGCCGGTGTCGACGCCAATCTCGCGAATAATGGCCACGGCCGCATCGCGCATGACCTGATACTCTTTATCCGTGAGGGTCTGAGCCGGGGCGACGGTGATACTGTCACCCGTATGAACGCCCATGGCATCCACATTTTCGATGGAACAGATGATAACGACGTTATCTTTCATGTCCCGCATGACTTCCAGCTCGTATTCTTTCCAACCGATGATGGACTCTTCGATGAGCACCTCGGTCACGGGGCTGGCTTCGAGGCCATACTGGACGGCCGCTTCGTATTCGTCTTTGTTGAAGGCAAGCCCTGCCCCCGAGCCACCCAGCGTATACGCCGGTCGAATGACGGCGGCGTAGTTAACTTCTTTACCGAACTCGCGGGCTTCTTCCAGGGTATGGACCACTTCGCTGCGGGGCACGTCGAGGCCGATCTTAATCATGGCCTCCTTAAATTCACCGCGATCTTCCGCCTTGCGAATGGCTGGCAATTTTGCACCAATCAACTCGCAGTTATATTTCTCGAGAATCCCGGCCTCGGCCAGATTGACGGCGAGGTTGAGGCCGGTCTGCCCCCCTACCGTCGGCAAGACGGCGTCGGGACGCTCTTTGGCAATGACACGCTCCAGGAACTCGACAGTCAGGGGTTCGATATACACACGGTCTGCCGTTTCCGGGTCCGTCATGATGGTCGCCGGATTGCTGTTGGCAAGTACGACAGTGTAGCCCTCTTCCCGCAGGGCCTTACAGGCCTGGGTGCCGGAGTAGTCGAACTCACAGGCTTGCCCAATAACAATCGGGCCGGATCCAATCAGCAAAATCTTTTTAATGTCAGTTCTCTTTGGCATGGCACACTTCGAGTTCGTTGGGTTGGTCTCTCGCGCGCGGCGAAAGCGGCTCCAGGCAACGGGGGTTAATGTAAAAACAGGATTCAGACGTTCGCGGTCGGTCTGAAATGGGGGTTAGTAGGTGATTTCCAGAACCGTCAGGCGAAGCTCGCCCGCGGGAACTGTCGCGACGGCTTCTTCCCCCACGGCCTTTCCGAGGATGGCCTTCCCGACCGGAGATGCCGTGGAAATCTTGCCATTGGCCATATCGGCCTCCACCGGGCTCACCAGGATGTAGGTCAGTTCTTTCTTGGTCTTGGCGTTGCGCAGGCGCACCGAAGCGCCCATGTAGGCCCGGCTCGTGTCGATATCCTGCTCTTCGAGAATGGCCGCCCGGGAAATCTTGTCTTCCACGTCTGAAATCTTGGCGTGAAGCATGCCCTGCTCTTCTTTGGCTGAGTGGTACTCCGCGTTTTCCTTCAGGTCACCCAGCGAACGGGCGTGCTCTATCGCATCAGCCACCTTCATGCGGCGCTGGTTCATCTCGACCAGTTCTGCCTTGAGTTTTTCCAGGCCCTCTCGGGAAACGTAGATTTTTTCCATAGTGCTCTATCCAACCGGTTCGCTTCATGCTGCAGACGACGACCCGGGAGGGGCGGGGCTCCTCCACGCCCTGGACGGGGCGGGGTCGTGCTAAACGTGCTAAGTATAGCAGAGGAACGCGGGATCGTTAAATGTTCCCGTAAACGGGCACCTCTAAACCGCTATTTCCAAAGGCATTGCAGCGATCAACCGTCCGAAAACTTGCATGGGAAAGCACCAGAAACTATAATATGTCACCCGGAGCGGCGGGCGCCTTCGGGGTCGGGGCACGAATTCATGGTTCAAACCTCTTGGAACGCAAAATGAGCAGCCACCATCGTATATCCAAAGGCCTTTCTTTCGACGACGTCCTCCTGCGGCCGGCACGCTCCAACGTGCTCCCCCGCGACGTCAACCTCGAAACCCAGTTGACGCGCAATATCCGCCTCAACATCCCGCTCATCAGCGCGGCGATGGACACGGTCACCGAAGCTCGCCTGGCCATCGGCATTGCCCAGGAAGGCGGCATCGGCATCATCCACAAGAACCTGACCATTGATGATCAGGCCACGGAAGTTGATAAGGTCAAGCGCTCTCAGTCGGGCACCATCACCGACCCCTTTACCCTCAGCCCCGAGTGCAAGCTCCAAGATGCAGAATCCCTCATGGCGCGCTACCACATCTCCGGGGTGCCCATTACGGATGCGCAAGGCACCCTCGTCGGTATCCTGACCAACCGGGATCTCCGCTTTGAGGAAGACTATTCCAAGCCCATCGCGAGTGTCATGACCCCCCAGGACCGGCTGGTTACGGTAGCCCCCGGCACCACCCATGAAGATGCCAAGCGGCTGCTCCACAAACACCGCATCGAAAAACTTCCCATCGTCGACGAGACCGGCAAGCTCCAGGGCCTCCTGACGATTAAAGACATTAAGAAGGCCAAAGATTTCCCCAACCGGTGCACCGATGCCTCAAGCCGCCTGCGGGTGGGTGCCGCTCTCGGTGTAGGACCCGGCGAAAAAGATCGGGCCCGTGCCTTGATCGATGCTGGCGTAGACGTGTTGGTCGTGGACAGTGCCCATGGCCACAATGTCATGGTGCTCGAAACGGTGCGACTCCTGAAAGACGCCTTCCCGGATACGGATTTCATTGCCGGTAACATTGTCACGGCCGCAGCGGCCAAAGACCTCATCGAGGCCGGTGCCGATGCCGTGAAAGTGGGCGTGGGTCCGGGCTCCATCTGCACGACCCGGGTGGTCGCCGGTGTGGGCGTGCCCCAATTGACTGCCGTGATGGATGTCGCCGAAGTCTGCAAAGCCGCGGGCGTGCCCGTCATTGCGGACGGGGGCATCAAATACAGCGGCGACATCGCCAAGGCCATTGCCGGCGGCGCCGATACGGCCATGATCGGCAGTCTCTTCGCCGGCACGGAAGAAAGTCCCGGTGACACTATCCTCTATGAAGGGCGGACCTTTAAGGTTGTGCGGGGCATGGGTTCCATCAAGGCCATGCAGCAGGGCAGCAAAACCCGCTACATGCAATTCGACGATGAGCCCAAAAAGCTCGTACCGGAAGGCATTGAAGCGCGGGTCCCCTATCGCGGCGCCCTGGCCGACTACATCCACCAGCTGGTCGGTGGCCTTCGCGCCTCCATGGGCTACTGTGGTTGTATCGACATCCCCGCCATGCAAACCGAACCCCATTTTGTCTCCATTACCGCAGCGGGTCTGCGCGAAAGCCATCCCCACGACGTAACGATTACGGAAGACGCGCCCAACTATCAGGTGTCCCGATAGTCGGGTCCCGGTCTCTTCCCCCCGGTGTGGAGACCAAGTGCAGGCGTCCAGCGAAAGGATTTTTACCATGCAGGGAGTTGGCAAGACCATCGTTGTCCTCGACTTCGGTGCCCAGTACAGCAAGCTCATTGCCCGGCGCATCCGCGAGGCCAACGTCTATAGTGTGATTCTGCCCTTCAGCGTTTCCATCGACGAATTGAAGGCACACGATCCTGCGGGCATCATTTTCAGCGGCGGCCCGGCGAGTGTACACGCCGACGGTGCCCCCAAGCCCGACCCGGCAGTTTTCGATTTGGGGGTCCCCATCCTCGGCATCTGCTACGGCGTTCAGCTCCTGGCCGATATGCTCGGTGGCAAGGTGGAAGCGGCCGACGAGCGGGAATATGGCATCGCCCATCTCACCCATAATGACCCGACGGGATTTCTGGCAGACATTAACACCCAAGCCCAGGTCTGGATGAGCCATGGCGACCGCATCACCAGGCTGCCGGAAGGGTTTACGGCCATCGGGCACACAGAAAACTCGCCCTACGCCGCCATCGCCAATGCCGAAGATCGCCGTTATGGCGTCCAGTTCCACCCCGAAGTGGTCCACACCCCCCAGGGTGCCCGAATGCTTTCCAACTTCGTTCACAAGGTTTGTGGCTGTGATTCCCGTTGGGACATGGGTTCCTTTGTCGATATGGCCCTGGCCCAGATTCGGGAGCAAGTGGGCGACCGCAAGGTCCTTTGCGGCCTCAGTGGCGGCGTCGACTCCAGCGTGGCGGCCGCCCTCATTCACAAAGCGATTGGCGACAATCTCACCTGCGTTTTTGTGAATAATGGCCTGCTCCGCAAGGGCGAAGCCGAGTTGGTACAACACGTTTTCCGGGACAACTTCAAGATTAACCTGGACTATGTCGACGCGGAAGACCTCTTCCTCGATGCCCTCGCAGGGGTCACCGAGCCGGAGCAGAAACGCAAGATTATCGGCAACCTCTTTGTGGAAGTCTTTGAAAAGGAAGCCACGCGGCTCGGCCACATGGATTTTCTGGCCCAGGGCACCCTCTACCCCGACGTCATCGAATCCATATCGCCTTCTGGCGGCCCTTCAGCGACCATCAAGAGCCACCACAATGTGGGCGGTCTGCCGGAAAAAATGAACATGGAGCTCCTTGAGCCCCTGCGTGAACTCTTCAAAGACGAAGTGCGCAGCCTGGGCCGCGAGCTGGGACTGCCCGAAGATATCGTGGGCCGTCACCCCTTCCCCGGACCGGGTCTCGGCGTGCGTTGCATTGGTGCCATTACGCGGGAACGCCTCAACACCCTCCGCGATGCCGATGCCATTTTCATCGACGAAATCCAGAGTGCCGGTCTCTACGACGCTATCTGGCAGGCCCTCGTTTGCCTCCTTCCCGTCCGCAGTGTGGGCGTCCAGGGGGACGAACGGACCTATGAAGAGGTCTGCAGCCTTCGCGCCGTGACGTCGGAAGACGCCATGACCGCCGACTGGTTCCGCTTCCCCCCGGAAGTCCTCCAGCGGGTCAGCAACCGGATTTGCAACGAGGTCAAACACATTAACCGCGTCATGTACGACGTAACCTCCAAGCCCCCGGGCACCATCGAGTGGGAATAGCCGACCCCTTCGGTCGCACGCAATTCATGGGACGTATGGGTCTTATGGGACTTATGGGTTCATCGGTCCCATCGCTCACATAGGTCCCGCACTTGGCTCCCCACATGACTTCGATGTTTCTTTCCGCCTTGTTGGCGGCCCTGGCCGCGCCCAATGTAGTGGTCATCTCGGTAGATACCCTGCGCGCCGACCACATGGGGGTCTATGGCTTCGCCCGCAACACAACGCCCCATCTGGATCGCCTCGCCGAAAAGTCGCTCCTCTTTGAAGATGCCATCTGCGAACAACCCCAGACGGGTCCGTCGCTCATGGCCATGTTCAGCTCCCGGCTCCCCCGGGTCACAGGGGCCATCCGCAATGGCGTCCCCCTGCCCCCCACGACCCCCACGGCGGCCATGGTCTTCCAGGACGCGGGTTATGACACGGCGGCCATCGTAAGCAACTGGAATCTGAAGGTGAAGCTTTCGGGCCTCGACCGGGGATTCGCCCACTACGACGCCGACTTTGGGAAGCGCTGGTGGGGACGGGAACGGCACGAAATGACCGCCGATGTGGTCACCAACCGGGCCTTGGCCTGGCTGGAGAAACGGGACGGAGAAAAGCCTTTTTTCTTCTGGGTCCACTATATGGATCCCCATGCGCCCTATAAGAACAAGCGGGGATTTGCCGAGCAGCTCCATGGGGGCAACCGCGTCAAGAAGCAGCGAATCGACCCGCCGGAAGCCCGCTATCAGACGGAAATTGCCTTTGCCGATCAACAGATTGCGCGACTCCTCGCGGCCCTCCCCAGGGAGGACACGTACATTTTGTTCACCGCCGACCACGGCGAGAGTCTGGGCAATCACAACTATTGGGGCCACACCCGCTACATCTACCAGAATTCGATGCACATCCCCCTCTTCATTTCCGGTCCCGGGATTGAAGCACGTCGCAGCAATGCCCCCGTAAGGGGTATCGATATCGCGCCCACCCTCCTTGGATTGGCGGGCCTTTCCCCCCTTCCCACGATGACGGGAATGAACCTCTTGGAACAGCAGCCCGCACCCGAAACGGTCCGGGTCGTGGAGACCTACGGCGGCAGTGTGCCCAAAGGGGAGAACGTCCGCGAAGCCCTCGCCACCCGACCCCCCCGACGTCAGGCCATCATCCAGGATGGCTGGAAGTTCATCCGTAATGAAGAGGGCAGCCGGGAACTCTACCACCTCGCCGAAGACCCGGCCGAAGAGCACAATCTTATCGATTCCCAGGCAGAGCGCGCCAAGGCCCTGGAAGCACAGCTCGAAAGCTGGCACCAGCAAACGCCCCGCAACCAGGCGAGCGCCAATGACCTGTCTGAAGAGGACTTGCGCATGTTGGAAGCCCAGGGGTATTTGTAGGGGACGGTGGACAGTTGATAGTGGGCAGTTGACGGTTGTGTCCATGGGGCACGTTCGCTTCCCCATGCTGGACAGGGCACCCATAAAGATGTATACTGAATACATCTTAACAATGGAGGCCTGATTATGACCACTGCGAATACCACCGAGGTTGCCCTGCGGGATATCGAATCTATCGAGGACATCGAGTTTCTGGTGCGGACTTTTTACGATCAGGCGCTGGTGGATCCGGAGATTGGTTTCTTCTTCACCGAGATTGCCCACATCGATCTGGAGGCCCACCTGCCCAAAATGTACCGCTTCTGGTCCGCCCTCATTCTGGGATTGCCCACCTATCGGGAAAACGCCTTCCTTCCCCATGCCCTCCTCGCGGCGAAACATCCGATTGAAGCCCGACATTTTGCGCGTTGGCTGAAACTCTTCTTCGGCACCATCGATGCCCACTTCGAAGGCCCCAAAGCGGAGCTCGCAAAGACCCGCGCGCAGGGCATTGCCACGGCCATGTCGGGAAAACTCGCATCCGAGGACGGAAGCACCGGGAGCGCTCCCATCCACCAAACAAGGTGAATTTCCATTTGAAAAATTCCCCGCCTCGCGCTACACTGCCGAAACCTTTTCTAACCCTACCACGTAGCAATCGGGAACCAACGAGGCATACACATGAGCACGAAACAAACCATTACCCGTCGCGGTTTTTTGAAGGGCGCGGCCACGGCAGCCGCTGCCCCACTCCTTCTCCCCGCCTGTACAACGACCCGTCGCAACTATCCGGGCCCCAATGATGTCATCAACGTCGTCGCGGTGGGCGTGGGCTGGCAGGGCACCAGCAACCTGGAAGGCTTCCTGCGCAACAAGGGCTGCCGGGTGGTTGCCGTGTGTGATATTGATGCCCACCACCTCCAGAATGCCCGTGACATGGTCAACCGGACCTACGAAAACACGGACTGTAAGACCTTCCACAATTTTGAAGAAATGTATGACCAGGTCAATATCGACGCGGTCAGCCTTGGCCTGCCCGATCACTGGCACGCCATCCCCGCGATTGCAGCCGCCGAAAAGGGCTTTGATGTCTATGGCGAAAAGCCCTTCTCCCACACCTGGGCCGAAGGCCGCGCCATGGTCGATGCCCTTGAGAAAAATCACTGCGTCTGGCAGACAGGGAGCTGGCAGCGCTCCGTGGAGAACTTCCACCACGCTTCCGAACTGGTCATCAATGGCTACATCGGCAACGTCCATCGCGTGGAAGTGGGCCTCCACGACGGCTACTCCGACTACGCCAAGACCGCCCACCTGACGACCTTCGGACCGCCCCCGGCGCACCTGGACTATGACCGCTGGCTCGGACCGGCGGAAGTGGCGCCCTATTGTGCGGCACGGGTCCACAAGAACTGGCGCTGGATTATGGCCTATGGTGGCGGTCGTATCATGGATTGGTGCGGACACCACTGTGACATCGCCCACTGGGGCCTGGGCTTTGACCGGACCGGTCCGGTGAGCGCCGAAGGCACGGGCCTCATTCCCGATCCGCACAGCCTCTGGGATGCACCCACGGAATATGACGTGGACTGCACCTATGCAAACGGCACGGTGATGAACGTGAGCAGCAAGCACCCCGGTGGCACCAAGTGGATCGGCGATGAAGGCTGGATCTATGTAAACCGGGGCACGACGGAGGCCAGCAACCCGGCCCTCCTCGAGCATAAAATCAGCGACAATGAAACCCGGCTCTACAAGAGCAGCAATCACATCGCCAACTTCCTCGACTGTATCCGCACCCGCGCCGAAACCATCACCCCCGCCGAAGTAGCCCACCGCTCTGCCTCCGTGGGGCACCTGTGCAACGCCGCCATCTATACGGGCCGCAAGGTGAACTGGGACCCGGAACTGGAGAAGGTCATCGACGACAAAGAAGCCAGCGACATGATGTATCCGACCTATCGGAAACCGTGGACCCTGTAAACAAATCGCACATTGGTACGTCCACTGCCGGCATCGCCTTGGGATGCCGGCAGTTTTTTTGAGCCAGGCTGCTCAATCGGAGCGCGGGTTTTCGACAACCCAGCTTCCGATGCCCCCACCACCAGTTGACACACCACCCGTTCCGTGGTAGCCTTGGGGTGAGAGGGAATCGGTATGGGATTTGGAAAAATAGCGACGTGGCTTGCGCTTTTTGCGCTTCTCGCCAACGCCAGCAGTGGATTGGGACTGGAACATGCACGTCCCGACACGTCTTCGGTCGTTGCCACCGTCTGTACCACCCAGGCAGCCATCAGCACCCTGATGCAACCCAACGATGCCACGACCGAGCTGAATGTTTGTGCCCTCCAGACCAGTCTCGGCAACACGACAGTTCCCAGTGATTCGACGGTGAGCAGCGCTTCCGACAGCCTGTTGCTGGCCGTGCTTTACGCTTCGCCTGAGTTACTCACGCCCCCAACCCTGCGCAGTACCTACCTCGATGGGGCGTTGGGTGCCGAATCAGAAACGCGCCTGGCATCGGCACAGATCGCAGCCTGTCTGCCTCCCCCCGAAACGCTGCCGCTGAATCACGCCCTCCACACCCTGCGTACACCCAACGGACCGCCCGTCACCGCCTGAGGCTTCTTCTCGCGAAGCCCCCGAGGTAGACCCTGCCCCCGTGTACGGTCCCTCCGGAATGCGACGGTCATAGTCTGTGAATTCCAAGGCGCACACTGAAACCTTTGTTGGTTCCATGGTGTATAGGTGAACGAGGTGTACATGTTCGACCCCAGAACGATAACCCGCTACGACGTACTCCGTCTCGGCTGGCGTATAACCGGGCTGCTCGTGCTGGTCATGGCCAGCGCCACCGGTTCCTATGTCGCGATGGCAGCGGTGGTCAGTCTTCAGCCACCGGACAATGGCGTACTGCTGCGGATCCCCGTCCTGCTGGAGGGAGAAGACGAAGAAAGCATGGCGGGCGTTCAGTTCGACCTTCAATTTGACCCCGCAGACTATACGCTGGAAGGCATCGAAGCGGGCGCCATCGCCACCGACGCCGGCAAGGAGACCATCCTGTCGGAGCCCACGCCGGGAACCGGACGGGTGCTCATCACGGGATTCAACAACCACACACTCGCCGATGGCCATGTGGCCACCCTCATCCTGCGGCGTCGCGCACCCGACGCCACGGACGAGGCCCTGGCCATCGGCAAATTTTTAGCCACGGATCCCTTCGGAAATCAGGTACCCTTGGGCTACCGCGACGATTATAGCTATCCCCCGGTGGCCCCCGAGCCTGTCGAGGCACGGCTTACCGAAACGGATGGAGACGGAGACACGCCTCCCGTCACAGACGAAAGCAACGACGCGGAAGAATCCACGGGACGCAACGCGGAGACCAGTGAAAACAGCATTGGCCTTTCCGAACCGTTTTCCGCAGTGGCATCGGGACAGGTAGGAGATTCCGATCCCCTGGACGAAAGCGCGGTGCGCGCACCCGCCGTCAATCCCACACAGAAAAAGGCACGCCCCGTCCGAAACGGCACGCCCGCGCGCACCAGTTCCGCCACGGTGCACGTCGCTCCGCGCGTTTCGGCGCCCACCTACCAACGCCCCCGTATCGGGGGAACGGCGTCCCCGTCGGGCCCGCCCAAGCAAGGCCCGACCCGGACGGCCATCGCGAAGCGCTCAGCGACACGGGAACCCATCGACGCCGGCACCGTAGTGCCCCCATCGCCCCAGGCCGATAGCTCCACACCGCGACTGGCCCTGGCGCTTCCCAGTTCCTCGCCGACGCGGTCCTTGGTACACCGCAATGAACTGGAAACACCCCTCGGATCAGGTGCCCTGAAGACCACCTCCCGTGATTGGACTACTATGGCCTGGAGCGTTGGACTCTTTCTTTTCTTCTTCACCGGATTTGGAATCCTCCATATCAAGGTCGTCCGCTTCCTCTCACGCAGCACGCGGAGGAAAACGTCATGACCCACCCCAAACAATGGCTAACCCTTCTATGCGTAACCGCGATCTTCTGGGTGCCACAGAGCATGGCCGCAACGTTGCGCCTCCAACCCATCGTCACCCTGGATAACACGCCTACGGCCCAGCTCCCCGTCCATCTGGATACCCGGGAAGGGGATTTCGTGGCGAGCCTCCAGTTTGATATCCATTTCGACCCCCAGCACCTCCAGTTTCGCGATGTGGAAACGGGGACGGCCGCCGCACAGTCTGACAAGTCCGCCCATTTCAATCAGATTCAGCCCGATGTCATACGCGTGGTCGTCGCAGGACTCAATCGCACGGTCATCACACCCGGCACCCTGTCGCTGATTGTTTTTGATCTGGTGGACGGGGCAGCCGGAACCACCTCGTTGCGCATGGACGGGGCCATTCTCAGCGACCCCTTCGGCACGGCAGTTCCCGCGACCCTCTCTCCCCATACCCTGGTGCTGGAAACCCGCGGAGGCACCGTGCAGAACGAACTCGCGACCGGCACGTCAAACAGCACCGTTCCCAACCACGGCTATAACACCTATCCTGCCTTCATCGTCGCCCTCCTCGGCGTGGGTGCCGCCATGCTATGGGCCCGTAAGTCCCCCAGAAAGCGAGGTCGCCGATGAGTCGTACCCTCTTCTTCATCGCACTCCTCGGGATAGCCCGCTCCGCGATGGCCGTTACGCTTATCGTAGATGACGTCAGCACCGCGCCATCCAACGCCTTTCAGTTGCCCTTGTCTATCGATGTAACGACGGACGACGAGGTGGCGGCCATTCAGTTTGACCTCCTCTTTGATACGGCCATCTTTGAAGCAGGCGCCATCGCGTCCGGACCAGCCAGTGAAAGTGCCGAAAAAAGCATTTCGGTAACGACCCAGCCGGACGGCTCCGTACGTGTCTTGCTCATTGGCTTCAATCAGAATGTGTACGCCGATGGGGTCGTAGCCCTCGCGGACCTCTCCGTGCTGTCGGAGGCCGTCGCAGGAGAACACCTGATAACGCTCGCCAACGTATTGCTTTCGGATCCCTTCGGATTCCCATTGGAAGGTCAAGTAATGCCCGGTACGATCACCGTCGCTGAAGGGGAAGGCGAAGGGGAAGGGGAAGGCGAAGGCGAAGGGGAAGGGGAAGGCGAAGGGGAAGGGGAAGGTGAAGGTGAAGGGGAAGGTGAAGGGGAAGGGGAAG
>JAXMOL010000069.1:0-34737 GCA_034669905.1 Candidatus Hydrogenedentota bacterium
CACCGACCACGTCACGTTAACCCAGCGGTGCGCACCACGTGGCCCATCCATGAACCTGCCCCCACGACACAAACGAACTAGTCGGGGCTGTGCCCCCTCTATATAAATCGACGTTGGACTTGAAGCGGGGGACGGCCCAGACGTCCACATGCACCACGCATTTCCAGGCATCCGATTTCGCCAAAACGTGGCTTACTCGTGCCCGAATGTCCACGTCGGTGCCGTCCCCGAAGTTGGTAGTCACCTTCCCGATGCGCTACGGTAGAGGGTGGCGCGACGATGGGGTCGCGACTGAAGCATCAGGACTCGTCTGACCCATGAAGAACACAGCTCCCCATTGGTTGTTTTTTCTTTTTCCTGCCGTGGCCATGCTCTTGGGCTGGGGACTGCGGGGTTATATTGGTGGGGGGCCCTATGGTGCGCTCATGCCGGGGTGTTTCGTGGCCTTGAGCCTGGCATTGCTGCTGGGGTACCGGGTAGAGACGGCGGCTATCGCGACCCTCTTCGGGGCCATCGGTATTGGCTATGGGGGCAACATGACCTACGGGCAGACCCTGGGTTTTCTCCGCGAAACGGATACGGTTTATTGGGGCCTGCTGGGTTGTCTGGTCAAGGGTACGGCGTGGGGGCTCCTCGGTGGTGCCGTCATGGGGATTGGGTTTTCCCGAGACCACTATGCACGTAAGACCGTGTGTATGGGCCTGGTGTTGAGTCTGGTGGCCTATTATGCGGGGGTGTGGCTCATCAACGAGCCCAAGCTCATTTATTTTTCGGACCCGGTAAACAAGCCCCGGGGCGAATCGTGGGCAGGCATGTATGCGGCCGCGCTGGTCCTTTTGTTGTACTTGAAGACCCAGGGGAGCCGGAAGGCCTTTCAGCTGCCCCTGCACTTTGCACTGTGGGGCGCGCTGGGGGGCGGGATTGGGTTTGCGGGGGGCGCACTCTGGATGGTGATTGGTCCGCTGCTGCCCTTGCCCCAGGCATGGATCGGCTGGTGGAAGGTCATGGAGTTCTTCTTTGGTTTCTCGCTGGGCGGTGCCTTCGGGTACTGCGCCTATCTCCACCGCGCCGCGCTCTATCAGGCGGGACAGGAGGGCGATGCACCCGCGCCGAATGGTAAGGGCGCGTTGGGTTTTGTGGCCTATGTGGTGCTCCTGTTCTTCGGTTTTGCCCTGCTGCGGAACGCCATTTCCTTCACCACCATTATGGGGATTGCGGCCCAGGTGCTCTTTGGTTACGTGCTCTTTGCCACGGTGGCCCTGTCCATTGGACTCTACTCCCGACACGCGGCCTGGCAGGCGGGCATCACCATGGCCTTTTTTCATACGGTGTTGGACTATACCCGTGACCTGAACACGACGGACCACTTTGGCTACACAGCACCTGGCTGGGTGCAGCTTACGATAATCGTCCTCCTGTGTGCCCTCGTGGGCTACCTGGTCCATCGCTTTCAGGGGCACGAGCAACCGGTGGCATCCTTATTCCTGTTGGCCATCTGGGCGTGCTATCTGTCGGGTTGTGCCCGCTCTTTTCTGCACTATGATTACCTCTTCCCGCCGGAAGGGCAGGGGCGCATCGCCTATATTCTCGCGGAGAAATCAGCCCTGCCCTTTGTTCATCTGACCTTTACAGTGGCCGCACTGTGGTGTACGTGGACCGTCTACACCTACTTCCGACGTCCGGCGGAGGGCGCGTCGGAATCATCATCCTGAGGGAGAATCCGTGTACTTCACCGGCGGGCCTATGCTAGGCTGACCGTCCAACGGATGGCATGGAGCGCCGTCTGAGTACAACGCGGAGCAGTGACAGCACGATGGCGAATTATCTGGTAACGGGCGGCGCAGGGTTTATCGGATCCAACATCGTGGAAGTCTTGGTAGAACGGGGGGATGGCGTCCGTGTTCTGGACGATTTTTCCACCGGCTTCGAAGCTAATCTCGCAGATTTTGCATCCCGTATCGAAGTGCATCGGGGTACCATTGCCTCGCCTGACGATTGCGCCCGGGCCTGTGCCGATATGAACTACGTTCTGCACCACGCGGCCCTTCCCTCGGTCTCCCGCTCGGTAGCCGACCCCCTTGCAAGCCACACCTTCAACGCCACCGGCACCCTCAATATGCTCGTGGCCGCACGGGATGCCGGGGTAAAGCGCCTGGTCTACGCCAGCTCCAGCAGCATTTATGGGGATCAGCCGGTCGATGAAAAACACGAGGGACTCCCCATGCGGCCCCGTTCGCCCTATGCCGCAGCCAAGGCCAGTGGGGAGCACTATCTCCAGGCCTTCAGCGAATGCTTCGGGCTCGAGACCGTGGCGCTCCGTTACTTCAACGTCTTCGGTCCCCGTCAGGACCCGAACTCACCCTACAGCGCGGTCATTCCCCGCTTTATCTGCGCCATGCAGGCCGGTGAGGCGCCGGAGATTCAGGGGGATGGCCTGCAGGCCCGTGATTTTACCTATGTGGAAAACAATGTCTCCGCCAACCTTCAGGCGGCCACAGGAGACTTTGACGCCCGGGGCCAGGCCTACAACATCGCCTGTGGAACGTCCTACTCCCTGTTGGATTTGGTAGGGGCCATCAACGATGCGCTGGGGACATCCATTACCCCCCGATTCGTGGCGCCACGGGTAGGGGATATTCGGGTTTCAAAGGCCGACATCACACGCGCGGAACAGGCCATGAACTACACCGTTCGCGTCCCTTTTTCGGAAGGGTTACGGCGTACCATCACGTGGTACCAGACTGCCGCCTTCTCCTGACATGGCAGGGCACGCTTTGCCCGTCCCTTGGCCAGGAGGTTCCACAATGGAGCAATGATTGGCCTTCCGGGGAACGATGGCATAAACTATATCGCCCTATAGTATGAAGGTTTTGTAAATTCCACTTATTTGCCTTCGATTTTCGGGGTTTCTGTGCTACGATCGTTTTTTCGGAGGGCAGGATGACAGCGCGTTTCGTAAAGGTGAACATGATCACGATGCCAGGCGAGTATACGTTTTGTGATAGAAGCGTAGTGGCTCGGGGCTTCATAGCCCGGACCGAAAGGTAGGAGTATGCGCAATATCTCCGTACTGGCCATTGATGATAATCATATTGATCTGGAGTCGCTGGATCGGCATCTTCGTGCCTGCAAAGAGTTCAATGTTACGTTCAACGGATTTCAGGATTGGGAATCGGGCCTGAATGCCTTGGTCAATGGTGCGGCCGATGTCGTATTCCTCGACTATTACATGGAGGAAGTGACCGGCCCGGAGTTATTGGAGAAGATCCAGGAGCGGGCGGAGGGCTGTCCTGTCATCATGTTGACGGGGGCGGGCGACGAGGAAACAGCCACAAAAAGTATCTGCTCCGGAGCGGCCGACTATATTCCCAAGAAAAAGCTGTCGCCCGAAGTATTGCGCCGCTCCATAGAGCGGGTGCACCGGGAGCAGCTGCTGCAGGCCGAAAAACGCTACCTGGAGCGGGCGCACCGGGCGCACCGGCATCTGGAATCATTGGATACACTCGCAGGGGGGGTTGCCCACGACTTCAATAATCTGCTTGCGGGAATCCTGGCGAGCGCTGAGTTGGCAACCTTTCACAATCCTTCCAGCGCGGTGGTGGAAGAATTGGATCGCATCGTGGAGATCGTGGGCTCGGGGAAAGAGTTGGTCCAGCGTCTGCTTCATTTTCAGGCCTTCAACGGACTCAAAGAGGACCTGAACTACCTGGATATGGGAGAGTTGGTGGCAGATACCTTCTCTCTACTCGCCAATGCGAAGCCACCTGGTGTGCAGCTTCACGTGGCCCGGAATGCTTCTGATGCATTGTATGTTCGCGGACGCTCGACCCGGCTTCATCAGATCGTGCTCAACCTCTGTGTGAACGCGATTGACGCCATGGAGCGTACCGGTGAACTGGAGGTGGCGCTTTATGGGGTCCACATTGACGATGGTGAAAAAGAGAAGCATCGGGGCGTTCCCGCAGGGGACTACGTGCTGCTGTTGTTTTCTGACACGGGTCCGGGGATCCCACCGGAGATTCAAGAGCGTCTCTTTGAGCCGTTTTTCACGACCAAGGAGGTGGGTGGACGTCGGGGCCGGGGACTGGGACTTTCCAACGTGTGGGACGCAGTGCGCGAAATGGGCGGTACCATTCGTGTGCATAGCGAGCTGAACGAGGGGACAACTTTCTTCGTCTATTTGCCCAGGGCAGATAACAAGGAGCGCTTCGAGGCCATCGGCTGCTCGACAGACCGCTGTGGTGGAGAGCATATTCTACTCCTGGACAAAGAGCCGGTGGTCCGGGATACGGTAGGGGGGCTACTCGCCCAACTTGGGTACCGTGTATACCGGGCAGGAAACCTGGAAGAAGCCCGCGCGGTACTGGATCGGGATGGTTGTCCCATCCACATGGTAATCGTAGACGGGGACCTTCCCGATGCCGTATTCCGAGAGCGCCTCCGCGCCTTCCAGGCGGCCCCTGCGGGTGGGAAGATTATTTATTCCATGCGATTGACCGAGCAGAAGGCGGGGGATCCGGACACGGGGCTGGTGGCCGATGGGATCGTGCATAAGCCCTTCCTGATTCGAAATCTCGCCAAAGAGATTCGCAGGGTTCTGGATCCGGCCCGTACGTGATGAGTCCGTTGCACTGGGTCCTCCTGCCCGTCGTGTGTTAGAGTGTTTTCCAACGCAATCATCGAGGCCCTCAGTCGCAGGAAAACTATACGATGCCCAAACGTGGTCAACCCTCCTTGCTTGGAGAAAAGCTCGGTCCATACTATATTGAAGATCGCCTGGGACAGGGGGGAATGGGGGCGGTCTATCTCGCCCGTGATGTGGCGTTGGAGCGCAAGGTGGCCTTGAAGGTGCTCCTGGCCCGTTACGCCGATGATGAGGAGTTCGTGGCCCGGTTTCAACGGGAAGCCCGCGCCTCCGCCAAACTGAATCACCCCAATATCGTCCAGATATATACGGTTGACGTGGCCTCCGACCCGCCCTATATGGCCATGGAATATATCGAAGGGGAGAATCTCGATTCCCTTATTCGAAGAGAGCGACGATTGGACTGGCAACGGGCACTGGCCTTCGTTGGCCAGGTGGCCTCGGCGCTGGCCTGCGCCCATGGGGCGGGCATCATTCACCGGGACATCAAGCCCGCCAACGTGCTCGTGGATTCCAGTGGCCGGGCGCGGGTCACGGACTTTGGCATCGCGAAAATCGTGGGTTCACAGACCCAGCTCACGGGCACCCAGCACACGGTGGGAAGTCCGAGCTACATGTCGCCCGAGCAGTGCGGCGTCGGTGAGATTGTGCCGGCCAGTGATCTCTTCTCTCTGGGCATCATGCTTTTCGAAATGATTACGGGTACGGTGCCGTTCAAAGGCGACAGTAGTGTGGTGGTCATGCGAAAGATCGCGGATGAGGATGTGCCGCCCCTTTCGAGCGTGGTCGATAATATCCCGTCGGCGGTGGAGCAGATTCTTCGTACCCTCACCGCGCGGGACGTTTCGGTGCGTTATCAGACAGCCAGCCAGGTGATAGAAGATTTACGGGCCCTGCAGGCCGGGAATACCATGGATCATATGCAGGCACTGGCATTACAGCGGGCGGCCCATGCGCCAGCCAGCGAAACCGCCAGCGAGTTGACGCGCAGCCCGACCGGAAAGACCATCACGCTCAATGACTCGCTGGTGGAAGATCTGCTGGACGGTACGGAGTCGCGGGTAAAGCCGACCCCCGTTCGGCGAGCGCCCGATATGCCTTGGACCGGTTTACTGATCACGGGACTGATCGTGGTGCTGGGTGTGCTCGCCATGCTGTACTACAAGGGCTGGGAAGCGAGTCGACGCATGAACCCGACTTCGGCCTCCCCGTCGCAGGGAGGTCCGGGGCCCCAGTCGCCCCCAGCGGGACATCTGCCTCCACCCGGGATTCACCCACAGCCGGGAGAAGGCTTCGGTCCACCACCTCCCGGGGGGCGGCGCCCACCGCCCCGTGACGGACGGCGCCCGCCACCTCCCGGAGCTCCTTCACCTTCATCGGAATAATTGACCCCAAGCGGGCCCCATGGCCCGCGCTCAACGGAAACAGGAAGTATGATGCAAAGTTGTACCGTTACGGAATTACACCAGGAACTCCAATCGCCAGATGCCCCGCTTCTATTAGACGTGCGGACGGCAGAGGAACTGCAGATAGCCCATATTGATGGGGCGCACCATATCGTGCTGGATGCCTTGCCTGCCCGCCTGGGCGAGCTGGAGGATTGGAAAGACAAGGACATTGTTTGCATGTGCCACCACGGCATGCGGTCGGCCCACGCACAGCAGATTCTGTTGTCCAACGGCTTTACCCGGGTGCGAAATCTGACTGGGGGGATCCACGCGTGGTCGGTGGAGATTGACCCGGAGGTCGCGCAATACTGACCAATACCGTCGGGTGACACTGTTTAGTGGCCTGCTGCGAATGGACTTCAGGCAGGATGGAACACGACCCAAGGAGTGTACATGGCGGCCCGAGCAGTCAGTCAGTCGACGACGAAGGATGGGATTCCGCGGCCGTCGTTGCCCGAAACGGGTCTTGCGGAGGTTGCTTCCCGACACGTTTGGGACGTCGTCGTCGTGGGGGCCGGTATTGCCGGGGCGACCATCGCGCAGTTGCTCGCGGGGCATGGGTGTGCCGTGCTGCTGGTGGAGAAAAAGGCCTTTCCGCGCTACAAGGTATGCGGTTGCTGCCTGAACCTCCGCAGTCTTCGTTATCTGGAAGCGTTGGGGCTGACCGACCGCCTGGACCGGCTTGGGGCGCCGCTCCTGGATTCTGTTGCGCTGCATGCCGGGGGCTACAGCGCCCAGGTGGATTTGCCGGGGGGCCGTGCCCTTTCCCGAAGCCAGTTGGATTCCATCCTGGTGGAAGCGGCGTGCTCCGCTGGGGCGGATTGGCTGCCGGAGACGGTGGCGACCCTGGACCGCGATGTGGACCCCACGGGCAGAAGCGTTCACTTGACCCGGGATGGTGAGACCGTGTCGGTCCGGGCACGCCTTGTGATTGCCGCCGATGGACTTGGGGGCAGTCTTTTCGAAAGCGGGTCAGGGCTCGGTGCCATGATCGCACCGTCCAGCCGGATTGGATTGGGCGCCCTGGCTTCGGAGAGCCATAATCGGCTCCCGGCAGGAATCATTCAGATGTACTGCGGTAAGCAGGGATATGTCGGTGCCGTGGTGGTCGAGGGAGGCGCTGTCGATCTGGCGGCGAGTGTTCAACGAGAAGCGCTTCGTGAATCCGGGGGACCCGCCGCATGCATCGCGACGATATTTGACGAGGCCGGCCAGAAGCCGCCGGTAATCCTTGAGGAACTGGGGTGGCGTGGTACGCCTCCATTAACCCGTCGCAGTCGGGGTATCCATGCAGAACGGCTGGTGGTATTGGGGGATGCGGCAGGCTATATCGAGCCCTTTACCGGCGAAGGAATGGCGTGGGCTTTCGAAAGCGCCTTTCAACTGAAGGCTCACCTGGAAGGACGGGAGGTCGCGGCGTGGGGCGAAGGGGTGCAGTCCTGGGCACGGGCATGTAACAATGGTCGTGGTAACAGGCACTTGTGGTGCAGGAGTATTTCTGCGGGATTACGCCAGCCCGCGCTTACGTCTATGGCCGTACGGCTACTGGCCCGCGTGCCCTCGCTGTGCCAACCTGTTGTTAGTGGATTAAACCGAATCGCCAGGAGTTAGCATGTCCGATACCGCGTCGCCCGAAGAAGTTGTCTCCACCGCGCCCCGTCCTGAAACGTTCCAAACACCGGTCCCCCGGGGTAAAATGTATATTGCCGGTCTGGGTACGGCGCTTCCGCCCTGCTCCATCCAGCAGGATGCCGCCGCGAAGATGGCCACCGGGCTTCGCGACTACGACGCCGATCAAAAGCGTCGAATTGAGAAACTCTACGGGCTTACCCGGGTTGCTCAGCGCCACTGTGTTGTGCTGGACCACAATGGGAGCGGGGAGACGGAGCAACAGTTTTTTGAGCCGGCCAACGGAACCGGAGGGCTTGGCCCCCGGCTGAGTCGGCGGATGGAGCGCTATGAGGAAGCGGCGCCCCAGTTGGCCCTTGAAGCGGCCAGGAAGGCGATGCAGGCTGGCGACATTGCGCCCGAATCCATCACCCACCTCATTACCGTTTCGTGCAGTGGGTTTACGGCGCCCGGAGTTGATGTGTTTCTCATTCGTCACCTGGGATTGCCTGCGACGACCCAGCGCACCCACGTGGGATTCATGGGCTGCCACGGTGCCATGAATGCCGTTCGTGTGGCCCACGGTTATCTGGGGAACATGCCCGCCGCGCGGGTGCTGGTGGTGGCGGTGGAGCTGTGCAGTCTCCACTATCAATACAGCACTGACGATGAGACCAATCTCGCCAATGGCCTGTTCAGTGACGGGGCGGCGGCCCTCGTGGCTACCGGGGACGTGCCAGAGCGAGGTCCCCGTTGGCAATGTGTGGACTCCGGTTCCTGTATATTGCCGGATTCCGAAGCGGCCATGACGTGGAAAATACGGGACCATGGTTTCCAGATGACCTTGAGCCGGGAAGTGCCCATTGCGATCAAGGCCCATCTGCTGCCCTGGATGACCACCTGGCTCGCACGCAATGGACTGACGGTGGAGGAGGTGGCAAGTTGGGCGGTCCATCCCGGCGGTCCGGCCATCCTGCAGGGGGTGCAATCGGCCCTTTCGCTTAAGCATGACGACCTGAAGGCATCGTGGAATGTCTTGCGGGACTGTGGGAACATGTCGTCCCCAACGGTACTGTTTGTCATGGACGCGATGCGCCGTGCGTCGGCACCCATGCCGTGTGTGGCCTTGGGCTTTGGCCCGGGGTTGGCCGCTGAAGCGACGCTCTGGCGCTGAGCGTTCCTACCTCTTACCAGGTCTGAAGGAGTCTCATGTTTCAATGTTTAGCCCACCGACGTCCCGCTCCGGAGGTGATGGATAGCGAAGAAATCGAACGTGACGCCCTGGAAGGCGCGCTGAAGGGGTTGATGCGGATGAATGCCGTGGGCAACGGCGTGGGCATCTTCTGGCCTACCCTTCATGGCCTGTTGGAACAGCGTGGGAGGGCCGCCGCGCCCCTCCGCGTGCTCGACGTGGGCTGTGGGGGCGGTGACCTTGCCTGCAAACTGACCCGTCGGGCGCGAAAAGCGGGGTTCGAGATGCAAGTCGACGGATGTGACCGGAGTGTGGTGGCCGTCGAAATGGCCCGTGAAGTTAATGAACGTGCGGGTGTTGCGGGCCAGTTTTTCGTGCTGGACGTGGAGTCAGATCCGATGCCGGAGGGGTACGATGTGCTGTTTACGTCGTTGTTCCTTCACCATCTGACGGAAGACGCGGCACGGAATCTGCTCCGGGGCATGGCGACGGCGGCGAAATCGATGGTCTTGGTGAGCGACCTGATTCGCTCTCGATTCGGCTTGTTTCTGGTCTACCTCGCCACACGGACCCTGACCCAATCGCCCGTGGTCCACACCGACGGTGTAACGTCACTTCGTGCGGCCTATTCCCTGGAGGAAATCGGGACCTTGCTCGAGGATATCGAACTCGGCGATGGGAAGCTCGAGCGTCGTTGGCCCGAGCGCTTCTTGTGGACCTACCGCAGTGACTGACGTGCCGGGGAGTGTCCCTCGCTGATATACTGAAGGCATGTCGAGAATCGGTCGCCCCAGAATAGTTTTGAGCCTTCGCAATGCTGCGAAGGCGCTTTGTGTCGCGCTCGGGCTCCTGTGGGGGGGCCATGTTTCCGCGGGAGAAACGGACCAGTTCCTCACGTGGGATATTGAGCTGCGGGATAGTTCGGGGGCGTTTAATGCCTTTCTCGACAAAGAGATTCGAGACTTCGTCACCCGGTCCAATGAGAAAACCCGCTGTACCGAGGAGGTGAATCTTTTTACGGAGTCCCTGTTTCGCCACCTGTTCCAGGGCTTGCACGCCTCCCGGGTCCGACGCTGGCTGAAGCGCAGCGATGCGGTGGAGCGATTTCCGGCCAATGATGTCTCTGATTTTGCCTATCAGCGGCAGAGTATTTTCCGGCGGCCCGCCTTCCCCTTTGTCTTGCCCATGGCCCAGACCATCCGGATTGGTGAGGTCTATTGCGGGATCGACAAAATCGGGCACATGCTGGGCTTCGGCAGACGCTATCATCAGATTTATCAACGGCACCGAAGTGCGGGATTATCTGACGAGGAAGCGCTGGAAAAAACCATCAGGTGGGGGCTGCAGCACGAATCGAGTGTGGTCGGCAAGCTGGTGGACGGTATCTTCTCCCATGGCGACCTGGAGGCCAACTACCAGGGCCTGCGTCTGGCACTGGCCTTCAGCAGTGGGCCGTCTCCGTTGTTTTATCGTGAGGCAGGAAAATGGGTGTATCGCGGCGGACTTGATATCCGGGACTTCATTACGCCTGACTTTGATGAGTCCTATAATCTGAACCACTACGCGACCTGGCGCCATAAACAGGTGGCACCAGAGCTTTCGCTTCACTACGGTGATGGCGCGACGGGGCCGATTGTGCGGCAGCGATTCGCGCGGTATCGGCAGGGTTGGACGCCCAGTCGTTCCAAGGAAATTATCGATGCCTATTTCATCGACCGTGGAGAAAATCCCCAACATCTCTGTTGGGTGGACAGGAATTGCAATGCAGCTACCTGAAGGTTTTGTAGAAATTGACGGAGTCGTGGTGGACGTGCCCGCGCTGATGAAGTTGAAGCACTATTGCGACCCGAATCTTTGTAAGAATAAGCGCTACTGCTGCGCGAACTATGAGATTACCCTGGACAAGGCCGACATGGAACGGGCCGTGGGACTCATGCCCGAGGCCGCGAAATTTGCACCGGAAGTGGGGGAGGATGGGGAATTCGAAAACCCCTTCGAGAAAGTCGAGCCGGGCCGCTGGGCGATGGATTGCCATGAGGAGTCGGGCGCCTGCGCATTTTCCTTTCGGGACAAAGACGGATGCGGGTGGTGTTCCCTGCATGCCGCGGCCCTCGCGCAAGACCTGGACCCCTATGCCGAAAAGCCGGAAGTGTGCACCATGTGGCCCCTGGCGATTTCCGAAGGAGAAAACCAGGTGCTGTCCATTCAGGATGATGTCTATAGTTTTCCGTGTGCCTGGAAACGCCGCGGCACACCGAAGGCTCTTTACCCGGATATCGCCGCCAATGTGGAAGCTATATTCGGGAAAGCATTTCGCGAGAAGCTGGAGGCGGCCATCGCGGGGGATTGAGTCGGGGCCCGGCCCTTCCATAAGTCGTAAGAGCAATCGCGGCGAATCGGAGCTTTTTGAGCTGCGATTCGCCGCGTCATTATTGGGTGTGCGCTATGGACGTATCAGTTGTCCAGATTGGCGAACATGCGCGTTACCGGGTTGATACCGGGGTACTTGACAAAGCTCACGTGTCCGTCCATGTAGAGTACATTGGAGCCACCGGGGATATGGCTGAAGTTCTCCGTGGAACGGGCCGTGCGGTCGTTGAGGATATAGATGTTGCTCTGCGCTTTGGCCGAACCGGCCGCGTTGTTGATATCGGTGATCAGGAAGCGCTCGATGCCTTCACGAAGTCGCAACATGGTCATGCCGACCCCAAGTACGGGGACACCGATGGTGGTCGCGACGGTGTCTACGTCGATATCATTGTCGACGAAATCGACCGGGGAGGAGGCGCCCACGGCAGCGGTGGCACCGTTGTCGACCAGGAACTGCACGCCAAAGATCGCGCCCGGCACGTCGGGTGCCATGCCCAGGGAAAGGATCAGTCCGACCAGCGCCGTGGCATCAGCGACGGAAGAAAAACCACCGTTGTTCAAGGTGTCCGGGCTTTGGCCCTGGAGGATGTCGCTATCATTGATGAGCCAGCCGAGGTAGGTATAAGACTCGTTGTCGAATTTACAGGGGAGGATAGGAAGTGTCGGGTCGCCACCAACATTCCAGCTGCCGTTGGTGACATTGTCGGCTTCCGCATCGGACGGGCAGAGCATGACCCCAACGTCGGAGAGGTATTCGGGATAGACCAGATCGCCTTCAAAGAAGAAGCCGTTGGAATCGGGTTCGTCACAGACACCGGCCGTGGCGCCTTCGGTGACGGTCGAGAGGTAGGGATACGTTTCGCCTTCTGATTCGTTGGCGTACATCTTAAAAACGACGCCCATCTGCTTGAGATTGTTCTGGCAGCTGGCCCGCCGCGCCGCTTCCCGCGCCCGCGCCAGGGCAGGCAATAGGATTGCGGCCAGAATACCAATGATGGCAATGACGACCAGTAGCTCGATGAGGGTGAAACCTTGCTTTTTCATAGGATGAATCCTTGCGTTGATGGTGTTAAATTGACAGCGTGTACGCGCTGGGGCCCCGGCCGTGTGCGCGCGATGGCGCGCCTCGCCACGTCCTCCATATTGTGGTGATGGTTCTCGCTGTGTCGTTCCGCGCCCGGGGCGGCGAAGAGCGACTTCAATTCCGAAGTGGGCGTCGTATGATGACGAAAAAATAGCGCCACTTCGGCTCTCAGGAGGCCTTACGGTAGCTTCCTGATTGCGCTTATGAATACGAAATCGGGGTCGCAGGTTGGCGGCCGGGAACGCTCCGACGGGCACACGGCCCGGAGACAACCTGCACGTACTTTTTCCGGTCACCCATTTGCCAATCGGGAGTGACGCTCCAGAATGCGCCTTCGATGGCGCAACGGGCCCACCTTGAAGGAATTGAATTCCCCTATGGGCAAGCATGTTACTTAACAGTAAATAGGTGCAGTGATAGTCTGTCGTTTATGGGTAGAAATGTCAATAGAAATCTTTACCAAAGGAGCTTTAATAGGGGGGGCGGGAATCGGCTGACCGTGAGGGGGCTATCCCCTGGGGCGGAGAAGGTCGCTGCGTCGCCAACGATGGCGTAATCCTCGCAAAGCCTCCTTGCTATGATGGGTTTTCGGGGATTCAAAGAATCGGCGGGAATCGCTTTGGGGCGATTCCCGCCGAAGGGATCCGAGAGAGTCCAAGGGGGCGATAGACGCCACGTTCCGTGCGATCAGGCGCCTTTGTTCAACAGCGAGTCAAATGTTGCGAAATTCAGGTTGGCCGTGCCTTCGCTTTCAGAGAATTTCACAAAGGCTGCGTGCCCATCCATATAAAGGAGATTGGCACCACCGGGAACGTGGTTGTAGTCCGCCGATACGCGACCCAAGCGGTCCCACATGACGAAGATCTGGCTCTGACCCTCGGCAGACGAGGCGGGGTTGTTGATGTCCGTGATAAGAAAGCGCTCGATGCCCTCCCGAAGCCGGAGGATGGAATCACTCCCTGACGTGCCGGTGCCATTGGGCACACTCAAGTCCTCTTTCGTAAAGGCATTGAAATCCTCCAGGGTCTGCTGGGTCGGAGAACCTACAAAGGCCAGATAAAGGGGAAAGAGCACGTCCAGTATTTCCAGAATCATTTCATTGGCCTGCACAGGAATCAACAGCCCGGGGTCATAGGCATTGAAGGGATAGTCGCTGTAATCGGCCAGACCGGAGCCTTCCATGGTCGCCACCATCGTGGCAGGTGAGGTGGCCGGGTCACTGGCTTCAATACGATCCATAATATACCCGTAGTAGGCGTAGCTCTGATCGACACCGCTGGCGCAGGACCCGCCATGGCTGCAGCCAGCCCGCTCAGATTGGGCCCGGGCGTCCATCGTGCCAAAGAGGTTTTCCCCCTGGGTGCTGAAGCCGTTGTCCACACCGGTCCAGCGGAAGGCGCCGCCTTCGGCATCAGACGGACAGATGAGCACATTGGAGTCGGTCAGGTATTCGGGATAGATTTCCGGGACAGACGGCCCATAGTTCGATACGACGTTGATTCCAGCGCCCGCGCCGTCATCGGGAATATAAGCCTTGATGAAGAGACTGGGCCATTGTTCCCCTTTGCTTTCATTGGCGAACATCTTGAAGACCACGCCCATTTGTTTGAGGTTGTTTTGGCAACTCGCACGCCGCGCGGCTTCTCGGGCCCGTGCCAGGGCGGGGAGCAGGATGGCGGCCAGGATGCCGATGATGGCAATGACGACCAGCAATTCGATCAGGGTAAATCCTCGTTTTTTCATGGATACATGATTCCTTCAGTATGTTGCGGTTACACAGTAGTTCGGGTAAAAAAGTAGGAATAGATAAGCGATAGACGTACTCAATAGTCTCCCGGTTCTATTGCGCACAGTTAGGTCCCATAGAAGTTTTCCACTGGGCTAGCCCCAGTTTGTCGCATTATGCGAAAAAAGTCAAAAACAATCTCCGTAGGGTATGGGGTTGCGCTGCCGGCGTCCCCATTTCGCCACGATGTGCTAGAATTTCGAGGGGCCGCCGGGCGTCGGTGTTGGATACCACTTTCCGCTTTCTTCTGCGATTTCGCACTTGGGGGGGCCGTTGTGGTACAAATGCCCGTCAGGATGACGGTCTGGCGCGTGTGGGCGCGCGGAGTTTTCAGCGTTAAACAGAAGTTGGAGTATCGGTAACTGTGAGCACACATGTTGTTGGGGTTGAAATTGGTGGGACCAAATTGCAGGTGGTGTTGGGAACGACGGCCGGTGAAATCGTGGCGCGAAAACGGGGGCGTGTCGATCCAGAGGCCGGTGCTGCGGGGATACTTGCGTGGGTGGAGCAAGCGATTGACGCGACCCTGGCGGAAGCGCCCGATCGGCAGGCCATTGGCGCCATCGGCGTCGGCTTTGGTGGGCCGGTCGATACTGCGACGGGAAAGGTCCTTACGTCCCATCAGGTGGCGGGCTGGGATGGTATCGCGCTCAAGAGTTGGCTGGCGGACCGCTTCGCCTTGCCGGTAGTCATCGAAAACGACGCGAATGCCGCGGGGTGGGCCGAGTACTGTCATGGCGCCGGCAAAGGAACCCGCAATTTTGTCTACTGCAATATCGGCAGTGGCATCGGAGGGGCACTTATCGCCAATGGCATGCTCTACAACGGCCAGGGCTACGGTGCCTGTGAGATTGGGCACACCTATGTTTCCGACTGGACCGCTGGGGTGCCGGGCGCTTCGGAGAAGCTGGAGAATCTTTGTTCCGGCTGGTCCATCACGTCCCGGATCCGGACGTGGCAGGATATTGCGGCCGATTCGCCCCTCGGAACCCAATGCCAGGGGAACGCGGAATTGCTGACCTGTCCCATGTTGGCGGACGCGGGGCGCGCCGGGGATGAGCGGGCCATCCGGGAGATTGAGCAGATCGCGGGGGGCGTGGGGGCGGCCCTGACCAACGTGATTACCTTACTGCACCCCGAGCGGGTGGCGCTGGGAGGCGGCGTGTCACTCATGGGCGATATTCTGCTTGATCCCATCAGGAACTATATTGCCGACCACGTTTTTGGTCCCTATAAGGAGAGTTTTTCGTTGGTGCCCTGTGCCCTCGAGGAAGACGTAGTAACGGTGGGAGCCCTGCTGTTAGCAGCCGGGGCCGAAACCTAACCGCCTGGGGCCGCCGGTTTGCTACAGCCTGGCAATCGGAAATTCAGTCCCTATGCGCGTTTGCGTGCAGATGAAGTCAGGACATATACTCTAACTCCGTAACCTGTCAGAATAGTGAGGATCTCATGCCTGTCGAAGAAGTATTCGTCTCCCTCCATAGTTTCGTCATCGTCGTTTCGCTCATTATGGGACTCCTCGTTGGCAGCTTTTGCAATGTGTGCGTTGGGCGCTGGCCCCACGGGGAGTCGGTGGTATCGCCCCGCTCCCGTTGTCCCAAGTGTATGAATGCCATCACCTGGTACGACAACATTCCGCTGTTGAGCTGGCTGATACTCGGTGCCAAGTGTCGCCATTGTAAGGCACCCATATCGTGGCAATATCCCCTGGTCGAGGCCCTGACCGGCGTCCTCTTCGTGGCGGTCTATCTACGATTCGGCCTGACCCTGGCCACACCAATCTACATGGTGATGGCGGCAGCCATGGTCGTTGTTACCTTCCAGGATTTGGCCGACTGGACGATACCGGATGAGATTACCCTTCCCGGCGTACCCATCGGACTGGGGCTTTCGGTCGTGGCCATGTTGATGGGCGACGAGTCCCTGTTGGTGAACCACCCCTTCGATGCGATCCTGGGGATTGTGCTCGGATTCGCCGTGCTCTACGGCCTGGACCGCGTCACCGTGCTGTTGCTGAAAAAGCCGGGCATGGGTATGGGAGACGTCAAGTTGCTCGCCATGCTGGGTGCCTTTATCGGCTGGCAGGGCGTACTGGGAACCCTGATGCTCGCGTCCGTGCTGGGCAGTACCATCGGGATTGCGGTCCTGATGTATTTCCGGATGAAGGAGGGGGCGGCGTCGGCCGAGGCCACGGTTTCGGCGACGGAAGGCGGCGAGGATAGTGCGGTCACCAAGGTCTCGGGAGACGAGGACGACGACGACGGTATCAGCCTTGACCATCGCTACCTGCCCTTCGGCCCCTATCTTGCCATTGGCGGAATGGTCTATATTTTCGTCGGGCCACAGGTCTTGGCGTGGTATTTGTCGAGCTTGGCACTTCCCTACTAGGTAGCGGGGCACCTGCAGGGGCGTGCAGGCTGCCAGGAGTTGAAAGACGAGAAGGGCTCGCCCGCCCGACGGCATTGTTCGGCCGACAATGCGGTAGTAAGGAACAACGATGTACCCAGCACTGATCCGATTCGATGAAGCTTACTGTGAGCGTCTCTGGGGGGGGAAACGGATGAGGGAAGTGCTGGGAAAGCCGGCACCCGCCGATCGCCCCGTGGGGGAAGCGTGGCTCATCGCTGACCACGCGAACCACGTGAGCACGGTCACGGATGGCGGTCCCTGGCACGGAATGACGTTGCACGGGGTGATGAAGGCCCATGGAGCGTATCTCCTGGGTAGTCATGCCCGGCCGACCATTCACGGTCAGTTTCCGCTTTTGCTCAAGATACTCGATGCGGCGGATGTCCTGTCCGTCCAGGTACACCCGGATGATGAGGCCGCGGTTGCATTGGGGGAGCCCGACGTGGGCAAAACCGAAATGTGGCATGTGCTGGAGTCGGAAGCGGGAAGCGAGCTGATTTGCGGGCTGGACCCTACGGTGGATAAGACCCGGTTTCTCGATGCAATTGCCCGGAATGATGTGCAAGATACCATGCGCAGCTTTCCCGGGTCGCCGGGGACTTCCGTCTTTGTGGCCGCCGGTACGGTGCACGCCATCGGGGCGGGCATCCTCCTGGCCGAGATTCAGCAAAACAGTGATTTGACCTACCGGATTTACGACTGGGATCGGGTAGACGCTGCGGGGAATAATCGGGCACTCCATCTGGATAAGGCGGCCAAGGTGACGCGTTTCGGGAGTCCCCATGGAGGGGCAGCTACGCCCTTGTCCTATTCGGAGGGCGATGCCACGGTAAGTCTGTTGGGGGCCTGTCGCCATTTTGCCACCGCCCTGGTGGAAGCACCGTCGCGGCACGTCCGTCAGACCCATGGTCGCTCCTTTCATCTCATTTTGGCCCGGGACGGGAAAACCGTCGTGTCAGCAGGGGAAACATCTGTTACACTTGATAGAGGCGCTGCGGTGCTTGTGCCCGCGGGGGTGGCGGAATATGCTTTGGAGAGCGATGGCGCCGTGATGGACTTTTTTGTCCCCGAATTGGGGGCCGATGTCGTTGCGCCGCTTCGGGCCGCGGGTCATTCTGATGCCGCGATAGGCGCACTGGGGGGCGACCCTGCCACGAGTGATGTAACGCAGGAGATAGGACCATGAGTAAGCAAATGCTTGAAAAGCCGGTCCATTATGGAGCGATTCATGTGGGTTGCCGCTGGAAATCCCACGTATACTGTGTAATCTCAAAGAGTTGTGACTCGTCGTGCAGGGAGGAGTCGCGATGCGTCAGTTGAGTGATGCGGCGCTGGTCCTTCGGTGTATCGAAGGAGACAGCGATGCCTTCGGTGAAGTGGTCCGTCGCTATGAATCGGCGGTCTATGCCACTGCCCACTATTATGTGGGGCGATACGGTGTGGCGGAAGACGTTGCCCAGGAGTCCTTTTGGGCGGCCTATCGGAGCTTACGGCGCTTGCGGGACCCCAATCGGCTGGGGGCATGGATTCGCGAGATTACCACACGGACGTCTGCGAATTGGCTGCGAAGGAATCGCTCCCGCTTGATGCAGGAGACGCCGCTGCCTCACCGGCGGACAATATCTATCGAAGATGCGCGCAAAGGACCGGATGTCCTGCTGCAACGCGAAGATTTGTATGCCCAACTGAGCCGGGCCATTGATACGCTCCCGGAGCGCTATCGCCTGCCGGTCATGTTGCGGTATCTGCAAGAACTGAGCTACGAAGAAATCAGTGATTTTACGGGAGAATCCCGCGATGAGATTCGCGGAATTCTTCATCGGGCCGGACGTCAGTTACGCGAGGTTCTACGCAACGACGAAGATTCGGACGAAGGACAACTTTCTTGGCCACATGCTCACAGGTAAATACGTTCTTCCAAGCCTACGTGGATGGTGAGCTCTCTACGTCGGAAGATGCGGTGTTGGGTGCCCATCTGGCCCATTGCGCCCGGTGCCGTGAAGATGTGAGGTCCCTGGCGGTGTTCCATCAGGAGCTCGTTGGGGCCTGCGCGATGCATCGCCAGCAGGGAAGTCTCCGGGACCGCGTGTTGGCCCATCTCCCCGATATGGAGCCGGCCCTCGCACAGGGGTCCCACCCGACCGATCCCAGCATGGCGCCTTCCCGAACGGGCGTGCGATTTCCTTTTCCCTTTGCGGCCGTAGCTGCCTTGCTCCTCATTGGACTGTTGGGGATTATGGTCTACCCCTATTCCGGACAGGCCGCTCCCGAAGACGCGGTGGGCATGGTCATCCATACCAGTGGTTCTGGTGCCGTCCTGGTAGAAGCGGGTGAAGCTGAGTCGAGGGTGGCGCAGGTTGAGACCCTGATTGGCCGGGATGATGTGATACGCACCCTGGAGGATGGGCAACTCGGCATCGCGTTGGACCGGGGCTCTTCGGTGAAGGTGAATCTTAACTCACACCTGGCGATCGAGGATGCCCGTAACGTGTATGTCTACGAAGGGCAGGCCTTCTTTGATGTGGGGCGGGACCGCAAGCACTTCTTCGTCAATACGCCTGCCGGCGAGATTCTCGTTTTTGGTACCGCCTTTGTCGTCGATGTGGCCCAGGATGTAACGACCGTGATTGTGGTGGAGGGCGACGTCCTGGTCAGCACTTCGGTGGGGCGCTCGGCCCTCACCCGGGGTAAGCAGTCTCATTTGCGCCGTGGTCAGGCCCCCACGCCTCCGGAAGATGTCAGTAACCAGGCGCTCCTCGCCTGGGCGACAGGTGTAGATTTTATACCCGACAGCCATGCGGCCGCCCTCTACGATGAGATTTTCGGAGCCGACGGAGCAGATGCGGTTGCGCTGCCGGCGGAAGCCGTCTATGCGGTTCGTAACCTCCGGGATCGGGAAGTGGAGGGCGTTCAGTTGAGTTGGGAGCCCGATGGCATCGTGGGCGGTCATTGCGGCTATTTTCTCCATGTGACGGATAGCGATGACAATCTGCTTTTCCTGGATACGGTGCCCAGCAAACTCTTCAACGATCTGAACACCCACTCCGTCACGCTCACACCGCCTAACGGCCCCTTTTCCGGCGTGGATGTGGTCCATATCCGCCTCATACCGGACTATAACCGGGGCGCTATTGAAAGCACGGTGCGCGTCAACCTGATCGTGCAGTAGGCGACTCGGAGCCGGTCTCCGGAAGTCTCCGGTTACCGCGCACGATACCTCGAATGCTCCCCAACCGCCACTCTCCCTCACGGGTCCACCGCTTTTTTTGTGGCGCCACATTTAGTTTTAGGTATGCTTCAAAATTACTTGCGCTCTGGCTAAAATCGTGCTATAGTCGGCCTATATCGTAGGAAGACCCGCGATGAGTTGGGTCAGAACGGTTAGGAAAGGTGTGATCCCGTGAACCATTACTGGACGATAATACGTGGCATGTTGATGGGGCTGGTCATTCTGGCGGGTGCCGGATGCAAAGTTTCTGAAATGTCCGAGGATAGAACCGCTCCCCGGGATGGCCCCTTGCGTGTGACCTGCACGATTGGGATGATATCGGATGTGGCTGCTGCCATCGGGGGGGAGCATGTGGCGGTTGTGGGGCTCATGGGGCCCGGGGTGGATCCCCATCTCTACAAAGCGACCCAGGGGGACTTGTCCCACTTGCGTGACGCCGACCTGATCTTGTACAACGGATTGCACCTGGAAGGTCGTATGGCGGACGTCCTGGTGAAGCTTGCCAGTCGCATCCCGACCTATCAGGTGACAGACACGATTGATCCAAGCCTGCTGCGGGAGCCCCCGGAATTCTCGGGAAACTACGATCCCCATGTGTGGTTTGATGTATCGCTCTGGAAGACGGCGGCAACGCGCATCCATGAGATCCTCGTTGAGCATGACCCGGAGCACAAGGAATACTTTGATGGGCGGGCGACCGCATACCTCGCTCAGATGGACGAGTTGCATGCCTATGCGGAGAGGGAACTGGCATCGATTCCGGCAGAGAACCGGATCCTGGTTACTGCCCACGATGCCTTTGGTTACTTCGGACGCGCCTATGGGCTCGAGGTGTTGGGAATTCAGGGAATCAGCACCTCGTCCGAGTATGGCCTACAAGATTTGAATGGATTGATCACTATTCTGGTTGAACGAAAGATTCCGGCGGTATTCGTGGAATCATCCGTATCCCGCCGTTCCATCGAGGCATTGATTGCAGGTGCGGCCGCAAAGGGGCACCAGGTGAAGCTGGGCGGCGAACTGTTCTCGGATGCGATGGGTGCGGATGGCACGCCGGAGGGAACCTATCTTGGGATGGTTCGTCACAACGTAGACACGATTGTAAAGGCACTCCAACATGGCGACGCCCGCTGAAGAAATTCCCATAGAAGTGCATGACCTGACGGTAGCCTATCAGCACCGTCCGGTGCTTTGGGACATCGATCTCCGCTTTCCTCAGGGACAGCTCATCGGAATCGTGGGGCCCAATGGCGCCGGGAAAAGCACGCTGATTAAGGCGATCATGGGCCTGGTGCCGCTGGCTTCGGGCCATGTGGAGGTTTTCGGTCAGCGTTCCCGGCAGGCCCTTCGTTCGGTAGCCTATGTGCCGCAGCGGGAGTCCGTCGATTGGGATTTTCCGACCACGGCGCTGGATGTGGTGCTCATGGGGCGCTACGGCCAACTGCCCCTCTTCGGTCGGCCCCGTGCGAAGGACAAAGAGATTGCCCGACAGAGTCTGGCCAAAGTGGGCATGCAGGATTATGCGGACCGTCAGATTAGTCAGCTGTCGGGGGGGCAACAGCAACGGGTCTTCCTCGCCCGTGCGCTGGCCCAGCAAACCCGGGTATATCTGATGGACGAGCCCTTCGCCGGGGTGGATGCGTCAACGGAGAAGGCGATTGTCACCATTCTTCGTGAGCTTCAGGCCGAAGGGAGTACGATTATCGTTGTGCACCATGATTTGCACAGTGTGCCCGAGTACTTTGATCATGTTCTGCTACTGAATCTGCGAACCGTGGCCTTTGGGCCGGTGGCCACGACATTTACCGAGGAGAATCTGAATGCGACCTATGGCGGTCGTCTCCACTTGCTCAGTGATGTAACCGAACGGTTGCGCCAGGGGGAGTGGAGTGCGCGGAAACAGGCGAAGTAATCGGCCGGTGCGAAGACAGGACCACGCCCAATGAAATCCACGACCATCGAAAGCCTACCTCCCTGGCTGGAATTCTTCACTTTTCCCAGTGTGAATGTCCTCCATGTGTTGTTGGGCTGTATTATTCTGGGCGTGAGTGCCGGCCTGCTGGGCTCCTTCGCATTCTTGCGTAAACGTTCCCTGTTGGGCGACGCCCTTTCGCACGCCGCCCTGCCCGGTGTTTGCATGGCATTCATGTTGACCGGCACCAAGAATCCGGCAGTCATTCTCTGCGGCGCGGTCTTGTCATGCTGGGTAGGTGCCCTGGCCATCGAGTGGATTGTGAAGTACACGCGGTGCAAGGAAGATAGTGCCCTGGGTATGGTGCTGTCGGTTTTCTTCGGGCTGGGGATCTTGCTGCTGACCCACATTCAGAAATCCGGCCAGGCGGCCCAATCGGGTCTCGATAAATTTCTCTTTGGGCAGGCCGCCTCCCTCGTCGAGCGGGATCTCTACATCCTGGGCGGGTTGGGCTTGTTCTTATGTTTCGTCGTCATGCTGGCCTTCAAAGAATTCAAGATAGTTTCCTTCGACCCGGATTTCGCGCAGGCGGTGGGGCTTCCGGTTCGGTTGGTGGAATTCAGTCTCGCGACTCTCATCGTGCTGGCGGTGTGTATCGGGCTGCAGGCGGTGGGCGTGGTGTTGATGGCGGCCATGCTGGTTACTCCAGCGGCCGCGGCCCGCTATTGGACCAACAATCTTTCGCGGATGCTCTGGCTTGCCACCCTGTTTGGCGGGTTGAGCGGCGCAATCGGGGCCTACGTCAGTTACCTCAGTGTGAAAATGCCAACGGGACCCTGGATGGTCGTCGCGGTAACGAGCATCTTTATCGGGTCGTTCTTGTTTGCGCCGCAGCGCGGTGCACTGGCTCGGGCGCGACGTCATCGGCTCTTTCGCCAGAAAACCGCCAAAGAAAACATTCTGCGGACCACCTACAAGTTTGCGGAGCAGGCGGGCCGATGGGATACCCCGGTTTCCATGAGTGAACTGCTCCAGCACCGCGAAATGTCCATGGCCCAATTGCGCAAGACGATCTCCCGTCTTACCCGCGCGGGATTTATGGATGAGGCCCACGCGGGACTATTCTATCTCACTGCGGCGGGCAAGGAAGAGGCCGAGCGTGTGACCCGTTTGCACCGCCTCTGGGAACTCTATCTTATGACCAAGTTGGAAATCGCGCCCGACCACGTGCACGATGACGCCGAAGAGATTGAGCATATACTTACGCCCGATCTGGAGCGGCGACTCCTGCAGGAACTGGAAGGGGAGTTAACCGATCCCCATGGGCAGCAGATTCCCGGTGGCCCCACCGCGACCGCAGAAGGGAGTCCATCCAAATGATGACCATGGATACGGTGTGGATACTGTTGATTGGAAGTCTCGTCGCGACATCGTGCGCCTTGGTGGGATGCTTTCTGGTCCTGCGTCGCCTGTCTATGCTGGGCGATGCCATCAGTCATGCGGTCCTGCCCGGGATCGTGTTGGCCTTCTTGCTTACGGGCAGCCGCAACATTGGTTTCATGCTGATTGGTGCCATGGCCATGGGCATGCTGACCGCCTTTCTGACCGATGTGCTCAGCCGTTTCGGAAAGCTGCAGTCCGATGCCGCCATGGGGGTGACCTTCACCTGGCTCTTTGCCATTGGCGTCATTCTGGTCAGCAAGTTTACCGGGATGGTTGATCTGGATGTGGATTGCGTACTCTATGGGGAAATTGTATTGGCCCCCCTCGACGTCATCGAATGGGAGGGACGGGGTTTCGGCCCGCGGGCGGTATGGCTGACGGGTATCGTATGCGTGGCCAATATCCTCTTTGTTTTGCTGGGCTATAAGCAGCTCAAGGTCTGCGCCTTTGACGCGGGCCTCGCGGCTTCCATCGGCATCTCGGTAGGGCTCTGGCACTACCTGCTGATGGGCTTCGTTTCCCTGACCACCGTAGCTTCCTTTGAAAGCGTGGGGGCGATTCTCGTAGTGGCCATGCTCATCGTGCCGCCCAACACAGCGTATCTGCTGACCGATCGACTTTCCCATATGCTCCTGATTGCGGTCGGAGTGGGGATACTGAGTGCCGTGGGGGGCTTCTTGCTCGCGACCTGGCTGGACGGTGCTATCGCGGCGGCTATGGCGGTGGTGAGTGGCGTGTTCTATACGCTGGCGGCCCTCTTCGGTCCGCGCCATGGCGTTCTGGCGAAACACCGCGCCCACCGTCAACTCGACTTGCCGTTTTCGGAAGAAGCGGAACTCGAAAGCTGACAGGGCCCGTGGTGTCCGAGCGGGCTTGTCCCGTGCGATGGGCATAGATTTCCGCCTTCGATTCTGCTAGGCTTAACGCGGTTTCGAGGCAGTCTACAGGAGGTCAGCACGAGTTATGAAATATGAGATTACCTTTATGCGGCGGGGTGAGGTGACAGACAGTCAGAAGGAAGATCTCCTCAGGAAGCTGAAACTCAAATTGCTGAAGGAGAAAGAAAAGGGGCGCGCTGGTACCTGGATCGTCAAAGGGCCCAATGGGCTGAACGATGCCGATCTGGCAAAGGCCCTGCGACGCTTCAAGATTTCCAAGGAAATGAGCAAGGCGACCGTATCGGAATTGTAGGCGCCTGGGGCGCTGCTAACGATACAGGGGCTCGCTGGTCGGGGGCTTGGCACCCCCCATGGAGGCATAGCCTTCTCCGTGGGCAATTGGATTTTCGCCGATCCACCGTTCGTCGATGGGGTCTGCGGCGGGTTGGAAACGCGTGTCGCAGGACAGGCGTACCCGGCCCTTTTTACTCAGGTTATCCATGGACCCATGGAGCATGAACATGGGCATGATCACGACATCGCCAGCCTTGAATTCGGCGGTCAGCAGGTGGACGTCGGCCTCTTCGGCCATGGCTACGGGATCCATGGTAACGTGTCCGGGGCGGCTCTTATCCTTGTCCACATCAAGCCCTTGGAATTGGGCGTGGAGATCGGTCCAGCGATGGGAGTTCTCTACCAGCAACAAGGGGCCCTCTTCCAGGGCCACGTCACCCAAAACCGTCCAGACGGTGTAGAGCCGGTCAGTTCCCCGGTTCATATAGACGTGATCAAAGTGGAAGGCCGAAGCCCTTCCGGGATGCATGGTGCGTAGCCAGAGGAAGTCATAGGGGCGGACGGCTTCTCCCAACAGCTGCTCCATAATGGAGACAATGGGGCCGGCATGGGTCACGTTTCGCAGGACCTGCCCTTCGCAAATGGACTGCCAGAAGGCACCGAGATCGGAGACCATTTCGGACCGCAGGCTCGTGCCGGAGGAAAGCCCCTCGATCAGCGGTTCTTTGAACTCCCCGACGGAGGCAAGCTTCGTGAGGATTTCCAGGCGTGCGGCCAGTACGTCCTCCCGATTCAGTGCACCCCGTAGATACAGATAGCCTGCGTCGGCCATTTGCGCTTGGAGTGCGTCGGGGTCGCCTATCAGATGGGCGCTGTCCTGCATTTCGGCCAGCATGCCGTGTGGGATAGGGTGTTGATGGGCGGAGTATTCACCGTTGGTGTTCATGCCTTCATGGGCCCTCCGTGTTAGTTCTGATCCGTTTTTTGATGATGGGACTCATCATACGCGACGGTCGGGTATGGCGCAAGATCAGTTGGGAAAGATGTCCGGAGGTGGGGGAGCGTGCTACACTACGGGGCTGCAGACCCATCCTTTACCCGCTTGAAAAACAGGAATATTCCCCATGCACGAAAAGAAGAAATTCGGAGGTAAGCACCAGCCAAAGGGGTTGTTGGTCCTTCACATGGATCGGGATATTCTGGTGGTCGACAAGGCCCCGGGGCTCCTGACCATGGGGACGGATCGGCAAAAGGTCGAGACGGCGTATTATCGGTTGACGGACTTCGTGCGGAAGGGCAATCCGAAATCCCGGGAACGCATCTTCATCGTCCATCGCCTGGACCGGGAAGTTTCCGGTATTTTGCTTTTCGCGCGCACGATTGAGGCCAAGAACAACCTCCAGGCCCAGTGGGATGCCGTAGAGAAGCGCTACCTGGCCCTGGTCCATGGGGTGCCCCGTGAGCCAGAAGGGGTGTTTCGCTCCTACCTGGTGGAGAATGGCGTGCATAGCGTGCACTCTACCGAGGACCAGAAACGGGGTAAGCTCTCCGAGACGGGGTATACGCTCATGGGCCAATATCGGGGGGTGAGTTGTCTGGACATTCATCTCTTGACGGGACGCAAGCATCAGATTCGGGTCCACCTCTCGGAGAACAAGATGCCCATAGTAGGCGACACGAAGTATGGCGCGCCCAAAGGGGTGGCGAAACGTCTCGCACTTCACGCGAAGTCCATTGCGTTTAAGCATCCCTATACGGGAAAACCCTGTTTTTACGAGACCCGTACGCCCCACCTCTTCTCGCGGTACCTTCCCTGAATCGGTGCCTTTTGAGCGCCGATCCAGCGTGTGATAGTATGCAGAGACGTTGCCTGAGGATGATGGCTTGTTCGTGGTGTAAAGTCCCGATTACATGATATTCCGGGGGCCCCGAATACAGTCATGAGCCCGGTATTGCAGGTGCTTTTTCGGGTGCGTAATTTTGGCGGTAGCGAAGTAGCAAGGTGTTCGCCCTGGCATGCAGGGCAAACGTCAGCGTATGTGGCCGTGCCACGCTAGGAACTTTCATGGTACTTCATAAGAATCTAATGGCGTTCGTTGTGTGTGTAGGGACCGCCCTCCTGGCCGGTGCGGGGTATGCCGAGTCGCTCCCCTCGCCGTTGCGTGCGGCCGTCGACCGTGCGGTGTCCGTCGTCAAGCCGGCGCTGGTTCAGATCCATGTGGTGGAATCCTATTTCCGGGAAGGTCGGGAAACCAAGTACCAGATTTCGGGAAGTGGCGCCGTTATTACGCCCGAAGGCCACGTCATCACCAACCACCATGTGGCCGGGCACGCCACCCGCATTAAGGTGATTTTTTTCGACAAAGAAGAGATGGAGGCGACGCTGGTCGGCAAGGATCCGCTGACCGATCTGGCCATCATCAAGTTACAGCCTGAGACCCCCCGCGAGTTTCCGACCGTGCCTTTTGGCGACTCGGACGCGGTGCGCGTCGGTGATCAGGTGCTGGCCATGGGAAGCCCCCGTGCCCTGTCCCAGTCGGTGACCTTGGGGATTGTGAGCAACACCCAGATGATCATGCCTGCGTCCATGCGCCGCTACGGTGGTATGGAAATGGACGGTGAAGACGTGGGAGCGCTCGTGCGTTGGCTGGGCCATGATGCCGCCATTTATCCCGGCAATTCGGGTGGGCCGCTGGTCAATCTCAATGGCGAGATTATCGGCATCAATGAAATTGGCGTGGGCCTCGGCGGGGCGATTCCTGGCAATCTTGCCAAGCAAGTCGGGGAAGAGCTCATTGCCAAAGGGAAGATGGAGCGCGCCTGGGTTGGTGTGGAAGTGCAGCCCCGGTTGAAGCACAGTCCCTATGATTCCGGTGTGCTGGTCAGCGGGGTCCTGTCAGCGTCTCCCGGTGCCGAGGCCGGAATCCAGGCCGGAGACGTGTTGATGGCTATCAATGACATCGGTGTGGACGTGCGCTTTGCCGAGCAGCTCCCTGATTTCAACCAACTTGTGGCCGAGTTGCCCATCGGTCAGCCCGTATCCGTGACGCTCCAGCGGGGCGAAGAATCCCTTTCCGTTGAGGTGACCCCCATCGAGCGGGAGGTTTTCCTTCAGGACGAAGTAGAACTGCGGGCCTGGGGACTGACGGTTCGCGAAATGTCCTTCCGCATGGCGAAAGAGTTGAAGCGCGAGACAACCGACGGTGTGCTGGTGACCTCGGTGCGACCAGGTGGTCCGGCCGGTTCCTCCAAGCCGCAGATCAAGCGCAACGACGTGTTGGTCTCGGTCGCCGGTGAAACGATTACCGACCTGGCCTCATTGCGGGCAGCGACGGAAAAAATTCAGGTGGATGCCACCGACCCCATACCGACCCTCACCGGATTTGAGCGGAAGAACGGCCAGTTCTTGACGGTGGTCGATGTGGGACTGAAGGAATTGCAGGATCCGGGCCTGGAAGTGAAGAAAGCCTGGTTGCCCGTAGAGACGCAGGTGATTACGCGCGACATCGCGGAGCTGCTGGGGGATGAGTCCCTGACGGGGTTCCGGGTGACCCATGTCTACAAAGAGAGCACGGCTGAGAAAGCGGGTATCGAGGTGGGGGACCTGATTCACGCGGTGGACGGGCTGCCCCTGACGGCAACGGCGTTGGAGCACTACGAAGAGTTGCCCACGTTGATTCGCCAGTATCGGAGTGGTACGTCGGTGACCCTGTCCATCAGCCGGGACGGTGAGGCCCGGGAAGTTCCCGTGGAATTGGTGCGTGCGCCGAAACTTGATCGGGAAATGAAGAAGTATCGCAATGATGATTTTGAGTTTACCGTGCGCGACATTACCTTTTTCGACAAGGCGGAAGAAAGCTGGGCAACGAGTCAGGCTGGGGTCTTGATCGACGAGGTGACGTCGGGTGGTTGGGCTGCCTTGGGTCAGCTTGCGGTGGGGGACCTGTTACTGACTATCGACGGCCAGGCCGTCAACACGGTGGAAGACGTGGAGAATCTGCTGTCGGAACTGGCCGAAAAGAAAGCCGATACGGTCGTGTTCAAGGTGCTCCATGGTATCCACACCGAGTTCATCGAAATCGAGCCGAAGTGGTCTTGAGTGCAACGGGCTGTTTCAACAGGTCTAAAACATTTTCAATCAACCTTAAATAAGGATAGAGACGTTCATGTACATCCTTCGCAAATACTTCGTTGTGGCCATCGCACTGCTGATGCTGACGGTTTCTCCAAGTGCACCGGCCCAGTCGGATGCGGAACAGGGGCGGGCCATCCTGGCTGCCAATCAGTCCGCGGTGGTCACCGTACAGATGGTGGTCAAGATAACCTGGTCTATGGGCGGAAACTCCAATCAGAACGAAAGCAAGGTCGAGGCGACGGGTACGGTAATCGGTGCCGACGGCCTGACCGTGCTGGCCTTGTCATCCACGGATCCGAGTAGCATCTCCAAGACCATGGGCAGCGACTTCAAGATGGATGCGGAGTTGAGCGATATCAAGCTGCTCTTGCAAGACGACACCGAAGTGCCGGCCGAGGTGGTTATTCGCGATGTGGAGCTGGACCTGGCTTTCGTGCGGCCCCTGGTAAAACCCGAAGCACCGATGGCCTTTGTCGATTTGAACGCCAGCGCCGAAGTGCAGATGCTGGACCGCGTGTTGACGCTCAACCGTTTGGGTCGGGTTGCCAACCGGGTATACTCGGCTTCCTTTGAGTATATCGACGCGGTGGTCGAGAAACCCCGCCGTTACTACATCCCCGGGAATGACCCGACCAGCACCAGTGCAGGCTGCCCTTCCTTCAGCATGGACGGCAAGATTGTGGGTGTCTTTGTGTTGCGGGCCATCAGCGCCGAAGCGGGAACTGCCGGGCGACGTGACAACGTCATGCCCATTATTCTGCCTGCCGCAGACATCCTCGATGGGGTAGCGCAGGTGCCGCCGTTCAAGTAACGTCTGGCCAGGTATCCGATTTGTAATCGGATCCTGCTGTAATTTTATGGGATAACGCGCGCCCCTCTGCGGAGGGGCGTGTGTCTTCGGGAGCCGCCTCTTGCAGCGGCTTTTGCGTTCAGCAAGGAAGTAATTACGTCGTGTCGGGACTGATGAAACTCAAGGGACAGACCGCCCTCGTTACCGGGGGGGCCAAACGTTTGGGGGCGGCCGTAGTCCGTGCCTTGGCGGCCGAGGGGGTGAACGGCGTCATCCACTACCGAAATTCCCAGGCGGAGGCCGAAGCGTTGGCCCGGGAACTACGTGAGACGGGGGTAGAGGCATTCACCGTGCAGGGGGACCTGGCAGAGCCCGCGACCGCCCGACGGGTATGGACCGAGGCCGTGGAAGTGGCCGGTCCCATCGACATCCTCATCAACAGTGCGTCCATTTTTCCCGAGGGGGGATTGGATTCGTTGAACGAGCAGACGCTGACGGAGAATATGAACGTCAACGCCTTGTCGCCCTTCCACCTGTCGCAATGCATGGCCGAAGCGGAGCAGTCGGGCGTCATCATCAATTTCATTGACACCATGGTGCGTGACTATGACAAGCGGCATGTTCCCTATCATCTGAGCAAAAAGGTGTTGCACGATCTGACGCGGATGATGGCGGTGGAGTATGCGCCGAATATACGCGTGAACGCCGTGGCGCCGGGCCTGGTGCTCCCTCCGGAAGGCAAGGATGAATCCTATCTCGAGGGGCTGAAGCACTCCAATTTACTGCAATCTTACGGCTGTGCGGAACAAATCGCCCATGCGGTGTTGTTTCTGTTGACCAATACCTTTGTTACCGGCCAGACCATTTACATAGACGGCGGCCGCAATTTACGGGGTTCCATGTATGAGTAAGGCGTTAGACAGGATTTATATACGCGATCTTCGGCTCCGTTGTATCGTCGGAATCTATCCGGAAGAGCGAACCAACAGGCAGGATGTGCTGATCAACGTGGTCATGTGGTGTGATTTGCGGCGGGCGGCGGAAACCGATCAGATAGAAGATACGGTCAATTATAAGTTTGTAAAGAAAGGTATTACGGCCCTCGTGGAGGGCTCGGACTATCTCCTCATCGAGCGGATGGCGGGCGCTATCGCCGATCTCTGCCTGGAGGAGGCCGGCGTCGCGCAGGTGCAAGTGACCGTAGACAAGCCCGGTGCCCTGCGATTTGCGCGGAGTGTGGCCGTGGAGATTACCCGAACCCGTGAGGGTAACCATGACGGATAGCCCGTTGGTCGTGGCCTTTGTGTCCGTGGCTGGAAATCTGGAGCCGGAACGGCATCTAGTTGCCGCCATGGAGGCGCTGGAGCAACAGGTGACGATCACCGGCGTGTCCCGTTTTTTTCGGACGGCCGCTATTGGAAGACCCGAGCAGCCAGACTACCTGAACGGGGTCATAACAATTCGCACGGGCTTAGCCCCGGTGGCACTGAGAAACGAACTGTTACGGCCTATTGAGTCCCAGCTGGGGCGCCGTCGCAGCAGCGACCGTTATGCGGCCAGGCCCATTGACTTGGATTTATTACTCTATCACGACTTGGTGATAGCGGACGAAGAACTGACCCTGCCGGATCCAGATATTCTAACGCGCCCTTTTTTGAGCGCGGGCATACTGGACTTGGCTCCCCATATGAGGTTGCCGGGCGACGAGCAAGCGCTGCGGCAACGCGTGGATACCCGGGCTATGGCCAATCTTACGGTGGATAGGGCCCTTACCCAACGACTCAAGGAGAGATTCATCCCATGAACCAGGAACGTATCGCCGCGCTGGTGCGCGAACTACTCATAGAGTTGGGGGAGGATCCCGACCGGGAAGGCTTACAGAAAACGCCCGAACGGGTGGCCCGTGCGATGGACTTTCTCACCTCGGGCTATCGGCAGGATATCGACACCATCATCAATGGCGCGGTATTTGAAGCCGAATCGAACAATATGATTATCAGTCGTGATATCGAAATCTACAGCCTCTGCGAGCACCACATGCTGCCCTTTTTCGGCCGTTGCCATGTGGGCTATATCGCGGAAGAGAAGGTGTTGGGCCTGAGTAAGCTCGCGCGCATTGTGGATTTCTATGCGCGGCGCCTGCAGATTCAAGAGCGACTGACGGCGCAGATTGCCGAAGAAATCATGAACCAGACCCAGGCGGAAGGGGTGGGCGTGGTCATCGAATGCCAGCACCTCTGCAGCATGATGCGGGGCGTGGAGAAACAAAGCTCCGTCATGACGACCTCCTCGGTGTTGGGAAGCTTCCGCGATGAAGCCGTAACCCGTCAGGAATTCATGGGCCTGCTCTCCCGGAGTCTACCGCCCATGTAGGACCCCGGATGGCGTGTTCAGCTTGCAACCCACCGCCCGCCTTTGGTACTATTTGCAACACTTCATGGGGCTGTAGCTCAGTTGGTAGAGTGCTGCGTTCGCAATGCAGAGGTCAGGAGTTCGATCCTCCTCAGCTCCACCATGTAAGTTCTTGCCGCGCAAGGGTTTAGGGAAACCAGCCTTTGCGCGGCAATTCTGTATTTAGGGGCCGTTATCATTTTGTTATCATTTCTTACCCGCCCGCCGTCCGTAGGTGCCGCAGCTCCGCACGCGCGCTTTCCAGCTGCTTTTCCAGCGTCGCCACCTTCGCCGCTAACGTGTCGATATTCTCGGCCTTGCTGTACCCTTGCTGGGGTTGCGTTCGTGCCTTGTGGGGCATCCTCGGGCCTTTATTTTGAGCGAATAGGCTGCGCGGTAGCGGTTTCGGCTCTGTGCGCCGCTTTGCGGGCTTTCCGCGCGCCGGTGTCGGCTTTCGGGTCGGTCGCGGGCCGTAGCAGAGCCTACGGAATACTTCAATATCGCCTATGCGCGTAATGCGCCAGTATGTTTCCATTGGGTGTGCTCCGTGGTTAAAAAAAGCCCCGCCACTCTGGAGAAGGAGTGACGGGGCGCACGCAGAAAACCCGACTGGCATAAGAGGCCGTATGCCGGGACTTCTAAAACTTATGCGCTCAGGGCACTAACGGCCTGCGCGCTGGCAATCACGGTAGCGTCCTGCGTAACAGGTGCCGCGTCTGCATTGCCCTGAATGGCGATGATTCCACCCACTACCGCGTCAGCCGTGCCACGGGTCAATACAGCCCGTGCATACCGACGAAGCGGGTAGGTGAGTTCCACGGCCATCAGCTTGCTATCCGCATCAGATGCGCCAGCGGTAAACGTCGTGGTCGCCGTCGTGGCTTCCATGTCGCTGTTGTCGCTCTCGTCGCCGTGCTGAATGGTGAGGGTCAACACGCTGGTGTCGGTGACGTCACCCAGGAGGGTGGCGAAGGTCACCGTATCGAAGCCCTTCATGTCCAGCGTGTCGCTGGTCAGCGTGGTCTGTCCAGCCGCCGCAGCCGCTTCCGCCACACACAACTTATTGTTTTCGAGAAAGTTATTCATGGGGTGCCTTTCTTAGCTCAAACCGCTGAGCTGGCAGAATGCTGCTTCATGGGTGGCGAATACGTCCATGGGAAGGATGACGCGGAATTGCACCATATCCTTATTGAACACGCCGTCACCGTGGAAGCTGGTATCTAGCCGCACGCCAGTAGGTGAGACGGCATAGAATAGTTTCGAGAAATCCCCGACAAACGCGAGCGCGTCGGTGGCCTTCGTCGTGGTGTACTTCGGGAGTGCGTCATACCCACGGGGCGGGTTCAGATACTGCCCGTCGTTCGAGTCCTTGAGAATAGCCAATTCGTAGTCCGTGCCGGGACTCCAAATCGCGCCGGTAGGCTCGTGGAACGCATTGCGCACGGTCTTTACCGCGTTCAGGATGTCGTCATAATTAACGTCACCAACGCCGGTAATTGAGCCGATGCCGTCCATATTTGCGAGTCCGGTAGGCTCTTCGCCCGCGCCATCGCCCAGGAGGGCCACACGGTCCATTTCCGCGCCGAGCGCGTTCTGTAGCGTCTGCTGAATAAGCTGTGCCGCGTTGTCGCCGTACTCGATAAGCTCACGCGATGCACTAACAAGGCAGGTGATTTTCCGGAGTCGGATAGACTGAATTCCAAAGGTCATCTCGGATTCAGGAATGGTGCCGCCTTCCGGCGTAAACTGCACGTCCGGGTCCGTGAGCAGTTTGGCCATACGGCCCTGATTATATCCGTCCGGTAAAACCACGGTCTGTGCACCCGCCGCCGTTACGACGGACTTGGCACGGGCAAGGTCGATAGCCCCCCGCGATGCCGGGGTAGTCAGCAGGTACCCGCCCGTCGAGTCTTGGCCGGTGACATGCGCCTTGGTGTCAAGGTCGGGGTCATCCTTGCCGGTGATAATAGACTTAATGAGCCGCCCAAGTACGGGGTCCGTGCTCGGTGCGGTCAGCCGGTCGCCCTTCGCCAGGCAGGTAATTTCTCGCCCGTCTTCCATCTTCCAGCGCATGCCGGTCGTGTGGGCCTTCTGGGCCGTCGTGGTGGGGGTGTTCAGCTTGGCCTCGAGTTCGTCGACACGGTCGGCGGTCTTGTCCAGCTTGGTAATCTGCTCTTCTTTGAATTCGGAAAAGTCTTTTCCGATATCCTCGATTAGGGTGTCAATTTCCACTGAATCATTTCCTTGAAATACATAACGATGTGTTTGAAGCTCCCGTCTATAGCGTCTCGCTCAGCGATTGCTTTGTATCCATCAGCCAAGAGGGCCATGGATTGTTTACGGGAAAGCCCAACGTCTCGCAGTGCTCTCTCGATTTCTCTTTTCCCGGGGGTCATGACTCCGCCCGAAATGCTTTGCTTGCCTCACGGAATGAGGCCAATACTTTTTCCGCCGCTTCCTCGTGGCGTGCCACCAGTCGCGCATGGGTGTTTATGCCTAAAAGAATCCGGATGAATTCCGAGACGGTCACGCCGTGCCCGTGGGCCGTGTGCTTGAGTTGTTCCGCGTCTTCGGTGGGAATCCGGAATGTGATCATGCTTGTTTCGCTCATGCCATAACCGCCGCTCTGTTGGTTGTGTTGTCTGCAATTTGCCGGAGTAGGTCTACCTGTTGCCGGTCACTGTTTCGCTCCATGGAATACGTGGGTCCACGAAAGGAGGTAAGGCGCGCGCTACCGGTGCCAGCCTCGCCCATGTCTTGGTTAATCGTCGCCTGTTTGGACTTCTCAGCGGTAATAGCCTTCTCGGTGTCCAGTCGGTCACTTGCCGCCGTATTAGCGAAGTTATCCGCCTTGGCTTGCTGCTCGTGCATATAGGCTTGGAATCGGTCGCCTAGGCCTTTACCGTCGCGCCGTCGGCCTGCTATAGCGTCTATCTTGGCCTGCGCCTCTGCCGCTTCCGCTGCGTAGCCGTCCGCCATCCGCCCGAAGCTTACACTCTCATTCTCCGCGCCGCCCGCCGCGTCAAGTAGGCGTTTAGCCTCTGCGCGGTGTTCCGGCGGGATGCCGCTAAGAATACGCTTTTCAGCCGTCCGCTTGCCGCGCTCTTCGGAGCCGGTGAGGAT
>JAXMOL010000070.1:0-34020 GCA_034669905.1 Candidatus Hydrogenedentota bacterium
GCTCCAGGAGGCTCGGCATCGTCGCCAACTGCCCGGAAGTCATACCGCGCACCTGCCCGCCGTCACGGGGTAGAAAGTAGAATTTACCCTGGCTGTGCCCAAGCACGCGGAACGGCCACGGCGCATCGGCTCCCCTGCCTGCCGGTCGCGGTGTGCTGGCTGGCGGTGCCTGCGGTGCGGCAGGCCGGGCCTGCTCGGCATACGGCGCGTCCCTACCGGATGTCCAGCCGCTGTTAAACGTCGCACGGCTCTCCTGCTCTGTTAGCCCGGCATCCATCGCAGCGGCAACTAACACCTCACGCGCCTCGTGCTCCGGCACGGCAGGACGCCCGCCGAGATGGTACGCCTTGGTGTTCAGTGTCGCATTGCGGCTCCCCTGCGGCGCGTTGCGGATGTCCGCCGCAGCGCCAGCGAGGGCGGTAGCAACGTAACCACGGCCAGCCGGTAGCGGTGTGCTGGCTGGCTGTGCTGTGGGTGCTGGCTGCTCTACCGGTGTGAGTAGCTTGAGTACCACCCATGTGGGTATCTCGGCTATCTCCGCATCCGGGTCAAGGATTTCGTAATGCGCTCCCGTGCTACGGTGCACCGATGGCGGGTAGACGACTTGCCCGCCCGTATAGCGGATGTCTACGCGGTCAGCCACTATACCGACTTTATTCGCCTTCGGTATCTCGACGCCATCCGGCACGTGATAGTACATGTGCAAGCCGCCGCCGCCCGACTGAACGGTGAAGGTGTCCGTGAGGCCGTCGGGTATATCGCCGTCGATGTCTACCACCATCAGCCGCCCAGCGCGCTCGCCGGTAATCAGGCCGATATTATAGCCCTGCGCAACGGCCTCATATGCTTCTGCCTCAGTCAAGCCCGGTTTAGTAGGCCAGCCGGTGCCGATTGGCCGCTTGCCTGCGTTGTCGTCGGTGCCTTCGGGCTTGGAGAGCTTGACGAGCGGCCAGCCACGGCGGAATGCTAGGGTTATTGGGTCTATTGACAATTCCCCGGCTGGGGTGTTAGACTTGAGGTGAACAGGAGGGAAGTCTAACTTTCCGGCCCCTTCAGACGCGCCAACGTTTGGAAGGGGTTTTTTCATGTCCGGGGACACGCTATGTAATTGCTGCATAGTTTAGGCAATCTCCATTTTCTGGGCCTGTACAAGGCGGTTGAGGTCTTCGATGTCATACCGGACGATACGTCCGAGCTTGACGAATGGGACGGCGGGGAGTCCGCCGGGAACGGGGCCATAACTGCGCTGTTTGCGTAGCGTAGCCATTTGCACTCCCAAGTACTGCGCTGCCTGCTCTTCATTCAATAGTCTGTTCGTGTTCATGTGTGTGCCTTTCTGGCGTGGTTGCGGGTACCTTTGAAGTACCCCTGCGATGGATTAGTATCTCATGGAGTCCGGGGGCCTGCGATATATCGCAGAACTAATTTTCTGCCCGTTGTCCTTCTCTTGAGCCGCATTATAACACGGTAGGAAAGTGGATGGACGTACCACCGCAATAGGTGGATTTTAGGGCCTGCGCTGGACACAATATATTGTGCTTTTGCCACTTTATACCTCGAAATATCCAACATAAAGCATCAAAAAAATACACATTTTTATGTTGACACAAGATAATGTGTGTTTTTACACGTGAGGTAGGCTTTTACACTATATGTTGTGTTTACCCTATTCTAGCCCCTTGATAGCGCTCTGAAAGCGGGTCGGGTCGGCATGTACATAGCGCATCGTCGTTGTAATGCTGCTATGTCCGCACAGGGATTTTACCGTCGCGATGTCTACGCCGTTCTTCACCAATCGGCTCGCGTATGAATGGCGCAAGTCGTGGAAGCGTAGCCCGGTAATCTTCGCCTCTGTCAGTGCGTCGTACCATCCTGATTTGATATCGACGAATCGCCCGCCGTCGTACTTGGTGAAGATAAAGCCCGACTTAGATCCCGTCTGCGCTTGCCAGTCGGTCAGGGCTTGCCGTGTCCGTGGTGTAAGGGGTAGCTCCCGGCTCTGCTTATTCTTCGCGCCCTTGCCTCTAACGACGATGACGTTATTCGTCCAGTCTACGTCCGCCCAGGTGGCCTGTAGAATCTCCCGCCGCCGCATTCCGGTACCGAGGGCAATCAGGATGATAGGCTCTATATGGCTCAGGAAGCGTGGGGGGTAGGGGAATGGGTGCTCTCGCTCTTCGTTCGCCGCGTCAATCTGCTTTATCATCTTATCTCGACGCGCCTTAAACATGGCGAATAGCTGCTTTTCCTCATCGTCCGTTATGGTGCGGATTGACTGATTGGCGTCTTCTTTCGCCAGCTTATAACCGAGTAACGGATTCACAGGGATTAGCTTCCAGCCTACCGCCTTCGATAGCGCCGCCCTGAGGGTTGCGAAGTCTCGATTAATCGTGGCATCTGAGGGAAGCCCGCGGGCACCGGGTAGCTTCCTATTCCGTCGCCATTCCCGGTGCTTGTCGAATAGCTCCTCGTTAAGCTCAGATAGTTTCGTTTTCAGTAGTGGCTGGAATCCGTAACGGATACGCTGTAACACGCTCTTATGGGATGATAGATTGCTCTCCGCAAAGGGTGCATACCATTCGTCTATGAATGCCGCAAGGGTCAGGACTTGACGCGCCTGCTTCTTTTCCTGCGCCGGGTCTCCACCTAGGGTAGTTTCTGCTGAATACTTCTTGGCCTTCTCTCTGGCACGCGTAACGCTCGCCTCTGGATACCGTCCTAACTTCATCCGTCGCCTAGCACCACTGTCCGTGCGATACTCGAAATAGAAGGTACGTAGCCCGGTAGGCTGGATTCTGCACAGGAAGCCCGATACCTTTGTATCGCGTAATTCTATGGCCGTGTCGCCCGGCTCGGTCTCATCAAGTAGATCTTCCGTGATTAGTACACCCATGATAGCCTCCGTAACTTAAGGGCAAATTAAGGACAGGGCCAGTATATATCAAGGGTATTTCAGAATACAAGAGGTGGCTGTAAGTGCTTTATTTGTAATGGTTAAAGATGTCTAAGCCATTTCGGTAAATACGCCTTGCCACGGATTCAAAATCCGGCGCTGGTAACAGCGTGGGGGTTCAAGTCCCCCCTCCGGCACCATGTAATACCGCCCGCCCCGCAAGCTTGCTCCGTTCAGGTTTGCGGGGCGTTTTTTTATGCCGCCAGAGTGGCGCAGCCCATTCCGGAAAGTGTCGTTCGTTTGAACCGGCCATGCGCCCTTGATACACTCACTTTCCATGAGTAGTAACGATCCGGCTGTAGATGTGTTTTCTTCTGCTGCGTCCCTACCCCTCGCGGGGCCCGATGCGGTTTGGAGTCGGCGTGCCTTCCTGGGGCAGGTGGGTGTGGCCACGGGGCTTGCCTTGGGGACGACGTTCCCCGCCATCGCCCAGGCTGCCGAATCGCCCACGGAAGCCATCGAACGCATCGTGGCAGCGCGTCAGATTATCAATGTCCATGAGCACGTCCAGGGGGAGGCCAACACCGAGACCCTCCTGCGTGAAATGGATGCCCTGGGCATTGGGCGCACCATCCTCGTGGGCAGTCCGTGGTTTACCTTGTCACTCTATGAGCAGGCGGGCTTTACCCGACACGACGAGAACAATGCTGCCATCGTGGCCATGGCCCGTGCCCATCCGGGTCGTTTTGAAGCCTGGCCCACGGTGAACCCCCTGGAGGCGAACAAGGTCGAGAAGTTGAAGCCCCTGGTTGCGCAGGGTGCCACGGGGGTGAAGCTCTACCTGGGGCATGGGTACACGGCTTCTCGGCGGAACACCTATATTTTTCACCCCATGGCCATGGATGATGCCCGGATGATGGAGGTCTACGAGTATTTGTCGGAGGCCCATCTGCCCGTCTGCTTTCATGTGAATCCCGCCAAGCCGGGCTTTATGGATGAGTTTGTCACGGTGCTGCGGCGCTTTCCCGACCTCAAGGTGAACACGCCCCATTACATGCTTTCTTCCATGGTGCACTCTCGCCTCAATGAAATGCTGCGTACTTTTCCCAACCTGGTGGTCGATATCAGTTTCGGCCACGATGACTACCTGCGGACGGGGCTCCAACGTATTTCTTCCAGTACGGGCGCGTTTCAACGGCTCTTTACGGAATTTCCCGAGCGCTTTCTTTTTGGCACCGATTATGTCGTCACCAGCCTGCGGCCCCATGATCATGAATGGTATGCCATTCGTACCCAGGCCTATCTGGATATGTTGAGCCGAACCTCTTACACCACCCCCTTACTACCGGGGCGAACCCTGAATGGGCTGGCCCTCTCGCCCCATCAACTGGAGTGTTTGCTTTACCGCAATTACACGTCGTTTCAAGCGCTTCGCCCCAGCGGGACGGTTATTACGCGGGAGGTGGAGTGGGGGAGATTGCGGGTTCCCTCGGTAGATCGTGCGCCCGGGCAGGCCCTCGACCCACCCGTCCGTCGTGGTCGGCGCCGGGGATGAGGGGGTACCGCGTTGCGGGGCCGGTCTGCGGTGTGAAATAATTCTTCTTCGGGGATAGTCAACCCCGACCCGGTCAAGAACACAACAGGGAGGCACGCACATGAGTCAGGAATTGGATAAAGACACGCGGATGTGGGCCATGTTTTGCCATTTGGCCGGCCTGGCAGGTTATATGATACCGCTGGGAAGCGTGGTGGGCCCCTTGATTGTGTGGCAGGTGAAGCGGGAAGAGTCTCCCTTTATCGACGAACACGGCCGGGAGGCCATGAATTTTCAGCTCAGCTATCTACTGTATTTTGTGATCTGTATTCTCCTGGTCTTTTTTGCGGTGGGAATACTCCTGATATTCCCGCTGGTGATTGCCCATTTCGTGTTTATGATCGTTGCCGGAATTAAGGCCAACGATGGTAAAGCATACCGCATCCCCTTTATTATCCGGTTTTTCTAAGGGATTGCGGATTCGCCTCGATAGACTTTTGCTCCGATTGGACTCGATAACCATCGAATCCGTCGGTTTTTGTTTTTTTGTTGGGCGTCAGGCCCAAGAAATCCTTTCCAACGGGTAGTATACCGTGTCTTTGGAGATGTCTGAATTGCGTTATATTGTCGTAATTATCGGTTTATGTGTGTTGGGCGGGGTTTTTCCAGGGTGTGTATCCACTGGTTCCCAGCGGGACGATGATGGGGTGGTCATCTTCGACCCCGTACCACCCCAGTCTGTTCAGACCCAGTCGCTTCGCGATGTTCGTTTCCGTCGGTTCTCTAATGAAGAAGGGCACGTTCAGTCGGAATGGGTCAAAGAACCCTCCATATGGCCCGTGAATCACCCCGAGCGACAGGTTATTTCCCGCTTCGGGCCTCGGGGGCGTTCCCGCAAAATGCACCGGGGTATTGATATAAAGGCACCGCGGGGGGCTATCGTGGTGGCAACCGCCGATGGCACGGTTGCCAAGGCGGGCCGCAGCAGTGGCTATGGCAACTACATTGAGCTGGACCATGGTGATGGGGTTTCGTCGGCCTATGGCCACTTTGAGGAGTTGTGGGTCAGCGAAGGGGAGGTTGTGCGCCAGGGAACGCCTATCGGAAGCGTGGGGGCGACGGGCAATGCTTCTACACCCCACGTCCATTATGAAGTGCGGATTGACGAGCAGGCCTATGACCCCTGGTTGTTTCTTCCCGCGATTACCGAATAGGGCGGGGTGGGCTGAACTGTACCACCTTGATGTGATTTCTAGCGACGTGGTCCCATGGGGTAGTTCTTCGGAGCACCGAAATTCTCACGACGGCACGAAATCATTCAAGGAGTAATCGCATATGCACGGCGGCAAGCTGGTAGGAAAAACTCTTAAGGCGGCGGGGGTGGAATGCGTATTTACCCTCAGTGGTGGTCATATCATGCCGATTTATGATGGTTGCACCGATGAGGGTATTGCTATTATCGACGTGCGCCACGAGCAGTCGGCCGCCCATGCCGCCGATGCGTGGTCCCGGGTGCGTCCTGGCAGCATTGGCGTGGCCCTGGTAACCGCCGGGCCGGGTGTAACCGATGCCGTGACGGGCGTCGCCAATGCGTGGCGGGCCAATTCGCCCATGCTGCTTATTGGTGGCCAGGGGCCCTTTGCCAACCGCGGCAAGGGTTCCCTCCAGGAAATGAACCACGTGGCCCTCATGAAGCCCATCACCAAATGGGCCGACTCGTGCTATGAGACCGAACGGATCCCCGAATACCTGGAGCTGGCCATGCGCCATGCGGTGTCGGGCATACCCGGGCCCGCCTTTCTTGAGTTGCCCATGGATATCCTCATGAGCGAGGCCCGTTGGGAGGTGCCGATTCCAAATATCCAGACCCGGCCCCCGTCCATTTCGCCGGCCCCTGAGCCTGTGGCGGCCGCGTTGGACGTCCTGGAGGCTGCGGAGCGTCCCATGATGATGGTGGGTACGAGCGTCAAGTGGTCTCAGGCCCAGGATGCCCTGCACCGCTTTCTGGAGAAAACCCATATTCCGGCCTATGCCAATGGCATGGGCCGCGGCATGTTGCCCCGAGACTCTGAACTGCTTTTTAACCGGACCCGTCGCCAGGCCATGGAGGCGTGCGATGTCATTGTGCTTGCCGGAGCGGTACTCGATTTTCGTCTGGGCTTCGGGCAATCGATTCCCAAAGAGGCGAAGATCATTCAGCTTGAGATGGATAACACGCTCATCGGGCAGAACCGCTCCACCGACGTGGCCCTGGTGGGTAATCTCGCCTGCACCCTGGATGCCATGACGGCCGCCCTGGACGTCCGGGAGAAGCCCATCGACTTTGCAGACTACGCCAAGACCCTGCGGGTGGTGGAAGACGAGAAAGCGGCTGCTGTGGCCGCGAGCGCATCGAATGATCAGGTGCCCATCCACGCCGATCGCCTCTGTCGGGAGATTGCCGACTTTGTGAATGACGACATGATTATCGTGGGGGATGGGGGAGACATTGTGGCCAAGACCGCCAAGGTGCTGCCCGTCCCCAAGAACGGATTCTGGATGGATCCAGGGCCCCTGGGAACCCTCGGTGTGGGCATGCCCTTTGCCCTGGCAGCCCAGCATGCCCACCCGGACAAACGGGTACTCATTGTCTATGGCGATGGCAGTTTCGGACTCAACGGCTTCGAGTATGACACGGCGATTCGCTTCAATTTACCCATCGTGGGCATCGTCGGAAATGACGCGGCCTGGGGTCAGATGATGCGTCCCCAATTGGCCTTTTATCCGGACAAGCCGGCGGTGGCGACCCAGCTCAATTACACCCGCTACGACAAGATTGTGGAGGCCATGGGCGGGCACGGGGAATACGTCACCGAGCCGGACCAGATACGCCCTGCGCTGGAGCGCGCCTTTGCCTCGGGCAAGGCGGCCTGCATCAATGTGGAGATAGAGCGTGACCTGGCCTTTGGCGGGGGTATTTACGTCTAGGTCCCCTGGCCGTGGCAGTTTTTTTTGGGTGTTCAGAATTGAAACGGTAGCGCCTTGAGAAAGAACTGCGGGGTTCCCTGGTGACAGGAATGAGCCGTTGGAGTTTTTGGGCATCTGGTGTCCGAGGGTTCCGCGTGGTGGACACGGGGCCCGCGAGGTGGCGACGGGAGCGGGACCAAGGTGCAATATGGTGGGGTTAATTCGACACCGGCGTGATATATTATCAGACGTTGACTGCCTTCTGATGGACGGGGGGAAGGGCGGGAAGGGTGTGCGTGACGGGGTTTCTCATTGCCCGTGCTTTGTCGGCAGTCCTGGTAAACAAGTTCCGAGCTCGGCATGGCAACGAGAAGTCGCTCGGTCCGCCTGGTTGCCGTCACCGGGCTTCCTTCACCTTGGACTCTGGAGGGCCTGGTCTCAGGGCCTGTCTTCGAGCGGTGGCAAAGTGGCCCTGAGGGATCCTGTTATTGGTTGGTCGGGCCAGGTGACCGTACGGTAGGGTGGGTTGAGCTTTTCCTGGCGCGGGGTGTCGACCGGGGAATCCGGGTGGCGTATTCGACCAGGTTTTCCAGGTCGCCCTACAAACGCTTGACAGCGTTCGGACAAGGTGCTAGACTGGGCCTACCTTAAGTGAGCGGGACTAACTCAGTTGGTAGAGTGCCAGCTTCCCAAGCTGGATGTCGCGGGTTCGAACCCCGTGTCCCGCTCCATTTTATTTTTCCCTCCTTCTAAGGTTTCTTTTTCTCCCTGATGCTAACCGGGGAGACTTGCGCTCCTGGCTACCTTGCCAGGGCACCTGCCGCGCACAGCCCTTTCTCGACGCCTATCATGGCGATCTCGCATGCCAGAGTGATTTGTTTTTAAACAGGTGTGTCCGACTACTGAAAATCTGTCCGGGCACAAAACCTTTATAGTGATTGTGAGTTGCATATATTGCTGCAAGGCAGTGGCTTATGGTGTGGCAGCTAATACAAAACATAAGGTATATATAGGACAGACAGGAGGAGGTGTTTGGTGTGGAGCCATAGGTTCTGGCTGTGACTTTGTAGGTGTTTTAAATTGATACCATATAAGCCCTGTCCATATAGAACATAATATATATTATCAGACGCTGCGGGGGTGTGTGGATTGCGGTAAATATCCCCGTTTGTGGGGTTGTCCTATGGCTTCATGAGGGTTCGGCGCTTAGGATGGGTTCTGGGCGTTTCACCATTCTTACGGACGTCACAAGTGCGCCCCCGGTGTGTGTCGTATTTCTTCCAAGGCTGCCAATGGTACTGCGCCAGGCGCATGCTTGTGGAGACCTCGGGACGGTGGTTGCGCTACGGGTGGCTGGCTTCCGTCCGGTGGTGGTCTTTCTGAATACTCCACATTTGAGGCTCCTAGCAGAATCCTTCCGCCATGTTGGATCAGGGGTGTGACCGAAATGGCCCGTGACGGGTAGTTGGTCCGGGGTGTAGTTCGCTTTCAAGAGGGGTACGGACCCGGTCATGGTCGCCTGGACTCCGGACGGCTTGGGGGGCAATCGGGCTGGTAGCCTTGGGCGTACGCCGGTCGTTTCGTCCATGCGTTTTAATTGGGGTCCCAAGACATGGGGGACCTCCTCCCCACCATCCATGGTTAGGGATACCTTCTGCTGCATGTCATTTTAGGTTATGGCTAAAAGTCTCGATGGTTCATCTTGCGCAGGTCTTCCGTGGGTCGTGTCGATAGTCCCAGGCAGTTGGCGCGGGTGTGGTCCTGATCGCCACAGACAGAGTTCACGCTTTTCGGGTGATGGACGGAGCAGCGCTGTTTCGAAACGAAACGAATCTTACGGTGGCTCGGTGGTATCCTGGACAGCGGCGGACACTTTTCGACTGATTGGTTGGCCGGACGCCGGTCTTCGCCTTGGTCCGTCAGGCGGGTCTTGCCTTGGGAGCGCCGCGTATTCTTATCCTATGGCGGTTTTTTCTTGGTGTCCAAGGGGGCCTGTTCCGGTGGCTTTTGGGGTACGTAGCGACACGTTTCTACCGGTCAAATTTGAGGGACCCGAGGAGGGCAACGTGGGGTCCAATCAGGGGGGGATTGCCCGTCAGTTGGGGGTGGCCTCAGGGGTCTTCGTTGGGGGTGTGTTGGGGCTTCCGCTGGGCGGCCACCATGGCTTCCAGGGCAGCCCATCCCTGGCGTTGTTCCGGGGTCAGGGTGGCCTCTCCCCCAGTCTCTAACCGGTGGTCCACGGCCCGAAGCCAGCGCCGGGTTTTCCGTGGCAGGGCCAGCTTTTCGTTCACCACCAAGCCGGTGACCCGCTGCTGCTGATGGGGTCGCAGGAGGCGGAGTTTCTTCTTCTGATGGACCTTGTAACCGCCCGCTTCGTAGACGATATCTTTCGTGAGGTGGATGACGGCGGCGTGGTCTTCCCGACGGTCTCCGGCGAAGGAAAAGGTCATGTCATCGGCATAGCGGGTGTAGACGCCGTGGCACGTGGTCGCCAATCCGGCGAGGCGGGCATCCATCCTGTAATTCACCAGATTGCTGAGGATGGGGCTCGTGGGTGCGCCCTGGGGCAAGCCCCCTTCATGGGTGCAAAGTCGGGTCAGGAGTGCCGCGCTATCCCGGTTCCAGCCGATTTTTCGGAAGTACTTCGTGATGCGTTTGGCCCGGGTGTTGGGGAAAAAATCGCGGATATCCATGCGGACGACCACGGCCTTACCCACATGGACGGCCGCATTGCTGGCAATGGAGTAGCCGGGACGGAAGCCGGTGACACTGGGGTGAACGGGCAGGCGCTTGAGAAGTCGGCGGTGTAGTTGGCGCTGGATGGCCTTGAGGTCGTCGTTGGGTGCGGTAATGATACGCGTGCCGCCTGATCGTTTGCTAATCTCGAAGTCTTGGTACGTGCAGGGGGTGCTTTCCAGTACAGACAGCGACAAACCCACGCGTTCCGCCAGCTCTTCCGGCGTGCGTCCGGCGTTTCCGGTTATCCAGGACCAAAAGGCCATTGTCGGGCTCCCTGCTGTAAAAACGGCGCCGACCTTCGCCGACGCCGGACCTGTCTTGCTAGTCGTGCGACGACTGCACCGACTCTCGCGTTGGGCATTGCTACCCGGTTGACGAAACATCAACCCATGCTCTGCATTGGAGCACCACCAAGACAAGTAAGGGCAGTATACGACGGAGGAAACGACGCGTCAAGGCGGTTTGTGGGGCTGGTGAGGTCGGATTTCCGGGACGGTATCGCGCCGCAGGGCTCGGTCTTAGCGGGAGAACGTGTCGGGACCACCCCGAACGCGCCATATCTTCCCTACCACCACAACGCGCGTTCCTGTCCCGACGGTAGAAGGCTGGGATGGCTCCCGTATCCGGCGCAAACTATTGAATGGCGTGGATTTGTAGCTGGCGGAGAGTCTTGCCCCAAACACTGTCCCGCAGTAGCGGAACGGTATGCATTGCTACGGGGGACCGTAGCAACGAGCCAAACTACCCTATGGAGGCGGCGCCCCCCTTCTCAGAACCCACCGGGACATGCAGCCGCGTTGGAGTGTGCCTTGGTGTAGTCGGTCGTAGTGGAATGCTCTTCGTGGCCTTTGTGCTGCGTGGGGCCCGTGCGGCAGAACGTCCCTCTCAACCAGTCCCCCCCGCTCGTTCCCAAGCTCTGCTTGGGAATGCAGTCTCCGTATCTCCATGGCAGGCCGTCCCTTTATATTAGGCTTGTGACGACGGTCCTCCGTCGTCACCCATGCCTTGCCGCTCCGGCGGCAATCCGCCCTGGCGGAAATTGAATAGTGTGGATTTGAAGCTGGCGGAGAGTCTTGCCCCAAACACTGTCCCGCAGTAGCGGAACGGTATGCATTGCTACGGGGGACCGTAGCAACGAGCCGAACTACCCTATGGAGGCGGCGCCCCCTTCTCAGAGCCCACCGGGACATGCAGCCGCGCTGGGGTGTGCCTTGGTGTAGTCGGTCGTAGTGGATTGCTCTACGTGGCCTTCATGCTGCGTGGGGCCCGTGCGGCAGAACGTCCCTTCGCGCTCGCGCTCTCTCCCCTACTTCTCCCCCAGTCCCTTGATGTGGCTGATGACGCCTTCGGTAAAATCGGCTTCGGCCTGGTCGGTCATGACGGTTACGTTGGGCTCGTAGCCCCCCTCGGCGAAGGCGGCTTTGGTGGGCAGGTAGAGCAGGGAGCCGTTGGTGAGGCCAAAGTAGAGGGTGTTTTTGAAGGGCGAAGCGGCGCGGACGTTGAGGGCGATTTCGCTGAAGAGTTCGAGCGGTGCGGCCCAGATGACCGTGTCCTCGTTGATGGTGAGGCTGTAGGTCGACACGCGCACCTGGTTCACCCCATCGACCACCGTGCTGTATTCGGAGAGGGTGTCCACCCAGCCGAGGCCTTCTTTGCGGGGTGTTTCGATAACGGCCTTACCTGTGGCGAGGGACACGTCGGCCGTGGTCTCGGTGATGGATTCGTTCAGGGCGAGGATGGGGTCGCCGAGGGTCTTCTCAAAACTCTTGATGCGGGGGTCGGTGATGTCGTTGCCCACCGTCGGAAAGGGGGCCACGTTGCCTTCGGCACCATTGACGAAAAGCACGGGCGTGCCCAGCTTCGCTTCCACATAGGCCGAAGCCCAGCCCGGCGCGTCGCCGCTGATCTGGGTATTGCCTCCGTGGAGGCAGGTGCCGTGGATGGCGTAGTTGGCGATGAGGCCAATGGGGGTGCCATCGGGACGTTCCAGGCGAATGAGCCCGAGTTGTTTGTCGGCGGGGCCATCGGGGTTCTCACCTAGGACAATGCGGCCATCGCGCAATTCCCGGCGGTTGATGTTGGCGTGGGCCTCGCCGATACCGATGCCCAGACGCGCGGGTTCCAGTTTGGATTGGGCTTCTTTGACACCCTCCACGAGGACGTCGGCCACCCAGGCCCAGTAGTCCGTATCATGTTTGATGGAGAAGCGATCGCCCAGGGTGCTGCCGAAGAGGGTGCTGAGATCCTGGGGTCCCACATGGGGTGCGGAATGGGTGTGGGTAGTGGACCACCAGATTTGCTCGGGTTTAATACCCGTCTCGGCTTCGAGGGTCTTGCAGAAGTCGTCGTAATACTTCAGCGAGATGGTGCAGATATCAGATGCAACAAGGTAGAAGGTGCTTTGGCCGTCATCGATTGCGGCGATACGGTGGTAGAGTTTATCGTGAACACCGGTCGATTGTCGGGGTGCATACCCGTGGAGCCACTGGGGCGTTTCGGGCGTGATGTCCACTTTGACACTGGCCGCACGCAATTCGGCGTGGGCAGGACCCGAAAGGATGAGCGTGGCAGCGAAGGCGACAAAAAGAATAGCGGGAACACAAATTCGCATGGGGAACTCCACGTGTTGGATTCTGCTAACCCACCGGTCAATTCCCCTCCCGGGAGGGGTCAGGGGTGGGTTTGCGACGCTTCTCGTGACTCGACCCACCCCCAGCCCCTCCGAGGAGGGGAGTACTGTAGGATATCGGTCGAGAATCGCGTATTGGATTTAACCATACAACTGGGTGAATCAGAGTCGTAGTATACGTTTCATAGTGCCCGAATGTCCCATAGCACGCAGTGTGCCCAAGGCCCCCCTACCCCATCTTCATATCGCCGATGAGGTCGGTGATATTCGCGACGCCGTGACGTTCACAATAATCGTTCAGACCCTCGACAACTTTGATAGCCGCGTCGGGCTGGCGGAAGGAGCAGGAGCCCACGGAGACGCCCGTCGCGCCGGCAAGAATAAACTGCATGGCGTCACTCGCGCTTCCGATGCCACCCATACCAATGATGGGAATCTTCAGGACCTTGGCGCAATCCCACACCATCTTCAGCGCGACGGGACGAATGGCGGGGCCGCTCAGTCCGCCCACGATGTTGCTGAGGATGGGCTTACGGGTTTCGGGATTGATGCCGATACCCAGCAGGGTGTTGATGAGGGCGATGCCATCGGCGCCGGCTTCCTCGGCGGCCAGGGCGGGCTCTGCAATGTCGATGATATTGGGCGACAGCTTAATGAAAACCGGCAACTTGGTGGCCGCTTTGATCGCTTGGGTGTAGAGTTGGACCTGTTCCGGAATCTGGGCCACCAGGGTGCAGCCCCGCGCCGTGCGGGCATCGTGGACGTTGGGGCACGAGAGGTTGGCTTCGATGGCATCGGCGGCGTCGGCTTCATCGAGGCGCCGTGCGAGCTCCGCGTAATCTTCGGGGCTCTTCCCGTAGATATTTCCAATGACGGTGCACTTCTTCTCGCGGAGAAAGGGGGCCTTCTCCCGGAGATAGGCTTCGATGCCGACGTTTTGCAGTCCGATGGCATTGAGCATACCGGCCGGGGTTTCCACCAGGCGAGGGGGCTTGTTACCCGCGCGGGGTTCGAGCGAAAGGCTCTTGGTGGTAACCGCGCCGAGTTTCGAAATGTCGAAATAGCGATCATACTCTTGCCCGTAGGCGAAGGTGCCCGATCCGACGGTGACCGGGTTTTTCATTTTGAGACCACCGAGATTTATTTCAAGATTTGCCATGACGCTTGGGTGTTTCCAACAGGGTTATGTAAGGGGGGCAATGGGCCACCCGTTTTCTGAATTACGAAGACCTGGGTGCTGTAATAGAGCAGTTGTTCAGGTGTTGTGTGGTTAGTAGGTGCTCCAGTTAATGAGGGTGCTATCGAAGACGGGGCCGTCGTAACAAACACGGACCATCCGCTCTGCTTCGATTTCGACATTGGCCTCCACGACACAGCCGAGACAGACACCATCGCCACAGGCCATTTCCGCTTCCAGGGAGGCCAGGCAGGAAATACCCAGGTCCTGGCACACGTCATGGGTGGCGCGCATCATGGGCATGGGGCCACAGCAGTAGGCCCGTGATTTCGGCCCGGGCTTGAGTTGTCGCAGCACTTCTGAAGCGAAGGCCTTGGTGCCGGCAGAGCCGTCGTCGGTGGCCAGGTGCACCTTACAGCCCATCTGGTGAAACTCTTCCTCGCAAAGGAGCATGGATTCGTTGCGGCCTGCGATGATGATCTCGGGCTTTACGCCGAGTTCTTCGATAATGGCCTCCGCCAGTGCGGGAAAGGGTGCGATGCCGATGCCCCCCGCCACGAGGATGTGTCGTTCGATACTACTATCCAGCGGGAAGGGCTTTCCGAGGGGGCCCTGCACGCTCATAGTCTGCCCGGGAGAGAGCTTCGACATGAGTCGGGTGCCTTCCCCTTCCACCTTATAGAGGATGGAAATACTGTCTTTGAAAATGCGCTCGAAACACATGGGACGTCGCAGGAAGGGATACAAACCTTCCTGCACTTCCAACATGCAGAACTGGCCGGCCGTGGCCTCTCGCGCGATTTCGGGTGCGTGGAGCACCAAGCGGTAGTGGTCGGGCGCCACTTCCATATGGGCCTGAATTTCACAGGTCGAAACCTGGGGCATGATTACCTCCGATCGTCTACAATAAGCTGGTTGCGCAGCAGGCTGAGGCTGACACGGACCCGTTCGGCGAGCACTTCGCCGACGCCATCTACATCAACCAACTCATCCTTCGGTGCCCGGATAACCATTTGTAAGGTTCCAAAACGCTGCACGAGGTTTTCGATGATTTGGTTGGAAAGGCGGTGGGTGCTGGTGAGCACGCGGTAACCGCGGGGACTGAGATAGGTGTCGATGCTTCGCAGCTTGGGACCATAGCCGAGGGCCTGGCTGATACTGCCGAGGCTCAAGAGTTCTTTTTGTGAGATGTCGCTGATTTTCTCGGCGGCATGAGTATAACTGAAATTACTTTTCTCGCGGTAGTAGTCTTTGACGGTAAGTTGCGCCTCTTTCACCGGCAACAGTAATTCCTGCATCTGCAGACCAATAAGACGGCCCTCGGTACCGAGTTCCAGAATATAGGGCTCAATTTCTTTGGCGATACGCAAGACCATTTCGGTTCGCTGAACGGCCTTGCATACATCGAAGATGGTCACGACATCCTGAAACTCACGGACGGTCAATTCGGTCATGGCCTGGTTGAGCACGGCCATGTATTTTTCGAGGGTCTGCACCGCCTGCACCGCCTTATTTACCAGGGTGGGTATGGTATCCAGCATGTGCCGCTTGTCGTGGGCATAGAGGGTCACACTGGAGCGGCGGGACGAGACGGCAATCACCATGCAGTTGGCCTGATCGGCCAGGCGTTGTGCGGTTCGGTGGCGGGTGCCGGTTTCGTCACTGTGCAATTTGGCGTTGGGTTTGAGGAAGCGGTTCGCCGCATGGATGCGCGTCCCGTCTTCGTTCAGAATGATGGCCCCATCCATCTTGGACAGTTCGTAAAGGATCTGTGGCGTGACCACTTCATCCAGCATGACCCCACCTTCCGAGAGGGTCAGCAGCCGCTTGGGATTGCCAAAGCAAAGGAGTGCGCCGGTGCCACTTTGGATAATGGCGGAGATCGCATTCCGGATGATTGTGCCCGGCGCCATCATCAGCAGGGCTTCGCGGAAGGCCTCTTCACTGGTTTTTTTCTTTTTTCTGGCCACGTCTGTTACGCCTCCATTGCCATTTCGAGTGAGGCTTCCAGCTCACTCGCCGGGAGCAGGGTAACTCCCGATGCGGTTATATTCCTAGCACATCCACGGGGCAAAATACACCGGTCAAATCCAAACTTGGCCGCTTCGGCCAGGCGCTGCTGCGCCATGTCCACCGCCCGCACCTCGCCCGCCAGGCCGACTTCGCCAAAGGCCACCAGCTTTTCCGGTAACGGCACATTGCGGAAACTCGAAACCAACGCCAGGGCGACGGCCAGATCGGTGGCGGGCTCATCCAGCTTTACGCCGCCCGCCACATTCACGAAAACATCCCGGTCCGAAAAGTGGAGTCCCGCACGCTTTTCGAGTACGGCCAGAATCAGGCTGATACGATTGGGGTTGACGCCCGTCACCGTCCGCCGTGGCGAGCCCGCGTGGCTGTCCCCCACCAGCGCCTGAACCTCCACCAGAAGGGGGCGTGTGCCTTCCACACTGGGAATGACAATGGAACCACTGACCCCCTCAGGACGTTCATTCAGAAAGAGCGCACTGGGATTGGGGACCGGGTGCAGTCCCGTGTCCCGCATTTCGAAAACGCCAATCTCGTTGGTGGAGCCAAAGCGGTTCTTGACGCCCCGAAGTATGCGCAGGGACTGACGCCCTTCGCCCTCAAAATAGAGTACCGTATCCACCAGGTGTTCCAGCAGGCGCGGCCCGGCGATGGTGCCGTCTTTGGTCACGTGGCCCACCAGCATGATGGGGACATTTCGTCCCTTGGCAAGCCGAAGAAACTCGTTGGCACACTCCCGGACCTGGCTGATACTGCCGGGAACGCCGCTTAGTTGGCTGCTGTAGACCGATTGGATCGAGTCGACGACCACGAAGTCGTACTTTCCGGTCTGAATTTCTTTGCTGATATTTCCGACCGATGTCTCGGTGTAGATATACAGGCGCTCGTGGATGGCGCTCAGGCGATCGGCCCGAAGGCGCGCCTGGCTGAAGGATTCTTCACCGGACACGTACAACACGGAACCGGTCTGGGCCGCCAAATATTGGGAGAGCTGCAACATGAGCGTGGATTTTCCGATGCCGGGGTCGCCGCCTACCAGCGTGAGCGAGCCGGGCACGATACCTCCGCCCAGGACCCGGTCGCACTCGGACATGCCAGAGGGAATCCGTGTGGGGGGCGGTTGGGTGCCGTCCGTAACGGGAATAGGTTTGCTCGCGGCCACAATGCTGGGGCGCTTGTGGCTACCTTCGTCGACAATCTGCTCTTCCGTCAAGGTGTTCCACTCGGCACATTCGGGACACTTGCCCATCCATTTCGCCGCGATGTTGCCGCAGGACTGACAGACAAACTGGGTGCGGGGTTTGCTCATTACTCCCCTCCCACGGTCGCGGTGTCGCTGGCTACGGGGGTGGTCACAGCGAGGAGGCCCACATATTCGAGCCCAATGGGCGTGCGCTCCAGTTCGGGGGCATAGAGTCCCGAGAGGGAGCCATCGAGATAGAGGGCATTGGCGCAGCCAAGTTTTTCTTTGAAGAAAGATGCGAAGGTGTGAAAGTTTACGGGGAGATCGGAGATGACGATTGCTACCCGCGTGGCACTGGCTACACCAATCCCATTGCGAAAATGGATGCTTGTTGATTCCTCATTAAACTTCGGATGCAGGGCGTTGTCGATGACCAGTAAGGGACCCGATTGGACAGCGAGTTCGGCGCTGGGCGATGTGGCGGCATAGTCCTCCGTCGTGCGGATATGGGCACCACTACTGTCGACATAGAAGACCCCATTGGGCTTGAGGGCGAAATTGCTTTTTCCGCCGGGGTGGGGATTCAGCGAACGGAGTTCGTTGCCCTGCGCCACGTGAAGCCCCAGGGGGGTGCGGTCTTCCGCGTAGATTCCCGAGTTGGTGGCCACGACAAGCGTCTTGCCCTGGGTCGCCAACCACTCCTCCAGCCGCGCAAAATTCTGAAAGGGCTTCCCCTCGGGGTCCTTCCAGAACAGTTCCAGGGTGGCGATTTCCAGATCGACCCAGGCGACCGTAAAGGGGGTGTTCCGATACGTTTCGGATTGGAACGTTACGCCATGGGGCCTGGCCGGAGTGGCTCCGATGGAGAGACACCACACCACTGCTCCAAGCAGGAAGGAGCCGCAAAGACGATGTCGCGTTTGAGCCACGGGCATAAGGGGTATTTCCAAGACGATCCATTGTGTACGAAAGCGCGGTAAGTCCTTTACCGCCTATGTGATAAGCATAACACACCGACCATGTATGGAGCAATGAAAACCGCACTTTTCACCCCGATATGCATGAAGCAGGTGCAATATAGGGCCGGGGATTGATAGAATTTCCCTCGCTGTCGCCCTCAAGAGGTGTCCGGCTATCTGCAAAATGGCTTGCTTGCGACACCGTGGGCTGCCCCCATACCTCCCGTACGAGAGAAGTTGACCACTGCGCTTCCCAGGCCCCGGGCCTCGGATTCTTGCTGAACAGGATATTGCTTTCATGGAATCTCTTCGCTTTTTGACCGCTGACGAAACCCGCCAAATTGCCGCCGAGCACGGTACGCCGGTGTATGTGTACGATGAAGCGACGCTTCGCCAACGGGCTTCCGAGGTCCTGGCGTTCCCCAACGCGTTCGGCCTGACGGCCCGCTATGCCATGAAAGCCCTCCCTACCGCGGCGGTGGTGCAGGTGCTTACGGATACCGGACTGCACATTGACGCCAGCAGCGGATTCGAGGCCGAGCGGGCTCTTCGCGCGGGTGTGGCCCCCGAAAAAATTCAGATCACGGCCCAGGAGCTCCCGCTATTTCTCCGGGAACTCGTTGCACAGGGAGTGCTCTTTAATGCCTGTTCTATGAACCAGCTTCGGGCCTATGGCGAACTCTTTCCCGGAAGCGAAGTATCCGTGCGCATTAACCCCGGACTGGGATCGGGTCACAGTAACCGCACCAACGTGGGCGGTCCCTCCTCGAGCTTTGGTATCTGGCATGGCCACCTGGACGAAGTGAAGGCTATCGCTTCCGAGCACAAGCTCACCATCAGTGGTATGCACACCCACATCGGCTCCGGCTCGGACCCCGACACGTGGGCCCGTTGTGCGGGCTTGTCGTTGGCGATTGTCGAGCGCCTGCCGGACGTGACACGCCTGAGTCTGGGCGGTGGATTCAAGGTAGGCCGTATGGCCGATGAGATTTCCGCCGACATGGAGAAAATCGGCGCACGGGTGAAGGCCGATTTCGAAGCCTTCGCCAGGCAGCATGGCCGGGAACTTCATTTAGAAGTCGAGCCGGGCACCTTCCTCGTGGCCAATGCCGGGGCACTCGTGACGTCGATTAAAGACATCGTAGACACGGGCGACGAGGGCTACACCTTTCTGAAGATCGATGGCGGAATGACGGAAATTGTGCGGCCGAGCATGTATGGTGCCCAGCACCCCATGGTGGTGGTTCCCCAGGCCGACGAAGAGCGGGGACATGGCACGTACCTGGTTACGGGACACTGCTGTGAAAGTGGCGATATCCTTACGCCGGAGCCGGGTAATCCGGAAGGTCTCGCGCCCCGTGAGCTCTGCGAGGCCCACGTGGGTGACTATCTGGTGATCGATGGCGCCGGTGCCTACTGCGCGAGCATGGCGTCGAAAAACTACAACGCCTTTCCCGAATGTGCCGAATTGTTGCGGCAAGTGGACGGCACGGTACGGGTGATTCGCAAGCGCCAGACCCTGGAGCAGATTCTGCAAAACGAGGTCGTATGAGCGTCGCCACGTATGCCATGATGGCCCGTGTCTGACCTGTTCAGGCGTGTCCCTTGAAGCGCTGCATGTCGTTGCCCTAGACTCCATAGGTCGGTCCGCACTTTCTTGAGTTACTTTTGGAGTCACTTCATGTGGTTACGCACTACGTGCAACCTGGCCTTTAATGCGTCCGTCCCTACCCCATTTCTCTTTATGCTACGTCCCCGCAGTGGTCGCCAACAATGGCTTGCCCGGGAATCGTATGTGTTGGAGCCGAGCGTAGATGCCTTCGAGTGTACGGACTCTTTCGGCAATCTTTGCCAGCGGCTCGTCATGCCACCGGGGCCTTTCTCGATCCATACCAGTGCCGACGTTGAGGTGGCGGACGAGGCCGCCACGGCCCCCGGTGCGCCGTTCATTGAAGTGCAGGAGCTTCCAGATGTGGTCCTGCCCTTTCTGCTGCCGAGTCGTTATTGTGAGTGCGACCGTTTTTCCCAGATGGCACCATCCATCACCGCCGGCGCGACGCTGGGCTATGACCAGTGTGCGGCCATTGTCCAATACATCCGCGATACCATTACCTATCAGCCGGGAAGTGGGCAGGAAATCATTAGCGCCTGCGAAGTGAATGAACGTACCCACGCTGTCTGCCGGGACATGGCCCATCTGGGCATCGCCCTGTGCCGTGCCTTGTCCATTCCCGCGCGCATGACGGTGGGCTATCTCGAGACCTTGGAGCCCATGGATCTTCACGCCTGGTTTGAGGCCTACGTGGGTGGGCGATGGTATACCTTCGACCCGACGCAGTCGGACCTGCGCGGCGGCCGGGTCATCATTGCCTATGGCCGCGATGCCGCCGACGTGGCGCTCTTTACCCAGTTTGGGGATCCGGTGGATATCCAACAGATGGAAGTCCGCGTGGAGCGCCTGGCCGGCCCACCTGGCTGAATTCCCTTACACCGGCCCCTTCTCGAACTGGCTGGCCCGGGCGTCTCGTGCGGTCTGGCGCGCTTCCAGCCAGGGGAATCGTCTTCCTTCGTTACCGGGTTGGGGTGGCGTGCCAAACATCATGATGTAGGCGCGGCGTGGTTGGTCGGTCTTGTTTTCACCCGCGTAGTGAAGGGTTCGGGCAAGGTGAAAGGTGGCTCCGCCAGCGGGCAGCGGACACGCAACAGCCTGCGACGCATCTACCGGCTCATCCACTTCCAGCCCATGGACGCGGGGATCATGGTTGATGGGATGGTGGGCCACGACGTCTCCGCGGTGGCTGCCGGGAATGAAATGCATACATCCATTTTCCATCGTCGCATCCTGCAGGGGAATCCACACGCTCAGCGCGTTGTAGCAAAGCTCCGGATTCCAATAGGACTCATCCTGATGCCAGGGCGTGGCGGCCCCCATCCCCGCAGGCTTGAGAATGGCGTGATTGCCCTGGGCTTCGGTCTCGGAGCCGAGGAGCTGGGTAGCGATTCGCAGCGCGGTCCGAACACAGTCCAATTCTGCAAAGGCCGGAGCATATTGAGACGGATTGAGGATTTGCTGCAGCACCGCCGGTGCCCCTTCCTCATCGGCGCCTGCCAGGTCGAAGTGGTCGCCGGCATCCCGCCCTGCCTTTGCCTCAAAGAGGCCGTCATAAAGCTCGCGCATGCGCTCGACTTCCGTGGGCTCCACCAGGGAATCGAGGGCCAGGTAGCCGTTCTCGTGGAAAGAAGTGATTTGGTCCGTATTTAATGGAGTGATCGGCATGACGTCTCCTGTAACACTTGAGTACTCCTGAAGGGCCAACAAACCAACTAACTGTAGCATGCCGAACCTGTAAGGGCTCAAGGCCAGAGATATCGTGGCGGTAGAGCAGGTGCGATGAAAGGTCCCTCTGGAATGCTGATTCGGTGGTGTTCTGGATCAGGTGTCCCATCTTGATTAATTGACGCCGCCGTGCTAGGTTCAGGGAGAGCAGTAGTATTTCGTTGACGCAAACCCGGTCGAAGCTTGGGATGGCGGTACGAGGTGTCCATTCCCCGGCGGACCCGAAGGAGAAGCGGAATGTCGAATACGGAGAAGCCCGCCAGCGCCTTGTCGCGACGCGGTTTTATGAAGGGTGTGGGCGCCGGTGGTGTGGTCACTGGACTCGTGGGTGGAGCGACCGCAGCGCCCGCGGAAGCCGCAGCGGACTCCCCCACCCTGATGGGGCCGGGCGAAGTTTCGGTCACCCTGCGGGTGAATGGTGAAGATAGAACGGTGTCGGTGGATACCCGTAGTACACTGCTGGATGCCCTCCGAAACCGCCTGGATGTGACCAGTCCCAAGAAAGTCTGTGATCGTGGAACCTGCGGTGCCTGCACCCTGCTGGTAGATGGCGTTCCCATCTATGGCTGTTCCATGTTGGCCCTGGAGGCGGAAGGCCGTTCCATCGAAACGGTCGAGAGTCTGGGGACACCCGAGCAGATGTCGGCGGTTCAGGCGGCCTTTGTGAAGCATGATGCCCAGCAATGTGGTTTTTGCACGCCCGGTATGATCGTGGCCTGCACGGCCCTGCTTCAGCGCAACCCCTCCCCCACACGCGATGAAGTGCGCGACGGGCTGGGCGGCAATCTCTGTCGCTGTGGTACCTATGCGGGAATCATCGACGCGGTTCTGGAAGCATCCAAGACCCTGAAAGGGGGTGTCTGATGGCGAAACCCCAATGGCCCAGCGCCGAGAAACGACGTCTGATTGGCAAACGTATTGATCGCCTCGATGGCCCCATTAAGTCGACGGGCGTTGCAAAGTACGCCTATGACCAGCATTTTGACGGCCTGCTTTACGCGAAGATATTTTACTCCCCCTACCCTTCCGCCACGATAAATGCCGTGAATATGGAGGCAGCCAAAGCCCTCCCTGGCGTGGAGACGGTGTGGGTGGATGAAAGCTTGATTGGCAAAGAAGTTCGCTATGTGGGACAGGTGGTGGCCGCCGTCGCCGCAGTATCCGAAGAGATCGCCAATGAGGCCCTCCGTCTGATTACCCTGGACGCGACGCCCCAAGAAGCGCAGATCGACGACACGGACCCCAGCAAGGCCGAAGAGAAAAAATCGGAACGGGAAGAGGGCGACTTTGAGGCCACCATGGCGGCGGCCGAGGTGAAGAGCACGGGCCGCTACAGTATTCCGGTTATCACCCACTGCTGTCTGGAATCCCACGGGCAAACCGCCAAGATGGAAGGGGACCATCTCTATATCTGGCCCAGTACCCAGGCGGTCTCCCTTTATGCAAATGGTCTCGACGAAGCCGTCGGCGTTCCCCAGGCCAACATCCATGTGGATTGCCAGGTCATGGGCGGTGGCTTCGGCTCCAAGTTCAGTCATGATAAATGGGGTGTCATCGGCTCGCTACTTGCCAAAGAAACGGGGAAGCCGGTGAAGCTCATGTTGGAGCGGGATCAGGAACTTATGGTCGCGGGCAACCGCCCTTCAGCCCACGGCGAAGTCACGGTCGGTGTGAACAAGTCCGGCAAGCTCCAGGCCATGGAGGCAACCCTCTGGGGTACGGGTGGCTCGGGCGGATATCGTCCCCCTCCTGTGCCTTATGTCTTTACCAAGATACCCGCTACCCGCCTGACCGGCATGCGTATCAAAACGAACCGTGGCGGACAGCGGGCCTGGCGTGGGCCGGGCCATCCGCAAGGGTGCTTTTTGACCATGGCGGCGGTAGAAGATGCGGCGGCCGCCATTGGGATGGATGCTCTGGAGTTTTTTAAGACCAACCTGGAACTTACCGAGCGCGCGGAGCTTTACGCGAAACAACTCGATATCGCCGCCGACCTGATTGGCTACAAGACCAAGGCCCACCTCCGCGGTGATAAGACGGACGGTCCCTTGAAGCGCGGTATCGGTATTGGTATCCACACCTGGGGCGGCCTCGGCCATCCGTCGAACTGCGATATCTCGGTCCATCCCGATGGTTCGGTGGTACTCAAAATGGGTACGCAGGACCTTGGAGTGGGAACCCGTACCGTAGTCGGTATTGTGGCGGCGGAGACTTTTGGCTTGCCCCTCGAAGCCATTGACGTGAATATTGGTAGCAACGCCTACCCGTCTTCGAATGCGTCGGGTGGCAGTACGACCGTGGGCGGCATCTCTGCGGCTACCCGGCTGGCTTCCACCGATGCACTCAACAAACTCATTGACGTGGTGGCCCCCCGGCTGGATGTCGACGTCGACGATCTGGAAGCCGTGGATGGCAAGCTTCAGTCCATCAGTGATCCCACCAAATCGATACCCTGGAAAGACGCCTGCAAATTACTGGGTGCCAAATCGGTCTTGGGTCGCGGCGAGAATATCCGCGGTGAAAGCCAGGAGATGGGACTCATCGACCAGGGGGTGGGCGGCGTACAAATGGCCGACGTCACCGTGGATATAGAAACGGGCGTCGTGACCCTCAATGAGATGGCGGCCGTGCAGGATTGCGGGTTGATTATCGACCTCAAGACCGCGGAGAGTCAGGTATATGGTGGGTTGATTATGGGGATTACCTATGCCCTGTATGAGGAGTGTATTTATGATAATCGCAGCGGACGTATGCTGAATGCGGATATGGAATTCTATCGCCTCGCGGGACTCAAAGACGTGGGACAGCTGAAGGTACACATGATGACCGGGCCGGGCTTCGATGAGCGTGGGGTCATTGGTCTCGGTGAGCCGCCGGTCATTTCACCGGGGGCCGCCATTTCCAACGCCGTGGCCAATGCCTGCGGCGTACGTGTTCCTGAACTGCCCCTCACACCCGACAAGGTGGTGGCCGCCCTGCAAGCCGGAGGAATCGTCTGATGAAACCCTATGAATATGCACGGCCCAAAGAACTGGATGAGGCCCTCGCCCTGTTGTCGGACACGTGGGGAGAGACCGAAATCCTCGCCGGGGGGACGGACCTCATCACCTGCATGAAGCAGCATGTGACGGAACCTTCGCGGTTGGTAAGCCTTCGGGATATTGAGGCGCTCCGTGGCATTACGGTAGACGATGAAAGCGTTTCTATCGGGGCCATGACGACCCTGGCGGAGTTGGCGGCCCACGCTGAAGTGCGGGCCCTCTACCCCGCCCTCGTCACAGCTGTCGAAGGTATCGGTGCGGCCCAGATGGTCAATACCGGTACGGTGGGCGGTGATTGCTGTCAGCGCCCCCGCTGTTGGTATTTCCGCACCGAGAATGGACTTCTTGCCCAAGCCAATGGGGAAAGTCTTGTGCCGGACGGGGACAACCGCTACCATGCGATTTTTGGAAACGAGGCCGCAGCCCACTTTGTAAGTCCCTCCAGTCTGGGACCGGCCCTTATCGCGCTGGGTGCGGAAATGTTCATCACCGGACCTGGTGGCGCGACGCGAACCGTACCTGCGGGTGAATTCTTTAAGCGACCCGAGACGGAAGACGAACGGGAAACGGTATTGGCTCCCAACGAAATTCTGGTGGCCATACGGGTCCTCAAGTTGGGACTCAAGAACGCGACCTATGAGGTCCGCCATCGCGCAGGGCTGGATTGGCCCTATGCGACGGCGTCGGTGGCCTTCGCCTATGACGGCGAAAAGGTCTCGGCGGCCCGGGTCGTGTTGGGGCATGTGGCCCCCACGCCATGGCCCGTCTCTGACGCGGCATCCAAACTGGAAGGCAGCACCCTGACCGAGAAGAGCGCGGCGGCCTGTGGCGAGGCGGCCATTGCCGGCGCAACACCGCTCAGCAGAAACGGCTATAAACTTCAGTTGGCACGGACCGCCGTGAAACGTGCCTTACTCGCTGCCGTCGGCAGCACGAAGGAGGCCTGAAGATGGACAAGGAATCCCTTACGAAACCCTTCCCCTGTCAGTGCTTACGGAGCAAAGAAATGTACCATCAGGACGACGGACACGCGGAAGACCTCTATACCAGCGACGCTTTCTGGTGCACCAAAACCCTGGAAAACTTTGGTCCCGATGGCGAGGCGGCGGACAGCTTGGAATGCGGACCCGGACGTAAGTGTTATAAAGGGTAACGGATTTTGGTGTATATGACATCAATAGCGCCTAAAAGGGCATAACGGACGAAAACGACCAAAAAGGACAGCCCAACAAGGGCCGTGCCCCGTGTCGAACGGGGATGACGAATGTCTTTATTGCTCAGAGCCTGGTCACAATACTAAGGAGCTTTATCATGAAGTTGTTACGACACACGTTGCTTGCTGCCACCCTGATGGTCGGCGGGGCAGCTGTTGCCACGCCTACGGTCTCCGGTGATTATCTTGAGCTACGCACCTGTGACGTTATGGTGGGACAGTGCTTTGCCAATGGCGATATTGGTTTGCGTGGAAAAGAGGCTGTATTGGTCTGGTCCGTCAACGAAGGGAGCTTCGACGGTGTCGCACTGGACGGGCTGCATGTCATGGCCCTGGTCCGCGCCCAGGATACCCTCGGTGATCTGAAGTACAACGCCGCGAAATCGCCCGAGAGCGTTATTGTGACCGATGAGAAAGCGACCGACGCGCAGCGTGGGGCCCTTATTGCTATGGCGAAAAATCTCGGGGGCGCCTTGCTCTCCGATGTGGTGGCCACAAAATCCCGTGCGATGAACATTGACTTCAGCACGCGTGACGACGGCGTCGCCACCGCCCGTGTCGGCGATGTCTTCGAAGTCTCCGCCCGCCCCTTCTTTAAAGATGACGGATGCTGTGGTCATGAAAGTCCTTACTATCCTCCCCTGACCACAATCCAGGACGCGGAACCGGCCGTCGCTGAGTTGGCGGAAATTACGGACGACACGTTGAAGTGCACGTGGCAGTCGGTGGATTCGCCGAATATGTTTCTGGGAAAATTTCAGGGGTAACGGAACGGCCTACTTGTTCTGGCGGGATGTTACACAAGATGCGTAACGTCCCGCTTTTTTTAATGCCTGCGGGCCGCATGAACGGGATAGACTCAGCCCATGGAAGTTTATCAACACGCCATCACCCACATTGACAACGCCCACCCGGCGGCCTTAGGGGTTGTGCTCCATACCCGGGGCTCTACCCCCCAGAAAGCCGGTGCCAAAGCCCTGTTCAAACAGGGTGGTCAGGTCATTGGCACACTTGGCGGAGGTTGTCTGGAGGCAGAGGCGCAGCATCGCGCGCTTCTGGCGCTGGATGAAGACCTCGCACGTTCTTTTACGGTTAATCTGGATGAGGTAGACGGCTGGGATGATGGGCTGGTCTGCGGCGGCCGTGCGACCATTCTCACCGCTCCCCTGCGGCCGGGCAATCGGAGTGCTTATGCCGCGGCGGTAGCGGCGTGGGAGTCCGGCAGTCGGGGCGCTTTGCTTACGGTCGTGGCTCACCCGGGCTATCCTGCTGGAACGGCCATCTGGCTTCCTGAGGGCGCGGTTCCGCCTGCGGGACTATCCCTGGCCGACCTGTCCGAGGCGGAGCGACGGGAAAAGGCCTTGTTGGTGCCGGCCTTACCCGATGTAGATGCGGCCGAGGTCGCCTTCTTTGTCGAACCCGTGTCCCCTCCCCCCCGTCTTGTGATTGTGGGCGCGGGCCATATTGGTAAGGCCCTGACCCATTTTGCTTCCCGCGTCGGGTTTGCCGTGACCGTGCTGGATGACCGCCCTGCCTTTGCCAATGCGGATAATCTACCCGATGCGACGTGCGTTGTGTGTGGCGCTATTGAAGAGGAATTGTCGGTTTTTTCATTTGCTCCCCGGGATTTCGTTGTTATCGTGACCCGTGGTCACCGTCATGACAGTGTGGCGCTCGCGGCGTGTATTCCCCATGAACTGGCCTATCTGGGGCTTATCGGAAGTAAGCGCAAGGGGATTCTGTTGCGTGAGCGTTTGCTGACGGAGGGGCGGGCTACCGAATCGCAGGTCGCCCGGGTAGTGACGCCCATGGGCCTGGATTTGGGGGGCGCCACCGTGGAGGAAATCGCCTTGAGCATCGCGGCCCAGCTGGTTGCCGTACGGCGCCACGGGAGACTGGACGCACCGCCCTTGAAACATGATCACATGGTGCCCTTTGCACGGGTAGACACACCATGATTTCGGCCATCGTGCTGGCGGCGGGCGAATCACGGCGCATGGGGCGTCAAAAGGTGCTCCTGCCCTTTGGAGATTCCACCGTGCTGGAGGAAATTGTGACGGCCATCGAGCAGAGTAAGGTCGGTAGGGGCGTTGTCGTGACGGGCCACCAACCCGAAGCGGTTGCGAGTCTGCTGGTCGGGCGCCGCCTTGATGCGATCCACAATACAGCATATGCGCAGGGTATGTTGGGTTCTATTCGTGCGGGCATGCGGGCACTGCCAGACGATACACGGGGCGTGATGCTCTTCCTCGGCGATCAGCCCCAGGTGAGCGTGCCCCTGATCGACCATCTTTGTGGCACCTTCCAGCCCGGGTGTGGTCAGTTGTGTGTGCCGACCTATAATGGCCGTCGCGGGCATCCCCTCCTCTTCGACCGAAGCTATGAAGACGAAATTCTGAATGACTTCGATGAGGTGGGGCTGCGCGGTTTGCTTCAGCGCCATGAGGCAAAGGTCTGTCCCATTCCGTGGGACGATGAGACGGTATTGACTGACCTGGACACACCAGAAGACTATGTGCGCGCATTGCGGACTTGTCCCCCACGGTCTTCCGCGCGCGACTAGCTTGAGGGGGGGGGGGCTTCTTCGGAAGGCGTGGCATTCCCCTCACCTTCCGCAGGAGATTTGGCTTCCTGCTTCGCGACAAAGGCTTCCAACACGCCACTGCGGGTCCGATGGCCTACCAACTGGCCCGATACGCCATCGACGATCTTAATGTCGATGACACCTTTCTTGCGCCGGTAGTAGTAGATCCAGAGGGGATACAGAATGGCTTCGCGGGCCACGATCTGATCGGGAATCGGCTTTCCCCCGCTGCGGCTGCGCTGGCGCATGATCGTGTGCAGCAGGTTTTCCCGGGCCGTCACTTCGCAGGCGTCTATCGTCAACTTGGGGGAAAACTCTTCTCCGGAGGGAGGCGCCCCGGTGGTCAGGAACTCGTCCAGTTGGAAAATGGCGAAGGCCCCGGACCACGCTTCGACGGTCACAACGATCGTGCCTGGTCCCTTCCGGGAATTGACCCCGATGGTGTACAGGTAGTAGGGAAACCAGATGCGCTCAACATAGGGAAAAACGCGTCCCCCCGGTTTGTCCGGAGAGACGCGTTGATCGTAGAACTTTCCCCGCAGCTTCCGAAAGGCCATCCGCCACCCTTTTTCACAAATAGGGGCAACCGAGGTTTCGGGAACGCGACAGGCCACGTGACGAGGTTCAGACATGGTGAGAGAAAACCTCTTCCGTTGGCCGGGGGTTGTTAATTCAGTCGGCGCAGCGTGTGTTGCCCTTTAAGCCAGAATCCGATACCGAATCCCAACAGGACAAATCCGCTGAGGAGACAAACGGCACCGTGCACAAAGCTGTCGGCCCAGAAGGTCCCGATAATTACCGGAACCGCCAGAATGCCCATGAACAAGCCGAGCACTTTCTGCGTCTCGCCGTCCCGCTGTGTATGAAGGTGTTCATCGTGTTCTTCACTCATACCTGATTCCTTGTATCACAACCGATGCGGTTGGGGCTTGTGTACCCTAGCTGGCCCAGACCCAATAGATAAACATGTGGGGCAGCATGGAGATCAATGTCCAGAGACGGAGGTCATAGAGGATGCCTTCTTTGGGGCGGTCCAGATTGACGTATTCCTTCTTCAGGATGAACATGACCCAGCAGATGGTGACGGCAAAGAGGCCCACGGCGAAGAACTTATAGGTTGCCGGACCAAAGGGCGCCAGAACGCGATCAATGGGGTGAAAGATGGCACTCAAGGGGCCACTGAAGGTGCTGCTTATCCATTCTCTCATTCTTCAGACCTTTCTTGAAGTACACGCTGCATCTTGCCGTCCTGCATGACCTGACCAAAGACCAGTCCACGAAGCTTTTCTTCAGGCTCGGCCGGAGTCAGATAGCTGACGATGACGGTGACCGCCAGGGAGAACACGAAGGACCACCAGGCGATGAAGAGGAACGGGGCTTCGGAGACGAATACGCCGTCTACCCGATCCAGGATCGTGGTGAAGCATACGCCGAGAATCAATCCGGCCATGGCGCCCCACTGGTTCGCACGCTTCCAGAGGATACCGAGCAGAAGAATGGCGAACACGGGACCCTGGAAGGTCGACATGGCACCTTGGACAAAGTTATACATGCCCTTCTGCCCCTCCAGTTCCTTCGCAAATACGGCGGCGATGGTGATGAAGAGCACGGTACAAATCCTACCTAGCAGGAGGATAGTGTGTTCTTTGGGCTTCTTCTTCTTGATGAGTTCGTAGGTCCGGCCATACAAGTCCGTCGTCCAGATAGTCGTCGCCGAGTTCAGCGTGGAGTCCACACTGGACATAAGGGCGGCGAAGAGGGCGGCGAACATCAGGCCCTTGAGCCCGGGCGGTAGAATCTCGCGAATCATGGCGGGGACCGCCTGATCGCCGTTTTCCATGGGGGGCAGCACCGCGATAGCGGCGAGACCCGGCACGATGACCAGCGCGGGGATAAAGACCTTCAGGAAACCAGCGAAGAGCATACCGCCCTTGGCGTCCCATTCGGTCCGGGCACCCAGCGTACGCTGCACGACCGCCTGGTTACCGGCCATGTAGCCGGTGGCCATTACGATACCGAGACCAAATACGATACCGGTCCAGGGATACGGCGTGGGCGAATCGTGGGGCAAGAGCAGTTTGAAGTGATCCTGCATCCCCTCTTTCGCAAGGATGGTCTCCTTCATGGCGCTCCAGCCACCGGCCTCGTAGAGGCTCAGGAAGAGCAGGGCACCACCACCGACGAACATGACTACCAGCTGCACCACGTCGGTCATCACCACGGCGGAAAGACCACCGAAATAGGTGTAGATACCGGCGCAGATAGCGATGCCATAGACGTAGGTCTGGGGCGGCACATCATACGGGAGGATGGTGGTCAGCATAACGGCGGTAAGCCAGAGCATGACGGCCAACATCAGGAGCAGAAACAGGCCCCAAATGGCGGCGTGAATCAGCTGCACCACGGCGTTATACCGTTTCCCCAGGAATTCCGGGATGGTAAACACGCCGGCGCGCCAATAGTAGGGAATGAAAATGAAGGCGGCAAAGGCCATGGCCGGCATAGAGCCGATCCAGTCGAAGTTGGCCGCTGCAATACCATAGGTATAGCCTGCACCGGAGGTCGCGATGAAATCGGTGGCACCGATATCACTCACCACGACCGACATGCCGATGGCCCAGAAGGGCAAGGCCTTACCGGCCACAAAGAAGTCTCCGGCAGACTTTACGTACTTGCCGAAGTAGGTGCCGAGCGCCAGGGTTCCCAACATATAGATACCGATGATGGCGATATCAATTGCGTGGAGCCCGCTTCCGGCCGTTTGGATAAGTTGATCTTCCATACACCAAGTTCCCGGTTGATGATGCCATTTGGAGGGATTACGCCAATCCCATAGGGACCGCCACTATGCCATATTGTGTTAGGAAATCGCAAGCAAGGTCTCGAATAACCATTAAAGCTGGTGGGACGCCATGGCCACTCCGAAAAGGAGACCGAATATCGGGCGCGTTGCGGAGGAATGATTCTAAAATAGTAAAGGTGGGAAAGGACACCGGCACAGGAACCGGGGGGCTCCTGTGCCAAGGTAGACGGCTGGGCTACTAATGAAAGGTCAATCCAATTTGGCTATCATGCCGATTTGACCGCGATGGTAGGAATCATGCTGAATCATAATAGATAGGGTGGTGCCAATGCTGGAAAAGAATCCCCGCATCTCTTCCGCCAGATTGCCCGGCAACGGCTCTTTGAGGACGCTGTCCTCCAGGTTGCGGATGCCGGCCAATGCCTTTTCAAATACCTCGTTGTAAAGGGCGATGGTCTCGTCCCAGCTGGGATACTCGTCGGGATTGGTCGTTGGGGTCTTCCCCCCCACGAAGTCGGGCGCGAAGAGGATGGACTGTTCGCGGGTCAAGACCGACGGCTGCTCGAGGGTGTAGACCAACACAAGTGTATTCACCGTGTTGGCCAGATGGCCGACAAGCCACAGGGGCGTTGCCTTGCCTTCTTGCAGTTGCTTGAGGCGGTGGGATTCGGGGACGCTCTCGGCGATTTGCAGGGTGTGTTGCTGGGCACCTTCCAGCAGGTCGGCAAGTAAAGTAACACGAACATTACTCATGGGGATTCTCCGTGGTTGAAGCGGTTAGTCAAGTTTGGCCAGGAGGCCCATCTGGCCCCGGTGGTACGCATCGTGATTGCCCAGGAGGCGCAGGATGGACAGGATCGTCGGAAATCGCTCCCGATAGGCGTCGGGCATATCTCCAGGCAGGGGCTTGTCCAGGTCATCGTCGGATAGTTGCTTGAGCCCGTCAATGGCGCGATCCGTACAGGTTACATAGTTTGCAAGGAGCATGTCCCAATCGGGGTAGTCGTCGGGATTGGTGGTGGGTGCGACACCGCCGGCGTGCTCCGGGGCGAAGAGTTGGCCCACCTCGGGCTGAAAAACGGGCGCCTCTTGAAGGGTCCATTCGAGAATGAGGCGGTCCACCGTGCGGGCGAGGTGTCCCAGCAACCACGTGGGAGTTGCCTTGCCGGGGGCCAATTGCTTAAATCGGTGGGATTCGGGCATCGAACCCACCATTTTCACGGTCTCATCGCGGCTGGCTTTGAAGAGGGCGACGAGGAGTCTGATACGTGTTTGTTCCATGGAGTTATCCTTCTATCGGCGTCAGTCTGATACCCGCTTTTCGGGTGTAATACCTACAATTGGGCACAGTAATTCCGAGGGGTGGTCGTGTGTCGGATGGTATGGTATGCTGCCTTTTTTCCACTCACACCGTCGTACCCAGGAGCCATAGCCCATGATGATACCAGATTCTATGCACATTTCTCGCCCGATGATTCTGACTGCATTGCTCCTTCTTCCCGCTGCTGCGACGTGGTCGGAAAGTTGGAAGGCCGGGGTCGCGACCATTTCCATTACGCCGGAAGTGCCTATCCCGCTGGTGGGTTATGGGGGGCGCGACAAGCCCTTTGAGGCCGTGGACATTGATATATATGCCAAGGCCCTGGCCCTCGAAGATTCCAGCGGCAACCGGGGGGTTATCGTGACCACCGACCTCGTGGGTGTTCAGGCGGTCTTTTTTGATGAAGCCTGTCGACGTATCACAGAAGAAACGGGACTTAGCCGTGGGCAGATTCTGCTGAATGCTTCCCACAACCACACGGGGCCCCTGCTGAGTCTGAATCCCGATCCCGAGGGCAACCTCGCTTATGCGGCCTTTCGTGACAAGGAAGCGGAAGAAAACGTGGTGGCCTACACCCGCCAGTTGCAGGATAAGACGGTGCAGGTCGTCAAGGATGCGCTCGCGGCCCTCTCCCCCGCTACCCTGGCCTGGGGGGCGGACCGGGTGGAGTTTGTCATGAACCGACGCTCTGAGCCAGAAGACGGCGTGATTTGGATGCGTCCCAATCCCAACGGGCAAACCGATAAGCGGGTCCCCGTGTTGCGCGTCTCGGCCCCCGATGGCGCCGTCCGCGCGGTGATGATGGGGTGCGCGTGCCACAACACGGGCCTGACCGCCGATCACAATATCATTACGGGCGACTATGCGGGCTATGCTCAGGAATACCTGGAGGAGAAATTGCCCGGGGCTTCCGTGTTGTTTATGAGCGGCTGTGGTGCCGATGCCAATCCCGAACCCCGCACCGATGTGCCCGGGGTGCGGAAGCTGGGCCGCGATCTGGGTGACGCGGTCTTACGGGCCCTGGCGGCCGAACTGCGACCTGTTGATGGTCCCCTGACCTGCACCTTCGAGATGATAGATCTGCCCCACATGAAACTAGACAAAGAAGGGCTGGCCCCCTACGCCGCGCGGCGCACCACCGAAAGCCTCATGGCGAAGCACATGATTGCGGTGCTGGAGCAGGGAAAGACCTTGCCGACTCATTACCGTGCGCCCCTCGCCGTCTGGGGACTGGGAGACGATCTGACGTTGGTGGGTCTCCCCAGCGAAGTGGTGGCGGACTACGCATTGCAGTTATATGCGGCCCGGCCTGAATCGCCCCTGTGGGTGGCGGCTTATTGCAATGATTTCTTCGGCTACATTCCCAATGCCCGCATCGTGCGCGAGGGCGGCCACGAGTTTATTGGCGTCACGACCTATCTCTGGGGTAAAGACCTCACGACCCGGGTGGGCTTCTTCTCAGAAGATGTGGAGCGGGTGTTAATGGACGCCACGTTGCGGCTGGTCGACAGCGTGGAATAGGTATCTGTTGAGAGGGGGACGGCCCCGACTGTCTTAAGTTCCGCCCCTGTTCGCCGCTAACTGTTCCGCCAAGACGGGGTCCATTCTTCGGCCAATACATGACGTCGGTGCA
>JAXMOL010000071.1:0-30777 GCA_034669905.1 Candidatus Hydrogenedentota bacterium
CTCCAGATACTTTCTACTACCAATCAATCAGCGCCGAAGCAAAGGCATCGGCATAACCCCAAAGCGGATACACTTAAGAAACACGATCACGTGTCCAAACAATGGGGTCCACTTCTCCAATTCGCATCACAAACACACAAACCGTTTAACTAAAAACACTTACAACACCGAAAGCATTAACCACCACCCGCTGCACCAAGGTATCGGGGTGTTGCAAGATGCGACAACCGCTTTACTTTAGAACAGTAAAACCTAAAAAAACGCCCCCCATGACGACTATGGGAGGCGTAGCGATTGGTGAGAAAGGGCACTTCCCCGGTGTTTTCGCCAAGCAGCTTACTCGAGCGAGGGCAATTCCCAGGTGCCCGTGGGACCCACGACCCGCAAGGTGTCCCCATCTACCCGTACGGACACGGTTCCTTCGGGCGTCTCTGTATTCCACCCTCCGTCTGCATTCACCCACAGACTCGGCTCCGCCCCCTCTTCAAGCACGCTGAACAAGGTCAGGATGCGACAGCGATCGTCGGTGGTCTTGACTTCGACATAGGGCTCGTTCCGTTGCTTCAATTCGCTCCCCAGCCGATGGGTGTTATAGGGCGCCACATAGGCGTGGGTAGCCGTGTCCAAAGTCGCATCCCCGTCCAGCCGGATGGTTCGGCCCACGAGGGTCGCTGCCTTACCGCGCCGCACGAAGGAGCCGTCCGACGTGGGTTCCACGGGACCCGACAAATGCCAGCGTAGGCTGATGGGCATTGCTTCAGGCAGCCGGGCCTCGTCCAATACCACGGCGACACGGGGCAAGAGGTGGACCACGCGACGTCGAACCGTAGCGCCCTCGTCGTAGACATGGCTCAGATCCATATTCCAAGCCGCGCCTTTCTCCCCATCAAACTCAGACCAGACCGTCTTTCCGTAGCGCCCTTTCTCCCGCAGGGACACGCCACCCGTTTCGTTTTTGCCAAAGACGAAGACATTGTGTCCGAACTGCTGGTAGTTGTAGTAGCGCTCGGTGTGACTCTTGGGGTAGCCGGGGGGCGATCCAAGATCCACTACCAGCCTTTCTCCGTAGCCATCGATACAAAGCTGTCCCCAATCCGCATGGCCATGATAGGCCTCCCGGCCCGCCTTGCCGTACACCACCGAGGTTGTGGAGACTGGATCCCAACTGCTTCGGCTACTCACCAGATGCCCCTGCGCGTGGTAGGCCCGACCGAGGGGTAACACGCCTTCCGGAGACTTCGAAGGGAGCGATGCATCGTAATACAACAATTCCAGGGGACGTATCCGATGGGACGTGAGCATTTTGTTGTGGTACTGCTCATAGAACCATTGCAGCTGGGGGTTCTGTGTTGCCGACGCGACTGCTGCCGCCGGCACCACGACGGGCGGCATGTCGGCTCCCGGATCGCCAAAGCCAGCCACACGCCCGGGCGGGAAGGTCATGAGCATATACCATTCATAAAACCTGTCGAGCGAATGACGTTCGAAAGGATCGTCCCTTCCCCCGCTCGCATAGTGCATGGCCATAAAATACCGCACGACGAAGGACATGGACCCGGCGTATTGCACACTCTCGTTGAACTCGCCCTCGGGTCCGAGAATATCCAGGTAGGACTCCATCTGGGGCAGTGAATTGGCCACCAACAGGGCACTGTCCGGATGGTCCGGTCCCAGGGCCATCCCGGCAATACCGAAACCACCCAACACCACGGTAAGCCAATTGGAACGACGGCGGGACCAATGTTCCTTTGCTTCAAAGCCTTTCTTATAGGGCGTAATGGCGCAACGGTCGAGCCCTTCGATAATGGCGTCTCGCTCTTCTTTCGTCATTTGATTGTAGAGCCAGTCATAGGCCAGGGCAATGGGAAGGACCAACTGACCATGACGGAGATCGGCGTTGAGCCCCACGTTCAGGTGGGCTTGATCGGACCACTCGGGCCATTGTTCGGGATCGAAAAGGGCCATAATCTGGGCCAAGGCATCATCGGTGTAGCGCCGCTCCTCGGTGATGAGTCCGACCATGGCGGCGTCCAGGATTCGACTCGCCGCTTTCGACACAAAGGTGTACGAACGATTGCCGACGATGCGCTCTCCGTTTTCGATACGCACCGGCGTTACGACAGGTGTTCCCAGCCGCTCGTCCGCGATGGTCTGGAGTTCCTCCCAGAGCACTTTGGCATGGCCGGATTGAATACCATTTCGCAACGCCTCGACCGTTCGGAGACCCGGCGTCGGTGATGCGGTCACGAAGAGCGACGGGCGGGCTCGTTCCCCCGTCAGTTGGACCGCTTTCGCGGCGACGTCTTCAGGTGCGGCGGCGTAGACTTGTCCTGTGAGGGTGATGAGCGATAGAACGAAGGCGTGAAACAAGAACTTCATAGGTGAGAAACCCCGGTTGAAGAAAAAGACAGGGGCCATAGTAGAAAATCAGGGCATTCGAAGGCAATAGGAATTGGGTGAAGTCAGACGAAATGGTCTTTGCCGTCTGCGACCACCGTTCTGCGGGATCGAACGCCCTCGATGGTTGGACCGCTTGCGGCGCGTCTACGACATGGCACGACAGCCTACCCGGCGACGTAAACGATACCGAGATTGGTCAATTCGAGCAGGGTGAAAAAGAGTTGGGAGTAGAAGAAAAACACGACCAACCCAATTCCCATCAGACACAAGGGCGCACCAAACTCAATCAACAGGTGACCCCGCCGATGTAACTGCAACTCGTACAGATCGGCAAGTTGGGAGAAAGCGGCCGGTACCTCTCCACTGGAATCGGCGAGTCGCAACAGATTCCGAAAGGACTCCGGCGCATCCTGTCCGGAACGGGCCAAGGCATCTGACAAGGAAGTGCCCCCTTCCACCCCGTCGGCCAGGTTTCCGAGTAAAACCCGGCAGGGACGATAGAGGTTGGCCTCCGCAGCCGAGCGAAGCGCGCGGTGAAGTGGGATACCCGCACCCGTCAACAAGCCCAGAATGGTGCAGGCATCTGCCAGGTGACGTTTTCGATACCAACGTCGAACGCCGGGCAAGAGGCTGCTCGTTGCCAAGGCGGCACTGTGTAGGAATCCCCCCGTCAGTTTGGAACGCTGCATCATCACCCAACATACGGGCAGGGCCACGACGGCTAATACCAGGCCCCACTGATTTTGCAGGGCCGCCCAATAGGCCAGCGAAGGATCCTCTTGCAGTCCGAAGGATTGGATAATGTCCGCCAGCAACGGCGCCGCGCTGGAAGCAAGTCCTACGACAAGTACGGCCTCCACGATGAGTATCCAGACCAGGTAGAACCCCACATGGGCTACCCGCAAGCGAAGGGCCAATCCCCGCTCGAGCTCCCTTACCAGGCTCGTCAGGGCGGACTTCAGATTGCCGGACTCCTCTCCCGCACGCACGAGTTCTACCGTAATAGCAGGGAAAAAATGAGACTGGCTCCCCACCGCTTGAGAGACCGATGCGCCAGATTCGATATCGTTGGCCATCCAATACAGGACATAACGTTGTCCATGACGGGGCGCGTCGTAGCTCAGTTCTTTCAGTCCTTCCACCAGGGGGAACTCGGAGTCTACGAGCCCCTCCATGGCCCTCAGAACGGCAAGAAGATCTTCCCAATGCCGTTGCCACCGCACATAGCGGGGCGGTCGCCCTGAGAATTGAAGGCTTCTATCGTCCACCGTCTTCCGCCCGCTCATCGAATCACCCCGCCCATCTGAAACACGGGTAGAAAACAGGCGATCACGGCGATACCCACCAGGACACCACATACTGTCACCGCGGCCGGTCCAAGGAGCGCCAGGCCGCTCTTCTCCAGCCGTTGGGCTTCGGTATCGCAGGAATCGGCGAGGGAACCGAGGGTTTCGGTGAACTTTCCATTGCGCTCACCCTGTTGGAGCATCCACCCGTGACTTCGGCGTAATAGCCCGGTCTCCCGCACCGCATCGCTTACCCCTTCGCCCTGTGCGATGCGCCCGGCGGCCCGTCCAATCTTTTGCTCAAAAACGGCATTGCCTGATGCCAGGCCTGCCAGATGGAGACTCTCCACGATGGGCGCGCCATGGGCAAGGAGGAGCGACAGGGCGCGAAAGAAGCGTGCCGCCACCACGGTGTAGATGACGGGCCCCAGGTAGGGCACCCTCAGTGCGAGGTGATCGATGGGCCGTCGCAACCGTCCCCACCCCCGTAAGAGTCGAAGCACGACGGCGACGCACGCGATCGTTGCAAGCAAAGGCAGCCCGAGGGGCAGCACCCAATACCCCACCTGCAGCACGGCCTGGGAGAGTTCGGGCAACTCCTTCCCAAAGCTGGAATAGATTTCCGCAAACTGTCCCATGACGTGGGGCACAAAGACCCCCATGAACAGGGTCAGCACTACGGCGAGGATCAGCGGATAGGCCATAGCCACCTGGAGACGATAGCGCAACCAGAGATGGCGCTGTGCAAATTGGCTGAGTTGTTGAAGGACCCCTGGGAGGTTACCGGTCCGCTCTCCAACGCGCACCAGGCTGATGTAGAGGGGCGGCACAGCATCGCCCTCGGCCCGCAGGGCCTCTTCCAGCGACTCCCCCCCGGCCACATCAGACGCCAGGTTCTCGAGGACTCGCCCCAGACGTCCCCGTCCCAAATCGCGGCTGAGCTCCGTCAACGCCGGTGCCAGGGGCACGCCACTGCGGGTAAGGCTCGCGAGTTGGCTGGTGAAGAGATTCAAGTCCGCCGCAGAAAGTGGGCGGCCTTCCCGACGGCGGGCGGCGCCGTCGGAAAGTTCCCGCACGGTGTAGTAATTGTGGTCTATCGCCTGACCGCCTGCGACCACCTCGGCCACCGTTTCTCCGTCAGCCAGGCCTTGGACCGGTTCTCCCTTGCGGGAGATGCCGTCGTATCGGTAGGTCTTCATGGTGTATCTCCCGCGGAATTGACACGTCGAAGGCGCCACGTCAGCCGCACCCACGCCTCACCCTGCCTGCGGTACAGGGCTTCCACAGCGCTGTGAACACCTTCCACCTCCGCCACGGCGATGCGATAGCGCACCTCTTCCTGCCCGTCTACGGTGTCACTGAGCAGATAGTAGGACATTTCCGGAACGCCTTCGAGCTGTTGGCGCGCAATCCGGGGATCGTCGACCCGCGGTAAGCGCGCGTCCCCCGTCACGGGAACTTGCTTCGGCGCTTCCCCCGAAAGGTACCCCAACTCGGCGAGCTCCAACACCAACTCCGCGCTGGCATCGGCGGACACCCGCCACGCCGCATATTGACTGTGACGCACGTGGGCCACCGTCCGCACGCTGAGCATGGTAATCGCACCGAGAAAGGCGGCGGTCATAAAAACACAGAGCAGCATGGCCGCACCTTGTTTCGATTTGCAGGTATGCCTCATCACGGATTCCTCGGTACGATAGTCTCTGCGGCCACCGACTGAAGCGTAAGTCCGCGACGGGTTGTTTCGGTCGCCCGCAGCCCCACGGTCACCCCCAGATTCTCGGCTTCGAACCAGACACCCCCCGATTTGCCTTCGCCCACGGCGAGATTATTGCTCAGCACTTCGATGCCCTTGCCCGTAACCAGCAGGAGTTGTCGTGCCCTGAGACCATCTCCATTCATATCCTCCCAATCGGGCGTGATACGACGTTCTTCGCTCCATTGGGGCCCACCTTGCGCATCCAGGGGCCATTCCTCCCCGACAAGGGGTATCCGATAACGCAGTTCCTGCGCAGGAAGGGGACTCAAGGATTCCCGCGACGCACCCCGGAGTTCCTGGCGGATGCGGGCCAAGCCGTGGACGGTGGACTGGGTCACGGTGATTTTATTACTCAGCACCGCCTGCGTATGGTCCGCATTGAGCCAGGCCTGCCATATCATCCCCAGGGCCGCCGTGAGCAACGTGACCACCACGAGCATCTCGATCAGGGTAAAACCTTTACGGTTCATGGGGGCTACCCTCCGGCATGCAGGGGGCGGAAACCTGAATTTCGTGGCCCCGTTGGCTGAAAGTGCGCACGGTAACCCGTACGGCGCCCGTAGACTCCAGACCCACCAGTGGCACGACGGTTACGGTATATTCTCCCGGGAGTCCTTCGGGCGGCGTAGGCGAGAGCGGTGTACCGACGGGCGTCCGCTGCACCTGTTGCACACAGTGACTGAGGCACTGTGTCGCCAGATGGCGGCGTTCGGCCAAATCACGCAGGCCGGCGAGGTGGGCATGGCCCCCCAGGAGCAAGATAAAGCCCAGGAATAGAATTCCCGTGGCGAAGGTCACCTCGATCAGGGTGAAACCACCGGTCTGTCTCCCTTCCCAATGCACGACTTCCTGGCCCTCCTGGATTCCCACGTTGCCTTGTCATCATAGATGACGTACCGTTTCAGTTCCACAATTATTCGTGCCCGGTAAAATCCGGTAACTCTCCGGGGCCTGTCGCTACACGGGCCTCTACGCAACAACTCTCGGGCTGTTTTTGTTGGAATAGCACGTGTCGTAGGGTAGAATAACGGCAGGTTTTCAGGGGGTATAGATTGGCTGGAATGGATTCACAGACACGTATACAGGAACTGGAAGCGCAAGTCGCCCAGCTTTCCGGTGTGGTTGACCGATTGACGGCCCGCAGCGACGAGCACGAACACCATCTCGTGGACGATGTGCGGCGGACGGTTGACCAGGTTATTCTGGCCGATGTGGACGAATCCATTGAAACCCACGTGGGCGCGGTTTGGGTCAGTCGGCTTGCTGCGGTCGTTATTATGATGGCCCTGGCCCTGGCGGCACGTACCACCTTTGCCAGCCAGGAGATCGAGGAGCTGGGAAAGGCCTTCATTGGCTACGGCATTGCCGTTACCTTCATTGGATACGGACTCTTCTTCGAACGTCGGCGTGACCTCTTCGCACAGTCCATTCTCGGCTGTGGTCTTGCGGTGCTGTATTTCACCACCTACGCCATCTTTTTTATTCCCCAGATGCAACTGCATGAGGAGCCTTTCTGGGGTATCCCCATCACCATGCTCTGTCTGGTCACCCTGGTCATCATGGCCCACGTGCGCTCCAGTGAGACGGTGGCCGGCGTGGGGCTCTTTCTCGCCTACTATACCGTCTATTTGAGCTGTACCCAATCCCCCACCATCAGCAGCCATTTCCACGCCGTCGCCACGTGTGGCATTCTGGTGACCACCGCCTTGGTTTTTCAGGCGAGCCACCGTTGGCTGCTCTTTACCTGGGTCGTCATGGCGGCCACCTATGCCCTGCACAGTTCCTTCTACGCCGTGCAGCCCCCCGAGCTCACATGGAGTCCTGCGTTCTATTTCTGGAGTGCCAACGGATTCCTAACGGCCTGTTTCCTAACCTTTACGCTGGCCGCCATCATCGAAGGGCGCCGGGCCGGGGAATACCGCCCGATGGTCGCGCCACTCGCGGCGGTAAACACGGTGGTCTATTACATTCTGGCCTCCCGTGCGCTGGAGACCCGCTTTACGGAACATACCTGGATTTTTCAGGTGTGTCTGGGCACCTTTCTGCTGTTCTGTGCGGTCTGTGCAGAAACCCGGGGCAAACGCAGCAACCATCTCTTCCAGGTTTTTTCGCTGGCCTCCATCGTGGTCTTCACCCTCTCCCTTCAGGCGGCCCTCTCCATCGAATTCTTCGTGGCGGGCATGGCCCTGGAATGTGTCGCCCTTACCCTGTTCTTTCAGCGTTCCGGGGTTGTTGGCTTTAAGGTCATCGAGCTATTTCTCATGATAGCGACCAGCGCCGCGGTCCTGACCACGGCGGGCACTACGGCACCGGTCCAACTGGGCCAGTGGCTCATCCCGACCAACCGTTTCGCAGGCACCACCGTGGCCATGCTTTTCCTGCTGACCGCCTGGATTTACGAAAAGTTTACCGTGCAACGACGGCCCGAGCGACGTACCCACAGCGGTCACTGGTTTCTGGCGGATTCCCGGCTGGACTGGAGTGGCGGTTCGATGGCGATGGCCCACGCGGCCTTCGGCTGTTTCGTCTTGCTCACACTCACTATCCTGGAGTTGAGCGAAACCCCCGAGTTGCCCTACATCCTGGCGGCGGAAGCCCTGATCATTACCCTGATAGGCCTGGCCCTCCTGACGCCCCAGATCTGTGTGGGCGCGGTCATGCTCCTCGTGGGGGCCCATGTCTGTTACCACGTCTTCCTGTGGCTTCCCCTCGAAGACTTTCAATCTCAGCAGAATTACATGGCCTACACGGTTTCCCTCTCGGTGCTCACCTTCCTGGGTGGCCATGTGTGGGAACGGTACCTCTGCCGATTCCGTCGGGAGGGCATCGACTGGGAGCATCACATTATCGCGGCGGTGCCTTTTCTCATTGGCACCTATCTATTGACCGACTTGCTCTTCCGCGAGTTGGCCCCCCTCCACGTGGCGGCGGCCCAGGGTGGCCTCGGTCTGGGCTTGCTACTCGTGGGCAGTTTCAGTCGCTACACCGGCATTAAGGCATCGGGGATCCTCGCCATGATGTTTGCGGTGCGCAGTTTCTATGAAGGGCTCAACGACCCCCAGATGCCGCTGGACCGCGAGCCGCTCTTCCTGCTTTATTTCGCCATCTTTCTCGGGACCTGCATGGGCGCCGAGCGCCTCTTCGCCTTTATCAAACGACGCGGTACGGAGACAACCAATCGTATCGAAGATGCCCTTCGGACCGTACTGGTCTTCATGGCGATGGTACTGGGCTTACTCGGCCTCTATCGCTGGAGCCCCGAAGAATATATGGTCTTCTACCTGCTGGCCTACGCCGTTATCGTTCTCGTGCTCGGGGTCGTCTTTCGGGAAAGCCGCTACCGCTGGGGGGCGCTGTTTCTGCTCGGCTTCGTCACCTATCGCTCCTTCACACGTTTTCAGGAGTTGCCCCCCCTCTACCAGGTGCTCGTGTTCGCGGTTTCCGGCGTCGTCCTCGTTATCGTCTCCTGGTCCTACTCCCGTCGGATAGTGCGCGCACGTATAGCCGCCAGTGCGGAAGCCTCCACGCCCCATGATGGATGAGTTGGAGCAGGGTGCCCGGGACGTCTGCGCAACCCTTCGCGCGGCGGGATTTCGTGCCCTCTTCGCCGGGGGGTGTGTGCGGGACCGCCTCTTGGGCGACACCCCCAAAGACTATGACATCGCAACCGACGCACTGCCTGAGCAAGTCGAAGCCTGTTTCCCCAAGACCTTTACGGTCGGTGCGGCCTTTGGCGTCGTACTGGTTGTGCAGGGCGCGCTACGCTATGAAGTAGCCACCTTTCGAAAAGACGGCCCCTACCTTGACGGCCGCCGCCCCAGTCGGGTGGACTTTGTCGACGAAATCGAAGATGCACGGCGTCGCGACTTCACGATTAACGCACTATTTTACGACCCCGCGACAGAGCAGGTTCTGGACTACGTCGACGGGACCTCCGACCTGGAACGGAAGATAGTCCGCTGTGTGGGCACCCCCTCCGCCCGTTTTGGGGAGGACCACCTGCGCCTGCTCCGTGCGGTGCGCTTCGCCGCCCGCCTGGACTTCGAAGTGGAGCGAAAAACACGGGAGTCCATCGCGGCCCACGCGACAGACATCACAAAAACCAGCGCCGAACGCATCCGGGACGAATTGGTGCGTATGCTCACGGAGGGCTATGCGTTGCGCAGTCTTCAACTGCTCGACGAAACCGGGCTCCTCTCCCAGGTGCTCCCCGAAATCACGGCCATGAAAGGCGTGGAGCAGCCGCCCCAGTTTCACCCCGAGGGCGATGTATTCGTCCACACGCTCTTGCTGATGAAACACCTCCCGAGCCCATGCACTGCAACACTGGCCTTTGGCGCCCTGCTCCATGATGTGGGCAAACCGGCGACCCAGACCTTCGAAGATCGCATCCGCTTCAACCAGCACGACAAGGTAGGCGCCGAGATGGCCCGTCAGATTTGTCGGCGGCTGCGGCTCTCCAACGAGGAAACGGACCTCATAACCTGGCACGTGGCCCAACATATGCGGCTTGCGGCCATCCCCCAGATGAAAGAGAGTAAGCGGAAGCGTTTTGTCCGCCATGAGGGATTCGAAGAGCTACTGGAAATCGGTCGCCTGGATTGCCTCGCCAGTTTCGGAAATCTGGACACCATCGACTGGATTGAAGACTATCTTGCTACCGTGCCCGATGACGCCCTGCGGCCGCAACGGCTGATCGATGGGCGGGCACTCATCGCCATGGGCTACCGCCCCAGCCCCAAATTCAAAAACTTTTTCCGGGAACTCGAAGATCACCAACTCGACGGCCGCATCAGCACCCGCGAGGCCGCCGAGACCTTCGCACAGGACTACTTCGGCGATCCCGAATAGACGACGTCCGCCGATAGCCTTAGATGCCCGCAATCCGGATGACACCCCCGCCATCCAATACGACCAAGAGGTCCCCGCCTTCGGATCGAGGCAAGCGACACACGCCCTCTGGTGCCTTTTGGGCCACCGCTTCGCTGAATCGATGCATCTCCTTAAGCGCCGTCCCATCGGTTGCACAACGCCATAGTGCCGCTACCCCCGTATCCGCGGAAGACGGCCCCGAAACAAGCCACAACTGCTTCGCGTCCCGGTCCCAATCCAGCGCCCGAATGCCGGCCCCTGCCAGGGGAAGTGTCACGGCGGACCATTGGGCCTTGGCGCCGGGCCGAAAGATGGCATCCGCCCGGGCAGAAAGCAGGATAGCCTCGCCTGCCGCCGTTTGGGGTCCCCGCAGGCCCAGATAGAGCCGCTCCCCGTCGAAGGCCAGCCCCTCCAGATTCAGATCGGGATTTACCGCCAGGGCACTAACCCCGGCGGAGGCCCCCATCCGAGTCAGGAGCGGCGCAATTTCATCGAGTAGTTGATAGTGCTCCCCCGTCACCTTCAATTCCTTCTGCTTACTATCCCATTTTGCAGCCAGGAGGAATTCCCGGTCCGGGCGCCGTTCTCCGCCCTTTCCCTGATGGGAGCCAAGGAAGTAAACCTGCTCCTTGCCATCGGACGCAATGTCTTCGAAATCCTGAACAGGAAAAAGTTTGTCGGCGGGTGCATAGGGTTTTCGCGCCTTCTTTTTGCGCTCCAGTTTGATACCAGAAAAATCGAGCGGCGTCTTATCCAGCGAGGAAAGAAACAACACGCTCCCGATCAGTTCATCCTCCACCACAAGTATCCCCCCCTCAACGACCGCGCACCCCGACAATTCCAAGGGCCGATCCTGCACCGGCGTAATCCCTGACACTTGTATTGAATCCAAGCTGTTTTCCTTTCCGGAATCCGCCAGGGCAGCCCCAGTCACGCTCCCTGCCACCAACAGCAATGCACCTATCATCCCGTTTAACCTACTCATTCTTACCTTTCAACGTACCCGGTTCCCCTTCGGGCACAGACGGTTCTGGAATAAAGACCGTAACCTCTGTCCCCGTGCCTTCTGCGCTGGAAATGGTGATGTCGCCCCCGTGTTCGCGTACGATCTTAAAACTACAGGCCAGGCCCAGTCCAGTACCTGAGCTTCCCTTGCTGCTCACAAAGACCTGTGAAAGCTGGGGAAGTATTTCTTTGGGAATACCGATTCCCGTATCGCGAATCGTGATCGTGCACGCCGATTCGGTGCAATCACACGCAACGTGGATATCCCCTTTATTGTGCTCGCAGGCTTCCACCGCATTCACCAGCAGATTAGCCAAAACCCGATAGATCGCCCGGCCATCCACGTGGGCAAACGGCACGTCACTGGCCTCGAAGGAAAGCCCCACGTCTCGCTTTCTGGCGCGGGCCTCAAAGAGACTGAGCACATCCCGAATCAAACTGTTCACGTCCGTACGCGTACGCTCGGGCGCACGGTCTTTGGAAATGGTGAGCATATTCATCACCAACATGTCGATGCGTTCCATGGCACGACGGAGAATAGGCCACCCGCGGTTCAGGTAGGACAAATCATCTTTCTCGATGGCCATATTGACGAATTGGGCGCCCCCTCGAATCCCCGTGAGAATATTTTTGATGCAATGGCCGAGCCCCGCCGTCGCCATACCGATGGCCGCGAGCCGTTCTTTTTCCACATTCTCCCGGTAGAGCCGCGCATTTTCAACGGCCACGCCCACCACCCGGGCCACCGCCGAGAGCAGTTTGAGATCGTTCTCCGTCAGGGGATGGGTGCTGCTACCCACATCTACATAGATAACCCCGGCGACACTTTCACGGCCATGCAAGGGGGCGCACATGGCCGCATGGATATCGTGGACCATAATGCTCTCGGAATGCCCAAAGCGGCTATCCGCCTGGGCATCTCGCGTCAAGATGGCCGCCCCATGTTCATACACATGGTGGATCATGGTCTGGCTCAGGGGTGCCGCCCCGCCATCATCCATGCGCCCTTTTGCAGCGCGAATTTCCGGCTCCTCACGCCCCTCATTGCGGATAAGCACAAAGCCCCGTTCTATGGGCAGGGCCGAAGAAATGAGTTCGAGAATCTTATTCAGCAGCTCGTCCAGATCGAAGCGTTCCCCGAGCAACTGGGCGGCCTGGTACAGCACCAGCAGCCGGTCGTCTCCAGGATCGCGGGCAATGGAGTCCTGCAGGGCCGCCACTTCTTCCCGGCTCATCACGGTGCGTCCGAAACCCGAATCCACGGGAAACTCGATTTCGAAGACAGCCTCCCCAATAGCTACCGTATCGCCTTCGGCCAGGGCCAGCTGACTGACGGGCGCACCGTTCACGACAATCCCATTGCGTGAGTCCTGGTCTTCCACGTGGACGCGACCGTTTTCGAACCAAAAACGGGCATGTTGGCGCGACACCCGATTCGAATTCAGCACGATGTCATTCTGCTCACCGCGCCCCACGGTTATGCCCCGTTCCGTGACGGCATACCGGCGAACCGTACCTTCTGATGAGCGATGCACCACATTGGGTGAAGCCATCAGCCCACGACTCCCATGACACTCTGTAAGAGGAAGACGGGATCTACCGGCTTCTCCACAAAAGCTTCTGGCCCCTCGACACCAAACTTCTCCTCCATCCGCTCCCGGCTATAGGCCTCCCCTTCTTCCGCATTAATCCCCGTTAACATGATGATGGGGACTTTTTCGGTAAAGGGTGAATTGCGAAACTGCTGGAAGGCTTCAAAACCGTCCATCACAGGCATATTCACATCGAGAATAATGAGATCGGGCACATCAAGCTCTGCCTGGTCTACCCCTTGCTGGCCGTTGAGCGCTTCTTCGGTATCCCACCCTTCCGCTTCCATCACCCCGGCGACAAACATGCGTACGCTCTCGTCGTCATCTACAATCAATACCCGCTTCGCACCAGCCATAATTCATTTCCCTGCTTCCAATAAATCGCACTACGCCTGCGTTTCCAGTACCCTGGACACGCCCACCCGACTTAATCGATCCAGTGTAACACAGCTCAGGGGACCGCCACCTGCTGCTTGCCTCCGGCTGAAAAATCGATGGCATAGACCACGGCACCCCGCGCCACTTCCCGCGCAACGGTCGTCCCATGGGCTTCCAGGAAAGCCACATACTCCTGCACCGCTTCCTGAAAGTCATAGGCCATGGGAAACCACACCCGTCCCCACCGCCCGAATTCCGGACGTATTTCCTCCCGGAATTCGGCTTCATCGCTTTTCAGCCCGGCCTTACGACGCTCGACCAATACGGCGGCGGGGGGAAAGTCGTAGCGCCCTTCCAGGAACTTATAGGAGAGGTAGTCTCCCTGGCGCAGGTAGAGACGATCACCCGTCTCCCAATGGCTATTGGCGTAGGCGAGCACTTTTTCCAACTCGTGATGCCGGGAAGGGCTCACGGCCATTCGTGTGGCCCGCACCGCGGGTTGGGAAAGGAGTAGTATCAGGGCGACCGCCAGGCCCGAACGCCATACCCTTTTCGTTGGGCCCTCCATCAACCGGGAAAGGCCCTCCCCCATGGCCAGAAAGAGCACAGGCACCAGAAAGAGGGTCATTCGCCCGTGAAAAGGATAGAGCTTCAACCAGGACGCCACCAGCGTCAGGAACAGGGGGGCCATTAGCCAGAAACCGTATTGCGGACGACGATAAAAAAGCGACACCATCCCGAGAACCCAGAAGAAAAGGGCCAGTCCGGGCAAGGTAAAACCACCGGGCATATCGAGGAAGAGGAAGACCCGGTCCCGGTACCAACGCAAATCCCAATGGGACGTGGGTGGAAAGGGCATAAAGCCATGCCGCCAGTAATGATTCATATAGGCCATGGTTTCGGGGTTTCCCCGGCTGGGAACGATGGCCACCCAATACATGACGAGAAAACTGGCGGCACTCACGCCGTAGGTAATCAGTAACGTGTCAAGGCTCTTCCACCCCTGTGTACGCCAGGCAGCAACAAGCTGTACGGTCCCTACCCCGGCGATAAAAAAGACGACCGGAAAGGAATACCACACAAGCACGGCGTGAACCAGTCCATAGCGGAAAGCCCGCCAGCGGGTAGCCGGTCGGTCGCCCCAACGTATGGCCATGTAAAGCACGGCGAGCACGGCCGCCACATCCCCGGCATAGGGCTTCGCTTCGCCGGCATAGTTGATGAGGTGTTGGGACAGGGTGGCCAGGACCAGGGCCAGCACAGCTCCTCGGGTGGACAGGCAACGCCGCGCGACGAGCCAGAACAACACGAGAGTCAGCAGCCCGGCGATAAGGGAGGGAAAACGGACCGCATACACGGTATTTCCCCCTATCCAAGTGCAGAACTTCAGCAGCCAAAGGTAAAGGGGTGGTGCCACTTGCTTGAAGGCCAGTGGCTCCAGGAGTCCCGTCGCGCTGCGCTCCAGGATATTAATGCACAGGGCCGCCTCATCAAACCAAAGGGCTCGTCCAGTCATATAGTAGGCGAGGCGCGGGAGACTTCCGAGCAGAAAACACGCCCATAGGATCCCCCACGTTACTTTCCCCACCCGTTCCGTATCTGATGGATTCATCCGTGCTCCGTCGTGCATCCTGTCCCGTCTTTTACGCCCGTCCATGCTTTGGCACCGTTCGGCCGCATCCACGGTGCCGCTGCATAGTAACTTTTTACTGGCAATTTTGTCACACTTGGATCATACTACTAGCCGTTGCCTAACAGGCACTATGGGAGTTTTCCCGGACATTGCAGACGGCGCTCTTGCGTGTACCGGCGAATCGGGAGCAGTAATAATGAAATGGGTAGTGTGATGGATTTGAAGGTTCAGCAAAAGATTCAAGAAGCACAGGAGCTCTATAATCAGGAACGGTGGGCAGAAGCGTTGGTCGTACTCGATGATCTCTCGCTCTCCTACAAATCAGATAAAGACATCATGTTGAATCGCGCCATGTGTCTGGCCCGAATCGGCAAAGAAGAGGAAGCCGAACTACTCTGCGACCACCTGACGGTCGTCCACCAGGATGTGCGGGCTGCCCAGCTCAAAGCACAAATCCCCCAGGCCAAACGGGACGGAAAGGGCAAGCCCCTCGAAAAGAAATCCCGGCCATCACCGTTTTCCTCCACATTGATAAAACGGGCCATCGTCCTGATCTTTCTTTCGTGTCTGGCATTCTTTGCCTATTCCTATATCAGCACCTACAAACGCCCCCCTGCGCCCCCCATCGCAACGGCGCCGGCCCCCGCAGGGCGTACCCTCTCTTTCCCCGACGACGCGAGCCTGGGCCTCCTCCAGATCCGGGAATGGGGTTACGCCACCGAGACCCAGGGCAAACACACCGAGGGCTGGAAAAATCTCGGACAAGCCCAAGGTAAGGTAGAGATTCCGCCGGGGAAGGAAGTACGCCTGGCCTTCAGTCCGGGACAAGTACATAACGTCAACAAACTCCGTCGTCTGGGCGCCAACGCGCTTCAAACCCTGAGTTTCAATGACTGTGCCGTCGGCGATGAAGAGATGGCCTACATCGGACACCTGACTGGACTCTTCGAATTGAGTCTGGACAACACCCAGGTCGGCCCGGTGGGATATGAAAATCTCTACCGCCTGACTTCCTTGCGTGCCATTTCCCTAATCGGAACGACACTGGGTGAACCGGGCCGGGCTTTCATGGCCAACCAGAAGTATATCGAGGAAATCGACGCGGACCGGGCTGACCTTGGGGACGAATGGCTTGCCGGTTTGCCCCCGCTGGACAATCTCCATTTCCTCAGTCTCGATGAGAGCGAGCACATCACGGATGCCGGCATACGACATATCGCGAAACATCGCAATATCCGTAGCCTCTTCCTGAGTTATACCCAACTCACAGACGAGGGTATGAAGGAGCTTCAGTCGCTCCAACACCTGAAGCGCTTCTGGTTCGAAAACACGAAAGTTACCAACGCCAGCATGAAGGGGTTTCGCACCATGCCGAATATTGGTGAAATCGGACTCGCCTACACGGAGGTCAGCTCCGAGGGGTTCATGGAATTAAGCGGCATCCGGACGCTCACGAAAGTGGGCATTCGGGGATGCAAGAATATTTCTGTGGACGCGGCCCGCAGTTTCAAGAACCAGAACCCGGACTGCGAAATAGACACGGCCATGAATCTCTAAAGGCCGTTCCCTCAAATAGAATCGCCCCCCGACGCCAAGACGCGACGGGGGGCGTTTTCCTGTCAGCACGTAGCCAACGGAATGATGGAAGGGTGTCTCAAGACTCCCCTTTGAGGAATGCAATCAGGTCGCGCATCTGCTGCTTGGTCATCACCTTCTCGAGTTCTTCGGGCATCAGCGACAGGCTCGCGGAAGACATGGTGTCGATGTCTTCTCGGTTTACGGTATTCTCGACGCCCATGGCACCACGGATGGTCACAGTGCTTTCGTTTTCTGCCACCACAATCCCCGAAAAGGTTTCAAAATCTTTCGTCTCCACAACAAAGTTTTCGAAGCCAGCCAGCACCTGGCTGTTCGGCTTGATGATATGGAGCAAGATGGATTCCTGGGGCTGGCTCCGGATTCCGGTGAGATCGGGGCCCACTTCGTAGCCGTCTTCCACAAACTTGTGGCAGCGCGCGCAATTGTTCTTAAAGACTTCCCGACCTGCGACGGGATCGGCGTCGAGGGCGAAAATGGTCTTATAGTCTTCATAGACCGCGTTGCGATCCGACTTTTCCACCTTGCTGAATATTTCCACCGCTCGGGCCTTCAGCGCCTCATCCTTGTGGTTCATGAGTTGGCGACGACTTACCGGGTCGATAGACCAGGCCTGAATATAGCCCGCTTCCATACCGTCCAGCAAGACGGCGGTGCGCTCAGGGCGGGCGACCAAGGTAGCCAGCGCAATGTTTCTGATGGGAGTCGTGTAGAGACCCCACGCCTCTTCGGAGGCGAGAATCGCCGCCACACCGGGGTCGGACATCATGCCCAAGGCCTGAACCGCCCCATTACGAACCGCCTGGGTCTCCCGGGGATGCAACAAGCTCCCCAGAATTTCACCCCCGTCCGCAAAAGCGCCGTAACCGAGCAAGCGGATGGCGTGCAAGCGCAAGGTACCGTCGACTGCACTATCTTTCGCCCAGGCAGTGGATTGGGTAAGGGCCGCAGCAAGGGCCGCAGCACCATCCGGATTACCCGCAGCCAAGACTTTCAAATGGGCCAATGCAGGCTGGTCACCGTCGTACGCCCGGTTACGACGAACGCCTTCGGCCATGCCTTCGAGGGCGATCATGAGTAATTCGGGCTGGGAGGCCACCGGTCCAGTGAGCACTGTGGCTAACACACTTCCGGCCACCTCGGCCGACTGGCTCTGAGCCACCATGCGGGTCAGGGGTCCCACCCAGTCCGCGATGGCCGCGCCTTCTGCGGGGGTCTGGGCGAAGAAGCGGGAGGAAAACTCAGCGAGCTGGCCCTTCAGGCCAGAGAATACGGCCGCCTGAATCCAGGAGTTGTCCAGCCCCTGGGCCGCCACATGAAGCAAGGGGTCAACAACGTCTGGCGTGCTCAAATCGCCCAGGGACAAGGCGGCGTAGTAACGCACCCGCCCATCTTCATCCCCGGCACGGGCCACGGTCGCCTGGCGCAGGGCCTCGGAATCTCCAATCGTGGGACGGGCCAGCCGGATGCCGTGCTCACGCACCGCTGCATCGGCGTCGCCCATGGCCTGAAGCATATCGCCTTCTGTCAGGGCGCCAAGGCCCTCCAGGAGGTAGAGGCTGTAGAGACGGGAAAAGGCCGACGGCGACGTGGTCAGCGACTTGCGCAACGCCTCAACGAGAGCGGGCGTCTTCTCGGTCTCGGTCAACAGAAGGCGCTGGGCCGTTTCCCGCTGCCAGCTATCCGGTGCACCGAGTTGGGCAATAAGGGATTCGGGGCTGGCGGGGTCCGCCGTGAATACTGGGGCAACTACCTCGCTATCTTTCTTCACCATCCGGTAAATACGCCCCATGCCCTTGCCCTTACTGAAATCGGTTACCGCGATAACGTCCTTCGGAAGGTACTGGGGGTGCTCGATGGATTTGCGGTACATATCGCACATATAGAGGGCACCATCGGGGCCATTGGCCAGGAATACGGGCCGACTCCAGTTGTCCGTGCTCGCCAGGAATTCCACACCCTCTCTCCCACGCCGCCCCTTATACGCGGGTCCGTTGTCGGAAAGAATCGTGCGGTGCACAATGTTACTCGTGGGATCGCAGGTGAAACCGTTCTGCTGGTAGGCCTCGGGGAGTGCCGTCCCCCGATAGATGACCAGACCGCAGGCAGCGGTAAAGGTGCCCGCGTGGGAGTAGGCCGTCGTGGTGGCCTCGGAGAGCGCATAAAGGCGGGTTTCACTGCCGAGCCCCGCAATCTCATCCTCTACCTGGTGGAGTCCCGCATAGGGATTACGCGCCAGGTCGCTTTGTTGCAGGAGAACCTGGGAAATGTGTTTCCGGTTGGTGCATACAAAGCGGTGGCCATAGTTGTCGAAGGTCTGGCCAAACTGAGCCCGGCCCGCGGTTGCTTCCATGGCGCGTGTGAACGGGTTAAAGCGGAGATCGCTCGCACCCATTTTGACAGGCGGTGCTTCCGGGCGCTGCGGGTCGGTCACTTCCCCACCGCTCAACCCATTGGTGAAGTAGAGCCAATTATCGAGGCCCAAAGTCGGGTGGCTCACGTAGAGCTGGGTCGAGCCGCCGAGCTTAAAGCCGGTCAGGAAGTCTTCCCGCACGTCGGCCACGTTGTCACCATCGGTATCTTTGAGAAAATATACGGTGGGAGCGCTGGTAACGAGCACCCCGCCTTTCCAGGGCATCACCCCATTGGGAAAGGTAAAGCCATCGGCAAAAATCGTGCGGGACTCATAGTAACCGTCATTGTCTTTGTCGAGGAGAATCGACACACGCCCCTGGTTGCTATCGTCACTGGGATAGCCCCGGTTTTCCACGACATAGAGACGGCCTTCGGTGTCAAAGGCAAGGGCCACCGGATCTTCCACGACGGGCTCGGAGGCGACGAGCTGTATCTCGACATCATCCGGCACGTGCAGGGTGGCGAGGGCATCCTCAGGAGCTATGGGGTCAACCTGTTCGGCCAACGCAGATGGACAGGCCAACGCGACGACCATCAAAAGAACCAACAAACGCAATTTCATTTTTACAACAACCTCATGGCGAAGCGGTGCCTCGCGGAAAATGGAAACAACTACAACGTGCCCGGTGTAGTCAGATTAAGTGAGCAGCATAGGCAATATACACCGAGCTTGTCCACCCGGAGTGCGGCCCTTTCACCCTCTTCTACCCCAGTGAACAGCCGTCATGATCTTTCACACCGGCGCTGCTTACTTTCCCCGCGAGTCGATTCAGGTAGAAGTCCGGGTCTTCTTTCAGTAATTCGCCGCAGCGGGGTGCGCGACAGGTGAAATAGACGCTGCCGTCGGCCGCCACATAGCTCGCTGAGCGTTGGTAGCGCTCGCCCAGACAGACAGGACATACAATGAGGTCTTTCAGCTCGAGCAGATAGCGCTCGGCATCCCGCTCAAAGACATCGACACAGCCCCGAGAGCAGAAGTAATACTCTCTGCCCGCGTAGTTGTGAGCCACCGACGTCGTTTTGTGCATCCCCAGCCGTACCAGGGAAGAGAGGCACCCCGGACAAATCGGTGTGGGAATCACTTTGGGTTCGTGAGCACTCGTAGCTCTAACCGGGATGTTTTCCACGTCCTTTGCCGTATCGGCCAAAGGCGCGTCGGCAGGCACATCTTCACCCGTGAGGGCCGCCACCAGCATGGCCCGGGGCGGCACCCCTTCGCCCCCATAGGTGCGGCAGGCGTAGGCGAAGTCCGTGCGCTCGCTGGCACCCGGTTCGATGTCCACCCAGTTCACCTGGATGCTTGGCGAACCCAGGAAATGCATCGTGCGGGCCTCTTCCGGGCCTCGCACCAGCACTTCCTGTACATCCGCGTCGAGGTTGAGTTCTTTAACCACGTCGTTAACCAGCGCTACCGCGAAGGGGTAGTTGGGGCAGTCTTCCGTGTAGAGGATATCGATATTCATGGTTACGACCTTTATCAAGCTCACGGGCGCGCCCGTCTGAAGTTTCGCGGGTGAGTATACCCGGCGTGGCGGCGCGATGGAAAGCGGGGACTGCCTCGACGTAGCTCACGACGAATGAAGACGGAAACGTCTTGGCGGAAAAGTTCACCCGCGATTACGGAGGCGTACCGTGACCGTCGGGGCCGTCCCCCTCTTTAGAGACCACTGCCACTTTCCAGGGGTACAGCCTCGCCTGTATGCGGTATCTTCACAAAGTCCACGGCATGAGAAGAGCCAATTCGACAGTGCAACTACCGCCGGACATCCTACGGCGAGGCAGTCCCCGCGTAGGCGCGCACCGCATCAATCAGCATATCCAGCGATTCACGGGACTGGCGCGGGTTGATGGGAAAGGTGACCACGGTCTCGGCCATACCTTCGGCGACGGGAAACTGTCCCCGCTTGAAGCCCCTGTTCTGAAAGGCGGTCGACCAATGGAGCGGAATGTAGTGGAAGCCTATCTGTATCCCCTTTTCGTGGCGCATGGCCGCGATGAAGTCGACCTTTGACATGCCGTAGCGCTGCGCGTCGATTCGCACCGGATAGAGATGGTAGACATGTTTGTTGCCCGGCAGGGCCGTGGGCAGGGTCAAGCCAGCGACATCTTTCAGGCCTTCGTTCAGATAGGCCGCGTTGTCTATGCGCCGTTGATTGAGGCTATCGGCTTTCTTCAGTTGCTCGATACCCACTGCTGCCTGAATGTCGGTCATCCGGTGGTTGTACCCCGTGTCGTCAAAGTCCTGCCACCAGAATTTGTCGTCCATCGGGAATTTTTCGGGATCCAAGGCGCAATACTTCGTGTTCCCGCCGTGGACCCGCGTGCAGTGGGAGCGGTAGAGGGAAACCCGCTCGAAAATTTCGGGGTCGTCCGTCACCACCATCCCCCCTTCGCCGAGGGTCGAGATATTCTTCTGCTCGTGAAAACTGAAGCAACCCGTTGTGCCCATGGAGCCCGCCATGCGCCCGTTACAGGCACCACCGATCGTGTGGCAGGCGTCCTCCACTACGGGGATACCGTGCTTATGGGCGATAGCGAGGATGGCCTCCATATCGGCGCATTGGCCGTAGAGGTGGACCGGAATGATAGCCTTCGTATTGGGCCTAATCGCAGCTTCCAACTGGGCCGCATCGAGGTTGTAGGTCAGGGGATCGACATCGACAAAATCAATCTCGGCGCCCAGGGTTGCGGGCGCGGCCGCCGTCGCAATCCAGGTCATGGGCGTCGTGATGACCCGATCCCCGGGTTTGATACCCAGCGCCACCATGGACAAGAAAAGCGCGGCAGTACCATTGCTGACACAGCGGGCATACCTGGTGCCGCAGTATTCGGCGAACTGGCGTTCAAATTCCACACAGGCATTACCACTCGTCGGGGCGTTTTCGCGGAGCACACGCAGGACCGCCGCCTCTTCCTCGGGGCCATATTGGCTGCCGAACTTGATGGTGAGTTCGTCGTTCATGGGATTGCACTCTCTCCCTATCGGGGTTCTATGTCGGGATACCGCGACCGATCCCCCATCACCTCCACGACGATTTCTCCCGGGCCGCTATGAGTCCGAGGCGCCAAAAATCATGTCCAACGCTTCATCCAGCTCGCGCATGGGGGTTTTGAGCACCTCCCGGGCGAGGGCGTTGTTCAGGGACACGTCATCGGGACGGCGGGCGCGGCCTTCCATGGCATTGGAATTGATGGGCCGCACCAAATCTGTGGAATAGCCGAGTTTGGCGACAATCTGCTTCGCCATGTCGTAGCGGTTCAGGACGGTGCTTCCCGATAGATTAATCACGCCCTTAAAATCATTGCAGGCCAACTCCAGCAGGCTCTTGCCGAGGGTAATGACATCCACGGGCGAGCGGACTTCATTTTCGGGAATCTGTATTTCCCGTCCTGCCCGGAGATTCTCTTCCATCTTTATCAGGAAGGAGTTTCCCGAGCCCATGACCGGCATACCGAGGACCAGGGCCACGCGGGCAATGGCCTTGTTCTGCACCCGTTCGTGAATCAACACCTCCGCCGTCACCTTTGTCCGCCCGTAAAAGTTAACGGGATCCACCATATCCGTTTCTTCGTAGTGCCCCTTCTTGCCATCAAAAACATTATCTGTCGAGCAAAATACGTAGCGTGCCCCATGCTCCTGGGCCAGTCCGGCCAGTCGCGCGGCCACTTCGGTGTTGACCGCAACGGCCTCGTCCTGGTGCTGCTCGGCGTAATCAATATTGGCGATGGCCGCGATGTGGATTATGGCATCGGGTTTAATTTCCGCAACTTTTATCGCGGTTGCATCCACATCGGCCAGGTCAAAGGGGTGGTGTGTCACGTTCGAAGGCACGCAGCTCAGGGGACTTCGGCTGCACGCGTGTAGTTCCAGATCGGCGCGGGCGTAGTTCACGACACTGCCACCCACGAATCCGCTGGCGCCGGTTACAAGAATGCGTTTACTCATGGATTTTCCAATACGTTAAATCGCGGGGTATCCGCATGTTCCTGTCGGAGTATATCGGAAAGGCCGACCCATTGTGCACACGCTATTCTTCGTGGCCCGCCTCCGCGGTTGCTTCCCGCAGTGCATTACGATTGTGGATATGCTGCACCTGCCAGCAGAGGAAGCCCATAATGACCACAAAGAGCACGGCCACACTCAAGCCCAGGAAATTCACATTCCGTATCTGATCGTCCGGGGCATAGCCCTCCATGAGATAGGGAATAACCAACTCCTGCACGACGGGACCAATACTGCCGATGCCGTTGACCAGACCCGCCACCGCGACAGCGTTCCGTTCACCGGCTACGATAATGGCCGCCACGCCACAGAGGAGGGTATCGGGGCCATAGAGCATGAACCCTACGAGCCCAAAACAGACCGCCAGCAGCGCGGGGTTGGAACCAAAGGCCAATACCGTTAGGTAGCCCACCACGATTCCGATACCCATTAGCAGGGTCAGCCGCTCCCAACGCCCCCGGAAGAATCGGTCCAGGGCGATACCTGCAATGATGGCCCCGGCGAATCCTGCCATGTCGAAGATGGTCGAGTAATAGGAAGCGTCGTCCACCCCCATGCGCATGGCCTCGGTCACCCCTTCCTGATTCCCCTGGATGTAGAGGAAGGTAGGCAGCCACGAATCCAGCGCATAACGCAAAAATTTGATGCAAAAATAGGCGATACCCATGAGGGGTACGATGGGATTCGCCACAATCTTCAGGTACTCACGAAAAGTAACGGTCTCTTCCGTGGATGCCTGGACGGCATTGTCTTCATCACTCTTATCATGGTCGACAATGGGTTCCAGCCCCACGTCTTCGGGCTTGTCCCGCTGCCAGAAATAGATTATCCACCAGACCACGAAGGCCGCCAGCGTGCAGCCCCAGAAGGCGTAGGGAACGCCGGCAGTGGCCAGCAGATACCCGGCGATACCCTTCACAACAATGTTGCCGACCAGGTAACTGGTGGACCACACGCCCATGATGCTGCCCCGCTCGGCCTTGCGCAGCCACTCGGCGATACCGCCTACTGCGCCGGGCCAACCGGCCGCTTGAACCAATCCATTGAAGAACATAAACACGACAAAGGTAGACAGGGAATTGGAAAAGCCAAAGATGACATTGATCAGAATGGAAAGCCCGAGACCACCCAGTAGCAGCGAACGGGGACCATACTTTCGGCCGACGAAGCTGTTCACAAACTGGCCGATCATGTAGGCGATGAGGTAGGCCGTCCAGATGTAGGAAACCCCATGCAGTCCGAAATCGTAACCGCTCCCCTCTTCAAGCATCAGGGGTTTCGCCGAGCCGAAGACCTTGCGGACGAGATAAAATCCTGCATAAGCCATATAGGTAGCGAAGAGGACCTTAAATCGCCAGAAGTTGTGTTCTTTGCTCAGGGGTTTCAGGGTGACGGACACAGCAATTCTCCTTGAGGGTCTGGGCACGGAAACGGGAACGACATCTACACATTCCTGACTTACACGCACCCGACATGGGGGTACTACCTGGATTAATCCCCGACACGTATCAACTTACGTGAAATACACCGACGGCCTCCCGAGCCCTGCGGAGTCGATATAGTAGAGAATGGGGGGCCGATCTGCAAGGAAAAACTACCAACGCAACTGTTCAGCCCGTGTGCCATCCAAATTAACCCGCAGAATACTGGGGCGCATCGTGGCTTCTGCCAACACATGGCCCCCGGGCATCACCGCAATCGAATGGCCCACGCGGACCAGGGCCCCCTCCACCCCACAATGGTCCGAACGAAGGACATAGGCGCCACAGAGCTTCGCCAACATTTGCATGCGAAGACGCCATTCGTCGATGCACTCATCCACCATGCAGTCGATGTGCTGGGACGTGGCGTAGTGCGTTTTCGCAAGACCGTAGGAGGGCACCAGAATCAGATCGGGCCGCAGGGCCGCCATGGCCTGTTGGTTGCCCAGGTCAAGCGTGTCAAGGCAGATCAAGATGCCCACCCGTCCGAAGGGCGTTTCTACCACCTCGATCGCATCGCCCGGCACGTAGCCGCCTTCGCCATCGCCGGGGCCCAGGGTGCATTTTCGGTGACGATGCAGTAATTCTCCCTGGGGGGAAAACAGCACCGCGGAATTGTAGATTTGCGCGCCGTCACGCTCTACCGTGCCACTGCACAGATAGACCCCGTGATGGAGGGCGAGGCGACCCAGGCTATTAGTGTACGCGCCGGGAATGGGCTCGGCCACCGGGCGATAGTCCGCGACGGTGGTGTAGGGCGTGAAGGGTGTTTCCGCCACGAGCACGAGATCGGCGTCCACCGCAGCCTCGCTGATGAGGGCATCCAGCTGTGCAATCGCCGACCCCTTATCGGGGGGACAGTCAAACTGAATGGTAGCCGTTCTCAGGGGGTGCTTCAGCATGACATCCTCATCCGTCGGATTTTATGTAATAAGCGTGGCCAGGGCGGCGTCGAAACGGGCGATGAGTTCGTCCACAGGCTCGAGGCCCACCGAGACCCGTATCAAATAGCGTGACACGCCATGGGTCTCCGCCCACGCCAATTCGGTATAGTGCGCGAGCAGTGTATAGGGGCACACGAGGGTGAAATTATTTCCCAGGCTGGGGCCTTTTGAGACCCCCAGGGCATCGTAAAAGGCCGGCGCGTGTTTTGCCTCATCCTGGAATATGATGGAGAACAGGCTGCCATAGCCTCCCTCAGGCCGACGCACTTCATCGTAGGCGGCCTTCATGGTGTAGCGGGGATAATACACTTCCTTCACCAACGGGTGGGCCTTCAGATGCTCGCAGAGGACTTCGGCATTGCGATTCATCTCGGTCACCCGTGCAACAAAGTCCCGGGAATTCGCTTCCAGCACGATGGCGTCACCGTCCCAGAACAGGGCATCGCCATGGGGCCCCAGGCCTGTGCGCAGGTCACCCGCCATTGGGCTTTCCGGATTGAGGACGATAGCACCGGCCATCACATCCCCTTCCCCGCTGAAGGCCTTGGTCAGACTGGTCACTACCATATCTGCATACGGAAAGAGTCGAACATTCACATAGGTGGCGGGCGTGTCATCCACGATAAGGGACACGCTGTGGGCACGGGCCAATGCACTCAAGTCACTGATACGGGTACCACCGAGAAGCGGATTACCTGGAAATTCACAGACAATCGCGCTGATGGGTTCCTGTGAAAGGATTTCCGCTACGGTATCCAGGTTGTAATCGGGGACAAAATGGGAACCGGGCCCCACGACGTTCTGCACCTTGTAGACGTCCACATAGGGGAAGCCCAATTGAATACTGCGCGCTCCCGGCTGGCACTCCTGGGCGAGACGGAGGGCCCGACTCACGGCCGCCATCCCGGAAGGAAGCAACCAAACGTCTTCCGCACGGACGCCCGTACAGTCGGCGATTCGGGTGCGGATCAGCGTCTTGGCCTCGGCACCACCCTCGGGCGCTTCCTTTCCCTCCAACAAGGCCTCGGCCCTGCGGGAACTGATGATTTTTCCGAAGTGCTGCCAGTAGGCCTTGGCATCGTCAAAGGCGGCCTCTGGGAAAAAGACGGCGTGGACCCCAAGACCGGCTTCGGCCCCCAGACTACGCACGGCCCATCCGCGGCCCTGGAGGAATCGCACGCAACGGTCGGCGACGTCGGCGGCGGGAAAGGCCAGACAGCGTTCGCCCGCCTCACCCCACTGCGCTTCGAGACTCCGCAACAGGGCGGCTACCTTGGGATGAAAGACGAAACGCGGATAGCCCAGCTCCATGGCATTCAGAATATCGGAGCGCCCCTCTTCATAGCCCACCACATGATCCCAACAGGGGAGGGCGACCGACGTCGCATGGGGCGAATCCGGCAGGGGTTTGCCCAGATCTTCCGGGGCGCAACACGGATGGGTCATGAGATTTCGTGACATACGGGGTGGGCTACCATTTCTAACGCTACGTGATTCGGCCTACTTCCAGTACCTGACGTATGCGCAGGTGCTCCGCTGGAAGGGCCATACAGTAGCACATCGGACAGCCATTCGCTCAAGTCCCCTGACGTATCGAAAGCGTACTCCCGGTGACAAATATTGTCATCCGTGCTCATAAAAAGACGAACTATTGCAGATTCCGCCCGCCATAGGACTCTTCAAATACACCATAACCTCCTTGCTTTAAGAGACTTAGCATTATTGGCACATAGATTGCCTAAGATATTCACAGGTAAACAATGGGATACCCCAAACCAGGCTCCGCGTTACACGGAGAAGCAGGAGACGGGCTGATGAAACGAAACAACGGCTTTACACTGATCGAACTGATGATTGTCGTCGCGATTATTGCCATCATTATGGCCATCGCCATTCCGAACCTGCTCCGGTCCCGGGTTCAGTCCAATGAATCTGCCGCCATTCAGAACTTGCGCACCGTCATGAGTGCCCAGGTTGTCTACCAGGCCACGAACTACGCCTTCGCCACCAGTTTTGAAGACTTAACCCTGGCCGACCCGTCCTTCCTGGCCGGCGACTGGGACCCTGCCCATGGTGGTTATCTCTTTGTCCTGGCCGGTGACGGCGACAGCTTCACCGTGAACGCTAATGCAAAATCCTACGGCGTAACGGGAAACCATGGATATTTCACCGACACGTCGGGCGTAATACGCTATGCGGTCATGGCCGACGCCGATGCGGCAGCCACGCCCATCGGCTAACGACACCCCCCATGCCCTATCCCGAAATACCCCGGCGCCAGGGGAGGCGAGCGCCGGGGTATTTCTTTTTCGTTTGCAGCTTCAATAGGTCCATCGTGTAGACTGGTTGGGAGAACGCGTTGTTTGGCGGGTTGGACCAGAAAGGGCACACGGGTGGGCGAATCGGATCTGAAAGTATCATCGGGACAACGAACAAGCGAAATACCAGCGCCGACGTTGCCGTACCTCCCACCACGCCCCCAGCGCAACGACCATCGCATCGGCCTCATAGGCTGCGGTGGCATTACGACCTATCACCTCGACGCCTATCGTGATGCAGGCTTTCAAACGGTTGCCTTCTGTGACATCGATATCGCAAGCGCGACGAAACGACGGGACACGTACAACCCCGACGGCCAGGTCTTCACGGACTACCGGGAACTCCTTGCCCTGCCTGAGATTACCGTGGTCGATATTGCGACCCACCCGGGCATTCGCGGCGAAATGATTGCCGCCGCCCTTCAAGCCGGCAAGCACGTCCTGAGTCAGAAACCCTTTTGTCTCGATCTGGACCAAGGAGAGCAACTTGTTGCCCTGGCCGAATCCAACGGCCTCCTACTGGCCGTCAATCAAAATGGACGCTGGGCCCCCCACTTCAGTTATATGCGACACGCCGTCGCCGAGGGCCTCATTGGGGACGTGGAGGCCGTTCATCTTGGGGTCCACTGGGATCACACGTGGACTCAGGACACCGTATTCAACGATGTTTCCCACCTGATTCTCTATGACTTCGCCATCCACTGGTTCGACATGTTGTGCTGTATTATGGGAGACGCCCGCCCGCTACGGGTCTTCGCCTCCGAAGCCAGGACTCCTTCTCAGACCAACAAGCCCCCCATGCTGGGCCAGGTCCTGGTGGAATATGCACATGCCCAGGCGACCCTGGTATTTGATGCGGCCACGAAACATGGCGCGGCGGACCACAGTCGTATTGTGGGTGCCACGGGCACGCTGGAAAGCCACGGCCCCGACCTGAGCCACCAGACCGTGACGCTCTACCAGGAAGGGGGCATCGCCCATCCGACGCTGGAAGGCGAATGGTTCAAGAATGGCTTCGAAGGCACCATGGCCGAATTGCTGTGCGCCATTGAAGAGGACCGGGTCCCCAGCAACAATGCCCGTAACAATCTGGATAGCCTGGCGCTTTGCTTCGCGGCCATCGCCAGCGCGGAGAGCCACCAGCCCCAAAAGCCGGGCTCCGTACGCCGACTCCCCTGAGCGAAGCGCCCTGTCCTCTAACGTTATGACATCTGCCAGGAAATTTAAGCCACCAACAGAACTCAGGAGACAACGCGCGAATAGATCCAGCAGACACCATCTCATTGCAATCCTTTGCAGTCCGCGCTTTCAGTTCGTCGTTTTTCCGTGTAATTCTGTGCCTTCCGTGGTCGAAAATAGAAACCTATCGTTCATTTTAAGAGTAACACCCAAACGTCGGAGCAGCCCATGATTCAAGTTGGTATCCTGAACGCCTATTTCCCCTATACCCTGGAAGAGAGCGCTCGCCGTATACGGGAGCATGGTTTTAACACGGTGCAACTGGACCTCGTCTTCAAGGACATGGAGCTTGGGGAAAAGGAAATCACGGCGGCAAAGTGCAAGAAGATTCGGGACACGTTCCGTCGGCACAACCTCCCCATTTGCTGTATTTCCGGCTATACCAATCTCGTCCATCCGGACCCTGCCCGGCGGAAATCCAACCTGGACATGCTGAAGCAGATCATCCGCCACGCAGGTGAGCTCGGAACCCCCTACGTCATCAGCGAAACGGGCACCTTCGACCCCGACAGCGACTGGGTGCACCACGACAAGAACAAGACGGAAGACGGCTATGAAGCGTGCCGAGACGTCATTGGCGAACTCGTTCAGTGTGCCCGGGAACACGGCGCGACCTTTCTGGTCGAGACCTATGTTAACAACGTCATTGGCTCTATCGAGGAGACTCTCCGGCTCTTCGCCGATATCAATGACCCCTGCCTGGGCTTGCTGATGGACCCTACCAACTATTTCGAGACCCACAACATCGGCAATATGGATAAGCAGCTCCATGCCATCTTCGATGCCCTGTCTGATCGCATCAAAATTGCCCATGCGAAGGACGTGAAACTGGCCGAGACGGACCAGGGCGTGGTGCTCTCCAGTATCGACGCGGGCGAAGGGCACGCGCTCCAGGGCGTGGGCATGATTGAGCTCCCCCCCCCAGGCCTGGGCAGCCTCAACTACGACGTGTACCTGCAGCGACTCGCGAAAGATCACCCTAACATCCCGATTATCATCGAACACCTCGACGAATCGGATGTACCCCGCGCGAAGTCCTTTATCGATGGCAAATTGATGGCCCATGGGCTCTGAAACCTGTCCATCGGGCAGCCTTCGGTAGGTTTGCAAAATTGGCCGGAGATAGTGTGTAGTATACAGATACGCAGAAAAGCGTCCGGCCCCCTTCGGCTGACCTTTCAAACGTCATACAAAGTGGATTCCCACCGGCTGAATTCACCAACACCGACCCGGTACGGAGAGAGCTTATTCCGTCACAGCGGTCCAACCCAGCGAGAATTATTGTGATGCGGTATTTACGTTTTCTGGGCGGCATATCCGCCTGTTTGGCCCTCCTCGGCCCGGGTGCCTACGCACAGACGGTCACCCCGGCTTCGGCAGACGATCTTCAGTTTTTTGAGTCCAAAGTTCGCCCGGTCCTCAGCCAACATTGCTACGGCTGTCACGGTGCTGAGAAGCAGAAGGGCGGTCTGCGCCTTGATCACATTGAGACTATTCTCGCCGGAGGCGAATCGGGCCCGGCGCTCGTGGTGGGCGACACCGCCAAGAGCCGTATCAGTATGGCCATCTCCTATGAGCACGTCGACTTTGAAATGCCCCCCAAAGGCCGCCTTCCTGAAGCGGACCGTAATGCACTGAACGAATGGATAACCCGTGGCGCGCCCTGGCCCGACGAACCCCTTCCGGAAAACAAGGGTGCCGTCGAAGCCTTCGACCTGGAAAAGCGCCGCTCCGAACACTGGGCATGGCAACCGATCACCCATCCCACCCCCCCGACGGTTACCGACCCGCGTTTCCAAAACCACCCGGTAGACCAATTCCTGGAAGCCCCCCGGGAAGCCCAGGGACTGGAGACC
>JAXMOL010000072.1:0-30729 GCA_034669905.1 Candidatus Hydrogenedentota bacterium
CCAATGCATCCGAGACAACTTCTAAGGGCCCAGCCGCTAAAAATTCAGCTGCCAGGCTTGGGGGTATAGCTGTGTTGCATTTAGTATATGAATCCAAGGGGCAGTTGACAGGTGTCAGTTCTATTAGGGGGTGGAGGTCAGGCTTTTTGTCATGAAATCCACGACGATGGGAAGACTTTCGCGGACTACGTCGAAGGTGTGGCCCCCCTTGAGTTCATGGTAGTCGTGTTGGATGCCCAACTCGGTCAGTCGCGCGGCGAAGTTTTCATTCATGGTGCGATCAAAGGCCGTATCGCCCGTGATGATACAGAGGGCCATATTGCGCAGCGATTCCGCCTGGTGCAGGGGATTCAAGGCGAGCCAGGTTTCCCTGTCTTCACCAAAGCGGTCCAGCGGGACGGCGTAGGATTGGCCTTTCGGCAGTCCCGTGCGGGGGAAATCGAGGAGGCCGATCATGGGCGCGAGGGCCGCGAAGTTCTCCGTGTTGGCGAGGGCGTAGCGGGTGCAGCCGTAGCCGCCCATGCTCCAGCCACTGAGGCCCCGCTGCCTGGGGTCGGTGGAGAGGTTGAACTGGGCCGTGGCGTGGGTGACCACTTCGTCCATGTAATCCTGATAGCGGTCCTTCGGTTTCGCGGGTGAATTGATGTACCACCCATCATCGCCGTCGGGCAGGATGGTGACGAAGGGGGCAGCGAGGAGGGCTTCCCGTGCCCCGGGGTCATCCACCAGGGAGCGCTCATGACGTCCCCGACCATGGAAGAGAAAGAGGACGGGCCAGGGGCGGGCATCGCGTTCGTAGCCTTCGGGAAGGACGGCGCAATAGGTTTTAGTTTTTTCGAGCACCTGACTGGGGAAGGAGAGGGCGTGAATGCGGGGTGCGATAACCGTGTCCGCCGCAATGGCGGGCGCTGGGGTGGACACGCCTAACGTGAGGAGCAGGGCGATACGCGAAATCATAAGTGGCCAATTCATTATTCCCGTTCCAGTCCGTTGGGCGCTTCCAGGTCGCTTGGGGTAATCGTAGTCGTGTCGGAGTTCAGCATCAGCGCGCGCGTCCGGTCGCCGTACCGCAATTTCACGTGCCCACCCGATTTCTTGTGGAGGGTGGCTTCGATCAGTGCGCCGTCGCGCCATGCCATATCGACGACAACGCCGCCGCGGGCGACGAGCCCTTTCACTTCCCCCTCTGGCCAGGCGGAGGGCAGGGCCGGCAAAAGGTGTATTTCGTCTGCGTGACTCTGGAGGAGCATTTCTGCCATGGCGGCCGCCGCGCCCATATTGCCGTCGAGCTGGAAGGGCGGATGGGCGCAGAACAGGTTTTCATAAACGCCACCGGCCTTTTCCATGACGACGTTTTTCTCGTGGGTGAGCTGGAGCACGTTGCGGAGCAGCTTGTGCGCCCGGTCTCCATCCTGGAGGCGCGCCCAGAAGCAGGCCTTCCAGGCAATGGACCAGCCCGACCCCCTGTTGCCCCGTCCCTCCAGGCTGACCCGTGCGGCATCGGCCCATTCCGGCGTCTGGGTGACGTTGATTTGTGCACCGGGAAAGAGGGCAAAGAGATGGGAGACATGGCGGTGGGTGTTTTTGGGGTCGTCTACATCCTCGATCCATTCCTGGAGCTGGCCCCACCGGCCCACGGTGGGGGGATGGATTCGGTCGCGGAGGTTACGGGAAAGGTTGGTGTGCGTGTCCTCGAAGCCGAGGACCTGGGCGGCCTTCACGCAGTTGTTGAGCACGTCCCAAGCGATTTGATGGTCCATGGACGCGCCGCCCGAGATGCCGCCGTGTTCGGGGGAGTAGGAGGGGATAGAAACGAGGTTACCGTTTTCGTCTTCCTGAAGATACTCAATCCAGAATCGGGCGGCTTCCTTCATGACCGGATAGGCCTCATCGCGGAGATAGTCCACATCGCCCGTGAAGGCATAGTGCTCCCAAAGATGCTGAGACAGCCAGGCCGCGCCGGCGGGGAAGAATCCCCAGGGGAAATCCCAACCGGGTGCGGTGAATCCGTAGGCGTTGTTCATGGTGTTGACGACCCAGCCCTGTCGGGTTCCAAAGTGGGTTTGGGCGGTCACGCGGCCGGGCTCGACGAGGCTTGCGGTATATTCCAGCAGGGGGCGGTGGCACTCGGAAAGATTGGTGACTTCGGCGGGCCAGTAGAGCATTTGCTCATTGATGTTGGTGTGGTAATCGGCGGCCCAGGGCGGATTCGTGCTGTTGTTCCACTTGCCCTGGAGGTGCATGGGGAGCGTGCCGGGGCGTGATGCGGCAATGGTGAGGTAGCGGGCGTATTGAAAGAGGAGGATCTCGAGGGCGATGTCGTCGGCGCCATTGCGGTAGGCGAGGAGCCGGGTATTGGTGGTGGCGTTGGACGGGGGGAGCGATGTCCCCAGGTGCACGGAGACGCGGTTGAAGAGCTTCTGGTGGTCCGCAATATGGATAGTTTTTACCGTCTCGAAATCGAGGCCGTCGAGCCCCTGTTGTGCCGTGTCGTTCTCCGCGACGTAGTCCGTGCCGCGATAGGTCGGGTAGTCGTTCTTGTAGGCCGTGGCCGCGAGGTGAAAAAGAGTAAGGGACCGGGCTGCCGTCACGTGCAGACGGCCCGCTTCATCGGTCGTCACGGCGCCATCGGTTTGTACGAGCAGCCGGGTCTCGAAGGCGAGCCCGTTGTCGGCCACATGGCCCCGGAGCCGAATGCCGGTAGTGTCGGCGGTCAGGCTGTCGACGGCGTGGGGCGTTTCGATGCGAAGGGTGTATGCGGTGCCATCCGGTGCGTTGTTTTCGAAGTGGTAGGCCATGGCTCGATGGGGGTAGCTGCCCAGAAAGGTGCGGGTGTGACGTACCCCGCCTGCGGTGTAGTGGACCTGGCCCAGGGCCTGTTCAATATCGAGGGCCCGTTTGTAACCGGTGACGGGACCCTCCTGCGCCACCGAGACATAGAGGTCTCCCATGGTCTGTTGGGCACCGTAGTCACCAAAGTCGAGCGCGCTTCCCTCCTTCTTGTGAATGACACCCGTGAGTTCCCGGTTGGCCAGTGCGTGGGCCTCGTCGCGCTTACCCGCTTTGAGGAGGGTCCGTACGGCTTCCAAATGCTCCGCCGCGCCTTCACGGTTACCGAAATTGTAGTCGGGGTGTGCGCCCGGCCCACCGGCCCAGAGGCTGCCTTCGCTGAATTGGATGTGTTCCTCGTCGTGTCCTCCGAAAAACATGGCCCCCATGTAGCCATTGCCAATCGGGAGGGCCTGGGTCATCCAGTCTGTGGCGGGGGCGTCGTAATGGAGACGCAGGGGGGATGCTGCGGCGTAGGCGAGGGGGGCGGTAGCCACGAGGGTCAGGACAGTTAATGCCAGAAAACGTATGGGCGACATGTGGAGGGGCTCCTGGTTGCTGAGGAGACATCATGCCAAATCGGATTGACTGGACGCCAGCGGTTGTGCCGCGTTGAGGTGCTTACTCCGCCGTGCAGGGGCTTTCCGCGACGTGGCACCCGTAAACCCGGCGACCGGTGGTCGCGTGCCGGGTGTAAGGGTGGCACCCTTGCCGTCGCTTTCACAGACGTGAGATGGTCGTGTCGGTGGAGAGCAGGCTACGGGTAGACGCGGACTTCGAATATGCGGGCGTGGTCGAGACCGTTGGTCGCGGTTACCGTGACGCGTAGTTTGCTTATGGTTGTGGTGGTGTCCACGGTGTGACGTACCAGTCGTTGGTAGTTGTTCTTCACCGAGACCAGGGGTTCCCACGTGTCGCCATCGAAGCCTTCAATGACATAGTCCCGCACCGTTTCCCCCTGGGCTATGCCCCATTCCATCTTACTGGCGGTGTAGCCATCGTGATGGCTCAGAGTGAGGTGTCGGTGCATGCCCGTATCGAACACAAGCTGTATCTCACGGGGAACTATCAGGCCATCAAACGCAAGTTCCAGCGAGGCAGGTAAGGCATCGCTGGGGTCAGACATCCACCGTTGGCTGCCGGGAAAGTTTCGATTCGGCGGTGCGCCACGCTCTCCGTGGACACAGCGGGTCTGGCCTTGGAGGACGGCACTCGCGGGGCCTTCGGGTTGTTCGTTGGAGGCCATTATCCTTGCGGTGCGGGCGAGATCCAAGGGATCTTCGTTAACCCGTCCGACGAGAAAGCAGTCATCCCGCAGCAAACGCTGCTGGATAGTCTTCAGGTCGTCCGGGGAATCCAGGAGCTGAGGGAGCGCCAGGTGGGCGTCTGTTGCATGGGCCAGCGCCGTGCCGACTCCTTGCCCCATGACGGCACAGGTGGCCATCACGCGGGTGGAGGCGAAGGCCACGTGGGTGGCAGAGATGTTGCGCCCGGCGAAGGCGAGATTGGTCACGTTCTTCGAGATACAGGCCGCGAGGGGAATGTCGTAGAGCCAGGGCACGGGATGCTGCACGCAGGGCTCGAGCGTCGGGGCGTCGATCCCTTCGGGTGGGTGGAGGTCGATAGACCAGCCGCCGTAGGCAATGGCATCCTCAAATTTCCGGGAAGTCAGCACATCGTCCTGGGTCAGTATGTGGTGACCGACGAAGCGGCGACTTTCTCGTTTGCCGGGAAGAAAGCCAAACCAGTCGAGGGCCCAGTGGGAGGCCTCAAAGGGGTCGGCCCCCGGCGCGGTGCCCTCGGGGCCGTTTTTCACGTGGTCCCAGATGCCGAGCACAATGGCCAGCAATTCATCGCGGATGGCTTCATTGTCTTTGATGGTATCCAGCACGCCGCCATACTCGGCCCACCAATAGCCGTATTCGTGGGTGGGTTCCTCTTCGCCGGGTGTGGCGTAAAGGCGGAGGGCAAAATCGTCTTTGGTAAATTTTCGTGCCCACTCGGGGGCCACAAAGGGCATGGGACGGTCGTGTTTTCGTGCCTGCAACAGAATGGTCGAACCGAGGCGTTTGTTGTCGGCCTGGTTTTGGGCAAGGCTCTCGCCATGAGACGCCTGATCTTCGCGCCCCTCCATAAACAGGGCACCTGCTTCCGCGCCAAGGCGTCCATCCCCGGTGCAATCCACGTAGTAGTCGGCCGTGATGGTGAAGCGGTCTTCCGTGGCCTGGCGCTCGGCGACAGCGGTCGCAATCCGGTCGCCGTCCATGGAGACGGCAGTCAGGGTGGTGTTGAGCAGGAGCGTGAGATTGGGCTCGGCGCGGCACTTTTCATAGAGGATGAGGTCAAACATGGCGGCCGAACGCTGGGGATTGCGGATGCAATTTTCCAGGCGAATCTCTTCCACAATGCCCCCTTCGCGGGCCTCGGTTTTGAGCGCTTCGCCGCGGTCAAAGTGGCCCGTGCCATTGGCCCCCACGATGTGCATGCGCACTTCGCTGGAGGCATTGCCACCCAGGACTGGGCGGTCATGGACGAGGATGACGCGGGCGCCATTACGCGCGGCGGCGAGGGCACAGGGCACCCCCGCCGGACCGCCCCCGGCGACGAGAATTTGAGCCGAAAGACGATGTTCTTCCAGCATGGCTATGCGTTCTGTGTCTTGTCGCCCCGGTCAAAGAGCTTACAGGCGATATGGCCTACGACGACATTTACCAGCACCGTGCAGGGCGCAATCCAAAGGAAGCTGACGGGGTCGACGAGCACATCCGGCTCGGCGTCAGACAGGGGGACCCGACCGAAGATGTCACCAGAGAAGGCAATCAAAATCGCGGTCGTTGTTCCGAAGAGCCAGCCAATCCACACGCCGGGCGCATTGGAGCGCTTCACGAAGAGGGAGAAGTAGAAGAGGCCGAAGATGGGGGTGACCAGCAGGTTGGCGGTCTTATTGGTAACTTCCGTGATGTTGCCCTGAATCTGACCGACGTAGACACTGCCCAAAACAATGATAGCGCCAATGCCAAAGGCCATACAGCGGGCCATGATGACGTGGCCCCGTTCGGTCTTCGGTTTCTTCCCAAAGCGATCGAGCAGGTCGGTCATGACCACGGCGGTGATGGAGTTTACGCCGGAGTCAATGGAGGACATGGCGGCTGCAAACATGGCCGAAACAACCAGGCCGGAAATACCGATGGGCAAGTGGAATGAAATAAAGCGGGGGAAAAGATCGTCGGCGTTTTCTTTGAGTACGAATCCTTCCGGGAGCAAGTTGGTGGCGTCTTTAAAGTATCCCATCAGCGCGAGTCCTACGATATAGAGGACGAAGGTGATGAAGGCCCCCACGCAGAGCTGGGTGGCCAGGGCGCGTCGGGCGGTTTTCGCGTCTCGGGTGGACATGAAACGTTGGACAGAAACCTGGTCGCCGCCGGAGGTGCAGATGTACCAGATGGCGACACTCACCACGGTGCCAATAACGGTCAGGCGTGTTTTCGGGTCGAAACTGAAGAGGGGCTGGGTGTCCCAGTGGGGCTGCCAGGTGGTGGGAAACCAGCTGAAGCCGCCCTTGTCGATGGTCACCATGACGATGACAAGCAGGGCGCCGCCCAGGAGCAGTATGGTCTGTATCAAATCGGTAATAACGACGGCCCGCATGCCGCCCAGGGACGTGTAGGTCACCGCGACAAAGCCGGTCACCAGCACGATATGGGGGATGTATTCTTCACCCACCCCCATCATAACCGACATGGCCTTTGCCGTCAGGTAGACCAGGAGCGACATCCACACGAGGCGAAGCAAGAGGAACATGCCGACCCCGAGGAGGCGCACACTCAATCCGAGTTTCGTCTCGAGGAGCTCGTAGGCGCTGGTGACGCGCTGTTCCATATAGACCGGGATCATGAAATAGCCCACGACAATAAAGACAATGGGATAAGCCAGCAGGGTAACGCCATAGATGGGGCCCTTGCCGACGATTTCTCCCGGGATGGAGAGATAGCTGATGGTACTCAGCAGCGTGGCGAAGAGAGAGACGCCAATGAGGAACCAGGGCATGTTGCCGCTGCCCACAAAGTATTCTTTGGTGGTGGTCTGTTTGCGGCTGAAATAGTAGCCGAGTCCGATGGTAGCCAGCCCGTAGGCGACGATAATGGCCCAATCGACGGCCGCAAGCCCGTGAGCGACGGGTTCTTCTGCCAGGGCCTCTTGTGCCCCCGCGATGCCCCCCAGACACGACATGCCGATGAAGCCGAGCGCGAATCGTGCCATCCCGCTATTCCAGTAAGTGGGTTTCATTTTGGGAATCATCACGGGCGAAATACCTCCTGCTGTAGGGTGGGCCGCAACCGGTGTGAAGTCCCGGTAAGGGCCCGTTAATTCGGATTTTCGTTACTCGGTGCAGTACTATAGCATGCCCACCAAGGCAAAGGGAAAGACTTGTTATAACCAATCGGCGCCCCGTTCGGCGCCATGGAAAGTGCTGTTTATGTTGAGAAAAAGTAAAGCCCTCGCCAAAATTCGCGCGGGAGAGGCCGTCCGCATCTGCATGCTGGGCCACTTCATTCCCCCCTATGTCCATCTCGCGGCCCAGGCCGGGTTCGATTGCATCTGGTTGGACCTTGAGCACCGACTCATAGACGAGCGGGAAGTGCAGGCCCTGTTGGCCCAGTTCCACCTGGCCGATATCGACTGTATGCTCCGTTCACCCACCCGTGAGAAGAACCGGCTCTATCGTTATCTGGAAGATGGTGCGGCGGGATTGATGATTCCCCATGTCTCGACCGTGGAGCAGGCCGAAGCGTTGGTGCAGGCGACGAAGTTTCCGCCCCTGGGTGATCGGGGACTGGACGGGGTCGGCTTTGATACCCACTATACCTTGACGGATCGGGAGACCTACACGGAACACGCGAATCGTGAGACTTTTCTGGTGGTGCAAATAGAGACGCCGGAGGGGGTGAAGAACGCCGAACAAATCGCGGCCCTGGATGGTATTGCCGGACTTTTTGTGGGGCCCAGTGATTTGGGACTTCGTCTGAGCAAATTCAAGGGCCTTCCGAGCCTGGATGAATGCATCGAGCAGGTGGCCCATGCGGCGTCGCAATATGGTAAGGCCTGGGGATTGCCGGCCGGTACCCCGGAGCAATTGGCCAAGTACCACGGGATGGGCGCACAACTCTTGGCCCATGGGAGTGAGTATGGCGCCTTGAAAGGCATGTTGGACGCCAGTTCACGCCGCTTTGACGCAGCACTTGCCCCCAAATAAAAAATACCCCTGTGTGCCGGGGGGCGCACAGGGGTCAAAGTAGTTGGGAAAATGCCAGGGTCCCGTCAGGGGGCATGGTCGCTCATGGGGGAGCACTCCGAACCGTCTTGTACCATGTTGCACCAGGTCTGGGGGTCACCGGAGTCAACGCACGAGCCGTTGGAGCACCATTTCCCATTGCCGCCCGTGGGGGCGTAGGTGCCCACGCTTTTGCTGTTGTCGAGCAGAATCTTGTTTTTTCTGGCTTGCTGCACCGATTTCCGGATGTTCCACTTGTCGGTCTGATAGAGTTCGCCCAGGGTGCGGTCGCCACAGGCTTTGATAAAGTCGTCCCATTCTGCGGTCGAGACGTAGGCATCGTTTTCCTGCATATACATGAAGGGAGTGCAGAAGTGATTCATACGTCCCCCGGCGTCGATGAAGAATTTGCTCAACATGGAAACGATCGCAGCGAGGGGAGAATCGGCGGGGGCTTTCTGGAGGAAGAGGGTGTCCAGATGAGCGTCTTCCGGGTAGCCCGCAGCCTTTAGCATGGCCTCAATCTGGGTCAGCACACCGGTGGGGCCGACGAGTTCGGCCTTGACGTCATAGGCATTGCCATCGGGATCGGTCTGAAGGTCAGGGTGCTGATCCAGGGCATCGGCGTTGGCCATCAGTTTTCCCAGGCCCGAGGTAACGCTTCCGTCACTGAACTTATTGCTATACAGTTCGGTGTAGGTAATCCCGTCCAGCAGGTATACCATCAGGTTGATTCCCCGGGTAAGCGGTGTGGTGCGCATTTCTTTCGTGACATCACTCGGTAGCGACATGAATGTTCCTCTGCGTTTGATTGCGGTTACTGACTACTGCCAAAAAGGATATCGGTGGGGGGATCAGGTGCTCTTCAAAACGAGTTCCACATTTTGAAACATCCCCCGGGTAAGCGAGATTGAGAGCTCAAAGGATGGGTTGCCTTCGAGATGGTCCAGTGCCGTCTGGCAGAGGGTGTCGAGTTGGGTCAGCGAAGTGATGGGCTGACCGGAGATGGCGGTGATGCGACTGCCGGGGTAGAGATGCAGGCGGGCGAGGGGCGCGTCCCAGAGCTTCTGAGTTTGTGCCAGGATCCAGTAGCCGGAAAGGGCGCCTGGGGAAAGGGGCTCACGAAGGATGGTACGGGTCCGCGCTTCGTTTACCTCGAAAATCGTGTCTGTATCGAGCCGTAGCATTTTCAGTCCCGCCTCCAGGAATGCCTGGGCCTCTTCGCGGTTCAGGGTCACGGTTTCCGACTGGGGCGGGGCAGGCAGGGTGATGAGGCGACGGGGCCTGGATTGACCATCACGGGTCACCATGAGGTCCAGCGTGAGAAAGCTTTCGTCGGGTGCTGCGGTGGCGGCACGGTTCTGCACGGTGGTGGTGACCGCAGCCAGGTCAGCGCCCGGGAAGCGGATTTCATCGCCGTCTTGTATGCCCAGTGCCGCGAGTATTGGACCCAGGGTCTCGTTTTCCACGACGCGCACGGGGTCTTGTGTCGCGTCGGTAGCCGACCAATGCGTCAGGGTTTGGGTGAGGTCGGCGAGACGGCAGAATTGCACGGTTGCCAATGCCGTGTCTGTAGCGGCGGGTTGCACCTCCCGCTGAGCAAGCTGGACACGAAAGGCGCGCACGGTGTTTTCCAACGCTTCGCGGGTCGTGACCGGTGGTCCGTCTGGCACGGGGAGGGCCGCATAATGGGCCAGATTGCCGTCTTTGGAGGCGACCAGGAATCCGGGGCGCTCGGGGGCGAAGAGGGCGAAGCGTGGCTCGTCCATGGGGGTTTCAATACCAATCAGGTGGAAGCCCCGGGTGGTGTTCCAGATGTTGATGCGGCTTGAAGAGACCGTCATCAGGCGGGAGCCGTCGTGGTTGAAGTCGGCCATAACGGCACGGCCCGTCTGGGTGCCCGTCTCGAAACGCAGGGTCCCCGATTCGGTATCCCATACTTGCGCACCCCCATCCGATGACACCGTGGCGATGGCGCTGCCGTCTGGCGCAAACGTGGTGTGGAGTGGGCGACCGGTGTGGCTTATCCGGAAGCGCTCTTGGTTGGTGTCCAGGTTCCATACGATGACATCACGATCGCGGGAAAGGGTGGCCAGAAAGCGTCCATCGTGGGAAAAGGCGGCATTGAGGACCGTATCGGTGTGGGCGTCGAATTGATGCAGTAGCGCGCCGCTTTCCGAATTCCAGATGCGGGCGCTGTTATCCCACGAGGTGGTGACGATTTGCGTTGCGTCTGCGTTGAAGGCCAGGGACGTGATATAGCCATCGTGCCCTTCAAAGCGCGTAAGCACTTCGCCAGAGGCAACATCCATGACGACCGCGAGAAACTCATCCACAACGACGCCCAGACGGGAGCCATCGGCATTGAGGCAGAGCCCCGTGCCATTGGGTCCGGGCTGTCGGTTGACGGTCAGCAAGGTTGTGCCCCCCTGGGTGTCCATGACCCGTACGGCACCATCGGCGCGCACAAAGGCCGCGCGATTTCCGTTATCCGACAGGGCAATGGCCACCGGCGCATAGGGGGCGGATTCCCAGAGGTGTCGGTGGGGCATGCCGCGGGTGAGCCATGTGCGGATGGCGCCCCCCCGCTCGGTCGTCCGATAGGAGGAGGTGTCGTCCATCACGGCGAGATTCAATAAGGGATTCCGTGCGCCGGTGCCCCGACTCAGGAGGCTACCGGTTTCGACGTCCCACACGGTGCGGACGCTTTCGCTATCCACGGCAAAAATGAGGGTGCCATCGGGCGAGCGCTGGCAATCCTGAATGCCTTGGCCAATGTTCAGGGTCCGCTTGACGGCGCCGGTCTCGCCATTCCAGAGTCGGACGAGACCATCCTCGGTACCCAGGAGTACGTCGGGTTCGCCGGGGTGCACCCGGGCACGTCGAATGGGCGCATCAAGGGCGATGGTGTGGCGGGTGCTCAAATCGCGGGTGTTCAGGCTGTAGGCGACACGGTCACCGGAGACGAGGAGGGTCGTGTCGTTGATGCCGCGGATGAGGCCCTGTACGTCGGCCCGGCCCAACTCCTCGCCGGTATTCGCGTCCACCGTTACGATCAGGTCTTCGGCGGTATTCACAATAAACTGTGCAGGGTCTTCCCCAAAGCCGACCCAGCGTAGTCCACCAGGATAGGCCGGGAGTTCCCGAAGAAGCTGGCCGGCCGCCACGTCCCAGAGGCGGACGATACCGTCGGAGCCGCCCGTGATGAGTTGGGAGCCATCCTTTCCGAAGGTGCACTGACTGACCTGCTGCCCGTTGGCTTCCAAAAGGGTCACCTGACCGCCCGTCTTCGGGTCCAGCAGATAGATGGCGCCGTCATAGGTGCCCAGGGCAATGTGTGCGCCGTCGGGGCTGATGGCGGCCGCCCGGGAGGTTGTACGCGGGACATTCCATTCAAACACGGTTTCGCCGCTTTCCCGGTCCCACAGCCGTGCGGTGGGGGCGACGGCGAGCGAAAGGGCCTGCGTTCCGTTGGGCAGATAGTGCACGGCAAAGATGCGGTCACTGTCTTCCCCGAGGGTGGCGAGTTCCTGGTTACAGAGGGTAGCCAGGTAGCTCCACTCGAAGCCCCGTCGGGAGGGCTCGGTGGTGAGTAGGATGTCCTCGGCGTCCTGTAGTTTGCCGTCGCTTATATAGGCATTGGCCAGTCGGATTTCGGCGACGTACTTTTCGTCGGCCGTCTGGCGTTCCGCAGATTCGGCCCGTTCGCGCTCCCGTTCGGCCAGTACCCGCTGCTCGTCGGCGGCATCCCGCTGTTGCTCCGCATTGAGGCGTTCCTGTTCCGCCAGATTACGGGCCACCGCCTCCAGGTTCTTGGCCTGAAGAATCCGCACGTAGGACCACGAGGCGATCACGAGGATGGCGAGGGCGGCTACGGCGGCGCTGTTCACCACGGCCTGATGCTCGCGGTAGAGTCGGGTGAGTTTATCGCGGAGGCGGTAGGCGTAGGCATTAACGACCGCGCCTTCCAGAAAATGACGGATATCCTCGGCCAATTCCCCCGCGTTCGCATAGCGTTTCGCCGGATCGTAGGCGAGGGCCTTGTCGCAGATGGCGGCCAATTCGGGGGGCGTCTTGGGTGCCGCCGTGAGTACGGAGGGCGCGGGCGTGTGGCCTACGCGCTGCACCGTATCCCGTGAATTGCTCCAGGGGTGGGGTACTTCGCCGGAAAGAATCTCGAAGAGGACCACGCCGAGGGAGTAAACATCGGAGTGGGTACCCACGGCGTCCAACTCACTCCGTGCCTGCTCGGGCGACATATAGATCGGGGTGCCCAGCACATCCTTTGCCCGGGTATCCGCAGGCTGGACATCTTCGGGGTTGAGTTCGAGGTGCTCCAGCGTTTTCAGCAGGGCCTCACGGTGCTCGTCTTTATCGCCACCCGTTTTGGCCAAGCCCCAGTCGAGTACCACGCATTCGCCAAATTCACCCACCATGATATTGGAGGGTTTGAGATCCCGGTGGATGACGTCGCGGGAGTGGGCATACGCCATGGCCTGGCACACGTCGAGGAAGGGGCGAAGGAGACCCAGTCGCTTTTCGGGCGTGTCACACTGCGCGATTGCGGCGGCCAGGGTTTCCCCGCGGACCAGCTTCATGGTGTAGTAGAGACGGCCATCGGCCCGGGTGCCCAACTCGTAGACGGGCACGATGGAGGGGTGCTCCAGCTGGCCCGTGACCTTGGCTTCCTGAAGAAAGCGGGCCATCATGGCGGCCGACTGGCGGATGGGCGTGCTGGCACCCGCGCCTTCGGGGGCAGGAGACAGGGTGGATGCGGTGGGGTTGATGGCGTGCTCGGGAAGGAGCTCCTTCAGGATGACTTCCCGGCCAATTTGCTCGTCGTGTACCAGTAAGATGCGGCCAATGCCGCCCCGGGCATATTCCGAGCCGCCTGTATAGCGGCCAATTTGCTCGGTCGTGATATTTTCCGGACTGCGGTCGACGAGAATGGTGCCCCGAACGGTCTTGTCGGCCCCCATGTCGGGCGCATTCCTCGCCCCGCCCCGCAGCGGAGCCAGGGTGGACTCCAGTTCGCCCTTCCCCCCGAACGCATCGAGTGCGGCCTTTGCATCACCTTTGTGGGCGTGGACGAGGGTGTCCACCAGGTGAACGAGGAGGTCATGGTCGGCCTGGCTGAGGGCGCCACTGTCACACAGGTGGGACAGGGCGGAAGCATCGGGGTGCCTGGCGCCGTGGTCGGCGAATTCGGCGAGCCGGTCGCGTGAAAGAAGACGCAGTTGGTACGCCAGCAGTCCAAAGAGAATGTCGTAATCGCGCATGTTGGAAACCCCCAATTGGGCGCAAGAGTAGCTCGGGATAGTGTAGCGCAATGTCGGAAAAATAGCAAGGCACGTAGTGTGCTGTGGGAGGGGTGTTATAGTCACTCAGCGGCGCGGCGCCACCCACGAGACACGGATGCCCTTTGCCGGAGCCAAAATGGTGGCGTGGGACGCGGGTACCGGCCTAATTGCCGTCGTAGAGCAGGGGGAAGAAGGTGCCATCGAGGGCTTCACCCTTGGGTACCGGGGGCACCCCGTGCAGCAAGACATCGTCCGACACGGATTTCACACCATCGCGCACCACATTCAGGACAATGGCGCGGCGGGAACGGTGGGATTTGTTGTCGTAGGAGCCATGGACCAGCAAGGGATGGTGGAAGGCACATTCCCCCCGCTTGAGCCGGATGGGGACGGGCTTGAAGGCGGCCTTTTGTTCGTCAGAAAGGACGCTCTGGATGGCCTCCATATCTCCCGCGAGACCCGTGATAGGGAGGAGGGGCCATCGGTGGCTGCCTGGCACGTAATAAAGACAGCCGTTTTCTTCATCGGCATCGTCCAGACCAATCCAGCAGGTGAGGTGTTGCATGGGGGACGTGCGGGTCCAATAGGAGTAGTCCTGGTGCCAGGCGACCACGCCGCCGTGCTGGGCGGGCTTACAGAAGAGTTGGTCGTGCCAGAAGCGGACCGGGCCACCGAGCAAATCGCTGGCGGCACGGGTAAAGGCGGGATTCCACAGGATATCGTGAAAGCCCGGGCTTACCCGCCAGGCACCCAGGGCGTGAAATAGCACCGTGTTGGGATCGGCAGATTCGTTGGAGTTGTACTCATAGAAGAGGTGATTGCCCGGATGCGTGGGGTCTGCCAACTCCGCCAACTCTTCACAGAGGACGTCACACTGGGTCTCCGTCAGGATACGGGTGCCCGCCACATAGCCAAACTCGTTGTAATGGGCCACCTGCTCGGGGGTGAGGTGAAAGGCGCTCTTGTCCGGCGCTTCCAGTTGTTCGCTGAACAGATCGCCCGCGGGTTGGTGTTGTGTTGCCAAGTCCATGACGGCGGTTTACTCCTCTACACGGGATTCAGGGTGGTATGACGACTGATAGGGCGTTATACAGGATCTGGTGGGGAATTCCAAGTTGGGGAAGGGGCCGGGGTGGGCTTTGTCGCAAGCCTCCACAAGCCAGGTGCCCCCCCGAAAAACCTTCGGCGTGTCGGTAGTCAGCCGTGGCAACCGTCAGGTCAAGGGCGTGTGCGCGCGCTCGCGGCGTTGGCCCTTAAGAGTCGGCCTCGCCTTCTCCCCGGGCGCCTCATGTTTAGTGGGCGGGCCCGGAGGAGAAAGCGGAGTCTTCAGGCCGATCAGGGGCTGCTCGCTGCGCTACAGCTACCATTGGACGTGGAGTTACACCAGTCGTTCGGATGATTTAAATCCTTGCAGGTGCCATTGTCGCACGTCAAGCCATTCGCGACAGGGTCGCTTCCGAAAAGCTCCACCGTTTTTTCCTCTTCTTCGTCCAAGCTGTCTTCCACTACGAAGCGGGAGCTGTGGTCGATCAGGATTTTACGATTTCGGGCGTCCCGGATCGCCTGGATTCGCTTCTCCTTTACATAGTCGGTCTTTTTCTCTGTGTAGAGGTCGACCATACGCTTATCCCCTAGTACATTCAGGAAATCTTCCAGATGCTGTGGTGGTTCGAGCCTTTTCCCCCGTTGCTGGAAGAAGCGGAAGGGGCAGCAAAAATGGGTAAGCTCACAGTTTCCGTCCTTCATGCTCGCCTGATACAGTTCATTAAGGCGAACCAGGATCTTGCGTTCCGCCCGCACCGAGCCCGCAGAGTAAATTGCTGTGAACAGGTTTCCGAGTTTGGTTTGCGGGGCACTGTCCACATAGCCTTGGATGTCCTCAAGGGCTGTGACCATTAGGTCTCGAATCGGGTAGTGTATCCCGCTGTATGCACCCACATTGAGCAGTGCGTTGTTCGCAGGGTCATTGAGTAGCCGGGCCTGCTTCACCATTTCGCCGATGGCGTATCCAAAGGGGTCGCTATAGAGTTGGTTGTAGGTTACGTTTTCCAGCAGGAAGCACATGAGGTTGATACTCTTGATGGTCCGCTTGACCTGGTCAGAATAATTTCCTGAAGGCATCGTTGTTTCAACATCAAAGGGTTTGGTGTAAGACATTACGTGTTTTCCTTGAGTTGCCGTATGCAAGCGTATGGCCTGCCCTCTTTGGGGCAGGGCTGATCGCACCGGTACGCGAAAGTGGTCGATGGAAATTTCGGGCTAACTGGCTATCGTGCAGTTGCCATTCTCGTCCAAATTGCACCAATCATTAGGGTCTCCCGGGTCGCAAGCGGTACCGCTGTTGCATACGTACCCGTTCTTCGGATCTTTGGTCTTTATGACGAGTTCTGGTGCAGTCCGGTCTGTGAACGTCAGGATTCCAATCGCCTTTGCAGAGTCTACTTCGTCTATTTGGCTTTGGTATTTTCCTGTTGCGTTGCTCAAGGTGTAGATGTCGAACAGCGTGAATGCCCCCAGGTTTTTAAGGTAGGTGTTCATGCGAGTAATGGGTATGTGCCTGTTCGGGTCGTCGTATATTGGGAGAAATGGCATGCAGAAGTGGTCAAGTTTACGCGGCAGATTCCGCAATATTTCCGCGATGTCAAAATACAATCCAGTCGAGTCGGGCGCTCCCTGATGCTCAAAGTAGTGCCTTAGCCTTAGACCAGACGGACGGTATTCAGGCTCAATCAGGTCACTTATCTTCTGAAGCTCTATCGCTAAATCCGCACCCAAATCATTGTCTGTGCTTCCATCGGCAGCTATTAATAGTGAGCTTGGGAATCGGTCCAAATTGATCAAGAGCCGGTCAACTACGTTTTCGATGTGGTCATCATACAACGTTAAATAGGGGATGTTATGGAGCAGATAGGCCATGAGATTGATCGAACGCGTACCTATTGTGTCCGCCATTGTCCGCCCGCCTCCCAGCGTATCCTTGACATCCCAGTCCCAGTAGTTCATTTTCTGATGTTCCTTTCGAGTAGATTCGGCTTCTGGGTGATGTTAACGGTGCAGGCGTCATGCTCGCCCCGTTGTACTTGCAGGGTCAGTATCTCCGCCTTAGCCCCGCTCAACTGGCGGCAGTGCAGTTTCTGTCATCGTCGGCGTTGCACCAGACATTCTGTCCCGGTCTGTGGACGCAGGTTCCATTCACACATTCCCACTCATTGAGTAGATTGACCGTATTGAATTTATCCGAGTCGTCGACAGGCTGATACGGCGCGGGCGTGTAGAAGATGCCGTTTCGCTTTGCGGCTCGAATCGCGTCGCGCTGGGGCTGCGAATAGGATTTCTTGGCCTCCGTATAGAGGTGGTAGAGCTTCTTCTTTCCGAGGGGGCCCAGGAAATCCTTCACTAACTCGTCCTCGTCAAGCAGGTTTCCCGAAAGCTGAATGGGCATAAAAGGCATGCAGAAATGCTGTAAATCCACCGTGCTTCCGACTTTTCTCAGCTCGCCGACGGTCTCGACGAAGAGGCGGTATCTTCCAACACCGGGCGTGTATTGGCGCTTGTGGAAGAAGTGGCCGGCGATAACCCGGTCCTCAGAGGCGGGCCTGCGTGAGCGCAGCGTCGCGCGGATTTTGTTTAGGTGCTGCAGCAGGGTGGCCTTGATGGGGCGCCCGTTTCCGTGGGTGTCTTCGTCCAGGTATTTTGGCAAATGCTTCAGGTTGTCGATAATCGCGTCGAGGGCCCCGTCCACCGGTTCGCCATAGAGTTGGTTGTACGTCGTGTCCTTCAGCAGGTAGCACATGAGGTTTACACTGCGTGTGCCAACCGTGTGTGGATTCGTACCCGTTCCATAGGTCTTGGTAACATCCCAGGTCCAAGCCATAATTCAGTCTCCCATTTGTTCTCTTGGTGGGCTACGGTTGATGTGTAATGGTGACGGTTCGGGCTTCGTACTCGCCCCGCTGTATATGTAAGGTCAGGGTGAAGGTCTCGTTTGCTTCGAGGTGGCGAAGTCCGTTCTCGCACAGTGTTATGAGTTGGCTCAGCGACGTGACGGGGGTGTCATGGACGGTGAGGATCCGATCCAGGGGCTGTATCCCCGCAGCGTCAAGGAGCTTACGACCAAAGAGATTGCCCGGTACGTTTACCAGCAGCCCCGCGAGGCTGTCGGGTTTTTCCATGGGATGTCGGGCGTATTGGGCCCACCGTTTGTTCACCTGCAGGATGGCCTCCGAGTTTGACTGAAGGGTCTTGATGGCTTGCTCCAGCAGTGCCGTGGCCTGTGCGCGAGGCATGGTGATGGTGCGCGTGTTTTCCGTCACAGGAAGCATGGTGATGTTGAAGCGAGTCGGCACGCTGTTTCGCAGGACCTCGAGATAGAAGGGGGTGCCGTTTTGGTCGGGCGGGGTGCGCGTTAATGCGGTGACGTACGCGGAGAAGGCCTCGGGTGCGTTTCCGTTCAGGCTCAGAAGAACATCTCCCGCTTGAAGTGGCACCGGCCGGAAGCGGGCGGCAATATCTTCTGTAAGGGTAGGCGCCTGGTCCGCTGGCGTCGCCGTCGTCAGTGCGCTCAAGGCCGTGAGGCGCTCAATGGTCCCCGGGGCGGAGAGGATATGGTTGATCGCGCCGCCAGAGTCTGGGACCGGTTGGGACGACAGATTTGCCGCGCGCGTTGCCTTATAGGCGATCAGGTGTTCCTGTAGGCCATCGGGCGTGCGAAGCGGGGGGGGGGTATCGATAGGAAATCCAAAAAGTCTCTTGATAGCACCACTTTCCATGGTGATGAGGAGGGTGTTGTTTTCCGAGCCGAAATCGGCATCGGTCGCCGCTTCACTGCCGGTGTCCACATCCAATAAGGCCGATCCCGTTGCCAGTTCCCAGATCCGCACCGTATGGTCGCGTGACACGGAAAGGAGCCGTTTGTCGTCCGCACTGAATGATACGGAGGTAATATCAGAGGTCTGGCCGGAAAGGTCAAACACCTTGTTTCGCGTCGAGACGCGCCATACCTGGATCGTGTCGTCTGCAGATGCGGTGGCCACAAGATCTGCGTCATGTGAAAAGGCCACGTGGACGACGCGACCCGTGTGCTGAATCGAGAAGACTTTCGTCTGGTCCGCCCGATTCCACACGATGGCGGTTTTGTCATTGGAGGCGGTAGCGACGTGAGTACCGTCGGAGGAGAACGCCGCATGGTACACAATATCCGTGTGGCCCGCGAGAACGCCCTGCGATGCACCGGTGGTGGCGTCCCACAAGCGTGTGGTGCTGTCCCAGGAATTGGTTGCGATGGTGGTGCCATCCGAACTGTAGTTGACACGCTGAATGTATCCGTCATGCCCTTTGAGGCGGTGAAGCACCTGCCCTTCCGGCAGTTGGAGGACGAGAGGATGGAATTGGTCTGTGACAAGCACCAGACGGTCTCCCTGCGGCGCGATGGCGGCCTTCGTTCCCCCCAATTTCTCCGAGAACGCACCCGTGTAGATCCGTTGTCCGCTCCGAAAATCTTGGACGATGACCTGGCCATCTTGCGAGGTGGCGGCCAGTCGCGTGGCTCCATCCCGTGCGATGGAAAGTCCCGTCACGCGGTCTGTCAACGTGGCCAGGGTGCCGATAAGGGGGGAGCCAGTCGTCTTCCAGAGCCTGGCCGTTCCATCCATGGAACAGGTCAGCAGCCGCTGCCCATGCGGATCGAAATCCATCGTGGCCGTTGCGCCCCGGTGCCCGCTGAAGCGTGCGATCTCATTGGAGTTGTCCAAATCCCAAACCACGATCAAACCATTGACCGCCATGGTGATCAGCAGCCTGCCATCGGGCGCAATCTGGCATTGCCTCAGGTCTTCCCGGACGTTAAAAATCTTTTCGAGCGTACCATTCTCGGCATTCCACAACCGCGCGTTGCCATCCGCACATGCGGTGACAACGACATTCCGGTCCGCATGGTAGGTTGCCCACCTGACAGCCGCTTCGTGGGGCAGGCGCAGGACTTCGGAAAGATCGCTTGCCTGGTAGAGGAATGCATGGTTGCCTTGTCTTGCGACGAGGAAGGTGCCCGTTTTTGAGGGCTTGACGGCCATGCCGGGTGCTACGGAGAGTTGCGTGCCGTTGCCCTCGAAGAGACGGATGTGCTCGTCGGATGTCACGGTATAGAGCTTTTGTTCGCCGTCGCAGAAGCCGACGGCTTTCAGCTCGTCGGGGTGCTCGTTCAACGTCAAGACGACTTCGCGCCCGGCCAGATCCCAGAGCTTGGCGGTGCGATCACTGCTCGCCGTAAGCAACCGGTCTCCTGCGGCATTAAAGGCGCAAAAGTTCACCGGGGCGGTATGGCCCTTAAGCATAAAGAGCGCTTCACCGGTGCCTGGATCGACCATACGAACGGAGCCATCCGTCAGGCAAAGCGCGAGCTGCGAGCCGCCTGGGTTAAACGCTACGTGCCGTAAGAGGGCATCGGAATAGGTCCATTCCTGAAGGACTGCCAGTGTTTCGCTGTCCCAAAGGCGTGCGGACTGGTCTCCGGCAACGGTCACAATGGATTTCCCATCCGGGGAGAAGAAGGTTTCGAATACGACATTGGTGTGTCCCCGCAGTGTTGCCAGATCCTGGTGGCACTGCGCCATAAGGTAGCCCCATTCAATATGCCGGTACGCGGGATGGGTTGCCAGCAGGGTGTCTTCTGCCGCCTGGAATTGGTAGTCGCGGACATAGGCGTCCGCGAGGCGGATGTCGGAGACATATTTTTCCCGGGCAGTGCGCTCTTCCGCTGTTTCGGCGCGGGTGCGTTGCGCTTCCGCCGCGTCGCGCTGGGTTTCGGCGATGGCCCGTTGTTCTACGGCCACCACCCGGGCTTGCTCCGTCTTCTGATTGGCGCGGACGATGTTCACATAGGAGATTATCCCCATGGTGATGATGACCATGGCGGCCAGACTTATGGTGTGGATCAATGTCTTGTGCTGTCGATAAACCCGTTTCAGCAGATCCCGCGCCTTGTAGGAATAGGCCTCCACCACGGCGCCGTCGAGGAACTGGTTGATGTCGTCGGCCAGTTCGCGGGCCGAGGGGTAGCGGTGCGTAGGATCGTGTTGCAGGGCCTTGTCACAGATGGCCGCCAGTTCCGGGGGGACGTCGGGCGCGGCGCTGTGGAGGGGCGGTGCGGGTAGGGTGCCCACCCGTTGCACCGTATCCAGGGTGTTGGTCCAGAGGTGGGGGACTTCTCCGCTCAGGATTTCATAGAGGATGACACCCAGGCTGTAGACATCGGAACGGGGCCCAACAAGATCGTTTTCGGCGCGGGCCTGCTCGGGGGACATATAGAGGGGCGTACCGAGTACTTCTTTGGACCGGGTGTGATGGGCCTGCGGGTCCTGGCCGTCCATCTTGAGTTGGTCGATGGTCTTGTTCAGGTCATCCTGATGGGCATCTTGCTCCTCCAGGACTTTCGCGAGTCCCCAGTCGAGGACGACGCATTCGCCAAACTCGCCAATCATGATGTTGGAGGGTTTGAGGTCTCGGTGGATGATGCTCTTGGAATGGGCATAGGCCATGGCCTGGCAGATGTCCAGATAAAAACGGAGGAGGGCCAGGCGGGTGTCCAGCCCGGTGCATTCTTTAATGGCGACCGAAAGGGTGTGGCCCCGGACGAGTTTCATCGTGTAGTAGAGCTGGCCATCGGTCCGAATTCCCAACTCATAAACAGGTACGATCGAAGGGTGTTCGAGCCGTCCCGTTACCTGGGCTTCCTGGAGGAAGCGGGCCATCATGGCGGCGGACTGGCGTATGGGACTGCCGGGACTGCCGGGGGAATGGGGGCGCGACAGGGTTTCTGCCGTGGGGCTCGTGGTGTGTTGGGGGAGCAGCTCTTTCAGGATAATATCGCGGCCCATTTGCTCGTCATGGACGAGGAGGACCCGCCCGATACCGCCCCGGGCATATTCGGAGCCGCCCGTGTAGCGGCCCAGGGATTCGGGCATGATTTGGGGGGGCAGGCCGTGGGGCAGGTGTTCGGCGAGAATAGTCTTGTCGGCCTGGGGCTGCCAGGTGCCCTCTTCAAAGTGGACGGAGTGGATGAAGGCCGATTCGACAGCTTCCTGTCCGCCGAAGGTTTCCAAGGCGGCTTTTTCGTCGCCCCGGTGGGCGTGAATGATGTTATCCACCAGGCGAATGAGGAGTTCGTAATCGGCCACCGAGAGGGCATGATTGGCGAGGAGGATCTCGGAAAGGGGATCCTCAGATTTGTCAGCCAGCGCGACGGATCGAATGAGTGAGCCCCGCGATACAAGGCGGAGCTGGCAAGCGAGTATTCCGAGGATAAGGTCGTATTCGCGCATTGCTGTGATGCTCATCAGTTGGGGGGTGAACTGGGGTGATAGTAAAACAAAATAGACATTTTTGCAAGGGCGAAATAGGGATAATCGCCAATAAATACAGGGTGATGCACGGTTGCACGGTATTTGTGCACCTTGTGTCTGTATTTCGGACAGATTGCGCAGGTGGAGCGTAGGTGGGGCAGCTTTTCACACCGTCGATGGTGTGTTCACGAACCTGTCGCGTGCCGTCAGAATGTAAGGCAGGCGGACACACCGAACGATGCGGGGGAAAGGGGCCTCAGGCTGGGTGGGATAGCCCCATCGCTCACTCTATGAAGAGAAAGCCACCAGTTTGGAGGCGGGTAGGTAGGGTATACAGGGCACCCGCCACGGAGAGGAGGAAGAGGGTCCAAAGATTGGCGCGGACTACAGCACCCAGCACTTTGCGAACGTCGAATCCATCTTTATCACGGCGGTGCATAAAGAGGATTACAGCCCCCTCAAATACGCCACTCACTACCAGTGTCACCAGCAGGCCAAAGAATACCGCAATGTATTTCAATACCCAATAGCCGACGGCGATTCCATTGTCCGCGATGATATCTGCCGGATTCATATTCTCTGTGAGCATGAATAGTATGTAGCTGATAAACATGGCGAAACAGGTGAGCCCCGCCAGGCCAAAGCCTCCCAATATTCCGGATTTCAGATTACCCAATCGGGACACCAGCCTCCCCGCGATGGCGCCAATGAACAACATGGCTATTCCGAGGCCAATGAATGTGCTGGACGTGGAGGCGATGAGTCCTGCGATTATGACGCCGGGAACGGTGGAAACGATATTGCCCATCGCCATGTCCAGGGTTCCCCGAATGGGGCCGTAGGCTGCAAGCTGGGCGAAGAGAATACTTTTTAGCGCGATTGCCAGAAAAAGCACGAATACCGATTTGAACAACAGTGCCCCAAAGGGGAGGGTCCCGCCGACGAAGATGAGCGTTGCCACGGGGGTACAGGCAGAGGTCGTCCCACAGCACAGAAGTATTGCAGCAATGGTCAGTATTCGATTGGTCGATTCCATTGCTCAATTCCCTATGTTGCCCCTGAATGTTCGTTGCTATCGGGATCTAAGGGATGGTACCTGGCAAATGCGGGGGCGTTCAAATTCATCGGGCGGGCCTATCATGTACTTGGCAGGTCGCTCCAAAGACGGAAGATGGGCGACTGGATTGTGAATTGGACACGAAGGTCGCCGGGTTTCCCGTGGCAGGCGAAGGTGGTATCGTGACTGTCGCAGCGGTTCGTGTTCTCCAGATCCTGAGAGAAACCGGAGCGGAGGTTCACGTAGAATTTATCCTGAGTGGGGCCGATGGAACCCTGTTACTGCGTTTGGGATTGGTAACCCAGGGGCAGATGCGGTGCTACAATGAACGTATTTCCGCAGGAAAGGAATCCCTCTTGGAATGGGTGAAGCGACAATGGAGGAAGCCGTGGTGCTGGACCGTTTTGGGTCTGGGACTGTTGTGCTGCCTTGGTCTTGTTCTTATTGGCTGGCGGCTATTGCCACCTCTGGACCCCACGCCGTACCAGCAGCACTCGGCCTCGGGGCAGTTGCTCGATCGTCACGGAAAGCCGCTCTATCTGGCGTTGAACCGGGACGACCACTGGTCCTTGCCCCAATCGGGTGAGGCCTTCAGTCCCTATCTTATCCAGGCGACCGTCGCGGCAGAAGATCAGCGGTTTTACCGTCACCATGGCGTGGACCCGGTGGCTGTGGTGCGGGCTGCGGGACAGAATGTGCAGGAAGGTGGGGTGGCGTCTGGCGCTTCGACCCTTACGATGCAACTCATCAAGCTGGGCGGCAAGGACAGCGGCTCCCTCATGGGGAAGCTGGGGCAGGCGTTGGGGGCGTTGCGTTTGGAAAAGTCCCTCGACAAACCGGCCATCCTGGAGGCCTATCTGAATCGCGCACCCTATGGCATGAATCTCCAGGGGGCAGAGGTGGCGGCGTGGCGTTATTTCGGGAAGACGGCCCGAACGCTCAGCCTCGGCGAAGCGGCCCTCCTGGCGGGACTGCCCAAGGCGCCCAGTCGGCTGAACCCCTTGTCCCATCCCGAGCGGGCCCGAATCCGACGGGACTACGTGTTGGGCCGCATGTTTGCGGAAGGGTACATCGATGCCGCCCAGCGAGATCAGGCACTGGCCGAACCGGTTCTGGCCTCATGGCACGCCTTTCCCCGGCTCGCACCCCACCTGGGGAGCGCCTATCGGGAGCGACTTGAGGCCGGCGAAAGGATCGCCCTCCGCCTCGATGGTGAGCTGCAGCAGTCGTTGGAAGCCCTGCTGCCCCACTATCTGAAACGTTTTGATGGGGCCATCACCAACGGCGCTATCCTGGTGGTCGATGTGCCTACGGGTGATGTGCGGGCCCGCGTGGGCTCCGCCAGCTTTGAATCCACGCCCGGCGGGGGAGAGGTCGACAGTTGCCTGGCCTTGCGCTCACCGGGCTCCACCCTCAAGCCCTTTCTATTCGGCTACGCTATGACGGAGCAGCAGCTTTACCCGACCGAGGTGCTACTGGACGACGTGCTGGACTTTGGCCGTTACGCCCCGGGAAACTTCGATGGCCTTTTCAATGGTCCGGTGACGGCCACGGAGGCCCTGCGCTATTCCCTCAATGTGCCGGCCGTGGCCCTCCTCGACCGGGTGGGCGTGGCCAACTTTCACGGATTCCTGCGGCGCGGGGGACTCACGAGCATCGACCGTGCACCCAGCGACTACGGACTTGGATTGGCCCTGGGCAATTGCGAGGTCTCCCTCGAAGCCCTGGCCCGACTCTATTTGTCCGTCGCCAGCCTGGGCCGTCAGCAGGAGCTCCACCTGGTGGAGGGGCAGAAGCCATCATCCGGTGCGCCGGTATTTGCGCTGGAGGTGGCACGGGTGCTTTACGACATGCTGGCCCAACCCTTCCCCGAAGAGTTACAGCGGGGCTTACAGCGTCGCCGGGGCAACGAGGCCCCGGTCTGTTGGAAGACGGGTACGTCAACGGGCTATCACGATGCCTGGACCTTCGCGTTTAACCAACACTATCTGGTGGCCGTGTGGCTGGGTAATAATGATGGCACCGGTGTGCGTCAATTGGTTGGTGCCCATGCGGCACTACCGCTGGCGGCACGAATATTTCGCGAATTGCCCGGATTGGATGGGCCTGCATGGCCGTCACCCCTGTCTGGACCGACGGTTTCCTTGTGTGCCCTGTCCGGTCTGCCCGTCAACGAAGGCTGTGTCGACAGCCAGGCCGTCGTGCTCCCGGAGGGGCTCTGGCGTCACCGCCGCTGCACGGTCCATCGCTTTTCTCCGACGGGTCTTGTGGCGGCCCATGAGATTCGTCCGACCACGGCCACAGATTGGAATCTGGCCACACCGACGGGCGACCGTCCCCTGGTGATTACGAGTCCGCCCCCCGGTTCTGTGTATGTATTGAGTGGTGTGGACGGCGGCGACCAGATTCCACTTTCCACGGCGGGGGAGGCCGAGGGCGTCGTCCACTGGTTTCTGGACGGGAAGTATCTGGGTGCCGACATCCGGAACTGGGCGCTACAGCTTGGGGAGCATCGGGTGACCGCTCAATTGGCCAACGGCCAGCAGGGGAGCGCGACCTTCACCGTGGTGCGTCCGGAAGACGTGGGGCGTGAACCCTGAGTTGTGGGGCCGCTTCCGCACTGTTATACTGACTTTTTCCTTCATCGCCCCGTTGCCAACAAGGATGTTTGCCCGTGACGGAAGCCCAGCCAGACGCGCCATCGTGCCCGGATACCGACGTCGTCGGGCGTGTCGCCTTTTCACGGGCCGACGGTATGCGCGTCTTGGGTTCTTTAGGGCTGGTGCTCGGCGGATTTACCTTCGTTGCTTCCCTGATACTCGTCCTCTATACCCGTCAGAATCCCGCGCTGGATGTCATTCAGTCGCCGGGCGGATTGCTGCTGCGGGTCGTACTCTTTGGCGTGCTGACCGCGCTCTCGGGTGCTCTGCTGTGGTGGTATCGGGATGTCCGCCCGAGCGATGCCTCCCACGTGCCGGACCAGCGCCTTTCGCGGTGTTCGTGGCTTGTCCTGTCGTTCGTGGTGACCGTGACCGTCCTCCTCCTGGGGCTCCAATTGGACCGTTATCCCTGGGCCGCTCCAGATGAAATACACCACCTAAACGTGGCACGAAACCTGGCCGTCCATGGGACCTATGCCTCGGGGAATCCGGAAAGCGGGTTCACGTACTTTGATTCCTTCGATTCCGTAGGGCCCACTGTGTTGCTGCCCGTGGCCCTCGCGCTGAAAATGGGTGGGGAGACCCTGGGGGTGGCCCGATGCCTCATGCCATTCTTCTTTCTGCTGCTGTGCCTGGGCGGTTTTCAGTTTTGCCGTATGCTCTACGGCACGTGGTCCGGTGTGGCCGCCGTGGCCTTCCTCCTCGCTACCTTTTCGTCGATTTACCTGGGACGTACCGTTTACGGTGAAGTGCCCGCCTTCGCCTTCTTGTTAGGTGGACTTATCACGTGGCACCGCGCCCTGGCCCTGCCGCATTGGAGCGGATGGGGGCTGGCCACCGGACTGCTTATGGCAGCGGCGGTGCTCTCCAAGACGATTGTGGTGTTGGTGATCTTCAGCCTGGCCGGTGCCTGGGCCTATGACCGGGTGCGTTATCACCAGATTCGTTGGCACCACGTGGTGGTGCCGGCCATCAGCGGCGTTGTGCTCCTGGGCATCTGGCACGTCTTTCAACGCCTTCACGGCGGCGATGGGGCCGACGAAGCGGGCCTCCTCACTATCTATCAGCACTACCTGCTCTTTGGCATAAGCAGCACGCCCTTCGCGATTGCCAACTCCGTGGCGCTCAATCCCGTGGCCCATCTGGGGTGGCTGGTCATCGCCGTGATTAGCGTGCCACTGGTCTTCCGGCAACGCTACACCCCCGCAGCGGTAGCCCTCTATCTCTACGCCCTCTTCATGCTCTACTGGTGGTTTTTCTTTACGCCGGGACAGCTGCACCGCTACCTCTGGAATGCCTATGCCATCCTCGGACTCTTCGCCGCGCCGTGGCTGGTGACCGGGGTGCGGTATGTGTTGAACGCCCAAAAGGAAAAGGTGCGGCGGGTGCTGTGTCTGGTGGCGCTCGTCCTACTGGTGGGGCCGGGCATTCGTTGGGTGGGCTTGCAGGCCGCCGAAGTCCTGACGAAAGACGAGATGGCGGACGAGTGGGCCCTCCTGGAAGCGATCGAGGCCCTCCCGCCGACCCAACAGATAGGGACCACCCGTGGCCGTTTGCCCGGTGTGGTCCAGTTTTTCACGGGGCGCGTCATTCGGTCCCACGATGAGGTGGCGCACCTCTGGCCCCAGTGCGATGTACTCGTCCTGCCCGACATACCGGCGAATCGGGCGCGCATTCCAGAAGGGCAATGGCTTAACTCGGTGGGCGGCTTTGTGCTACTGTCTACCGCGAAAACAACGGAGTAATTATGGCCAAGACGCGCGTATCAATTTTCTACCCCTGCTACAACGACTGGGGCACCATGGGCAGCATGGTCATGTTGACCATCCAGACGGCCGAGCGCCTCAACCTGGACTATGATATTACCCTCATCGATGATGGGAGCCAGGAGCATACCCTCGACCTCCTCAAGGAAATCGAGCGGGTCTTTCCCCAGGTGACTATTGTGCGCCACGAGAAAAACCGGGGCTATGGCGGGGCACTCCGCAGTGGCTTTGCGGCGGCCACGGGCGACTGGATTTTCTATACCGACGGCGACGCCCAGTATGACGTGCGCGAAATGGACCGCCTCGTGGAGGCCATCTCCGACGACGTGGATGTGGTGCAGGGCTACAAGATAACTCGCCACGACCCCTTTCACCGCATCATTATCGGCCGTATGTACCACCACCTGGTCCGCCTCGCATTCGGGCTCAAGCTGCGGGATGTGGACTGCGACTTTCGGCTCATTCGGCGCCGTGTCTTTGACAAGGTAGAGCTCAAGAGTGACAGCGGCGTGATTTGCGCCGAGATGATGACCAAGATTCAGCGCGCCAACTTTCGGGTGGCCGAAGTGCCCGTCCACCACTACGAACGCCAGCACGGCAAATCCCAGTTCTTTAATTTTCCCCGCATCTTCCGGGTGCTCCGTCAACTCTCTGGACTCTGGTTCCGCATGGTCGTCCAGGGAAAGGACGGTTGACCGTGGTGCCCTTCGTCGAACTCCAATCCCAATTCCGGGCGCTGGAGTCCGAGGTGCGTGTGGCGATCGATGGTGTGCTGGCCCGAAGCTGGTACGTCCTGGGCGAAGAGTGTCGCGCCTTTGAAACGGAATTCGCGGCCTGGGTGGGCACCGGGCACGCCGTGGGCGTGGGCTCCGGGACCGATGCCATCCAACTGGCCCTCCGTGCCCTGGGCGTGGGGCCGGGAGACGAAGTGATTACGGTGGCCAACACCTGTGTGCCGACCGTCGCCGCCATTGGAGCCACGGGGGCGCGGCCCCGACTCGTGGACGCCCATCCCGACACCCTGACGCTGGACCCCGAAGGACTGGCCGAAGCGCGGACGGAAAAGACCCGGGCCATTGTGCCTGTCCATCTCTATGGCCATCCCTGCGATATGGATCCCATCCTGGAATTCGCCCGTCGCCATGGACTTGCCGTGGTGGAGGATTGTGCCCAGGCCCATGGCGCCACCTACAAGGGGCGGACCTGCGGAACCCTGGGCGATCTGGCCGCCTTCAGTTTTTATCCCTCCAAGAATCTGGGGGCCTATGGCGACGGCGGGGCGGTGACCACTTCCAACCCCGACCATGCCGATAGGCTGAGGAAACTCCGCAACTACGGCGAAGAAGCGCGCTACACCCACACCCTCGAAGGGATTAACAGCCGGCTGGACGAGATTCAGGCCGCCGTGTTGCGGGTGAAGTTGCCCTACGTACACGGGTGGAATGCCCAGCGGGCCCAATGGGCGGCGCGCTATGACGTGGGCCTGGCAGCCACCCCGGTGGAATTGCCCCCACGTGCCCCGTGGGCGGCCTCTGCCCATCATCTCTATCCCATCCGCCATCCGGAGCGGGATGCCCTACGCGCTTTTCTGCTGGAGCACGGCGTCCAGACCCAGATGCACTACCCGACGCCCATCCATCTTCAGCCCGCCTACCAATCCCTGGGCTATGCCGCCGGCCAATTTCCTGTGGCCGAGCGGGCCGGCCGGGAAGTGCTCTCCCTGCCCTTGTACCCGGAGCTTCAGGAAGAAGCCATCGAAGCGGTGATGGAACAGCTCGCACAATTTTTTACGTAAAGGCATATTTGCGCTCTTGCGGGAAAAGGACGACGATGCTATGCTAGGGGTCAGCTTCAACGTTGAGGGAACACATTTCGCCCGCTCCATGCAGCGAACCCGCCCGTCAATTCCCCTCCTGAGAGGGGTAGGGGTGGGTTTGCGGAGTTTTTCGTGACTTGACCCACCCCCAGCCCCTCCGAAGGGGGGGCACGGACGGAGGTTGGTCGAGGCGCTTGCACCGGGCGAATGACCCCGCTGCCGGAATCGGAACATCAGGAGCAGGTGAGGATCCAAGCGCAACCGTTCGCAAGGAGAGGATTTGTTATGGCATTTCGCAAGGGCTTTACGCTTTTGGAGCTGTTGGTAGTTATCGCCATTATCAGTATCCTGGCGGCCATGTTGCTCCCCGGATTGGTGCGCGCACGGGAGGCGGCACGACGGGTAAGCTGCAGTAACAACCTCCGCCAGATGGGCATTGCGCTTAAGATGTATGCCAACGAAAGCCGGGGCCAGTTTCCACCGCTGCAAAAGTTTGTGGGCGATGCCTGCGAAACGAAAAATACCCGGACCTTCATGTTTGATGGTCCCTCCATTTACCCCGAGTATCTTGCCGAAAGCCGGGTGCTGGTTTGCCCGTCCGGATTCGAAGCCGTTCAGGAAGAGCGGGGGGGACGATGGAACCGCCCCGATGGGCCCCAGGGCGAACGGGTGGGAGGCTCGGTGAATCCCTGTCTCCTCGACCAGCTTTCCTATTTCTATGCCAATTGGATTTTTAAGACGGAGTGGATCACGGAAGAGGGCACCGGGGACGTGAGCCAGCCCTTTCTCGACGGCTTGCGCAACGTTCTGGATGACCCGGACGTGGCGCCCCTGGAATCGTCGTGGTCCTTCACCAACGAATTCGGAGAGACCCAGCAGGTCTTTCGCCTTCAGGAAGGCATCGAGCGCTTTCAGATTACCGACATCAACAACCCCTCCAAGGCCAACATCTCCCAGAGTTCTGTGGCCATTATGTTTGACCGTATCGACCTGAACCCCCTCGGATTCAACCACCTTCCCGGTGGCGCGAATGTACTCTACATGGATGGACACGTCGAATGGGTCAAGTACCCCGGACCCTACCCCGTGAATCGGGCGTGGGCCACCCTGGTGGACTTGCTGGAGATTTAGGGGGGAGAATCTAAGATAGGGTAGTTTGTTCTGCCCGACTAGTTCATTCAACCCGCCGAACAATTTCCCTCCCGGGAGGGGGCAGGGGTGGGTCTAGTCACGAAAAGCATCGCCGAACCCGCTATAGAGCGCCGGCGGCCCATCGGCATGGGCGTCCCAGCAATCTGTGGAATTGTAGAGCAAGCCTCGAGGTAGCCGCAAATAACGGTGACTGCCTTGAGAATTTGGATTGCGCCGCCATATTGCTATCTTCCAAGGTGACGTTGTAGCCGAGTTTTTCTAAATAAGCGAAGGTAGACCTCGAGCAAATCCAATCCGTTCGTTACGACAGCGCATGCAAGCGCCTGCAAAAGGCCAGCGGACGTTCGGCTTGGCCACTATTGATTAAAGAAGTCTTTGACATTTGGGAGCGCAGGCGACCCGCCTGCCTCGGGCCGAAGGCACGTAGTTTTTACGTCTTCGACGTAATGCAGGCGAGCCGCCTGCGCTCCCAAGCCCCAAATCTTTAAGATGGCAACCGAATGACTTGGAAAATGTCCGAGATGAATCTTCGCCTATTTAG
>JAXMOL010000073.1:0-30022 GCA_034669905.1 Candidatus Hydrogenedentota bacterium
CGAAGGCACGTAGTTTTTACGTCTTCGACGTAATGCAGGCGAGCCGCCTGCGCTCCCAAGCCCCAAATCTTTAAGATGGCAACCGAATGACTTGGAAAATGTCCGAGATGAATCTTCGCCTATTTAGATTCCTATGCGCTCGGAATCCACACGGCGAACCGATGGCTGTTCCGCAACGCCGTTGGCCCTGGCATCCGGATCGATGGTTCTGCATTGCGGCGAATAGCGTGTTCCATGGTAGGATAGAGTATTGTTGACAAAAGCCGGTGCAGCATACGCAAAACATGAAGGATAACCCAGCTTGAAACGAGCAAACATGGCCCGACTCATCGATCATACCCAGTTGCGCGCCTATGCGACGGAGGTGGACATTCGCGAGTTGTGTGAGGAGGCCCTGACGTATAATTTCGCGACGGTAACCGTCAACCCTGCCTGGACTTCCTATTGCGCCAAGAAACTGGCCGATAGTCCCGTGGGTGTGAACACCTGTATCGCCTTCCCCCTGGGAGCCATGACGGCCCAGATGAAGGTGGAAGAGGCCCGGGATGCGGCCCGCAATGGGGCCACGGAAATCGATATGGTGATTAATATTGGGGCCCTCAAGTCGGGCTATCCCAGCTTTGTCGAGCGGGAAATCGCGGCGGTCGTCAAGGCGGTGAATGGTATTCCCGTGAAGGTCATCCTGGAAACGAGTTACTTGACCCGGGACGAAAAAGTGCGGGTCTGCGAAATGAGCCGTAATGCCGGTGCCTCCTTTGTTAAGACCGCGACCGGATTCGGCAACGGGGGTGCCACGGTGGAAGATGTCCTGCTGATGAAGTCGACGGTGGGCGATGCGCTCGGCGTGAAGGCTGCGGGTGGGATACGCACCTTTGGTGATGCCATGGCCATGTTAAAGGCGGGGGCGTCACGTATCGGCACCAGTGCCGGGATTGAAATCTTGGAAGACATCCCTGCCTGAACCCCGGAGCGGGAAGGCGGATACCCCATCCACGGATGGATGAACCGGGAGGGAGACGGACGTGGCGTTGCAGGATGAGCTGGCAGGTAAACGGGTACTTGTGCTCGGTGGACTGGGCTTTATTGGCAGCAACCTGGCGCTCCGTTGTGTCGATCTGGGTGCTGAGGTTACGGTCTACGATTCCCTCATGGAACATGGGGGCGGTAACCCCGCCAACCTGGGGGGCGCGGAGGAGTCTATCCGGGTCGTGCACAACGACATCCGGGATTACAACCTCGTGAATCGGGAAGTGCGCGGTCAGGACTATATCTTTAATTGCGCGGGGCACACTTCGCACAGTTATTCGCTCAAAGATCCCTTTCTCGATATTGCCATTAACTGCAAAGGGACGATGAACGTTCTGGAGTCGGTGCGGCAGGACAACCCGGAGGCCCGGGTTATTTATGTGGGCACGAGCACCCAGTGTGGCGCCATGATTCATCGCCCGATTGATGAGTTACACCCGGAATTCCCCCTCGACATTTACTCGGCCAATAAGAGTGTAGCGGAAAAGTACCACCTCATTTACCACAGCGTCCATGGACTTCGGACGTCGGTCGTGCGTCTGGCCAATATTTACGGCCCCCGCGCCAATATCAAGAGCAGCGATGCGGGTGTGTTGAACTTTTTCATCGGCCTGGCGTTGCAGGGGAAGAATCTCACCATTTATGGCGAGGGGCAGCAGAAGCGGAACGTGCTCTTCGTGGAAGATTGTGTGGAAGCCCTGCTCCAGGTGGCCGTCGCTGAGAATACCCTGGGCGAAGTCTATTTTGCTTCCGGGGACGATGAATGCGCTATCGCCACTTTTGCCCGCGAAGTGGTGTCCGTGGTGGGCAAGGGGGGCGTTGATCAGGTGCCCTGGCCGGAAGACTGGGTAGCGATGGACGTGGGGGATGTATCGATTTCGAATGCGCGGATTAAGAAAGCTATCCCGTGGCGGCCCCAGGTGGGGCTGAAGGATGGCCTGTTGAAAACGCGATACTATTACGAGGCCAACATGGGCACCTACCTGGGAGACGGATAATACTAACCCGGTGCTTCCGCCCGGCGCAGGCCTTGCACCGCCGCGCCGTGTCCCGGCATACTTAACGCACGTGATGGGTCCAACCCATCCCCTATGCGGCGGGCGACCCGACCCTCTGTATGCAAGCCGCTCAACCTCGTCCCGGAGGAATTTTTCCATGTACCGAGTCGTCTCTCTCTCTTTTTCGCTGCGTGTACTCACACAATCATGCCTGCTTGTTGGCCTGGCCCTCTTAGTTCCGGCCTGCGGCGGCAAGGACGACGTTAAGACTGTTGAAGGTGGCGTCCCCGTCCCACCCGCAGCTACCGAGACCTCGACGGTCCCGGATGGGTTGGTACTGGGTGAGATCGTTCCCGATTCCCTTAGCGTGCTTCGTTTCATGCCGGAAGAGGCGCAGATTGCCTTTGCTCAGCCGGACATACCGGCCCTTCGGGAGCGGCTGGTGCCCCTCATGAAAGCCCTTTCCCCCGAAGACGAGGTCGACGATGCGATAGCGGAGGCGGTCTTCGAGTTGGGCGACGAAATCGGGATTCAGGCAGAGACCTATGAAGAACTGGCTACCGCCCTGGGCGTTGACCCGGGTGCGCCGATCGCGGCCTTCGTCGACTTTTCGCGCACGGCCGCCAGCGCCGTGAAAGTGGCGGAGGAGCAGGAAGACAGCGAAAATGAGGGCGCTGAAATGGAAGAGCCCGAAGAGCCTGCCTGGGCGGTTGTCCTGAGCCTCACCGACCCCGAGAAGGCCCGGAGTCAGTTGGAGCGCATTGCGGAAGCGGACGACGAGCTCCGTGCCCTTCCCCAGCGCACGGAAACGGTCGCAGGCCTGACGCTTTCTATTCGCGGGGACTACGCGTATTTCACCACCGCAACGCACATCGTCTTGGGCTATCAGACGGTGGTTGCCGGAGCTGCCCGTCGCTACAATGATTCGGCCACCTTTCGCTACGGCACGACGGAATGTCCCGCAAGGGCGTCCGATGAGTCGGTGTTGTTGGTCTACGGCAATCGGATTACCCCCTTTCTGGACCAGGTCATGCCGCTGCTGATGGACGAGGCCGATAGTGTCGCCTTACCCATGCTGCAGGCCCAGATGGAGCAGTACAAGGGGATGTTCGCCGACGGGGTCGACGAAGATCCCATGGTGGGTACGTTCTCGTGGGTCGACAAAACGGTGGAATTGCTCTGGCGGGTGGATGTGGAAAAGAACCCCGGTATGAAAGAGGCCGTGGGGGAGGCCCAGCCTCTTCGCCTGGCGCGTTACGTGCCCGACGATACCCTGGCCCTGCTGAGCTTCCGCTTTAATGACGTCTTCAAGGAACAACTGATGCGGGACATCGTGCCCGCGGCGGCCGAGGCCGGTGGTAGCAATGAGTTGGCCATGGCGAGCCAGATCATTCCCCAATTTGGTGATGAGTTGACGGTAGCGGTCACGGATGTGGTGGACGGTAGTATTGGTGCCTATCTTCTGTTGGGGTTGGCACGACCCGAAGCGACCCAGGGCCTCCTCCAGATGTTCGTAACGATGGAAGGTGTTATGGAGCACAAGGGATTCACGATCAACACGGTGCCCGTGCCGGCACCCGTGCCGCTCTACATGAGCTTTCTGGAAGATTTTGCCCTGGCAGGCAGCTCCCTGGAAGGGATGAAGGCGGTAATCGACAATCATGTCGACAAGAAACTCTCTGGGGCCTTTGCGAAAATGACGCCGCCCCTCGATATGTCAGTGCCCCGTTACCAGGCGATAACACTGGACACCCAAGGATTGCATGATGCCGTATCGGCGACCGTGGCTTCCATGGGCGGCGATATGGGGGATTCGGGCGAGGTGATCGAAGGGGTCGTCAAGGCCATACGTACGGTGCGTTCTGTCAGCGAGTTGGATGGGCATTGGATCGTCGGGCGCATGAGCATTTTCCTGAATGACCTGGATGCCATCGAGGCAGTGGAAGGGGAGGAGGCCGCTCCGGCGGAGACCTTGTAGCCCCTTTCAGGATGAGACAGGTTTGACGGGCACGCCGTGGGGTCGTTGAAAATTTTCGACTTCCTTGGTAAACTCTTTACACGTAGCGTGTAACACTTGGGAAGTAACTTGGAAACGCTGCAGGCAGGGCTGCATCCTGGATACCTGCACGTCCGGTGAGGAAGCGAAAACTATCATGGCCTTTTTGTTCGGGGGCACTTGCGGGAGCAGTGTGTCTATACGCGAGATCAAATGGTGGCAAATGGCGGCAGCGTGGCGGGCAAGTGCCCTTCTGGCGGCGGTTTTATTGGCCTTGGGGAGTTCCGCGACCAGTCCCATGCTTGATAGCCTGGACACCTTCGGGGGCGTGGCTTCTACCCAAGTGACCGCCGTCGACGTGGATATATCCGGCAACCGTTACGATACCGGCGTCTTCGAAGAGACCGTCGATTTTGACCCCGGCGCCGGTACGACGGCATTGACGGCGGCCGTGAGCGCCACCGATGTCTGGGTTCGGAAATTCAGCAATACGGGAAATCTGGCCTGGGCCGTTCAGCTGGCCGGCGCAGGGTATGTGGAATCCTACGGTATGGCGGTGGATAGCTCGGGCAATGTCTTTGTGGCGGGCTATTTCGACGGCACCGTAGACTTTGACCCGGGTGCGGGTACCTTCAATCTGACTGCACCGGCGACCTCCTACGACGCCTTCGTGCTCAAGCTCAATTCCAACGGCGTTTTTCAGTGGGCGGCCAGTGTCAGCACGACGGGGGACAACTACGCCTATGACGTCGCCGTGGATTCGGGTGGCAATGTCATCACGGTAGGGGAGTTCGACGGAACGGCTGACTTTGATCCGGGGGCGGGCACAGTCAGTATCGATGCCGCAGGCAGTGGGTATAATTACATCTGGAAACTCGATGCCAGTGGCGTCCATGTCTGGACCAAAACCGTCGACTGGATCGTTGCGTCAGTGACGACGGATTCCTCGGACAATGTGTTGATGGCAGGTTCCTTTAATGGGACGGTTGACTTCAATCCCGATGCGGGGGAGAACAACCTTTCTGCGCTGGGGGCGGAAGATGCCGCCCTCGTCAAGTATGATTCCAGCGGCGCCTATGTTTGGGCGAAGAACGCGGGTGGGGTATCGGCGACAGCCAACGGAAACTTCGTGGGCGTCGATGCCGCCGACAATGTCTACGGGGTTGGAATCTATTTCGATGCTGCCGTCGACTTCGACCCGGGCGCGGGAACGAGCTCCCTGAGCAGTGTATCGGGATCGCTGGACGTGTTTGTCCAGGCCCTCGATTCCTCCGGGACATTTCGCTGGGCGAAGTCTGTCGGGGGAACGTCCTTCGATACCCCCAAAGACGCGGACGTGAGCCGTTCGGGCAATGTCTACGTAACGGGCACCTTTCTAACGACGGTGGACTTCGATCCGGGTGCTGGTACCGACGAGCGGACCGTGGTCGGCTCGACCGATATTTTTGCCTTCAATCTAAATCCCAACGGTGAGCTCGTATGGGCCTATACGCCCGGGGGCAGTGGGCTGGATAGTGGGGAGGCCATTGTGGCGCTGGATGCTTCCACGGCTTTTGTGGGCGGCACCTTCACCGGGCCGGCCGATTTTGACCCGGCCATGGTGTTGGGACCCACGGGTTCCCTGGGGGTGACCGAGAGTTTTGTTGTCCAGGTTACCACGGATGAGCTCATACAGCCGGATCTGGACTTGCTCCGTTCCACTGGAAATTTCGGGGGGACGGCCGTATCGGTGCTCAAGACCGATTCCAGCGGCAATATCTACACGGCAGGCTCTTTTAACAATACGATCGATCTCGACCCCGGTCCCGGAATGGACAGCTACACCACGACGGGCACCTTGAACGGTTATTTCCAGAAACTGGACCCCAACGGCGACTATGACATGGGGGGCATATTCGGGTCTACCGAAGCCTCGGGCAACACGTCCGCCTTTGATCTGGCGCTCGATAGCGCGGGCAATATCTATATGACCGGATTTTTCAGTGGGGAGGCTGACTTTGACCCGGGTGCGGGTACCTTTGTCCTCGATACGGGTAATGTGAGTCAGTGGGACGTCTTCGTGCTCAAGCTGGATTCCTCGGGCGCATTTCAGTGGGCGGTGCAAGCCGGGGGCACGGGCAATGACGTGGGTGAGGGCATCGACGTGGATGCTTCCGGAAACGTCTATGTCGCCGGATACTTCAATGGGACGGCGGACTTTGACCCGAGTGGCGCGACGGCCAATGAAACCAGTGCCGGGATGGCCGATGCCTTTCTCTGGAAGCTCGACGCTTCGGGTAACCTGGTGTGGGTCCAGACCATTGGCGACAGTGGCCCGGAGCGTGGCGTGGCCCTTGCCCTGGACAGCAGCGGAAATCCCACTATGGCCATGAGCTTTGATGGTACGGTCGATTTTGATCCCGGTGCGGGGGTCGAGAGCGTAGCGAGTTCCGACGGGGACTCGGCCATCGTGAAATTTGATGACGCGGGGGTCTTTCAATGGGTAGCGGTGGTGACCGGTGCCGGCGAAGACGAGGTGCGCGATTTAGCGCTCGACAGTAGCGATAACATCTACAGCCTCGGAGATTTCGAGTCAGACATCGACCTGGATCCCGGAGCGGGTACCGTTACGGAGAACAGTGCGGCAGCGCAAGACGGCTACATTCAGAAACTGGACAGCAACGGGGACTATGTGTGGTCCCACGTGCTCAGCGGCTCCAATTCTATTGAAGCCTATGGTATTGGCGTGAGTAGTGATGGCACCGTCTATGTCGCGGGGGGCTTCTTCGGAACCTTCGACTATGATCCGCCGAATATGTTCGACCTTCGGGTCTCTTACGGTAGTGACGATGTGTTTGTCGTCGCCCTTGAAGAGATGGGTAGTGTGCTCTGGACCTACACGACGGGAGACAGCGACTCTCAATCGGGTTCGGCGGTGGCGGGCTTGCCGAATGGGCGGGTGCTGGTGGCCGGCGGTTACGGGGGTACGGTGGACTTCGATCCCAGTCTTGGAGTCAGTTCGAGCGCGGTGACCGGATCTTACGACGTCTTTCTGATAGAGCTCAACCGCGATGTGGCCCCCACCGCCGATGTTATTACCCCGTCCACGACGGGGCCGACGAACGCCAGCAGCGTCACGTTTACGGTGGAGTTTAGCGAGGATGTAACCAATTTTTTTGACAGTTCGGATCTTGTGCAGACCCACACCAGTACGGGTTTTGGGTCGGTTTCTATTACAGGGGGACCCCGCATCTATTCCGTATCCATCAACTTTCTCACAGGTTCTGGAGATTTTACGGTTTCGGTAAATACCGCATCGGATATTATGGACCTTACCGGGAATCCCCTGGCTTCGAGCGTGACGAGTGCGGTGGTAACGCTGGACAAGCAGTCTCCCACGATCATGCTCAACGGAAGTAACCCCATTACGCTCGAGTGCCAAGATCCCTACGTGGAGGCGGGTGCGACCGCCACTGATATTCTGGATGGGGTAATAACGGGGGACATCGTCATCGCCGGCGATACGGTCGATACGGCCACCCCGGGAAGCTATACCGTCACCTACGATGTGACGGACGCGGCGGGCAACGCGGCGACTCAGGTCACGCGCACGGTAAACGTGGTGGATACGATGCCGCCGACAATTACTCGGGTCGGAAGCCCCCTCATCCTCCTGGGATGCGGCGATAGCTATGTGGACCTCGGCGCCACGGCCAGCGACTCCTGTGAGGGCAACCTGACGGGAAGTATTGTCGTTGGTGGGGACACGGTGGACACGTCGAGCCCGGGCGTCTACACGATTACCTATAATGTCATGGACGCCTCAGGCAATGCCGCCACGCAGGTAACCCGCACCGTCACGGTGCAGGATACGACGGCGCCGGTGTTGACCCTGTTGGGTAATGCGTCGGAGACGGTGGCCTGTGGGGCGACGTATTCCGATGCGGGTGCGACGGCGCTGGACGGCTGTGCCGATGATATTTCGGGTAGTGTGGTCGTTGGTGGGGACACGGTGGACGTGAATACACCGGGCGTCTACATGGTGACCTACAACGTGATGGACCCCTCGGGCAACGCTGCGGCGGAAGTGACGCGTACGGTGACGGTGCTGGACACGACGGCACCGGTGCTGACCCTGTTGGGTAACGCGTCGGAGACAGTGGCCTGTGGGACGACGTATTCCGATGGGGGAGCGACGGCGCTGGACGATTGCGCCGATGATATTTCGGGTAGTGTGGTCGTTGGTGGGGACACGGTGGACGTGGATACGCCGGGAGTCTACACCGTGACCTATAACGTGATGGACCCCTCGGGCAACGCTGCGGCGGAAGTGACGCGTACGGTGACGGTGCTGGACACGACGGCACCGGTGCTGACCCTGCTGGGTAATGCGTCGGAGACGGTGGCCTGTGGGGGGACTTATAACGATGCGGGTGCGACGGTGAACGATACCTGTGATACCTCCCTTGGTATCGGTAGTATCGTGGTAGGAGGCGATGTGGTGGATACGAGTTCAGCGGGGACCTATACGATAACCTACGATGTTATGGATGCGTCGGGCAACGCCGCCGTCCAGGTGACCCGTACGGTTACCGTTGCGGAGTGTGCTGGCGAAGGTGAAGGTGAAGGCGAAGGTGAAGGTGAAGGTGAAGGTGAAGGTGAAGGTGAAGGTGAAGGGGAAGGTGAAGGTGAAGGTGAAGGTGAAGGTGAAGGTGAAGGTGAAGGTGAAGGTGAAGGCGAAGGCGAAGGCGAAGGCGAAGGTGAAGGTGAAGGCGAAGGCGAAGGTGAAGGCGAAGGCGAAGGCGAAGGCGAAGGCGAAGGCGAAGGCGAAGGCGAACCCTGTCTTGACCCCGACCTGGATTCCGAGGGGGATGGACTTACCGATTGTGAAGAGTCCGAGGTGGGCACCGATCCGTTCAAAGTAGACACCGACGACGATGGTATGCCCGATGTGTATGAGGTGCGCTTTGGATTGCGGCCCTTGGACCCAACGGACGCATTGGAAGACAACGACATGGATGCGACTTCCAACCTGGCGGAATACCTGGGAGTTTCGAATCCTCAGGATCCCCTTGATCCGCGTTTCGTCATATGGGTTTCGCCCTTGGGCAGCGACACCGAGGGTTCGGGTTCGCGTATGGCGCCATTCTTCACCATCGCCCACGCTATCCAGGCCCTGGAGACCAAGGGCGCTGGTGCAGCGGGTGGCATCATGCTGGAGTCGGGCGTCTATAGCGAAGACGTGGTCATGCCCGACGATGTGGTGCTCTCCGGGGCACCCGATGCCGATGCGACCATCAGCGGTCAGGTCGTTGGTGCGCAAGGTGGTCGCCTCGAGAATCTGGAGCTCATGCCAGCGATGAAAGACGATGTCTTGCTGGAAGTGAACAATGTAGCCATGGAGGTGCGTGATGTAAGCTTCCGGGGGACGCCGGAAAGCCGGGAGGCCACGGGTATCGTAGTAAAGGGTGAGATGGCGGTGGATACCATCATCGAGGGATGTCTCTTCCGTGATCTATATATTGGCATCGAGGTGTTTGATCGTATTCCCACTATCCGGCTCTCGCGCTTCCAGGATGTGCTCTTTGCTGCCATCGTGATACGAAGCACCACGTTGATTGATGTGGAGCGGGATCTCAGTGTTGACGGCGATTCGACGCGGGGGTTGAATGCCTTCGAGTTTGACGCGGATAGCCCGATTCCCATTACGATGCCACGGGCAATCTTGAATGAGACTACGACGGTGTTGCGTGCGGAGCGGAACGAGTGGGGCACGGATGACCCCGAGAAAATTGCTGAGCTGATTGATGGTCCGGTGGACGTGGAGCCTATTCAGGCCACCGCTTCGACTATTCTGGCATCCACCTTGGTGTGTACGTTGTGGTCCTTCGATGATCAGGAGCGCATCGCGTCGGCGACGGTTGCCTTGCCTGGAAGTGGATACCGAGCGGTCACGGAAAACATAGACGGCGTGTTCATTTACCCGGCGATTATTGGCGGAAGCTACGAAGTGATCTGCGAGGCGGATGGCTATGGCCTGTCCACAGTTGCCGTGACGCTGGAGCCCGGAGAAATCAAGTCCATTACCATTCCAATGTCCGCCATGGCGTCGGGTGAAGGCGAAGGCGAAGGCGAAGGAGAAGGAGAAGGAGAAGGAGAAGGAGAAGGAGAAGGAGAAGGAGAAGGAGAAGGCGAAGGAGAAGGCGAAGGAGAAGGCGAAGGAGAAGGCGAGGAAGTGAAAGAACCCGGGATGACCTGCAGCCCGACTGCTCCCCAGGCGGGTAGCCTGTTGGGTGACATGGTTGTCTTGGTACTGGCACTGATGCTGTTCCTGGGAAGTTTCACGGTATTTCGTCCGTCACCCAATCGGCGGGGGCGCTGACACGATTCCGTGAGCGCACGAGATGGAGTGCCTCTGGGGGGGGGGACGGCGCTTTTTGTGAAAGCGATCGCGCTATGGTACCCTTACGTAAGGAGGGTTTGTGGCTGCATTTGATATTCTGTGCGGCGACCCTCCCGGACTATGCAGACACCGCAGGAGTGACACCTGTACGCATGAGTACGCCGTTCTTTCGCGAGGAATTTCCGAGCACCTTCGAGGCCATGACCGCGACCTTGGATCGTGCTGTGGCCGCTTTATTGCGGGAGGGGTGGATTCAAACGGCCGATGAGCCGTGTACCCGGTTGTGTCTGGAAGAGGCGTTGGTCAATGCGGTCCGTCATGGCAATGCCAATGATGCGGAGCGTTCGGTTACGATCAGCCTGACCGCCAGTGGTGAATGTTGCACGATCCGGGTCTCCGATGAGGGAGACGGTTTTTCGGTGGATGAGGTGGCGTTTCCGGAATTGGAGCAGATGGGGGGGCGGGGCATCTGTCTGATACGGCATTTCATGGAAAAAGTAGAGTTTGATACGAGCGCAAATTGCCTGGAAATGTCGTTTCGGCGCAAGGCAATGTAGGGAGAGGCGTGTCTGTCATACACCGCGGTGGGATGTTCTTCTCGATTGTTGGAGAGGATGTCCCGGGTGCTGTGCGCCATAACGCCAGGTTGGATTTGTCAGCTTTAGAGGAGATAGCGGCATGAGTGAAGCCAGCGACCAGATTCTCGATTTTTCCCAGGAGGGATCGATTATCGTCGGTACGATTCGCACGTCAAGCGTGTTGAGTGCCATAAATGTGGCCGAATTCGGCAATGAAGTGGTAGCCTATGTGGAGTCCCGTCCGGGAATCAATCTACTCCTCAATTTTGAGAATGTGGATTATCTTTCCAGTGCGGTGTTGACCGAGCTGCTGCGGGTAAATAAGGCCATCGAAGGGGTAAAGGGAAAGCTGCGCCTGTGTAGCCTTTCCAAGGTGATTCTGGAGGTATTCCAGATTACCAATCTGGACAAGATGTTCACCATCTACAATGAGGATCGGGAAGGTGGCCTGCGCCGCTTCCAGCGGGCTCTCGATATCCAGGCAGAAGAAGCGGCCTGGAAAGAGCCCAGCTGAGCGACGGCACCGGTGGTGTCTCAGAGTCTTAGCCGGCCGAAGCAATCAAGATGAGCAAATCGTCCGACCCACGTGTGGTGTCGGGCGATTCTTTTTCCTGTGCCGGGCGTTGCGCCTTGCGGGCTTTCCCGGTCCCTTGCTATGATTCGCTTTCGCCTGGGTTGAATTACAGGTGATACCGTTTATTTCGGGGGCAGATTGATGAGGGAGAAGTGGGATGAAGATTGCCATAGTAGGCACCGGGTATCAGGGCCTGGTCGTAGGGACGTGCCTCGCCGAAACCGGGCATCAGGTGACCTGTCTGGAAGCGGACCCCGAGCGCCTCGCTGCGTTGCAGGCGGGTTCGTTGCCCTTTCATGAGCCGGGCCTGGAGGAATTGCTCGTACGCAATCTCGAAGAAGAGCGCCTGAGCTTCACGAGCGACGTGGCCCGCGCAGCGGATGACTGTCTGAGTATCCTCTTCTGTGTGAATCCTCCTGTGGATGAGACAGGGCATGTCGATACCCGCGAACTCCTGGAACTGGCGGCCACGGTGGCGTCGTCTATGACGGGGTACCGGCTCTTCGTCAATAAGGGTGCCTGCCCGCCGGGAACGGCAGCGGCCCTGGAAGCGGTGTTCCGCGCGAATACCGAACAGCCGTTTGACGTGGTCGTCAACCCCGACTTCCTCAAAGCGGGTAAGGCCGTGGACGATTTTATGCACCCCGACCGGGTGGTTGTGGGCTGCGAGGACGTGCGGGTTCAGGAATTGATTCGGGAGATTTACAGCCCCTTCGTGCGTACGGGGCGCCCCATACTTTTTATGAACCAGGCGAGCGCCGAGATTTCGAAATATGCAACCAATGTCATGCTGGCGTCTCGTATTTCGGTGATGAATCAACTGGCCGACATTTGCACCGCGGTCGGCGCGGATATTGCCCGGGTGCGTGAAGGCCTGGCCTGCGATGAGCGAATCGGAAACACCTTTCTGTTCCCCGGGCTCGGCTACGCGGGGTCGTATATGCCGGGTGATGTGGCGGCCTGCCAGCGCTTCGGGGAAGACCTGGGTGTAGATGTGGGCCTCATCTCGGCGATTCAGGGCGTAAACCAGCGGCGTCAGGATGGCTTCGAACAGGCCATTCGGCGCCATTTCGAGGGGGAACTTTCCGGCAACGTAATCGGATTCTGGGGCGCGACCTTCAAGCCGCGGACCGATGACATTCGCGGTTCCGTGGCCGTGCGGTTGATGGATGCCTTCCTGGAAGACGGCGCCACGATACAGGTCCATGATCCCGTGGCGGGTCCCGCCTTGCGTCGGCGCTATGGCGATCGGGTGACTATTGCCGCCAAGCCCTATGATGCCACGTCCGGGGCGCACTGCCTTGTGATTACGACGGAGTGGAGCAACTACCACCGACCCAGTTTCGCGCGCATGGCGGAGGAGATGGCGGCGCCCGTGATATTCGATGGTCGCAACCTGTATCAGCCGGACGTGTTGGAGAAAGAGGGATTCACCTATTTCAGCATTGGACGCTAGTGGGTGACCGGGAGTGGAGCCCGGCAAAAAGGGAGGGATAGATGGCATTGGAACTGGAGCGAGACGAGAATTCGCCTGCGCGCCTGATTGCGTTATTCGGTGCGCCTTCGCTGGCAATTCTGGTCGGTGCCTTTCTGGACTTAGTGCCTGGTCAGCCGCAGACGACCTACACGGCCGCCGTCGCACTCTGGATGGCCCTCTGGTGGATGACCGGGGCGGTGCCCCTGGCGGTTACGGCCCTGCTCCCCATCGTGCTTTTCCCGAGCCTGGGCATCATGTCGGCCAAGGCGGTGCCCGGCTACTACGTCAACGATATTATCTTCCTCTTTCTGGGGGGCTTTCTTGTCGCGCTGGCCATGCAACACTGGAATCTGCACCGTCGCATCGCGCTGCGCCTCTTGCTCTTTTTCGGGGGGAAGCCCAGCCGCGTTTTACTGGGGTTCATGACCCCGACTTTTCTGCTCTCCATGTGGATATCCAATACGGCGACCACCATGATGATGGTGCCCATCGCCCTGTCGGTTATCATGCGCCTGGAAGAACAGGGCGAGCCGGTGGCTACCCGCCGTTTTTCCCTGGGCCTGCTCCTGGCCATCGCCTATAGTGCGAGCATTGGCGGAACGGCCACCCTGATCGGGACCCCGCCCAACGCGTCGCTGGTGGCCATTGTGGAGAATACCTTTCCCGATGCCCCCGACATCAGCTTTGCGGCGTGGTTTGCCTTTGGCCTTCCCCTGTCGCTCGTGCTCTTCGTGACCCTTTGGTGTTTTATTCGCTGGCGCTTCCTGGGGAAGCAGTGCCATGCCGTCTCGATCGATATGGAGACCATACGGAATCAGTATCAGGGCATGGGCCGCGTGAGTTTTGAGCAGGCCGTGGTCTTTCTTGTCTTCGTGCTGATGGCACTGCTCTGGCTCACCCGCAAAGGAATTGCGGTGGATGAGTTCTCCCTGCCCGGGTGGTCGGCGCTCTTTCCCTTTCCGGCTTACCTGCGTGACGGCACCGTAGCGATCTTCATGGCCCTCCTCCTTTTTGCCACGCCTTCCCGAAGTGTACCCGGTGGGCGTATCTTGAATTGGGACATTGCACGGGGTGTGCCGTGGGACATCATCCTCCTGTTTGGCGGTGGTTTTGCCCTGGCTGGGGGCTTCGCGGAATCAGGACTCGCCATCTGGGCAGGGGAGCAGCTTTCCGGTCTCGGGGCCTTCTCGCCGCTGGTGCTGGTCACAGGCATGTGCCTTTCCGTTTCTTTCCTGACCGAGTTAACTTCCAATGCGGCCACCACGGAAATGCTCTTACCCATCATCGCGGCCCTGGGCGTGGCGATAGAAATTCATCCGCTGTTTCTCATGATTCCGGTGACCCTTTCCTGTTCCTTCGCCTTTATGCTGCCCGTTGCAACGCCACCCAACGCCCTGATCTTTGGTACCAATCGCATCAAGGTAATGGATATGGTGAAAACCGGCTTCCTCTTCAATTTGATCGGTGTGGCCCTGGTGACACTTTTCATGTTCACGTGGGGTCCAATAGTGTTCGATATCGATCTGAGTCAGATGCCGGAGTGGGCCGTGTGGGTAACGCCGGAAGCGAAGGAGTGAGAATGGAAATAGATTCGCGCTATGTCGGTGCCCGAAGTCAGCCCTTGACGGTGTCCCTGTCACCCCGTCAGACCATGAACTATGCGGCGGCATTGGGGGACGGAAACGCCCACTACTTCGACGATACGCGAAGCGAAGGCATTTGTGCCCCGCCCATGCTCGCCGTGGCCCTGACGTGGCCCCTGTCCTCCCGCTTTGACCGGTACTGGGGAGACACCGATTTTCCGGTGGCGGCACAGCAGCGACAGGTGCACTACAACGAGTGCCTTATCTGGGAGCGGCCCATTGTGCCCGACGAAACCCTGAGTCTGCAGGGGGAAATCGTCGCCATGACGCCCCATCCCGGGGGAACGCTCATCACGATTCGTTATGTGGCGGAGGGGCGTGATGGTGCTGTTGTTTTTACGGAGTATATCGGTGGCCTGCTACGGGACGTGTCGTTGGTGGACGACGGTCGTTTTTCCGACTCGGTTCCGCCACCGATAGCGTCACCCGATAGCGACGGGGAAGGATGGTCGGCGTCGATTGCGATCGATCCATTGGCCGCCCATGTTTATGATGGCTGCACCGATATCGTGTTTCCCATTCATACTTCCGTGGCCTTTGCCCGCCAGGTGGGACTTCCCGATCCCATCTATCATGGGACAGCGACTCTTGGTCTTGCGGTGCGTGAGATCCTTAACCGGGAGGGTGGGGGAGAGCCGGCGCGCCTTCGGGAAGTGCATGGTGCCTTTCGCGGCATGGTGATGCCCGGTAGTACCATTACCCTTCGTGTGGACGCATTGCACGAGGAAGCTGATCAGAAAATTCTGTTTTTTACGGTGTTGAATAGCGAGGGCGTGGATGCCATTCGAAACGGCCGCGTCCATCTGGATGTATAAAGGTGTTTGCCGGTCACCGGAAGGGTGCACGGTGTGAAATAGTAAGGAGAGCATTTAGTCATGTCCGTCAACGAACCAACCCGTCTCTGGGAATATGTATCCTATTGGGCCGCGCGGAAACCCGACGCGGAAGCCCTCGTCTTCGAGGAAACGCGCATGACGTGGGCCGAATTTGATGCGGAAGTGGATAAGACCGCCCGGGCCTTCCTCGCTGCGGGCGTGGAGAAGGGGGATCGCATCGCCATGGTGTCCATGGGGCGCCCGGAATTCATGACCTCCTTCATGGCGGCTTCGAAAATCGGTGCCACGTGGCTGGGCCTGTCCCCGAAGTTCACGGTCGATGAATTACGCTATATCATCGGACACTCCCAGCCACGAATCCTGCTGACCTTGCGGGAGTACATGGGCGTTGACCTCGTGGAAACCGGCGAGATCTTTGCCCAGGAATTCCCCTGCATCGAAAAGGTGCTGGTGATTGGGGAAGCCCATGTCGGCACAGAGCCGTACCAGGACTTCGTCGACCAGGCCCCGGCCCCCACGCCGGAGGCTGACGCGCGCTATGCGGATGTGGGCGGGGACGATGAGGCCCTGCTCATGTATACCTCGGGATCTACAGGTAAGCCGAAGGGAGTGTTGCAAACACACCGCGCCATTATCGAAAACATTCGTGCGGAGTTGGCGTATTTCGGAATCGGTGAAGACGGGCGCCTGTTGCTCCACTTTCCGATTAACCACGTGGCTGCGGATGTGGAAATTGGCTACGGAGCCGTCATGGGCGGAAGCGCCCTGATCTTTATGGACCGCTTTGACCCCCAGGCATCCCTGGAAGTTATCGAACGGGAAAAAGTGACCATGGTGGGTCAGGTGCCGGTTATGTATCTGATGCAATTGCAGGCACCGAAGTTCAAAGAGATGGATTGGAGCCATGTAAAATACTTCGTCTGGGGGGGCGCGGGCGTGCCGACACTGGTGCTCGAAGTCTTGCGGCAGATTGCGTCGAAGACGGGCGCGAAACTGCTGACGGGCTACGGCTCCACCGAGTTGTGCGGTTTTGTCACCTATTCGTCGGCTGACGATACCATGGAACAGATGACCCGCTCTGTCGGGCGGGTGGTGCCGCCCTTCGAGATGAAAATCGTGGATGACGACCGGAAAGAAGTGCCCCAGGGAACGCTGGGTGAGTTGGCTTTCCGTGGGCCCAGCGTGATGAAAGGGTATTTGAATGACCCGAAGAATACACGTAACGTTATGGACGCCGACGGCTGGTACTACACGAGCGACTTGGGCCATGTTGATGAAGATGGCTATATCTATCTGTCCGGGCGCAGCTCCGAAATGTATAAGACCGGTGGCGAAAACGTCTTTCCCCGGGAAGTGGAAGAGGTGCTGGAAAGCCATCCTGCCGTCCTGTTTGCGGCCGTCATCGGCGTGGCTGACGAGCTCTATCAGGAAGTAGGCCATGGTTTCGTCATGCTCAAGCCGGGACAGACCGTGGACGCGGAAACCTTGCGGGCCCACTGCAAGGAGCACCTGGCAAACTTCAAGGTGCCCAAGAAATATACGATCAAGCCCGAGCTGGCCCTCTTGCCCAACGGCAAGGTAAACAAGGTCGCCCTTCGCAAGTCCCTGGATTCCTAGCCGACGACGGCACGTTTCTCCGGGCAGCCTGACAAACATTCCCGGGGTGAATGGGAAAGACGCACTCGCGTTCCTTATTCGCCCCGGGATTTTTATTGCGCTGTTTCGGCGTTCAGTTTGCGCTTATGTTCCGGCGCTGTGTTACGGTATGGCCATGCTTGATGACTTGCTCCAATTCGTGCCTCCGCACCTGCAAAAAGATTATATGCGCCTCATGCAGCGGGTGCCCTTTTACCTGCGTAATTTTGGCATGGTGGGGAAGAGCGGTCCTGCCCTGGGCTATTTACTCAAGAAGCGTGCCGGAATTCGTGCGAGCGGGCTCGTGTCGGAAGGGGCCGCGTTGCCGTTGACCGAAAAGATGCTGGATGCCGCTTATCTTCTCCAGGGGGATGGGGCCGACATTCCCTTCGCCGAGTTCGACGCCCTCGTCCTCAGCAATCTCGAAACGGACTTTGAAGATCCCCTGGCGACCTTGGAGGAAATTGCACCACGCCTTGCGCTCAATTGCCACGTCTTCGCCCTCTTTGCGGCGCCATCAGGGGCAGAGGGGATGGAGCACCTGCGAAGCAACTTGATGGCGCGCCTGCACGGCCTTGGCTTCGAGGAGGCGCAACAGTGGTCCTTGGAGGACGATGGGCAGGTTGTGGGCTGTCTCTGTATGTTCGTGTCGCGGGACTACGACGCCGCAGCCCATGCACAAGTGCTGTTGAGGGATGGACTCCCGGACCGGGCGTATGAGCTCATTGAGATGGTGCCCCGCGACGAGTCGGTGCCCTTTGAGCGGCGGGCCCAGTTGCATTGGGAGCGACTTTGCATTCTCACCACCTGGTTGGAGCAGGACCCCGATTTGGAACCCACCGTGCGCCTGATGGCGGCGCAAGAAAGTTTCTATTTCGTCGTATTTGCCTTGCCCCACGAGTCGGCGGCCTACCAGGCCATGGCCCGCTGCTGGCACGCCATGGGTGACGACGATATGGCCCTGCGGCTCTTGCGCTCCATCCAAATGGTTTCCCCTGATCGGGCGGTAGAGGCCCTGCTGGATGGGCGGACTGCGGGTAGGGGGGCTGTGACGGCGACACCCCGGGTCGATGCGCCGTGGCAGGAGGGGCCACCCCTGCGGGTACTTTTTCTGATGAACCCCAGGCCCCACTATGGGATCGATGTGCTCTTTGATGGCCTGTGTGCGGTCTTGGGCGATGAGCAGGTCGTGGATTACCCCTATAAGCCCTGGTTGCACGGAGAAGATACCGAGCAGCTTGCCCACTATCCCTGTCGCTTTCAACGGAGGGGACGGGCCCTGTCGATTGAAGCAGTGCTCTCCGAACTGAAGGCGGGTGAATTCGACCTGATTCTCTATGCGGACGTGGAGGGAGATGTCCCCCGGGCTGAGATGGTGGCCATCATGCAGCATGCCGGAACCTGCCCCGTGGCCATCGTCGATGCCCTGGACGAGTTTTCCGACTTTCGCGGACGGGTGGCCGAGCACCTGAATTTTAATCAATTCGCCGCCTACTTTAAACGGGAGAAGTTGCGGGGGGTGGACTATGGTCCCGATGCGTACCCCTTGCCCTTCGCCTACGATGGGAACAAGGCCATACCGACCTGGGAGAGCGATCGAGGTCACCCCTTTTTCTGGGCGGGCCACCGCATGTTTGGTAAGCGGCGTCTCTATCTGGAAGCCGTGGAATCCCATTTCGGCTGGGACCTTAATGCGACCTATGCACCGGATGATTATATCGACCGCATTCGAAACTCCCGGGTGGGCCTGAATTGTTTCGGCATGGGTTTCGACACCGTGCGATTCTGGGAACTTCCCGCCCATGGGTGCATGTTATTGAGCGAGCGTCTTCCAATTGAGATTCCCTGTGCCTTTGAAGAAGGAAAACATGCGGCCTATTTTGACGACCTGCCGGGGCTGATCGCGCAGGTGGACCACTATGAGGCTCACCCGGAAGTCGCCCTGGAGGTGGCCCGGGCGGGCCATGCCCATTTCCTCGCGCACCACAGCAACGAGGCCCGGGCCCGCCAACTGCTCGGTTGGCTTCGCACCAAATTGGTACCATCCCCCGCGTAACGGCGCACCGGGATGCCAATATATGGTATAACCCGGATAGAAGTAACCCTTTACACGGAATGAGGAATTGATAATAGTGCGAAATGCTTCTTGCTGCCTCGCTGCGGCGATGGTGGTCAGTTTTTGGTGGTGCCTGGACGCTGTGGCCGATGATGTGGAGGTCGATAAACCGGTACGGACCGTGCTCAGCGGCGTACCGTGGGTGCCGACGGAAGCTTCCCCGCAGCCCAAGGTCATCTATGGTACCGATGACCGCATTGACCTCTATCAGGAGGTCAACGCGACCCGGCGTCTCTGGGCCGCCTCTACGTGTGCCTTGTTGCGTGCGAGTAATCTGCAGGAAAACACGGACGGCACCGTGACCCTGCGCACCAACAATTACAACGTTTGTTCGGATGAACCCTTTTCCAATCAGCCTACGATCGCCTATTGCTCGGCCTTTATGGTGGGGCCCGATCTTATTGCCACCGCAGGGCACTGTTACGATAACGGTGACATTGGCAGCGCGCGCTTCGTCTTTGGTTTCGTTATGGAAGATGCCAACACGCCGGTATTGACCCTGAACGCAAACCAGGTATACAGCGGGGTGGAAGTCGTCGGACAGGCGCTTTCGGGTGATTTAGACTATGCCGTGATCCGGGTGGACCGGGATATCAGCGCACCCGGTGCGACGCCCTTCACCCTGCGTCGCGAAGGGGTCATTGCCGTCGGGTCCCCCATCGGCGTGATTGGCCACCCCTCGGGGCTTCCGCTCAAGTTGGCCTTTGGCAACGACACGGTGGTGCGCTCAAGCAACAACTCGGGCTTTTTCGTGGCCAACCTGGACACCTATGGCGGCAATTCGGGCTCACCGGTCATCAACCCCAACACCGGGATTGTCGAAGGCATCCTGGTCCGGGGGGATACCGATTTTGTAAATGACAATGGATGCCAGCGTTCCAACGTGGTCAGCAACACGGGCGGGCGGGGAGAAGACGTCAGCAAGTCGACGACCTTTGCCCAATTTGTGCCCGAGTTAGGGAGTGCCCTCAGTCTTGATCAGGATGCCTATCCCTGCGGCGGCACGATGGAAGTGCGCTTAAGCGATCTGGATCTTGCCGGGACGGGTACGACAAGCGTGGATGTGGTGACATCAGAAGGCGATATGGAAGTGCTCACCCTGACGGAGATCGATACGTCGGGTACCTTTACGGGCACCCTGGGGCTGGTGGATGCGGCGGTTTCGGTTTCCAGTGGCCAACTCGAGATCGGCCCCGAAGTCACCATTACCGTGACCTACACCGACATCCTGCATGATGCCGGTGCGCCCGATATGTTAACGGCATCGGCCCCGGTGGATTGTATCGCCCCGACGATTGAGGGGGTCATGGTGGAGCAGGTAGGCACCCAGGCGGCCTCGGTAAGTTTTATGACCAACGAGACTACTTCCGGGGTGGTGCGCTTTGGCACGCAGTGTGCCAGCCCCTCGGGACAGATGACCTTTCTGCAGAGCCAGGCCCACGGGGTAACGCTCTCTGGTCTTCTTCCCAACACGACCTATTACTTTTTTGTAGAGGCCATGGACAGCGCCGGAAACGTGACGGTCTCGGACAATGGCGGAAGCTGTTTTGAATTCACGACACTGGATGCGGCGGATTACTACACGGAATACTTCCCGGCGTCGGCCCCCGACCTTGAAAACACGCAGCTCGAATTTACGCCGGATGAAACCGGGATGTCCTACGAGGTCTGCCGCTCGAATATTTCTGCCCTACCCGTGTCAACGGCCGGTGCGACGATCGTGGGCCTCGCGGACGACGGCTCGGTGCCCATTACGTTGACGGGCGGCGCGCGTTTCCCGTTTTTTGGGACGGAGAACTCGGAAGTCTACATCAACGCGAATGGGAACATTACCTTCTCCACGGATGACGACGCCTTTGATCCTGACCCCGCTACGCATTTCGAGTTGCGTCGTATTGCCGCCTGTTTTTCGGACCTCAATCCCATCGTCAGTGGTACCGTTTCCTACATACAATTGTCAGATCGGCTGGTAATTACGTGGTCCGGAGTGCCCCATTTTGACCGGGGTGGCACCAACACCTTTCAAGCGGAACTCTATTTCAGTGGCGTGATTCGCTTGTCCTATCTGGGGCTTACCGCAGCCCCCGCACTCGTGGGGCTATCCAATGGACTCGGCCTCCAGGGAGACTTTGCTTCCTCCAATCTCAGTGGTCAAATGGTTTGTGAGGGGGGCAACTCCTTCTACCACAGCGCGGATACGAACCAGAACAACACCATCGAATTGAACGAACTCATTCGTGTCATCCAGTTTGTTAACACCGGCGGCTACCACTGCGATGGGGCCGGGGAAGACGGCTATGGCGCCGGTCCCGGGGAGCAGAGTTGTGCGCCCCACGACAGCGACTACGGTCCCCAGGACTGGAAGATTAACCTCACGGAAATCTTGCGTCTCGTGCAGTTCTTCAACGTGGGGGGCTATGCGGAAGACCCCGAGCGCGCGACAGAAGATGGTTTCATTCCGATTGCACCAGCGAAGGGTCGGCTGGAAAACTGAGTAAGACGACTTCCCCCGCCGGGATGTTGATTGTCAGGTCCGTGGCCGTCGTGCCCGTCACGAAGGCCTTACCCAGCAAGATTTCGTGACCCGCAGTGTTTCCGGTGACGGTGGCAATGCGGAAGGCCTTCGGGTCCGCTTGTTCCCCTTCGGTTGTCTTGGTGATGCCCAGGTTGTTGAAGACCCCCACCAGGACTCGGTCCCCCGATACGGCTTGGGCCACCCCTACCGAAACGTCAACCGTATAGGGAAGCCGCCGGGCCATCGCGCTGAAAATGGCCTCATTGCTTTCGGTGCTGTTGTCGAAGTAGATGCCCTTGTCGGCACCGCGGGGCCGCGCCTCGTCAAAGTACACGACCGCCTCATAGGATTCGAGGAGCGTATCGCTCACCGTATCGTCGAAGACATCGAAGCATCCAATCCATGGGGAAGGGGTGAGGTTGTGGACATCGCCCCCGTTGCCGGCCCGCTTGGGCGCCAGGAACGTCTTTCCAAAACGGCGTAGCTGGTCGTGGAAGGCATCGCCCTCGGGCGCGATACGCCACAACGTATCGGTGAAGCCCGCCATGTAGCGGATATCGATGCCAAAGGTGTCACGGGGCATGACCAATGCCACGGGCACAATAGGGCGTGGGGGCGCCAATAACGCGGTGGTCTGCTGGAAGGATTGGACAATTTTTCCGTAGGTGGTGAGGGGATAGTCTTCCCAGTTGCTGAAATAGTTCTCCGCGCCCCATTCTTCAGACCACCAGGCCGCGCCGGACAGCCACGCATAGTAAAGCAAACGTCGCTGCAGGGAGCGGCTGCTGCCATGCTGGGGTCCAATGTTATAGCCATCCATGAGTTCCTTCATTTTGGGCTCGTGGGGCCACCACGGCGAGAAGTCCGTGGCACAGATGCACCCCGTCGGCTTTCCGCCCCACGGCTCATAGTAGGCACCGAAGGGTTTTCCATGCTGTTTTCCCGCACCCCGCGCACAGGCAATCTGGAAGGCCGTGAGGGGGACCTGGTTGCCGATTTCCGCCATGACGTTTTTCGCCCCGAGCCGGAGTGCCGTGTGCTGCACCTGTCCATAGCCGGTGACGGAAACCAATTGGCCTTCCGTGCGGGCGACGAGTGCCTTGAAGTAGTCGCTGAGATAGGCCTCCACATCGGACTGGGTCTTAAGCTCGCGGAAAATGGGTTGGAAAAGTTCGAAGTCCCCGCTGGAGAAATAAGGACGGGCCATGCTGCCTTCGAGCTCCGTGAAAGATGCGGCGGCGAAGGGCAGGCCCTTCTTGAGAATAAGCTGATGGATGCGGTGGTAGTCGTGGGTGGGGGAGTTGGCCCACTCGTGGGCCTGGAAACCGAGGAAGTTGGGGTCGTCCTTCAGTTTCGCCGCGATGCCTTCAATACCTTCCAGGGACTGAAAGGGCATGCCCCCCATGATGCGGTCGATGTAGTAGGGTTTGCCCGTTTCTTTCGCGCCCTGCAGGAGTTCCGAGTCCCGCCAACGGGCGCCAAAGGGCGTGTCATCGAAGCCGGTGTTGTGCAGACGAAAGCCTGCGTCTCCCAGCATGTCATGTTGCACGAGGCCATCGCGAAAGGCGGGCGTGGCGAATTGCAGGAAGGTCATGCCTTCCGTCACGCCGGTGCCCGTTACGAGCAAGGAGAGCAGGAGTGCGAAGAATAACGTGCCAAGGCGTGGCGAGTGGCGCAGACGGGTGTGGCGAATGGGGGACATGTAGCTTCTCTCTATGGGGTGATGTGCACAATAGGTAACATGGTTTTTAGCAGTATTTTATTGTTGATTCCATCTAGCTTCGCAGTTATGCTGCCAAAGCTGTTTTGTGGTCAATTATGGAGATATGCAATGAGAAAATCCATGTTACATCGGGCCTGTGTGGGCCTTTCGTTGGGGCTTGCGGCCCTGGCTGTTCCGGCCTATGCCGATGGTCATTACAATGATGGGATTTCGGAGAGCGGACGAAACTTTACCGACCCCCGCTATCAACGGGCCACCATCGCACCGACCCTGGTGCATTTGGACCCGGGCGAAACCAAACGTTTCAACGTGGTCATGGTGGCCACGCGGCTCATGGCCGCTGAAGTGCCGGAGAAAGTCATCTGGTCGGTAAACGATATCGTCGGCGGCAACGACACGGTGGGCACGATTGACGAGGCGGGGAACTACACCGCGCCGGCGACCATGCCATCCCCACGGGAGCTCCATATTGTGGCCGAAGTGCCCGAGGCGGCGAATCCTTTCCTCTTCGCCACGGTCATCATTGGTGACGACCCCATCGTCTACAAGTCGGTACACGTCTGGTCAGAAAAGCCGGGCACGGAAGGGGCCAACCTCTCTACGCCCCACGGCATCGGCCTGGATAAAGACGAGAACATCCTCATTGCCGACATGGGCAACTCCAAGGTGCACCGGTATTCCCAACAGGGCGAGTACCTCGGCAACATCGGTGAAGGGAGTGGCCGTGACGATGGAAAGATCAGCAAGCCACGAGAAGTGACGAGCGATGTGGAAGGCCGCATCTTCGTGACGGATAGTAAAGGCGATCGGCCTCGCGTGCAGGTCTTTTCCCACGAGGGTGAGTTCCTCCAGATCTTTGCCGAGAAGGGTCGTCTTCCCGGCATGCTGCTCCGCGCCCACGGCATGGACCACGACCGCGCCCGGAATCTCTTCGTGGTGGACGTGGACAACATGCGGGTCAACGTCTACGACCAGCATGGCAAGTCCCTCCGGGATTGGGGGCAGGAAGGATTGCTTCCGGGACAGTTCAACGCACCCCACGGCCTTTTTGTCGACCGCAGTGGCGATGTCTTCGTAACGGGCTACTACGGGCCCACCCAGAAGTATAATGGCTTCGGTGACTTCGTAACCGAATTCGCCCACGGCGCTCCGCCCGATGGCCCGAGCTACTTCCACAGTGTGGCCGGTGACAAGTGGGGCAATGCCTATCTCTCCGTGCGGAACAAGGGTGGCTACGACGGCGCCATCCAACGGGGTGACGAGGGTTATTACTCCATCATGAAATACAACAACAACGGCGACTTCATCTGCGGCTGGTCCTATTCGGCGAAAGAGCACTCCGAATCGGAAGTGGCCGTGGCCGAAGATGGTCGCGTGTTTTGTCTCTTCAACGGCGGTGGTGAGTCGGGTGTAGAGACCTTCGCGCAGGAATAGCGCATCGGCGAGATGTATCGTATCGGGCAGTTGGTCATGGGTTGGCCCTCTGCCCGATTTTTTCGAGGGGCTCGTTCGTGGGGTCGCCAACGAATACACTGCTGGTCAACGCACGCGATGCGGCCGTTGTCCCGCAGGAGCGGAACGGTAGGCATTACCACGGGGGACCGTGGTAACGAGGGTCTATCCGTTGGCTCGTTCCTACGGTCCCCCGTAGGAATGCAGTTCTTGCCGCGGGTCGTAGACGCGCCGTAGGCGAGCGCGCCCCAACGGGCACGCAGCGGAGAAACACACACCATACGAACGCTATTCCGCAGGAGCGGAATGGTAGGCATTACCACGGAGGACCGTGGTAACGAGCAGACAACAAACAGTGGATGCATGGATATGATGATAAGAAAAGGTGTTGAACGAACCCCTGCCCGTACCTTTCTATTTCTTAGCGTTTGCTGCGTACTTCAGATTGGGCTGTTGTTGGTTTGGGCGGTAGAGGGTACGGCTCAGGGGGACTCGGAGGCGGATAGGGGCGAAGTCAGTATGACCTCGGCCGAAAAGGTCGCTGCTTTTCTGGCTCCCCACAAGAATAAGATCTTTCTGCCCACTTACGTTACCAACCGACTCTCCGAAGCGGATTTGCCTGCCCTCTATGACGCGCTCGACAACGAAGTATTCGCCCGGCAATGGAATCGGGTCTTGTTCGCGATTTGCGTCCTGGAGGAGGATGAAAAGGCCTTTGAGACGGTAAAGCAATTTGTGTCCACCCCTTGGGACTGGAGCAAGAGTAAAATTTCTGGTCATGAGGCAACACGCGTGATTCGGGGAATTACAAGTTCCGTCGTGAATCTGGCGATGGTGGAACCCACTTTGAGCGCACCGTTTCTTCAGGAAATATTCACGCGGGAAGGGGCGGAACGGTTCTTGGAAGGCTGGAAAGGATACGCTTTCCCAGAGAGCGATATTAAGCGTATATTTGTGGACGATCTGATGTTTGGCGCTGCTAGTGGATTGTTGCACTTGCGGGACCCAGCATATTTCTCCGTGGTGGAAGATAAATTCTATGAGATTTACGCTATCCCTGTTATGGAGCGAAGCGAGGCTCAGGGAGAGTTGTTTTTTACGTGTAGACGATTGCTGGCGTCGCGGCTAGTCTATGAAGAAATGGGCTGGGATGAGGGAATCACTTTTCTTCACACCCTTGATTCGGAAGCAGCGATAGCGACTATGACGAACTACATGGCGGAGGTGTTAATTCAGGCAGAAGAGAGCAGGTGTGGCGGAGAATAGACGTGGCGCGCAACACGGATGCTATTCCGCAGGAGCGGAACGGTAAGCATTACCACGGCGGACCGTGGTAACGAGAGTCTATCCGTTTGTAACCTTCGGGCTGTACAGTGTCGCTCGGTAATATACAAAGAGTCAGGTGGCTCGTTCCTACGGTCCCCCGTAGGAATGCAGTTCTCGCCGCTCCCGCGGCAACGCCCAAGACGCGTGATTGCCAACGGGTATTCTACTGGGCGGCACACGCTGCGCGGACCCTGTCCCGCAGGAGCGGAACGGTAGGCATGCAGATCTTGCCGCTCCCGCGGCAACGCCGAAGGCGGGTTGGTCGCCAACGGATGCGCAGCTGAGCAGCAAACGCGACGCTGACGCTGTCCCGCAGGAGCGGAACGGTAGGCATTACCACGGGGACCGTGGTAACGAGGGGGTGTCCGTTAGGTAGCCTTTGGGCAGTGCACCGTCTCCCGGTAATTTAGGGTGCCCCTCTCGTTTCACCGACTGCCGACCGCGTAACTGTACGGTTTCTTTGGCACTACCAGATAGAGGGGCGAAAACATGGTGCGGGCTTTCAGCCCTATGAAGGAAAATCACTGCGGTTACCCAGGCCTTCGGCCTGGGCTGGTATGTTACCGCGCCGTTGGCGCTCAAACGGCGGCTACTACGACACCGGCTAGCGTTCCGGAGGGCCAAAGGCCCGTTAACATACCAGCATGGGCCAGCGGCCCATGAACCGGGGTTATAGAAGAATTCAAGGGCTGAAAGCCCGCCCCATATTCTACACAGCCCCTCGAGTATTTTCACAGAGCGATAACAAAGGAGCAACACCCGCAATTTAAAGCGTCTACTGGCTTGTTCCTACGGTCCCCCGTAGGAATGCAGTTCTTGCCGCGGGTCGTAGACGCGCCGTAGGCGGGTTGGTCGCCAGCGGACAGCTGGCGGATCAGCTCGTGCCACACGAACGCTATCCCACAGGAGCGGAATGATAGGTCTTACCACGGGGGACCGTGGTAACGAGGGTGTGACCGTTAGGTAATCTTAAGGCTGCCCACCGTCTCCGGGTAACATACACCGCGTACCGGACTCCCTCTCAGCTCCTATCGGGCCAGCCGAAATCCGACATCCGGTCGGTTCACAAGAATGTCGTAGAAATAACTTTCGGAACGGCAGTCCTCCGCTGCTGAGTCGTAACTGCCTCCACGTCGCGACGCAACGGGTTCGGGCGTTTCGAAGATGTCCTCTGAGTCGAGATTACAGAGCCTTCGGTCTATAGGTTCGCCACACCACTCTGAGACGCTTCCGTGCATGTCATAGAGACCAAAAGCGTTGGGTAAAAGTTGTCCAACCATCGGTTCGTTACCGCCGCCGTCGCGAAAGTTTCCGTAGTCACCCAATATAGAGACATCGTCTCCGTAAGAATAGGCCGTAGTTGTGCCGGCCCGGCAGCCATATTCCCACTCATTATCGCTCGGCAGCCGGAAGTGATATCCGGTGAGCGCGTTCAAAGACTCGATAAAGGCCTGGGCGCTATCCCAATGCACATTTCTCACAGGAGTGACGTAGTCCAGGTCGCTGATCTCGGAAACGCGGTTATTGACGGCTTTCCACTGCGCCCAGGTTACTTCGAACTGGCCCAACTGAAACTGATTGTGCGCGGTTAATTCCCGCCCGGACAAATCCAGGGCGATGGTCCCGGCGGGTATGGCCACCATCGTGAGGGGAACATCCCCAGGTAACATTATCGTCTCCGTATCGCAGTCGCTGCATACGTCCACAGAAACCCGGAGCACGTCTGTGGGATCATTGGTGTTCATAAAATAGATTTCGCCCGTATAGTGTGTCCCGAATTCGCTGGCGCCGACCGTGACCTCGGCGCGGTTGCCGACAAAAGCGTCTGGCGATACAACTATTGACGGATTGTCGGACATGGCGGACCAACTGGTGTACCCCGTACCCTTATTCTCGATACGAATTGTTGTGCTCGGCACGTCGGAACTCAGGAACACTGTACTCGTGTCTGATTCGAGATCCAGCGCGCCGGTGTCCCGAACGAGCCGGAACCCCGTGAAGAATTCCTCGGCGTTTTGCGGGGCGCTCGAGCGATTTGCCGACCGACACGCGGCCGTATAGTCCAGCCAGCTACCGCCCCGCAAAACGCGTTCGGTTCCAAAAGCGGCGCCAGTCGGATCGAAATCCGGCCCGGTTTCGTAGTAGCTCGATTCGTACCAGTCCATGCACCATTCCTCCACGTTGCCGTGGCTATCGTAGAGTCCGAAAGCGTTCGGGAGGAGTTGACCTACTGCGCTGGCATAGGGAGCATCGCTATTGTCGAACCACCAGGCATAGGCGCTCAGATCAGCGGCATTGTCGCCAAAGTAGTAGTCCGTCGTCGTGCCCGCCCGACAGGCGTACTCCCACTCCGCCTCGGTGGGCAGTCGGAACGTCACGCCAGTGATTCGGTTCAATTCCGAAATAAATTGAAGCGCGCTGTTCCAGCTAATGTAGGATGCCGGAGCATTGGGAGAATCTTGTACAAAGGACCGCCCCGACCAGGGGGTGGTTCCCATGACGGCCACCCATTGCTCCTGCGTGACTTCCGTCTGGCCCATCTGAAACTCCCGACTGATGGTGACTTCTCGGGCTGGTGCCTCGTCGGATTCTCCGTTTGACGCCCCCATCACGAAACTGCCCCCCGGAATGTATACCATTGGCAAGGGTATATCCCCGGGCAATGTAAAGACCTCCACCGGGCCGTCACCATGTACTTGCACCTCGACCTCTTCAAAATCGGCGGGATTCTCATCATTGGTGAATACGACATAGGCGGTAGAATTCTCTTCGAAATCGGTGCCGCTAAGTGTCACCTCGGCCCGCCCGCCTGCGAAGGTATCTGGAGACACCGTGATGGAAGAATCGCTGGATACGGCAGTCCATTTCAGTCCCCCTCCGCCCACGTTCTCCAGTGCCACGGTCGTGCTGGGCGACCATCGGTCCAGATAAACAGTGCTTCGGTCCACAGACAGATCCGGCGTGCCCAGAGGGCGAACGAGCCGAAACCCATAGCGTTTGTTGTGGCGGTCCGCGTAGTCCCAAGACCGATCCTTTTCCACCTGGCATGCGGGATCGTAGCGCCTGAAACCACCCCGTATGACCCGCACACAGCCTTTGGTCACCCCAAGGGGATCTACGACCGCACCGCCATTGCCGTAGGAGAAGGCGCTAAAATAGTCTTGGCACCATTCATAGGGACCGCTGACCATATTGAAGACCGAATCTTCCTCCGGTTGGGAGTCACCCGCTTGCGGTAACAGGCTGACATACTCCCATTCCGCTTCCGTCGGCAAGCGGAACACCTTGCCCGTGAGTGAGGTCAAGCGTCTTGCGAAAGCACTCGCATCCTCCCAACTTATGTTGACCGCCGCAGCATCTGGCTCATCGGCGACATCGGAGAATCCCGACCACGGCTTTGTGCCCATTACCGAAAACCATTGGGCTTGTGTTACTTCGAATTGGCCGATCTGAAAATTATTGGTGAGGGTGACTTCGCGAATGGGGCCCTCTGGAGGAGGCAAATAACCGCCGCCGGAACGGCATCCCATCATGAATGTACCCCCGGGAATGTCTATCATAACGAGGGGGACTTCGCCCGGTAGCTTGTAGATCAGTTCACCTTCACCTTCACCTTCACCTTCACCTTCACCTTCACCCTCGCCCTCGCCCTCGCCCTCGCCCTCGCCCTCGCCCTCGCCCTCGCCCTCGCCTTCACCTTCACCTTCACCTACACCTTCACCTTCACCTTCTCCTTCTCCTTCAC
>JAXMOL010000074.1:0-27447 GCA_034669905.1 Candidatus Hydrogenedentota bacterium
CACCTTCCCCTTCACCTTCCCCGTCACCTTCACCATCGCCCTCGCCCTCGCCCTCGCCCTCGCCCTCGCCCTCGCCCTCGCCCTCGCCTTCACCTTCACCTTCACCTTCACCTTCACCTTCACCTTCGCCTTCGCCTTCACCTTCACCTTCGCCTTCACCTTCCCCTTCGCCTTCGCCTTCGCCTTCGCCTTCGCCTTCGCCTTCGCCTTCGCCTTCACCTTCGCCTTCACCTTCACCTTCACCTTCACCTTCACCTTCACCTTCACCTTCACCTTCGCCTTCGCCTTCGCCTTCGCCTTCGCCGCCTACGCCCGCCGCTCCCGCTAGTTCTTCTGCCGTCAACAAGCCGTCTCGGTCGGTATCCATACGATTCATGTAAGCCCGCGTCATGGATTCGTGACCTGCCAAGGCTTCGGAAAAACTGAGTGCGCCGTTGCGGTCTGTATCGATTTGGGCAAGATTTTCCAGAAGGTCCGTGGCTACTTGCTGAAACGATAACGGAGGATTCGGATTGGTTTGGGGGCACCCCACTAAGATAAGAACTGCACCAAGCAGCGCCCCAACAAAACTAAAATTCCTGCCCATTGCCTGTGCCCCTTATTTGCCATTGCCCTGCCAGACGCACCCTCCGGGTGCCTGAGCCCATTGTGCCGTGTAGTAGGTAGTCGGTCGCCCCTGAGAGCCGGTTCTTCGGAAAGGCCGACGGCGAGCGTATTCTCTGCTTACTCTAGCTCTTACCATCAGGAACTTCAAATCAGCCATTTCTCGGCAATTTGCTCCGTTTCGGTGGCGGTGATGAGCCAGTCGACCATGCGTGCCTTCATGGCGTCTCGGGTGGCTTGGTGGGCCGGGTCGGCGGCGAGGTTGTGTCGTTCGCCGGGGTCCTTTTCCAGGTCGAAGAGTTCTTCGTGGCCTTCGGGGTAGTAGTTGTATTTCCAGCGGCGGGTCCGTACCATTTTGGCGTCGGGGTGACGGACGCCGAAGACGCCTTTGCCTTTTTCATAGTTGTGAACGCCGGCGAAGACTTCGGGCATGATGTTTTCACTGAAGACACACTCCCGGGCCTGGTAGGTGTCGTCCCCTTCACGCAAGAGGGGAGCGAGGCTCCGGCCATGGGCGTGGTAGGGCGTTTCCAGGCCGCAATAGTCGAAGAGGGTGGGGAGGAGGTCCACCGTTTCCACGAGTTCGTCGTAGGTGCCCGGCGCAATATGGCCGGGGTAGCGCATCATGAAGGGCACGCGCACGGACCCTTCGAAGAAGACGTTTTTCCCCATCATGCCGTGCTCCAGCAGTTGGTCGCCATGGTCGGACACAAAGATTACGATGGTGTTGTCGGCCAGTCCGGTTTCTTTCAGGGTCTTCAAGGTTTCGCCCACCTCATCGTCAATGTGGGTGATGCTGCCGTAGTAGCTGCGGTAAATCCACTGGAGGCGTTCCTGGTCCATCTCGTGTTCCGGTGGACGTCCCCGCAGTTCCGTGCGCCGAATCATACGCTCCACGTGGGGCGGCATGGCCTTGATGGCGTCGAGGTGCTCCTTTTCTGGCAGGGGGATTTCCACGTCGTTGTAGAGGCTGTCGTAGGGCGCGGGGACTTCAAAGGGCGAGTGGGGTTTCCAGTAGGAGGAAAAGAGAAAGAAGGGCTTACCGGACTGGGCATATTCCTTCAACCGCGCCCGCGTTCGCATGCCGGTCCAAGCCGTGTCGGTGTATTCGGCGTCGATGAGGGTGCGGAAGGGATTGTCCTTGGGTCCCAACTGGGCCTTGCGCGCGGGGATGTCCTGCGCCGTCGTGCGGTAGCCCACCTCGGCCTGGGGGTCGTGGGCATTACGCCATTTTACGTAGTCCGACCATTCAGCGACGGAACCGGCACCATCGTGTAGATCCACATCGTCGAAACCCGTGCGCCGCGCCTCGTCGGGCGTGGGGGGATAGGCGTAGTAGAGATGGGTCTTGCCCACCAGGCCCGTGTGGTAGCCTGCGGCCTGGAGATGCTGGGGGAAGAGGGTTTCCGTTTCCGGCAGGCAGGTGTAATTCACCCGATTGCGATGGGCGTGGGCGTAACGTCCCGTGAAGAAACAGGCCCGAGAGGGGGTGCACACGGGGGACTGAACAAAGCAGTGGGAGAAATTGGCCGACGCCGCAGCGAGCTGGTCGAGGTGGGGCGTCTTGATGAGGGGATTGCCATTGACCCCGACGCAATCATAGCGCTGCTGGTCCGTCATGATGAGGAGAATGTTGGGGCTGCCGGGCCGGGCCTTGGGCCGTGGGGGTGTTTGGGTGTCTGCCGCGTTGGCGAGGCCCGACAAGAGGCTGGTGGCTGCGGCCGTACCCTGTAAGAATGCTCTCCGCTTCATGGGTGTGTTCCTCCATCTTCGTGACGGGACTCACCATAGCACACTATGAGGGTGCCACCCTTACGCGGGGGAGCGAAGCGGAGGAGCTTACGGGTGTAAATTACACGATACGCGAAGAGCCCAACAGAACCCCCCGTTGTCTCGCACCCGTAAAGCCGTTCGTGCCTCACGTCTGTAGGGGGGGCACCCTTGTGGAGCACTTCGCAAAAAGAAATGGACAGGGTGGACGATGTGGACTGAGTGGACCGAATGATTGGTCCACGTCGTCTACAAAGTCCACCCTGTCCACAAGAACTAACAGAGAGGCTGGAAAGGGGGGTTAGATACTCCAGTTCCCCCGCATGGGCCGGCTACGCAGGGCGTTGGCCTCGTCGTCGTTTTTGAACTCTTCCTTGACGGGATCCCAGTGGAGCTCGCGCTTCAAGGTGGTGGCAATGTAGCCGAGGTGGCAGATGGTGGCCGTGCGGTGTCCGATTTCGATGGTGGCACCCGGCTCGGTCCGAGCCTTCACGCTGTTGATGAAATCGCCGATGTGGTCATCGCTCTTATAGAGGCGGACCGCGTCGGGCTTGAGTTCGATTTTGTCCACGTCGGGAATGCTGGACGTGATCTTGGAACTCTCCACGTGAATCCAGCCTTCGCTGCCGATGAACTTGATGCCGTAGTGCTTGTTGTCACTACTGGTAAGGGCGATGAGCCGGACGCCATTGGCGTAGTCATATTCGATGAGGTGTTTGACGGGGGCATCGAAGAGGCCCTGACGGGGATATTCGGCGGCACCGGAGATGCGCACGGGGCCTGTGTCATCCGTATTGTTGCCCCACTGCCCGATGTCGTAGTAGTGGGCACCCCAGTCGGTGATGTAGCCCGCGCTGTAGTCCAGGAGCCACCGGAAATTGAAGTGGCAACGGGCGGGGGTATAGGGCTTCATGGGCGCCGGTCCGAGCCACAGGTCATAGTCGAGGCCTTCGGGCACGGGCTCTTCCGGGTAGCCCGGTTTGAATTCACCCCGGATGGCATAGCCTTCGGGCACGCCGCACTCGATGGTGTGGAGTTCGCCGATGTAGCCGTTGCGGACGAGTTCGCAGGCATCGCGGCACCCCTGGAGGGAGCGGCGCCAGGTGCCGGTCTGGAGTACCCGCTCATACTTCGCCACGGCGTCGGCCATCTTGCGGCCTTCGGTGATGGTGAGGGATACGGGTTTTTCGCAGAAGATATCCTTGCCTGCCTTGGCCGCGTCGATGGTGTTGAGGGCGTGCCAGTGGTCCGGCGTGGCGATGGAGACGGCGTCGATGTCGTCCCGGGCGAGGAGTTCGCGGTAATCGTTGTAGACGCTCTCCGAAGCCACCTCGGTTAACTCGGCGGCTTTCTCGCGACGGGCCTTGTCCACGTCACAGACGGCGACAATCTGGGTTTCGGCCTTTCCGTGAAAAGCCATCATGTTGTTCGTGCCGCGGTTACCCGTGCCGATGCAGCCGACGGTGATGCGTTCGCTGGGGGCGACGTTGCCATCCCTGCCGAGGGCCGATGCGGGGATAATCATGGGGGCGGCAATCGCGGCGGTGGCGGCCAGGAATTGGCGACGGCTGGGGGTGTTACTCATAGTATGTCTCCTCTGCCCGGATGGCAGGCGGGTTTGAACGGGAACGAATTGAAGCCTCTTATATACCATAAAAGGGCTCCGAGATGCAGATTTACGCCTATACGTGATGTGACATCGGACACTCGCTCGAAATCCTCGCGTAGACGCTACCCTTCGTGGCGGAGTACGTCGGCGGGGTCCTGTTGTGCGGCAAGGAGCGCCGGGATCCACGTGGCGATACAGGCCAGCAGGGGGGCACCCACCAATACCGGCACCAGGAGCGCCGTATTCAAGGGAAAGGCCGACAGGACGTCCGACGGGATGCCGTCCCACCGCCCCCAGGTTCCGCCAATGAAGAAGCCCAGGGCCAGGCCGAGGAGGGCGCCGACGAAGCCCATCCCGGCGGCCCGCGCCAGGAACAGCGACATGATGGCGGGGGTGCGATATCCTACGGCCCGGAGGATGCCAATTTCGTCTTTGCGGGATCGCACGTTGCCCAGCATGAGAAAGCCCACCCACAAGATGGACGCGATCATGACCAGAGGCACGAGCCAGGCGGTGAGGGAGGCGCGCTCGCGTTGCAGCTCGGCCTGGTGAAGTTGCTGGGCCTCGGCCGCCTCCACGTTGAGGGAAGCCGCCCGGTCCCGGGCCTTGCCACGGGCCACGGTCTGAGACGCGAGTTGCAGGACCTGCGTGTCGGGCAGGATGGCGCAGATTTCATTTTGAATCTTGGCGAGGGAGGCGTCGTCGCAGTGGCAGCTCAGGGCCATGATGGCGTTGATTTCATCGGGACGATTCAAGAGCGCCTGGGCCTCTTCGAGATGGACCCAGATGCTGATGTCGTCTTCGTTGCCCTGCAGGTCATTGACCTTGATGACGGAAAATTCCTTTCCGAGGAGGGTGATGGTGTCACCTTCCTGGATGCCCAGCTTCTCATGCAGCACGTGGCCAATTCGCGCAGTGCCCTTTTCCACGGCCTCCACCAGGGGTTTCTTCGTCGTGCGGTATTGGAGGGGGAACTCGGAACGCGCGCCCAACAGAATCACGGGGAGGTCGCCCTGTTCTTTCCAGAGGAGGCGCTGGTGGAGGGTAGGCACCAGATGGCGGACCGTCATGACCTTGGATTGGGCCAGCTTGCCGACGTAGTTTTCTGGCATGTGGGCCTTGGCATAGCCTTCGTCCAGGTAGGTGGCCATGTCCTGGTCTTTACTGAGGACCAGGACGTTGTAGCCCATGTCCTTGGTGATTTTTCGGTAGTCATCTTCCACACTGCGAAGGAGGGATAGGGTGCTCTCCCGGTGGGATTCGGCCAACTGCCGGGTCTGGGCGTCATGTCCATGCAGCAGGGTGGACGATGCGGCCAGACAGGCCACGGCGGCGGTGACAGCCAACACCCCGATGAAGAAGTCTCCCCGTCGGTATCCCATTTCGCGCAGTACCAGGCGCCACGTGTTCTTCATAATTATTCGTTCCTGTTGGGCATCTTGAAGAGGATAAAGATAGTGCCACCGATAACGAGGGCGAATCCGATGCCCATGGCGATGGCAATATTGCGCACGAGGGTGCGGCTGGGGGCGTTCGTTTCCGTGGTCGGCGCAGGTGCCGGAACCGCGGCAGGCGCTTCGTCCATCTGGACGGCGGCGAGTCCCGCTACGCTGGGCGGCTCGATGGGGGTCATCATGGATTCGCCCACGACGTCGTCCCATTGGGCGCTTATGAGCAGGTCAATGCCCGGATTGAGGTCTTTGACCTCACAGGTGCAACGACCGGCGATGTACATGCAGGCCTCGTCCACCAGGTCCGGCGCGATGCCCCCGTCGACCAGGGCGTAAAGGGCCCGACCCCGCCCAAAGACCGGGAAGGCCATGGGAGCGTCGGTGTCGTTGAGGTCCCCTTCGCTTTTCAGGAGCATCTGAATGAACGGCTGCTCCGCCGGGTCATTGCGATCCACGGTGAGGAGCGAGAAGTGAAGGTCCCACGGGACGGGCTCCGCCACTTCGTTGGTCTCAATGTCGAGAGGCACAATCTCGATGGTCTTCGTCATGGCGTCGAGGGCGGCCTGCAGGGACTCGAGTCGTCCGGCATCCCGTTTGACGTCGCCAGTCTGGAGGAAAATCCACACCGCCGTGTTGTCTTCACCCAGACGCCGCACAATTTCCTGCCGGGCGGGGGAGTCGAGGACCCGTGCGATGTGATCGGCGTTCAAGGCGCCACTCCACACATAGGAGGGGTTGGGTTGGGCATGGGGATAGCGAAGGACCATCCACGGGAAGGTGGGGGTGTCCTGGTTGTTCAGGAGGTCTTCAAAGAAAGGGTCCATGGACTGCGTGGTGTCCACCACGGTGGTGGTCGCATTGGCCAGCCCGCCCTTTTCCGTGGTGCTTTCGCGGAGGTGGTCCACCAGCGCTTCACCATCCGCATCGAGAGGTCCCTCGGAGTAGACGATGATTTCATAGGGGTCGGCTGCCCAGTTCTCGAGGGCCCACCGGAACACGGGGAGATCGCAGGCGTTTGCGATGCCCACGCCCGACAGGGCCAAGGTAAGCAGGATGGCCGTTACCCAACGGAACGGTTTTCCCGCGGTGTAACGGAGACTCCGGGTGCCGGACGTCGTACGGACCAGGGACGGGGATGGCGTGTGTTCTTTACCAGGCATACTACGGTGAATTCCTTTTTTGAAATCGGGCGCCGACACGTTTTCGCGCGGTGACCGTCCACATTAGACGGCGTCTTCTGCAATCACTTCAATCCCCGACAAGACGGGCGGCAGTGAGCCCTCAGCGGGACTCAGGGTAACTTTCAGCAACTCGGTCACCGCGATGCCATGAAACTCTTTCACGACGGTGCGCCAGGGGCCGGCTCCTTCTCCTGCGATGTCGAAGGCAGAGAGAACGGGCGTATCCTGGAGAGACACGTCAAAGGTCCGTGCACCGGCAGCGGCGACACCCGGTTCGGCGAAGAAGAGGCGCACCGTGAAGGTCTTGCCTTCGACGGGGGCCTTGCTCAGTCGGATGGTGAGTTCACGGCAGTCTTCCAGGCCCGAAGCCGCGACCCACGGCAGTTCGCCGGCTTCTATGCGGGACGCGTGGTTGCGGAAAGAAGCGGGGCTCTCGGGATTGACGGTGACTTCCACCTCGGGGGAAGGGCCGCCCACACTCGGGTAATCGAGCCAGAGGGTGCCGCTGTCTGCCACCCGGTCACCCGGTGCCCCGAAATTGAGTCCGACGCGCTTCACGTCGCCTTCACCCCTGCCGTCCGTGTTGAAGGTCCACATTTCCATTTCCGGCATATGGACCAGGGCGAGGGAGGTCTGGTTCTGGTAGCTGCAACTGCAGGTGCGTGTATAGTCCGGTGCGTTGAGCACTCCATCCGCTACGATGAGATTGGAGGTACAACTGGACTTGAAGCCCCCCAGATTACCGGTGCCCCCTTCATTCGTCAGGTCATAGAATGCCGCTGCGGCCGAGCGGAAAGTGAGGAGGTTTTCGCTGGCAATAGGGTAATTGCACCCGTAGTGGCGCGAAAAGCTCCAGGTGTCGTCTTCGCCGGTCAGGGGATTCTTGCGTGTAATGGGCAGCCCTGTGTCGAGACTCGCAAACTGACCCATGGTGATGATCATATCGTTATGCAAGATCGGGAAGGTGCCGTAGTCGCGCTGCACATCCCAGGCGATGGTGCCATCGACGCCATTGTAGGCCATCATGCGCTTGCCATCTTCGCCCCGCACCATGTCGCGGGAAGGCCGCGTGGACTGAATAAGTTTGTCCCGTTCTTCGGAATAGGCCAGGAAGGAGCCAAATACGTTTTCCTCGGTCTCCCAGCGGACTTCACCGGTCTTTACGTTGAGGGCCAGGAGGCGATAATCTTCCGGTTTGGGTTCACCCCGGCGACGGAGTTTACCTTCGATCTCGGCGGGAAGTTTATCGATGCAGAAGAGCGTGTCTTTCCCGACGGCGATACCATTGTGGAGAAAGCCGTGACGGGATTCGATTTTCCACAGGAGTTCGCCCGAGTGGCGGTCCATGATATGGAGTTCGCGGCTTGCGCCGATATCGTAATCCGTAAAGGCAGAGTACTCGGATTTCTTCTGGCCGATGAGGTCGGAGAAGGCCACGAAATCATAGCCCCCAATGAGGAGATCGCCGTAGACGCCCAGGAAGCCCCAGGGTGGGGATTTGGGGCGACGCGCTTCGGGGTCGAGGGGCGGCAGCTTGATAATCTTGTTGGTTTCGCCCGTGGCCACATCCAGCAGATGGCAGGAGCCGCCCTGAACCACGTAGACGAGATCTTCGGTGGCCACGTAGTTGGTGCCCCGGATATTGGCCCCGGGAATGTGCACCTGATTGTAGCGCGTGTCGGTGGGGGCGTCTTTATAGGTCTCGTCGAAATAGATCCCATAGGTATTGAGATCATCGAGTTTGCGGTTCCAGAGGACCTGCCCTGTGTAAACGTCCCGGGCGCTGACGGTCGTCATGCCCTGGATGAACATGCGTCCACCCACGACCTGCTGGGGTGGGCCATGGCCGTGGCGGGGGAGGACATCCATGTTGGAGCTGCCCCCAAACCATAGGACGCCCAAGGGAAGCTTGACGATGGTGTCGTCCGATTTGGTGGTGTTGGCGATGTTGCCGTATTGGTGGGTCCACGTGCCAGCACCCGGCAGGGCCCCTTCGCGGGCCAGCATGACCCGGTCTTCCGTCTCGCGCAGGGCGAGGCCGGGGAAGGCTTCCTCGTCAAGGAGGGAGGCCAGGTTTTCTTTATCCACATCACCGAGGGGCAGGATGACACCGCCATAGGGCCGCACCGATTGGAAGAGGGCTTCCAGCGAGCGGGTATTCAGCGGGGCACTTCCCTCGCCGATGATCGTGAGGGCGGCCATGTAGGCCGGGCTCTCCAGCGAAGCGAGGTCGCCGGGGAGGAGGGCAACGCGCTCCCCGTAGAGTCCGTTGCGGTCAAAGCGGGCGCGGAGGGAGGCCAGGTGCACCGGATCGGGCACGACCCCGATGATATGGAGGTCGGAGTTCGCCGCGAGGGCTTCCAGCAATTCGCCGTTGCCCACGTTATAGTAGAGGGCGTAGCCATTGCGGACGCCGGTTTGGTCCAGGATGCTGGTCGCCGCTTCGATAGTGGCCATATCGGGCTCAGCGGGGAAAGGGCGTTCCATACGTTGGATGGGGTGTCCCTCTTTCGCGCCAAAGGCCATGATGCTGCCGCCCAGGGTCACGGCAAAGAGCTTGTCGTCTGCCGCCAACAGCCGTTCCACGCCGCCGTCCACGTGTTTCTTCCAGGCAAGGGCCGGGGTATCGCCGAGGCGAATGGCCGCAATGCCATCGTCATTCGCCGCATAGAGGAAGTCGCCCGCACGAATAAGATCGTGGCTGGCATCCACATCGAGGCTCCAGAGGACGTGTTCGCCGTAGCTGTCCCGGAATTCCCGCAGCTCCTTCGGGTTGTAGGCGGTGATGGTATCGCCCGAGAAATAATAGGCCTCTTCAGTCAGTACCGGATAGTTTCCAAGGGTCGGGATGACGCGCTCGCCGTCGGAGATTTGATAGAAGGAGGTCACTTTTTCGCGGTGATGATTGAAATAGTCATCGCCCAGGGCAGCCACGAAAGCCCCGCCCGTCTTATTTTGCTTGGCAAAGTGATAGTAGAGCTGCTTGCCCGTGTGGCGATCAAAACAGGCGGGCACGGAGCGTCCGCCAGGGATAAGTAAGCGGTCGCCCACGGCCACGAGGGCTCCCTGGGGAGCAACACCGGCAAAGGCCGGGGAGTTGTGGGGCTGCAGCTGATACTCCATGCCCGTGCCGTCGTTAAACCAGACCATCTCGCCGGTTTCCGCGTCGAGGGCGTAGATGTAGATACCCATCATGGGCCAGATACTGGCGGCGAAATAGACCGTGCCATCCATCACCACGGGTGCACCCCGGGCGGGCCACACGGACACGAATCGCTTGTTGCCGATGAGCTTGCGGTCGGAGGGCCCCCCCCGGAATTTCCATACCTGCTCGCCCGTGGCAATGTCGAGGCAATAGAGATAGCCATCGTCGCTGGAGAAATAGACGTTGCCTTCCGCGGCGGCGGCCGGAAAGCGAATGGGGCCATCCACATAAAAGGCCCACTGTTGCATACCCGTCTCCGTGTCCAGCGCCACGAGTTTGTCGCTGTCATTGAAGGGCACCAGCATGGTTTTGCCCACGACAATCGGTTCGAAGACCTTGTCGTAGTGCATCATGTCCTGGTTGAGCGGGTCGTCCCACGCGAGGGTGCGGGGGCTGTATTGCACTTCCCATTGGAGGTTGAGCGATTCGGGAATACTCTCCGCACTGGCCGCACTGCGGTTGGCATCGTGGCGCCACATGGGCCAGTCGGCGGCGGGGGCCGCTGTCGCGAGGAGGAGGAGGGTGAGTAAGGGAATCAGGCGATGCATGGGATACCTCTTCTATTTGCCGCAGTGTATTGGATGGTGATTTTAATGGTGGAGGCTTTTTGAAATGCCTCGTTGAAAAGACCTAAAGGACTTAAACGACGTAAAGGACAAGGGCCTTAGAGGACTGAGAAAGCACTGAGCGAAGGCTAGCCAAAGGAACCTCTGGTCTTGGATCTTGGCTGCGCCGACGTTACGAGCAGCGCACATCTTTGTCGATTACGTCCTTTTTGTCCTTTATCTCCTTGTAACAATCAGGTCGTTGTGCTTTAGCGAATCCGCCCTTCGGGCGCACTCAACACAATCGAATTGGATACGTTATTACCAAAATCGTCGAAGCGGTCAAATTTCCAGACCAGTTTCTTGCTCTTGGGCTCCACTTCCACAAGAATCGGTTGGCCTTCACCGGCGTGACAATTGCCGATGATATAGTTCCCGTTGGGGAGGACCTCCAAGGTTGTGACCCAGGCGAAGGTCACGCCGGGTAAATCGTTCTGTTTCAAGTGCCAGACAATTTCTTTCTCTGGTGTGACTTCCAGCACACCGTGGCCATTACCCGTGCTCAACAGGGTGTTGCCGTTCGGCAGGCGTAGTGCGCAAAAGGTCTTGTCGCCCCAGGCATCGGGACCATGTCCGCCGGCGGGTTCTTTGTCGAAGAGGGGGACGTCGTATTCCCAGACCACGGTACCTTCGCCATCGTATTCGCGGACGAATCCGTCGCCCTCGTGGCAGACCAGGTAGTGGCCGTTGTCCAGCTTGCGCACGAGGCGCGTATCCATGTGGGGGTGGGGCCGGTCGAGCTTGAGCTTAATCTCTTTCAGGAGCTTGCCATCGCGGTCGATTTCGATGATGCGCCCGATGCCCGACTCGGCCAACATGAAGCGGTCTTCCGCCAGGGGTTGGAAGGCATGGACTTCCAGTTTCTTGCCTTCGTTGCCATTGCTGGCCTGGGCATCATAGGACCACACGACCTCCTTGGCGTTGGGGTCAATTTCGGCGATTTTCTGCATGCCCTGCTGCACCAGGATATTGCCGTTCTCCAGGACATGGATGTCGTGGATGCCGGCCCAGGGCATTTCCCATTCGATTTCGCCGTCGGACGCCACGACGACCAGTCGATCGCCACCTTGTAATAAGATTCGGTGCTCTGCAGATACCGAAACGGAGAGGAAAAGGCACAGGGCCACAACAATACCCGGAAATACTCGCATCATTCACGCAGTCCTTTGGGTGGAATGGGAAGGCGGACGTCGGGAAAAGATGCCCCAACGTTGATCGCCACACTGTCCTCTCGCGCCACACGGGGGAACCGGGTGATCCTAACGAAGGGCGGCGGGTGATGTCCAGTGGCTATTAAATAATATCGGAGTCGAAAAGGCTACAACGTAATGCCGGAGAAGGCCTATACGTAAACGGGTCGCTCTGGAGCGCGGCAGCTTGCTGCCGCTTTTTTCCGGGGAGCTTGCTCCCCACCCACGCACGAACCGGGAATACCGGATCGCGCGGCACGTTCGTAGGGTTTAGTTCGTTTGTGCGGTGGGAGTTTTTGTTTGTACCCACCAATTGTCCAAGTTAAATCACCGGCTCTGCCGGTGAGAATTTATAAGGCCCTGCCGTTCCTGGGCTGGTTGCTGGCAATCATATACTGGGCGGTGTGTGCCATGTTCTTTTTAGTCCCTACGGGACTAAATGCTCTGGCTTCGTCCATGAGTTTGACAGATCGGCCCCTTTCAGGGGCCTCCCTCATACCCCCGGCTCTGCCGGTGGTTGCTAATTTCCCATGAAGCAAAGAAAAACCGCGTGTAACAGGCTGACCTGTCACACGCGGCTGGGAATGTCTATTCGCCGCCTTTGCGGTGTTTCTTCTTGGGCTTTTTCGGTGCCCTGAATTCGGGGCGCTTTTTGTCGTCCTTCTTCTTGAAGGGTTTGCCACCAGACTTGAAGCCCTTTTTCTTAAAGCCCTTCTTTTTGAAGGAGCCGCCGTCGCTTTCGCCACCTTCGTCATCTTTGCGGATCCGCATGGGCTGTCCGGCTACCCATACATCCTGCAGGAGCTGGAAGATTTCCTTGGGCATCTGGGGCAGGACCACCGTGCTGTGGTGTTCCTGGATGTCGATGGCACCAATGAACTTGCTCTCGAGACCGGCTTCGTTGGCGATGGCGCCCACGATGTTGCCGGGCTTTACGCCGTGCTTGTGGCCTACGGCCATGCGATAGCGCTCCATGCCTTCCGGCAGCGCCTCGGCATGACGGGGCGGGCGTTCTTTCTTGCCGCCCTTTCGTTCTGGCCGTTCGCGGGGTTCCCAGCTGGGCTCACCGGCATCACGCTTGCGCTTTTCGGCCTTCGGGCGGTCCTTCAGCAGGAGGGGCTCTTCGCCCTGCACCAGCTTGGCCAGGGCCGCGGCAATCTCGAGGGCCGGCACGTTGTGGTCGAGCAGATACTGCTCCACAATGTCTTCATAGAGTTTCAGGTCTTCATTGGCCAGCGTATCAGTAATCTTCTGCTTGAACTGGGCAATACGCTTGTCGTTGATGACCTCCGTAGAGGGCATTTCCATGAGCGTTATTTTCTGACGGGTGGCCTTTTCAATCGCAAAGAGGAGGCGCTTTTCCCGGGGGGTGACGAAGAGAATGGCTTCACCCGTCCGTCCGGCGCGGCCCGTGCGGCCGATACGGTGAATGTAGGGTTCCGTGTCCGTGGGGATGTCGTAGTTGATGACGTGGGTGATACGCTGCACGTCGAGGCCACGGGCGGCCACGTCGGTGGCGACCAGAATATCGAGGTCACCATTGCGAAGGCGGTTGACGGTGCGTTCGCGCTGGTTCTGGGCGATATCCCCGTTGAGTGCGGAGGCGGCATAGCCCCGGGCATTCAGTTTTTCCACCAACTCGACGGTGGCGGTTTTCGTGCGGACGAAGATAATGACCGCGTCGAAATCTTCCGCTTCCAGGATGCGGGTCAAGGCATCCATCTTGTGATGATGGCTTACCATCCAATAGCGCTGGTTGATCGTCTCGGCGGTGGAGGTGCGCACCTTGATGGCAATCACTTCCGGATTGCGCATATGGGCTTCGGCGATTTTCTGGACTTCCCGCGGCATGGTGGCGGAAAAGAGGGCAATCTGTCGGTCTGACGGCGTCTGCTCCAGGACCCACTTCACGTCGTCGATGAAACCCATGCGGAGCATTTCGTCGGCTTCATCGAGCACCAGGGTGGTGAGGCCTTCGAGGTTGAGGGTGCCACGGCGCATGTGGTCCATCACCCGGCCGGGGGTACCGACGACGACGTGGACGCCCCGCCGGAGTCCGCGTAACTGGCCATCATAGGAAGAGCCGCCGTAGATTGGGAGCACGTGTAGATTCTTGAGGTGGCTGGCGTATTTCTGGAAGGCTTCCGCTACCTGGATGGCGAGTTCCCGGGTGGGCACGAGGATGAGTGCCTGGGGCGTCGTTTGGGCCAGCTCTATCTGAGAGAGGATGGGCAGTGCGAAGGCGGCCGTTTTGCCGGTACCTGTCTGTGCCTGGCCCAGCACATCGGTGCCCCTCAGGAGGGGGGGGATGGTCTCGGCCTGAATGGGGGACGGCGTTTCGTAACCGATATCTTCCAGGGACTTGAGGATCGATTTGGGCAGGCCCAGATCGGAGAATCGAAGGGATTCGGTGGTATCGGCGGATTCAGTGATTTCTGTAGACATAGGGGTATCCTGTGCGTTTCGGGTGCCATAGGCGAAATTCGCCCGTCGCGATGGGTTAGGGTAAAACAAGGCGACGGCGGCCCAGCGGTATATTCCGGGTGAAAGGCACAGAAACTGTATTGACACAAGACGGGCTCAGAGGAGCTACAGAGAGGCGTGCCCAAGGTGAAGTTGGTTACACGAAGACCCGGGGGTACTCGGAGAGTATATCATAGTTGAACGGGGCACTGCGTCTTTTTGCTAGAATTCGGAGTAAACCGGACGTTGTCCCACCGTGGCAGGGGGCTACCGTTCCACTCCGGAGCTTGAAAGTCACCCGATGAACCCACTGTTTCCATTTAACGGCACGGCGCACCTCGCGGAGTCGATGCTCTTGCCGGCCGAAGCCGCGTGCCCCCTCTGTGGCAGCACCGATCGATACGTAGCCCACCCTATCCAGAACGCACCGGCGGTGACGTTGCTTACCTGCATCGGGTGTGGGGGGAGCAGTGTGTCGCGTATGCCGACCACGGAGGCGCTGGATTCCCTTTATGCCGGGTTTTACGCGGGGGATGCCCATCAGGAAAACGCCCCTCACGTGACCTTTGGCAATCTAAACCGATTTGGAGAACACCTGGCCCGTGCGTATGGTCCCGTCAGTCCGGGACGGCCCTTGCGCATCCTCGACTTTGGCGGGGGCGATGGCAGTATCGCGGTGAACGTGGCGGAAAAGCTCCGTGCCCGTGGCGCGGGGGATATCTTCGTGCAACTCGTGGACTACGGAGAAGACGGTGCCCCGAGTGCCGATGCACGAATCACGTTCCAACGGGCGAGCGATCTCGAAGCGGTAGACGGGATTCCCTTTGACTTCATCATCGCGAGCGGAGTGGTTGAACATGTACCCGACCCGCGGGGCGTCCTGGAGGCCCTCTTCACGCGATTGGCTCCCGGCGGCCGCTTCTATGCGCGGACACCCTATGTGGCCCTCTACATGCGTCTGGTCGGCACGCGTGGTGCCGCCTGGTTTTTTCCCTATCCCGCCCACCTCCACGATATGGGGTCCCGGTGCTGGGAGAACCTCGTCCATCATGCCGGAGAAGGGCAGGACGTCTCCCTCATCACAGCGCGGCCCGCTATCGTCCAGGTCTCTTTCGCACAAGACTGGAAAGTGGCCCTGCTGTCCCACCTTGCCAAAGCGCCGTGGTACGTCCTTGGGAACCGCTATCCCTTCGTCGGTGGTTGGGAAGTCGTGGTGCAAAAAGGTGGGGGCTGACTTGAAAGAGAGGCCGGATGAACGTCGCCAGGACGGGATCTGCTTTGTTCGTCATCGCGTGGCACGAAAAGACGTGTGAGCGATATGCCTGTGGTACGCCGGCACCGGATAAAAAACGACCCGGCAACGCATGGTTGGCCGGGTCGTGCTTGAAGTGTCGTCCGAGGTGCTACTGGGCGCTCAGGTCGCGGTAGTAAAGGTCTTTGGCTTCGGCAATCATGCCGGCATTGTGGCATTGGAGCGCGAAGTATCCCTTGGTGTATTCCTCGTCCTGGTAGGTCATGACCAGCTCGTCTTCCACCCAGATCTGGATCGTCTTACCCTGGGCTTTCACGCGCATGGAAAACCACTCGCCATCTTTGGTCAGGAGCTTGTTGGCCTTGCCGGTCGGCGCACCCGGTTTCCAGAGCCAGCCGGTGTGGGCATCCTGGGAGTGGCAAATCTGGGCTTCATAGCCCTTGGGATAACCGTCTACATTGTCCTCTGGCGGATTGGCCCGGAAATAAAGGCCACTGTTGGCGTCCCGATCGAGGGCAGTAATCTTGAACATGCCCTTTACCTCGAGGTCGGTCAACTCAGGGGCGAAATAAATGTGTCCCTGGCCATCGGGGGACTGTCCGGTAAGCACGCCGTCCTTCACTTCCCAGGTGGCGGCACCCCGTTGGGTCAGCCCCTCCAGGTTTTCGCCGTTGAAAAGGGGAAGCCATTCGATTTCGACAGGGGCCGCGTTGATAGTCGGTGCCGGGGGGGCGGCAGGGGCAGGGTTCGCTGCCGGTGTTGCTACCGGTGCGGAGGCCTCTGCAGGCGCTTCAGCCATTGGCTCAGGCGTTGCCGGGGTTTCCGCGGTGGGCTTGGCTTCGATTGGGTCGCCTTGGGTTCCATTTTCTTTTGTGGGGGCACATGCCGACAAGGCGAAGCCCGTCAGGCACAACACGGCCAGTATCTTCAGGTGTTTCATGGTTTTCTCTCCAGTGCTCTCCGCGCTTCGGGATAAATCTTAAGCGACTGCACGGTGCAGTTCGCAGGCGCTCCCCGCGGTATCAATGGGCCAGTGTACCTGCTCAGGAACACGAGGGACAAGCCCCGAAACGGCTACTTTCGGGCCGGATAGGTGTCGGGTAGAATCTGGACGCCCGTGGTGAAGACAAAGGGAAACTGAAAATCGGGATTCTCAAAGGTGAGCTCAATCATGAAGGCAGTGTACCCCGATTCGGGGAGCGTTGGCAGGGCATGGTAGGTGCCATCCGTGCTGGACAATTCGGTGCTGGTCCAGGCGGCACCAATTTCTTCCAATCGGAAATCGCGGGCCTTCGGGTTGTGGGCCTGCCATAGCAGCACCTTTTCCGGCTTCGTCGTACAGTGGACCGCAAGGCTCCCATCGGCATTCGCTTTCCAGTCAAAGACGGGACGGGGCGTGTCGTTCAGAAGGGCGTGATAGAAGGACGCCAGATTGGTATAGACACCGAGATTCAGCCCGTGATCCGTGTTCGGCGTGTAGCGCAGATATTTTTCTCCCTTGAGATCGTCGAAATAAAACTTCGAGGAGTCCGGCGGAAAAAACTGGTCGCCTGTTGAGTTGACGATATACTTCGGCATGGTGAGGCGGTCGACATAGCTGTAAGGGTCCACAATGTTGAGGAGGGCTTTCATCCGCGGGGTGTGGATACGCCCGGTAATGTTGGTTTCCTCGTACTCACTGACGGCAGGGGCCCAGAATCCGTAGGCGTTGTGGTGGTTGTCGAGGGAGGGTACGAAGTTGAGGACATCGATAACGGCGGGCGCGATGCCGATAACCCGCTGGTCCACGGCGGCCGTGGTCCAGGTGGTCCAGCCCCGTTTCGATGCGCCGACAACGAAGAACTCTTTCACATCGGGTTGCTCTTTCTGCACCAGATCCATGGCCCGGACCACGGCCTTCGTCATGGGAAGGCGGGCGAGCCATTCTGCACGGCCGCCCGTCAGAAACTGGTCCCACCCAAAAGCGATCAGGGCGTCTTCCTTTCGGCCGGATTTCGTATAGGGCGCCATGTTTTCTCCGGCGAAGTGGAGGGGTTGATTCGGGATCTGCTTGATTTCGACCACCACCGACTTGGTCATCAGCGCGATTTGCGTCATGGCCCCGTTGGGCGTGGGAGCGCTGCCCCCATTGCCGCCGCCGCTGATAAAGAGCATGGCCGGCTTGAATGCGCGCTCGGCGGGGACGTGGATGGTCACCCAGTGTTCCCAGAGCGGGCGATCCACCTCGGCCTTCGTGAGCCACTCCTGGGAGACGAGGTGATAGACTTTGGCCTCGTGGGTCTTCTTAGTGACCGTGGCCTGGGGGTGCAGTTCATAACGGAAAACCGGGTCGGGCGTGTTTACATAGTCATCGAGCGGAGTGGCAGCGCCGGGAAGGGCGACGAGAAGCGCCACGACCAGAAGCAGGGTACACCCGGCAAGGTGTCTGAGCGCGGTGGTAGGGAATAGAGAATGAGAAGTCATGTTGGCGGTTCCGGTGCTTGATGGTTGAGGTAGGGGATTTTGCTTCACGTCGGGTAGGATACCGATTGTTCCTAACTGAGACCGGGGCGGCAGTCCACCGGTTTCCCTGCGGTGCGCCACGGTCGCACCGGTCCATGACGGAGAGGTGATTTCAAGTGATACGACTGAGTGCCTGGTGTGTGCAGGGCTTCGTGGTCTGGGTGGTGTTGTTTTCCGGGCTGGCCTGGTTTTTTCCGGTGCCCTTTCAGGTATTGAAGCCCGGAATCGTGCCCGGTCTCGGGATCATCATGTTTGGCATGGGCATGAGCCTTCTGCCGGCCGATTTTGCGCGGGTGGTCACCCAGCCCCGGGCCGTGGCCTGTGGACTCTTCGGTCAATTTCTCCTCATGCCCTTCATCGCGTGGGGGATTGCGCGGACCGTTGGCTTGCCGCCGGAAGTGCAATTGGGGTTTATTATCCTTGGCTGTTGTCCCGGTGGTACCGCATCCAATGTCATCGTTTACCTGGCCCGGGGAAACGTGGCCCTTTCGGTCACCATGACCGCCTGCTCCACCGTGGCCGCCGTAGTCCTGACGCCCCTGTTGATTCAGCTGCTGGGAAGCCGTGTCGTGCCGGTTGATGCCTGGGCCCTGTTCCGGAGTGTGGTGACGATCGTGTTGGTGCCGGTCAGCGCGGGCCTGGTGGCGCACGTGCTGCTCGGGAAGCGTGCGGCCCGTTTTAACGCGGTATTTCCCGCGGTGTCGGTGGTCATTATCGTGTTGATTATTGCCGCGGTGTCGGTGGTCATTATCGTGTTGATTATTGCCGCGGTGGTGGGCTTGTCGCACAACGTGCTGCCCCAGATAGGGCTGGCCTTGGGTGGGGCGGTTGTGCTGCACAACGTCCTTGGACTCGGAATGGGCTACGTGCTCGCGTGGGCGACGGGCCTTTCGCCGGAAGATCGGCGTACAGTGGCCATCGAAGTGGGGATGCAGAACAGCGGCCTGGGAGTGGCCCTGGCGAGCCAACACTTTTCGCCCCTGGCGGCACTACCCGCGAGTGTATTCAGCGTGGTCCACAACCTGACGGGCTCGCTTGTTGCGAGCTATGTGCGTCAGACAGACAGGGTGTCAGAGCGGGAAAGCACTTCTCAGGCGGGGGATTGATAGTCCTGACCGAGCTGCTTCCGCCGACTACTCTACAGACTTTTCGACTTCAGCCGCTTCGGAAGCTTCTGCTGCTTCGGGCGCTACTGCTACTTCGGTGGCTTCAACCGCTTCGGGCGCTTCTGCTGCTTCTACCGCTTCGGTGGCTTCTACCGCCTCAGTGGCTTCTACTGCTTCAGTGGCTTCTGCTGCTTCGGTGGCTTCTACCGCTTCGGACGCTTCTGCTGCTTCGGGCGCTTCTGCTGCTTCGGGCGCTTCTACTGCTTCAGTGGCTTCTACCGCTTCAGAGGCTTCTACCGCTTCAGAGGCTTCTACCGCTTCAGAGGCTTCTACCGCTTCAGTGGCTTCTACCGCTTCGGAGGCTTCTACCGCTTCGGAGGCTTCTGCTGCTTCGGAGGCTTCTGCTGCTTCGGAGGCCGCGTCTTTTTCTGCTCCGGGTACCGGGAGGTCATAGACGGGACGATACCGCCGAACGACCTTGGGGGGCTGGGCTTCCAGTGCGGGCTCCCAGTCTTCCCGCGTTTCTTCGAGATAGCTCTGGAGATATACGCGGGCGGTCACGATATGGTACTGATTGGTCGCTTCGAAGGTGCTCTTCCAGTTGCCCTGATTGAGGACCCCATAGAGCTGACCACGCTCTTCCAGAAAGCGCTCGAGCCCGAGTTCGGGGTCGGCGGTGCCGTAGGAACGAAGGAATTCTTCGGGAGAAATCTCACCGACAAGGGTTTGCCAATAATCATGATTTGTCATGGCAGCATTCTATCAGAAGGCAACGGCCCGGAAACAGCATAGCAACCCAGAATCTGAGAGGAGGCGCGGTCGGGCTGCTCGTACGTGCTAAAATGAAGTCATCGATGCCACTTCTGGAGGCTGGAATGAAAGAAAAATCCGTACCGACCGCTCAAAGCATTTTTGTGTGCACCCAGGGCGGCGGTGGAAAGAAATGCCACGGCGGCAAAAAGCTCTGTGCGCAATTGAAGAAACAGGTGAAGCAGCGGGGCTTACAGGGGCAGGTCCGGGTTTGTTCTTCGGGCTGTATGAACCAGTGCAGCAAAGGGCCCAACGTCATGCTTTTTCCCGAGAACACCTGGCTCTGTCGGGTGCGGGAGCGGGACCTCGACGAAATTCTTGACCGCATCGCCGCCGACCCGGTGTGCGAAGACGTCTAGCCGTGTTGGCGCGTGTTAACCTTTGGCCCAAAATCTCCGTTCTATGGGTGGAGTCTACGTGGAAGGATAAGTTTGGAGTCCTTGGATGATAAGGCGTTGGCCCTGGCCTTTCAGGCCGGGGACGAGGCGGCGTTTGACGAAATGGTGACCCGTTTTCAGGGTCGTGTGTTCGCCGTGGCCTATCGTGTGCTTGGAAATCGTGAAGATGCCCTTGATGCGAGCCAGGAAGTCTTTATCAAGGTGCATCGGAAAATCGGGCACTGGAAACCGACTGGTGGCTTCCTGCCGTGGCTACTCCGCATGACGAGCAACCACAGCATTGACCAACTGCGTAAGAAAAAGCGTTATCCCGAGCAATCCCTGGAAGAGGCCTTTGTACCCACTTCTGAAGGTGCCTCGGTGGAACCCACCACTTTGCAAACGGATGTGGTGGTCCGTGGAAACGAAATTGAGGCACGCATTCGCGCGGCCCTGCCGGTATTGTCCCCGTCGCAGCGGGAAGTGTTCTTGTTGCGTCATTATGAAGGACTTTCCCTGGCCGAAATCGCGGAGAGTATGGGGTGTACGGTGGGAAGCGTAAAGGTTCACCTCTTCCGTGCTCTGAAAAAATTGCAGGTGGAATTGAGTGACTTGTATGAAACGGTATAGGTTGGGGGCGGCCGGGACCAAGATGTCCTCTCTGGGGATGGAAAGGTAGTTGTATGCGTTCTTGTCGGAATATGCAGGGTCTCGTGGCTGCATCGCTGTATGAAACACTCAGCGAATCGGAACAATCGGAGTTGGAGGCGCACCTGGCACACTGTCCCCGTTGTGCGCAGGAGAAGGAGAATCTGGCGCTATTCGTCGGCGAAATACCCACAACAGCGCCATCCTTTGCGGGCGACCTGCTTCCGTCGCTTCGAGAAGCACTGCGGGATGAGGCCGTATCCAGGCGGCAGGGACGTTGGACCGTTTTGAGTTTCGTCACCAGTTGCGCGGTTTTTGGGGTGGTAGGTTTGTATTGGTTTTCAGGGGGGGCGGGCGCGCCGCTTCCGGGCCCGGATCGGAGCCCTGTCAGTCTCGCCCTGGAGGAAGCCGGCCTGTTGAGTAAGTCGGGTAAAGAGATGGAAGCGCGGCAGGTTCTGGAGAATGCCCTGGCCTATCACGGCGATGGCCCGACTGCCGGCGTGTTATATCTGGAAATGGCCAGTCTGGAATATGCGGCTTTTCGTCGCTATGAAGAGTCTTATGCTATCTATTCGAAGGTTCGTGACGAGTATGCCGATGTCTGGGCCCAGTGTCATGGGGCGCTGAAAGATCGCTATGACCTGCTGGCGGAAGCCCGTGATTCCGGTTATGAAGCCCTCTATGCCATCGACGCCGCCCGCAGTTTGGGCGAAGATGGTATTCCCAGATTGGAGACCATCATGGCCCGCAATCCCGGCCGTGCTATCGCGGATGAAGCCCTCGAGACCATGGTCGCGGTGATAGAAGATGACGGGGTTACCGGTCTGGAAACCCTCCGCAGCCGTTTCACCAACCCCGTGGCCGTCGCCCAATTGGACGTCCGTCTGGGTGAGCAGTATTGGCAGGAAGAGAATAACCCGGATCGGGGTCGGGAGCTGTTGGAGTCGGTGGCCCAGGGTCCCCATGAAGTACCCGCCCGGATGGCCGCGGCCGTGCTGGCCCGCCTGCAGCCGGGAGCAGGATGACGCCCTGGCAGGGCACCCCGATGAAGCGGGACTTTTGTCGCGCTGGCAGAGGCTGTGATAGCATGCCCTCAGCGTGTTTCCCGGATTGGACGGGGTATGTAACACGGAAGGGTGGGAGCGGTTCGTGGCCGAGTTCAAGGCGTTTGAAAAGCAGTTTCTCCGCGACGGCGTCGTGGAAGAGGACGCGTTGCGTCGGTTGAAACGGGAGGTTGGGGCCAATGCTCCCTTCTCAGGGGATCTGTTGATTGCACAGGGGATCGCGGATGCCGAGTCGGTGTATCGTTCCCTGGCCCGATTCTGTGAACTCCGCTACGTCACCCTTGGCGAACAACACGTAGCAGACGGGGTGCTGAAGAAGCTTCCCTCCCGATTCGCCACCCATTATCACTGTGTCCCCCTGGAAGAGCGTCGGGGAACCCTGGTTGTTGCCGTGAGTGACCCGCTGAATTCCCATCTGATGGATGACATGCGGCAGGTACTCCAGCAACGGGTGGAGGCCGTGGTGGCCACGCCCGATGCCATAAAAGCGGCCATCCGCCAATACTATGGGGTCGGTGCCGACACCATGGAAAAGCTTTCGGCCCAGGGCACGGCCCAGAGCACCATCGCCCAGCAGGAAAGCGCTTCTCTCGACGACGAAAATGTGGACGCTTCGATCGTCAAGTTCGTCAATGAGCTGATTCTGGAAGCCGTAAAGTCGGCCGCCACCGATATCCACATCGAGCCCTTTGAAGACGAGTTGCGGGTTCGTTTCCGCATCGACGGCATGCTGCACGCCGTGCCCACGCCCGCCCGCATGCAGGGCTTTCAGGCGGCCATGGTGTCCCGCGTGAAGATCATGGCGAATCTGAACATCGCGGAAAAGCGATTGCCCCAGGATGGGAAAATCCTCGCCACCTTCGGCGCCGAGTCCTACGACCTGCGGGTATCCATCTTGCCCACGCCCTATGGAGAAACGGTGAACCTGCGGGTGCTCACCCGATCCAATGCCTTCTTGACCCTGCCCCAATTGGGTTTTCGGGATGAAGACCTGGACGTGTTCAACCGGTTTATTGGACGGCCCCATGGGATTCTGCTGGTTACCGGCCCCACGGGCAGCGGGAAGACCACGACGCTCTACGCGGCATTGAGTCAGCTCAACGACCTGTCGCGTAAAATCATTACCATCGAAGACCCGGTCGAGTATCAGCTCCCGGGGATTACCCAGATGCAGGTGCACAGCCAGATTGGCTTCGATTTTGCCCGGGGCCTGCGCTCCGTGTTGCGCCATGATCCCGATATCCTGCTGGTGGGTGAGATCCGCGATTATGAGACGGCCGAAATGGCGGTACGCTCCAGTCTAACTGGTCATCTGGTACTGAGCACCCTCCACACCAACGATTCCTCGGGGGCCGTAACGCGACTCCTGGATATGGGCGTAGAGCCTTTCCTCATCTCCAGCACCCTCATTGCCGCCATCGCACAACGCCTGCTCCGTCAGAATTGTGACCAGTGCGCCGTACCGACAAGCTACGAAGAGGCCCTGTTGCGCGCCGAGTTTGGTTCCGGGGCCGAGGCCGCTACCGAGGCCACCTTTCGCCAGGGCGCGGGCTGTTCGGCCTGTCGAAACACGGGCTACCGGGGGCGGTCTGCTATCTATGAGATGCTACCCTTTACGCCGGAGATAAAACACCTGACGGTAGAGCGGGCCAATTCCCTCGAGATCAAACAGGTGGCCCTGAAGCAGGGGATGCGCACCCTGCGCCAGGCCGGTTGGTTGCGGGTTTGTGATGGCCGCACCACGGTGGAAGAAGTGTTGCGGGTGACGGCAGATGCGGATTTATTGCCACCGGAAGAATCTGGCCATGCCTCAATTTCAGTATGAGGTAAAAAGGGGACCGGAAGAAAAGCTGAGCGGCACCTTGGAAGCCGAGTCCCAGCGGGCGGCTGTGGCGCGTCTGCGCGAGATGGGCTACTTTCCATTGAATGTGGAGCGGGTGGAAGAAGACGGTGGGTCGAAGGCACGGCTTACCAAGGTTTTTCAGCGGGTTCGCCTGAGCGAGCGTAATATTTTTTTCCGACAATTGGCCAACCTCACCGAGTCGGGCATGATGCTCACCCGCGCCCTGCGCACCATTGCGAAACAGGGGGAAAATCCCCAGCTGGTCGCTGTGGTGGACGAGATCCGCGAATCGGTTCAGCAGGGTAATTCACTGGCCGATGCCCTGGCGGAACATGGACGGCTGTTCCCGCCCCTCTATATCAACCTCGTGCGGGCGGGGGAAACAGGGGGGATGCTCGACGATGTCTTGTGGCGTATTGTCGCATTCGGCGAGCAAGAGGAATCCCTGCGCGGGAAGTTTGTTACCGCCCTGATTTATCCCATCTTTCTCTCCCTCATCAGTGCCCTCTCCGTGTTCATTCTGGTCTCCTTCGTGTTTCCGAAATTTATCGGTATCTTCAACGAATTCAACGCGGCGTTACCCCTGCCCACCGTAATTGTCATGGCGGTCTGTAATTTCATGGGCACCTGGTGGTGGGCCGTGTTGCTCGGCCTGGCCGCAGGCGGGTGGGGGAGTGTGCGGTGGTTTCGTTCCGAGTCAGGCCGACAACAGTGGGACCGCTTCGTGCTCCGTGTGCCCGTCGTGCGCACTCTGGTGCAGCGCTATGAGATGGCGAAGTTCGCCCGTACCCTCGGCACCCTGCTCGACAACGGGGTGCCCATTCTGACCACCCTGGAAATTACGGCGGACACCATGAGCAACCATGTTATCCGTGAAGAGGTGCGCACCCTCCATGGGTGCGTCACCGCCGGTGGGGCCATGAGTGAGGCCCTGGAACAATGCGCACACTTCCCGCCCGTGGTGGTGAGCATGTTTGCCGTGGGAGAAGAAAGTGGCCGAATCGGTGCCGTGACCAATCGCATCGCCGACGCCTATGATGTGGAAGTAGACCGGGCGGTGAAGGCGGTGACTGCCCTTTTTGAGCCGCTCCTGATTGTCGTCATGGGAGTGATTATCGGCTTCCTCGTCATCGCCATGTTACTGCCTATGTTGACCCTGAGTTCCGCCATCGCGGCGTAAGCTTTCCACGTGGTGTGAAAGGCGCATTGGTCGTTAGGTTGGTCGAGCCGTAGAAACAACTTTCATTGACCCGCTCCTCCCCTAACTTACATCGCGGACCCTTTGGAGTGCGCAAGCTTGCTTGCGCTGTTTTGGAGTGAGCTTGCTCACGGCATAGGACGGATTGACGGCGGTTCAAGGAACGTTTAGGGGTGGGGAGCAAGCTCCCCGGGGAAAAGCGGCAGCAAGCTGCCGCACTCCAGAGCGTCTTGCTTCCCTGCTGAAGTCTCCGGAATCGGGTAATACGTCGATTCTACGCCCGGCATTACGCGCCGATTCCACTGCTTGACTCCCGTGCCTGCTCGCGGCACTATGAAGCACTGTATATCACGTGCCGCAGCTGGAGAGGAGCGCTACATGTTACTTCGACGTCTTTTGTGTGTTGGATTTTTCCTGTTGATGGGGTTGTCGGTTTCGGCGCAGGTGACGCTGGTGCGCGGCAGTGCGGCCCAGGCCGTCATTGTGACCGCCGATGACCCGACAGCCACTACGACCTACGCGGCCCAGGAGCTGGTGGACCACGTGGAGCGGGCCACGGGGGTGGCGCTCGCGATTGTGCGGGAGAGCGAAGCCTCTGAAGGGCCCCACACGCGGGTCTATATTGGCAATACGGAAGCGGCACAGCGGAATGGAGTCCACACCGACCGGCTGCCGCGCGAAACCTACACCATGCGCTCTGTAGGCAATGACCTCTTCATCGCGGGTCCCGATGGTGGGGGCGATCCCCTGTCCTTCCGCACGCCCGATGGGGGTACCCTCTTCGGCGTCTACGAGTTCATCGAGCGTTACCTGGGTGTGCGCTGGTTGTGGCCCGGAGACTTGGGCACCTACGTGCCGTCCACCGACACCGTGTCCTTCTGGTCCGTCAATGAAACCCATTCGCCCGCCCTGGCCTTCCGCGGTATGTATCTTTCCCGAATCAATTCCGTCATCAACGGACAGCCCATCGATGAGGCAAACTCCCGGCTTGGCTTTTCTCCGGAAGGCGCGACCGCCTATGCTGAGGCGCTCCAGGTTTTTCTCCGTCGTCATCGCCTTGGCGGGCTCGACAGTAAGCCACCCTCGGGGCATCTCTTCTATGGCTGGTGGAAGCGCTACGGCAAAGAGCACCCCGAGTGGTTCGCCTTGCGCAAAGACGGTACCCGGGGCCATCCGGATCCCGATTACAACAACACGCCCATGTGTGTGTCCAACGAGGAATTGCAGGATTTCGTCATCGAGCAGTGGGATGGGGAAAGCGTGTTGCTGCTGGGGCCGGTGGACCGTCCGGGACGTTGTATTTGTGACAACTGCCGCGCCTGGGATGGGCCCCAGCCGACTGACCCGCCCTGGTTCGCCACCTACGTCTATGGTGCCGATCCCCGCTCCGACGAATTGTTTGGTGGGGCTACGTCGGACCGCTACGCCCGGTTCTGGAAGGTGATGCGGGAGAAGGCGTCGAAGAAAAATCCCCATGCCGTGGTGTCCGCCTCCTTCATTTACGAAAACGAATTGCCCGCGCCGGTCAAGGATATCCAACTGGGCAATAAGGTATACGGTGAGTTCGTGCAATGGCAGGACCCCCACCTCCGCTATTTCCCCATGCCCGACGAGGCGGTGGAGTGGCTCGAGGCCCAATGGCTCGGCTGGCGGGAAACGGGTATTCGCCTGGGCTACCGGCCCAACTACCTCCACGATGGCTACGTCATGCCCCACTTCGAAACAAAGCAGGAAGGTGAGTTTTTTAAGTTCGCCGTGGCGCATGGAATGGAAGGGGCCAACTTCGATTCCCTCACCGGCCAATGGGCCGCTCAGGGCCCCCGGCTCTATATGCACCTGCGCCTCATGAACAAACCCGAACTGGCGCTCGACACCATCCGCGAGGAATATCTCTCGGGATTCGGTCCGGCGTCAAAAACAATGGGCGGCTACTTCACCTATTGGGAAGACTATGCGACGGAGAACACGATTCCCTTTATCGAGCTTTACCGCGAGGTGGCCCGGCGCTATGCCAACTATGTGAAGAAGGCCCACTACGTCTTTCCCCCGGAATCTTTTGCGCCCGCCGACGCGCAATTGGACGCGGCGTTGAAACAGGTTGACGCCCCATCCGACGCGCAATTTGCCGAGCGCGTTCGTTTCGTGCGCCTCGGTGTCGAGCATGCCAAACGGGCCGCCCGCCTGGCCGCCGCCTACGACGGCGAAGAAGTGTTGTCGGAAGCGCGCCGGGAAGAAGGGAAGGCAGCCCTGAAAGCGCTCGTGGAATTTCGCAAAGCCAACGAAGGGACCTTTTTCTCTGACCTCTTCCATGCCACGGCCTATTGGGAACGTCCCATCCTGGACGTGGACGATTTGATTGCGGAAATAGAGTAGTGGCTAAACACTTTGCTGATGTGGTCGTGCCGCGCGATCTTCGCCCTACGAGTCTAAACGAGTTTGGTGAAGTTAGAAGTGGACCCCATTGTTTGGACACGTGATCGTGTTTCTTAAGTGTATCCGCTTTGGGGTTATGCCGATGCCTTTGCTTCGGCGCTGATTGATTGGTAGTAGAAAGTATCTGGAGTCATCTT
>JAXMOL010000075.1:0-25673 GCA_034669905.1 Candidatus Hydrogenedentota bacterium
CATGCCAGACAAAATCGCCGAACACCCCGGGACAGTTGGCAGCGGTTGCCCGTTGCGGTGCCAGAAGTGATGCGAGCAAGGTCACGGCAAGGGAAAGCACGAGTCCCCTCCCGCTGAACAGCCCGCGTTGATTGCTTTTCTTCATTTCCCATTCCTTTTTGGTTGTTTCTGCTTCGCACAGCACTCCATAGAGTAAATCTATAGCGCTTCTTTAGAGCAAGTTTCAGACCAAGGAGCGGTGCGTATTTTCAGCAGGTGCTGGGGGATTTTTCGAAAGGCCTGCCTGCCCGAAATGCAGGAGAAAATTGGGAAATCGGCCACGTATTCCTACGCTACGAAAAGGGGGTGGGGGATATAACCCTGTCGATTGATCCGGAAAGAAGTTATCGGTAACTTTGTTGTTCAATCGTGAGTACTATTTGCAGATTTCCGTCAATTTTATTTGTAAATGGTAGTTTACATCAACAAAGTGTGCCAGTATGGAACGAGGTCGGTCTGGAGACGGCGGAGTGACGGCTGCGTCACCCCTTCGAAGCTTGTCTGCTTGCGGGGCACGCGGTGGCGTGTTCCGGTAGATTCCTGAAGCTGCGCACAGGGATCCATCGATTCCCATATAGCACGCTAGTTGGCGGCAACAAAATTTGCAAGAATGATGATGTTCTTGGTGAAGGTGCTGGCGTATATGGAGGGCGTTCCGGGTGGAATCGTCCCCTGGCTTGTTTTTCTGGCAGGCTGGAGCCAGGCACCGGCCTTATTTTGTGCGGCCAGGACGCCCGCTGCTTTCTGGGCGAGTTCGGGCGTTGCCTTGGCCGGTTGGGCGGGGTGTAAGAGGGTAGTGGGCTGCCAGTCTCCCTGCGTAGGGGCCGCGAGACGGTGATACTCGGCCGCGATGGCGTCGAGTTGATTGCGCACCTTAAAGGCGTAATGGGTGGGCATGTCGGCGTCGCTGTAGGTTACTTCGTAGTCTTTGGTGAAATAGAGGGGGCGGTTGGTCTTGAATTCGTAGAAGCGCGCCAGGCGGCCGTCGTCCAGGACGCAGGTCTTGTAGTATTCCAGGGCACGGGGCAGGGGCTCGAGGTATTTGCGATCGCCGGTCAGTGCGTACGCCCGGAGAAGGGTACGCATGACGCCCTGGGATTCACCGCCCGTGATTGATGGGGGTTCAAATTTGCGGGCCCAGGCGGGTTGCATCTGGGCGTTGTACTGCTGCGCCCAGCCGGGCTGAGGTTCGGGCATCTGGGCGAGGAGCATAAAGTCCGCGCCCCGCCGTGCGGAAGCGCGATAGGTGTCATCCTGATAAACTTCGGCGGCCAGGAACATCAACTCAATCACGTCAGAAAGGGTATTGTCATTGAAGGTGTAGTAATCGATGTAGTTCACCTTGGGAAAGCTCTTCGACCACGTCTCGGGGTAACTCGCCGCTTTGACAGGGTATTTGTCCGCATCGGGTGCGGCGGAAAAGCGTTGGGGCCAGGCGCCATTGGGATACTGGGCCTCCATGAGTTTGCGTAGCGCGTACTCAACACCTTCGTGGAGGGCGGCATCCTTGAAATCCAGGGCGCGGTCCACGCGCATCAGGCAGCGTAGTGCCGCCTGGGTGGTGTTGTCATCCAGCGTGGTAATGTTACGGCCTTGCTTGTTTCCGTCTATACGGTAGGCGTACTTCGCTCGCTCCTTGGGGTCAAAGTCAATGCGGTAGTCCCAGCCGCCGGATTGCAGCTGGCCCCGGAGCAGGGCGTGTGCCGTTTCCTGAGCGGCCTCAAGGTAATAGGCGTCGCCCGTTAACTCATAGGCGGTCAGGTAGGCCAGTCCGACGGAAGGAGTTCCCGGCGGTTGCACCCAGACCGTGGTCGGTGTGGTAGGCTTTTCGCCTTCCCGCATGGTGAAATCGGCGGTGTAGACCCAGAGGTAGCCCCCTTCCACGGAGACGACATGGCGAAAGTATTCAACCCCCTGGCGGAGCGCCTGAGCGGCTTCTTCCCGGGTTGGCTCGGCGGTGGAGGAAGCCGCGACGGTCATAAATCCTATGAGTGCAACGGCTAGCGCTCTCCGGATGGTGAAATGGAGCGAATGGGAAAAGGCAGGCGTTGATGCAGACATTGAATTCTCCCGTAGTCGGAAAGATAATGAGTAAAGGCGCCGAGGGAGTCATTGGAGCAGCCCCGAGTGGTGCCCGCTATTGAAGCAAATAGCTTGGCGTAGGTCAAGGGCGGCGGGCAGGGCGGCGCACGAAGCGTTGGAGGTGGAGAGCGAAGACGTGCGCATGGTATGGGGTAGGGCCAGATATGGAAAGCAATCTCACATTCGGCGGACTAGCCACCTTGTTCGGAACCATGGTGCTCTTGGCGGCCCTGCCGGGGGTAACGGTGGTGCTGGTTACGACCCGTTCTGCGACGCTGGGCTTCCTTCATGGCGTGGTTACAACGTTGGGGCTCGTTGCGGGCGATACCATTTTTATACTCGTTGCTGTCTTTGGCCTTTCTGCCCTGGGGGCCTTGTGGGAGCCGGTGCTCTCCATCCTGGCCTGTGCCAGTGGCGTCTACCTCATTTTTCTCGGCATCGTGCTGTGGCGCACGCCTCCGCAGATGGGGCGTGCGACATCGTCAGCGGGGGCGTCCCTGTGGTCGAGTTTCCTGGCCGGGCTCCTGATTACCCTCGGTGATCAGAAGGCCATCCTTTTCTATCTGGGCCTGCTCCCGGCCGTGGCCGATATGAACCGGCTCACCGGGTTGGACGTCGTTCTGCTTGTCGGATGTGCCGTCGTGGCCCTGTTGGGGGTGAAACTGGCCTATGCGTGGCTGGGAAATCGTGCGGCAGTGCTGGCGGGCGGACGAGGGGCTGCTCTGTTGGGCCGTGTGGCCGTCGCATTGATGGTGGGTGTGGGGATTACCGTGCTTTTACGCGAAGTGTATGCCATGCTATTGTGATAGGCCACTTGGTATTATGGCGGAGATATAGAAAGCGCGGCACAACACGGGAGCACCGGACATGAGTATACGTATTGAGAAGGCTATAGTAACGCTACTGATTCTTGTGGGTATGGGCTGTTCGCCTGAGGAAAGGCCGGTCGGAGACCTCTTGCCAACCGACGTGGTAGAAGAGGCCATTACCCTGGAATACCATGCCCGACATGAGGAAGCCCTGGCCCTGTTGACAGAAGGCACGGCGCCCGCTACTCCGGCACCGGAACCTCTCGCGTGCCTTGCCGTCGACGAAAAGGGATTTCGCGCTACCACCGGTGCGGCGTTGGATGCCCTGACAGCGGAGAACAAAGGTGCGGAACGGGCAGCGGCGAAGCTCGCCCGGGCGGCGATTGCCGCGGCGGGTGAGTTGCGGGCAAACGGAGACGCCGCAACGGCGGACGCCTGGTTGGCGCGACTGGAAGCCTTTGGGAATACCCTCAGCACGAAGAAATACAACGCGTTTCTGAATCTTCGTGGCGATGCCATTGTGCGCGATGCGGGAAAATCAGAAACGGCTACTCCTGCCGCCGGGAGTGGCAGACGGGGCGGGTCCTGAGTTTTATCCGTTCGGTGGTGCTGCGCTCAAGAGAGTCCGGAGGACGGAGCGAATCGCCCGACACTCCATACATGACATCGCGGCTTGTTGTTCTCCGTTTCAATAAACATTGGGCGTCAACCGATGGCCACATCCCGAGGGTGCTGGCGTTGGGTTCTCGTCGCGCGCGTTGGGCGTTCCGAGCCAGATCGCTTCAAGCAATACAGTGCCGTCCGCTTCCACCGTGATGGTGCCGTCCCCATCGAAGTCACTGGGAATGTAATTGCCCCCGTCGATAGTCATTTCCAGCCTTCCGGTGTCGTGGTCATAGGTGTAGGTGCCCCAGTAGTCGCGGTAGACTTCGAAGGGGTGCCAGGTGACGGAAAATTTCCCGGCGGGCGTGAAGATGATTTCGTTGATACCCTCTTCCGGCGAGGACTCTATCTCCGTGTCACAATCGAATTGACTTATCTCCCGCCAGATATTAACGAGCGGAGCCACGTTCGGATCATAGATGTAGAGGGTGGCGCGGTGGGTGCCGCCATGAACCGTGACGATAGTGCCATGCGGCACCTCGGCGTCGACCGTCAACTGCCCGGTGGTGGGATGAATCGTTATGCCTGGGATGGGGGGCGTAATCGTCCAGACCGCAGCGTTCGGCACGGGAAGGATGAAGTAACAACATCCGCCCACACCAATGTGCAGTTGTTGGGAACTCCCCGGCGTGAGATAGAGTTCCCCTTCCAATCCGCCCTCGACGATGAGGCAACCAGGTAAGAGCGTAAGTACAAGCAGGAGGGGCAGCGAGAAGGTGGGCCTGAGGGAATATTTCGGATACATTGAATTGTGGTCCTTGTTAATACACACTGTACGCAATACATCCCAACCGCCATTGCATTGATACCAGTGGTGGGTCAAAGCGTTACAGGACGTGTGGGTTGGTGCTGGCCATAGAGGGACTCTACCTATGAATCGGGTTGTGTTGTTTATACTCGCGGTTTTTCTGTTTACGGGAGTGCCCCAGGGGGCAGGGGCAGAAACACCGCCGACCCGTCCCAACATTGTCCTCATCATGGCGGATGACATGGGGTATTCCGATGTGGGCTGCTACGGGGGCGAAATCGAGACACCCCACATCGATAGCCTCGCAGCCGAGGGGATTCGTTTCCGAGAGTTCTACAACGCGGCGGTGTGCGGCACCACGCGCGCCTCACTCATGACGGGGCTCTACCACCATCAGGTGGGGGTGCGGACCTGGAATGGGGTACGGAACGACCGTTGTCTGAATATCGGCGAAGCCCTCCAGGCGGCGGGGTATCACACCATGATGGTGGGGAAGTGGACCGACACGAAGTCGCCCAGTTTTAAGGGATTTGACCGCTCTTTTGGCTCGTTGGCCAACCTGGGGCCCACCAACTATTTTAAGATGAATCGTACTGATGAGCATTTTCTGGACAAGGAAGTTTACACCTTGCCGGAGGAGGGATATTTTAAGACGGACGCCTATACGGATTACGCCATCGAGTTTATCGAGGAGGCTGCTTCCGTTGACAAGCCCTTCTTTCTTTACGTGGCCTACATCGCACCCCACTGGCCCCTCCACGCGAAGGAGCAAGACATTGCGAAATACCGGGATCGCTATCGCCAGCTGGGTTGGGACCAGTGTCGTGCGGACCGCTATAAACGGCTCGGAGAACTGGGACTGTTGGGCGATACGACCCAGGCGCCCCGTGACCGCGCCGTAGCTCCCTGGGAAGATGCGCCCCACAAAGACTGGGAAGCGGAGCGGATGGCCGTCTATGCGGCCCAGATCGATTGCATGGATCAGAATATTGGACGCATACTCGCCGCCCTCAAGGAAACGGGCCGGGAAGACAACACGGTCATCATGTTTCTTTCTGACAATGGCGCGACGGAGCGTTATCCGAAAGCCACGAAGGAAGGGAACTTCTACCTGGATAAGTCCGATAGGACCTGGCGTACGGACGGGACGCGGACCAAGCCCCTGGTGCCGGGCGTCATGCCCGGACCGGCCGATACCTTTGGCGGTTACGGACCCGAGTGGGCGCACGTGAGTAATACGCCCGTGCGGGGCTACAAGCAGAGCAGTTACGAGGGCGGAATCCTCACGCCCTTCATCGTGAAGTGGCCGGGTAATATGACAAATCCCGGTGACGTGGTACAGGGCGGTGGCCATGTGATGGATGTGATGCCGACTTGCCTGGAAATTGCAGGCGCGACGTACCCGGAGCGTTTTAAGGGCCGCGACATTCTTCCTGTTGAAGGGAAGAGTCTGGTACCCATTTTCGAAGGCAGGGAATGGGAAGGTCACGAGGCCCTCTTCTGGGAACTGAATGGAGACCGGGGCGTGCGTCGGGGCGACTGGAAACTGGTCGGGCGCAAAGGGAAACCCTGGGAGCTCTATAATCTCGCCGTGGACCGGGCAGAGCAGCAGGACCGTGCGGAAACCCAACCCGACTTGGTGGAGGAGATGGCCGCGTTGTATCGCGCGTGGTCCATTCGTTGTAATGAAGGACGGCCCTAGCGCGTGGCCCTGTGACGATCGGTAGCCCTAACCAGGAACTCATCATGCGACAAATGAATCTTCTACTCATTGCACTGACTTCACTTGTGTGCTTACCCACGTGGGCGATTGCCGAGGAGCCTGTCCGAATTGGCTCCCAGCGAGAACTCTTTGTGGATGATTCCATGGCGGAAGCGATCACCGGCGGGGCGTCCATCCGCCTTCATGCCCCGGTGCAGCGGGAAGTGGCTATCACCTACGACAAGCCGTGGGAGGGCAACGCCAGCGGCTACACGACGGTATTCCAGGACGGGGATATCTACCGTATGTACTATCGGGGCCACAAGTACATCACGACCGACAAGCCGCTCCGCCAGGCCCAGAGCGAGACGGTGTGCTATGCCGAGAGTGCGGACGGTATCCATTGGACGAAGCCCATCTTGAATCTACACCCCTGGGAGGGCTCCACAGAAAACAACATCATCTGGATGGGAACACCGGAAGCCCACAATTTCGCCCCCTTTAAGGATAGCAATCCCGCGTGCGCACCCGATGCACAATACAAGGCCATCGGCGGCACCGTGACGAGTAAGGGCCTCTGGACCTTCCAATCCGCCGACGGAATTCACTGGTCGCGCTTGAGTGAAGGTCCCGTGGTGACCAAGGGGGCCTTTGATTCCCACAACACCTGTTTCTGGGATGATGGGGAAAAACGATATGTCATGTATGTGCGCTACTTTTCCGAAGGAGAGTTCAAAGGGCTCCGCTCCATCGGCGTATCCTACTCCACCGATTTTGTGACGTGGACCGAGCCCGTGGGGATTTCCTATCCCGGCTCGCCGCCCCAACAGATGTACACCAATCAAATCGCGCCCTATTATCGCGCGCCCCACATTTACATGGGCTTTCCAACGCGCTACGTGGCCCGCACCTTGAATCCCCACGGTGCCACCATCGACCCGGTGGCATTGCGTGACCAATTGACGGAAGTCTACGAGCGATGTGGTACTGATCTGACCGACGGGGTCTTCATGAGCAGTCGGGATGGCAAGGCCTTCAAGCGGTGGGACGAAGCCTTCCTGCGTCCGGGTCCTCAAAAGGAGGGGCGCTGGATCTATGGCGACAACTACCAGGCCTACGGATTGTGGGAGACAGATTCCGACGTGGCGGTGGGTACGAAAGAGATCTCAATGCTCTTCACCGAACACGCCTGGGTCGACGAGACCCATCGGGGACGGCGCTATACCATTCGATTGGACGGGTTCACCTCGTTGCACGCGCCCTATTCGGGCGGTGAGTTTCTCAGTAAGCCGCTCATTTTCCAGGGCAATAAGCTTTCCGTAAACTATGCCACCTCGGCGGCGGGCAATCTCCATGTAGAAATCCAGGATGCCGAAGGCACGCCGATAGAAGGATTTCGGCTGGATGAAAGCACCGAGCACTATGGGGATAGCACGGAGCAGACCATCTCGTGGACGTCGGGAAGTGACGTTACCTCCATTGCGGGAACGCCCGTACGCTTGTTCTTCGTCCTGAAAGATGCCGACCTCTATTCCTTCCAGTTTCAGGAGTAGGGGGTGCTCCGTGATTGGAAGATTTCAGACTAAGTCCTGAAACAAATAGGGCGAGAGAGGTATAGATTGGGAGGTGACTAAGTGAAACCAGACAGTGCATGAAAGAACGGGATTGGACGATTCTACATGTCATTCTTGCGATTAAGAACGGGAAAAAGGCGTCCGTTGCGTTTCGTATTAGCGTTGGTGGCCTTGGTACTCTCCCTATGCGGTAGAGAAACGATGGCCATGAATGATACGAATGCGTTCGTCGGGGAGGGGCTATTCCCCGTGCTGCGAGATACAACTCTTGTTTTGGAGGAGGAGGTTGTAGCCGTCCTGCTATCCTCAAAGGGGCTGAAGGTAACCCGGCGCTACCAGGTTATGCATTCGGGGGACACGTCAGAGACCGTAGAACTTGGCGTTGTGTGTCTGCCCGCATATTTACTGTCTGGCGAGCCTGTCGAAGAACGGTATAAACGGCGCCTCGAAGGTGCGAAAGTTTCGGTAGATGGAATTCCGAAGGAAGGCGTGCACCGGATTGACCGATTGGTCGATGCCGGGACGCACGTCGTCGTCAGTGCAAAGACCATGGCGGAACTGGAGGATTGTGCCGAAAGCAACGACGGTGATATTTGCGGCCACGCATGGCTGGCGTTTTCTGCCCAGTTCAAGCCAAGGCAGGTCCGTACGGTCGAAGTTACCTGGACTGCCGCGCCTTCTCCGTACCGTTTCGTCGACTCGGCACTCGATTCTCTAAGTTTTTACTCGGAAAAATTCTTTCGGGGCGATTCTGTCCCCCGTATCGAACTTCACTTTGCCGTGGAGGGTGTGGAGCTTGCGGAGAATGTGTTTAACGTTAACGTTGAACCGATTAAGCACCCGGGATTGGTGCAAGAATATCGTGCCGGAAGATTCACATGGTGTATTCAGAATTATGTGCCTGTTAAAGAGGACTATCGGTATAGGGACCGAATGTATCGTCACGACACGTTGGATCAAGAAGCGATTGAACGGGCCTATCGCTCTATAGTTTCGCCGAGTGCCACCGGAGAAGAGTGATTTTCGAATCGTTGTTGCCCAGATTGGGAAGCGGACCTCATTTATCGTGCTGGCAGAGAGGTGCTTCCAGTTTCAGGAGTAGGGGGCTTACTCCGCCTCCCGCCACAATCGATTTAACATAGGCCCTGCGGCTTCGACGATACGATAGCCTGCAAAGGGCTCCAGCCGTGTCCAGCTGATGGGCTGTCCGGAATATCCGCCGCCAAGCACGCCCGCAATGGTGGGGCAGTACCCACAATAGCCGTCGGCCAGGCCCACCACCGCCGTGTGGAGCGCGGGGCTCCGCCGTTTGATGTCGAGGCCAAATTGACAATAGAGTTCGCAGGGTTGGGTGACGAGGGCCACGTCGCCGATGCGCAGGGCATGGACGGGGAGGGTGTCCACGGGATTTTCACCATAGGTCTCCTGCAGGTGGACGGTGCCGAAGGGGAGGATGAGGTTCATGCCCGTGATGTTTTCCCCGGCATCCACACGGGCCAACACCTCACGGGCTGCTGAAACGGCCTCGGGTTCGGGCAGGCGCACGGCGATCTTCAAGTCTTCCACTTCATGGCCCAGCGGCACCGCTGCGTGAAAAGTGGCTTCACCATAAAGGCGCAGGGTTTCTTCGGCGAGTAGCTGGCCCAAACGTTTCAGGCGGGTCTCCCGAGCTTCTTTCGAAGGTTTCATCATATCGTTCATGCTGATATCCCCCTGTGCACCATTCAGGTAAAGGACCGGGATATCACCCAGTTTTGCCCGGATGATTTTTCGCGCCTCGTCGGGGTAGTCCGCGGAGAAAAGACCGGCGGCATAGAAGTTCGTGGGGTGGGAGGTGTTGTGGTAGAGGACCGCCACGGGTTTGTCCGTCCTGTCTACCGCAAAGAGGGCAAGGTGGGCGGGGTCATCCGGTCCTTCGAGACCCGCGAAGTCGTTCCGTTGGGTGTTTCCATGCATGGAGTGGGTGCCGTCTTCCCAACAGACCCGACGGTTGTATCCGATTTGCGCTTCGCCCGTGCCCCAACCGAGTTTCCCCGGTCGGGCGTTCTCGACGGCATCGCGCGCCACCTTTACCAGCTTGGGACCCAGGGCATCGATATAGGCCTGGTCCACCGGCATGTGATAATTGGTCTTGAGTAGGGAAGGTCCGGAGTGGGTGTGGGTACAGGTAATCAGTACCTGCCGGGGAGGTACCTCGGTGGCCGCGCTGATGGTCTCACGGATGGGAATGACATCGCTCAGGTTGAGGCCCACCAGGTCGCAACTGAAGATCAGCAGGGGCGTTTTTCCGTCGCTTAGATAAAGGACATTCGCCTCTAACTCATCGCGGATGTATTCGCCTTTCTTCGCTGCGCCAGCACCCTGTTGCCAACTCCCGAGGGGCGGAGTGATGATGGTCGTGGCCGCACCGACGTGAATTTCAGTTGGGTTTGTACCGTCGGCTCCATAGGCCAGGCTGAAACTGAAAATGATGACCAGGAACGTTGAAATGAATAGAAGTCGCATACTTTTTCTCCTGGGCTCGGTTGATGGACTTGGACGAAACGGGACGTCTGAATTTTCAATAGTAACGCTGCGGGCCTGTTCGTGGCACCCGAGTTTTCTAGGGTATCCATCGGGGGTGGTCGGCACCAAGATTATCGACCCCTTGCGTGAGCAGGCACTGCTTTCCACCATCGGCTTCGCATATCCAGAGTTCCGGCGCTCCACCCGTTTTCGCACGGCAGAACAAGATGTGCTGACCATCAGTGGACTCGGCGTTGCGGAAGTCCCAGCTTGGTGAATTGGCGATGCTAAGGGGCGTGACGGACCCCGTTTCTGGGTCGATGCGGACTATCCTCGTACCACCGCGCGCTTGCTCGGGCTTAAAGTCGCGGTTGAAATGGTCGACGTCGGGACGGTCCGCCTGGTATTCCCATGGTACCCGACTGCCAGGTTCCCGTCGGCTGCACAGAATAGTGCCATCCTTTGACCACACGGGGACGTTGGAGCCGCCGCCTCGTGTGTCTGGGCCGCCGTAGGTGGCTGCAAACCAGAGCGCCTGCCCCTCGGTGAGGAGGCGCTGCTCGGTGCCGTCGGGACGGCTCACCACCAGGTCGGACCAGTCGTGGCCGGGGTCCTGGCCCGAGATGCAGTCCTGGAAGCAGAGCCATTCGCCATCGGGGGACCAGTTGGGTCCGAAGTAGAGGTGCCCGTCCTGTTGCGCGACCAGGGTTTTGTTGGCACCGTCCACGTCGGCGGTATGAATTTCGTAGCCCCGGGGCCCCGCCAGGTGGTAGGCCACCCGCTTGCCATCGGGACTCAAGCTGAGGCCATAGGGCATGCCCTCGCCGGGTTGGGTGAAGGGTTGGGGATCGCTGCCATCGAGATTGATGCTGAAGGTCTGGGGGACCTTGTCCCGGATGACCTGAATCAGCATGCGGCCATCCTGTAAGAGAAGCTGGGGCGTCTGGAAGGGCGCCAGGCGCTCCTTCGTTGCGATTTCTTCAAGGCTGCCCGAATCGAGGTCGTATATCCAGAGATGGGTGGGCGTCGTGTGGTAGTACTCCTCAAAGGGCTTCCCCGGACCATCCCGGCGGGGCTCCATGCTGAGCATGATGACCCGGTGTCCGTCGGGGAAGAAGCCGCCCGGTTGCCAGGTGGCCTGGTTGGGTACATCGAATTCCAGATAGCGGAGGCCCGATCCATCGGCGTTCATCAGGGCCGTCTTGCCCTGGGAGGTGAAGAAGAAGCGCTTTTTCGCGGGGGCACCTGATGCTGTCGCAGAAGCGAAGGTGGCAAGGGCGCTGTATTTGAGAAACTGACGGCGGTCGATGTGCATTTGTTTCCTCGCTAAATCGTTGTTTGTCCACCAGCCCCCTATTTCTCGGGAGCGTAAGAAGACTGTTACACATTTACGAAACTATAAGGACAACGGTATAGCTCAAGGGCGATTATCAAGTATTTCCTATGCCGCCCCGTTGGGACTACTGGTATCTCGTGATATCTTCTACCTAGGACTCGCTACGCTCGCCGCTGGGCTACGATATGTCGCCACTACGTGGCTGATTCAGGAAAATTCCTGCGTTCCTTGCGCTCTTTTGCGGCCAACAATATTCGTGTAAATTAGTGTGCATTCGTGGTTCAACTTTTTTGGTCGAAGCCATGCCACGATAGGCTACGATATGTCGCCAACTTCGTGGACCAACAGGCCCCGATCGGGTGCTTTCCTCATAGGCCCGGTCCTGCCAATGCTTGCTTATTTTTTTGAAGTTCCGACAACCATTTCAGAACGCGGTCCTGCTGATCCCGCTGAAATCGGCTGATATCATCGGGGGTTTCGTAGGTTAGCCCCGGGGCCGAATTGCCGATGTGGTCGCGGGCCTTTTGCACCGACTCGGTGACGGCATCCACCTTGGAAAGGCGGTCACGTTGTGGCGACACGACCAGGCAGGGGCGCGGAGCGATTAACGCGAACAGGTCTTCGTAGTCATAGGGGATTTCCTCTTCTTGGCCAGCGAATAGGCCGAGTTTGGGGAGTAGCGCATGGCCTTCCCAAAGTTGCCGTATTCCACCCGTCGCGGCTTCGTCCGTATTGGTGCGGAAGGGCGTAACGCCGGCGAAGGAAGCAACGCCGGTTATGCGCTCATCCAACGCGGCGGCATGGAGACCGACCATACCACCCAGGGAATAGCCCACGAGGAATACCTTGTCGGTGTCGAATGGCGGCAATGCGGAGGCGGCGTGTCCCTTGCCATCGACGACAAAATCGACGGCAGCGCGCACATCGTAGACCATGCGCCCCATGCGCGACCATTGGGGAAATTTCTCGTAGAAATCCGTGCCCTCCAACAGGCGCAGTCCGAAGCCGACCTGGTCAAAGGTGACAACGGCGTAGCCTTCCTGGGCCAGACGGTGATAGATGGTGGTGCCTTCCACGCCATACCCCTCGTTGTAGCCTGTGGAATAGGAGTAGGGATGGAGCCAGACGACGACGGGGGCGGGGGTGCTCCGCTTGGGATTGTGGTAGAGATTGCCCGGTACACCGTTTCCGAAGAGGATGGGGATACGTTCCGTGTCCGGTGCGGCCCAGCGGTCGTGGTCCATTCGCAGAGAGTCTTCGGCCTTGATGAATTCTGTTGCTCCCGTGGGGAGGGTCTCCGGGGCCGTTCCCATGAGCCAGTTGATCCGCGCTTCTGCTGGGGCGTCTAGCTGTGGTGCTTCGAGTGCTTCCGGCGTCTGGGCGCTTTTCCAGCCGTCCCAGTCAAAGCGGTGCAGGAACACTTCCGGGAAATCAGTCGACTTCACCGCACCCCTCCCGAAGGCCAGGTCAAACCAATCCAGGTTCTCCTGGCGATGTTCCGGGGTGATGGGATTGTGGGAGCCGCTGCGGTAGCTCACGCGACATTTTTCCGGGGCTCCGAGGAGTTGGTAGACCTGTCGGCCTTCCAGATAGCCCTGCTCGACGGCCCAGGTCGGTTCACATCCATCCTGATGGGCTGTGTGAATGAGGAGCGGACGGGGCGCAATAAGGGCGTACCACCCGTGGGCGTCCATGGGCAATTCATTTTCCGTTCCGTAGTAGCCCTTCAGCGACTGAAGGAACCAGGAGCCGGGATAGTCGCGCACCGTTTCCATGAAGGTGTCCCGTGTGGTGAGGCGATAGGGGCACGACGCCGGGGAGCCGGGACTGCGTGCTACCACGGCCGTGAAGCGTTCGTCGAAGGCCGCCGCAATCATGGACTGCTTGCCATAGCGCGAGTGGCCAATGATACCGACCTGCTCGGAGGCAACGGGATAGCCTTGCTTTGGGTCGAGGATATAATCCAGCGCACGGGAGGCGAGCCAGGCCTTGCAGACAATCTCGGTCCACGTGGCTTCGGGATATTCCTTGCGAAAGGTTTCCCATACCGAATGATAGCCGGGGAAGGCCTTTTCGGGATGGTCTTTATCCACACCAGGATAGAGGCACACCATGTAGCCACGGGCCAGGGCATCTTCCGCCCAGTCCAATTGGTAGTAGCGGGGGGCCGTCATGAGGAGGGGAAAAGGACCGTCACCCGTGGGTATCCACAGCCACATTTCGAAAGCAGCCCGATTCTTCGTGTCAAAGGTCAATCGGATCCGGTGTCTCTGGGAAGCATCGGCAGGGGACTGGGTTTCCAGAATTTCAGCCGACACGATCGCGGGGGTCGCGGCGGGAAGGGTGCCGGTAAAGGTCTTCGTCATTAGTTCAAGTATTTCGGCGCGGCGTGTGGGCCATTGGGAAACGTCCGCGACAGCCGTGCCGTCCTGAAGCTGGAGCAAGGGCGGCAGGAGGGGGTTGGCCTGGGCGGTGCCGAGTAGCATCTGGTCACCGAAGAGGGTGACGAACAAGCACAGGAATGGAAAGAGAAGGCTGCGTCTCTTATTGAAGGAATGTGGGCGAATCAGCATCGTGGACAATTGAAAATCCTTTGTGGGGTCGTGGAAATACTGTTCAAGACAATACCCCATCACTCCCGCCAACGCAAGAGCGATTGCCGTGGTGGACGGGCTACCGGGAGTTGACCGCGATGATGGGTTTCCGTATGCTGAATGGCTCACAAGAACGTAGTGAATTGGCAACAAGGTGGGAGTAGCGATTGAGATGAAACACGCAGCCATATGGACGCTTTTCGTGGCGTTGCTACACGGTGTAGGTGCCGCCGACCGACCGAATATACTCCTGGCCATTTCCGATGACCAGTCTTATTTTCACACCTCGAAAGCGGGCTACCCGGCCATCGAGACCCCGGCCTTTGATCGCATTGCCAACGAGGGCGTTTACTTCACCCACGCGATCACCGCGTCCCCGGGCTGCAGTCCGTCGCGGGCCGCATTGCTTACAGGCCGTTACTGCTGGCAGTTGGAGCACGCGGGCACCCATGCCAGTTCCTTTTCCCAGAAGTATGTGACCTACCCCGACCTGCTGGAGCATGCGGGCTACGTGGTCGGTTATACCGGCAAAGGCTGGGGGCCGGGGGACTACACCAAATCGGGACGTACCCGGAATCCCGCCGGTCCCGAGTGGAATGACAGGCGGATGAAAACGGAGCCGGGCATCCATGATAAGGATTACGTCGGTAACTTTGCCGATTTCCTGGCCAGCCGCAAAGCGGGACAGCCCTTCGCCTTCTGGTATGGCGGCCACGAGCCCCATCGGGTCTTCAAAGACGGTATCGGGCTGGAGCAGGGAAAGCAATTGGCGGATGCCGCTGTGCCACCCTTTCTCCCCGACACCCCCGAGATTCGCAGCGACCTCCTGGACTATTGCGTGGAGATCGAGTGGTTCGACGCCCAGCTGGCCAAGATGATTGCCCTGTTGGAAGAAGCGGGAGAGTTGGATAACACCATCATCGTGGTGACGTCGGACAACGGTATGGCCTTTCCCCGGGCCAAGGCCAATATGTATGAACACGGCATCCGCATGCCCCTGGCCATTCGCTGGGGCGACAGGGTGCCGGGCGGACGTACCGTGGATGATCTGGTCAGCCTCATTGATTTGGCACCGACCTTCCTGGAGGCGACCGGCGTCAAGCACCCCGGCGAAACCTATGCGGCACCGCCCATGACCGGCCAGAGTCTGCTGGCGATGCTGACAGGAGACAAATCTGGTGTCGTGGAGCCGGAGCGTAGCGCCGTGTACAGTGCGCGGGAACGGCATTCTTCCTCGCGCTATAAAACCCTGGCCTATCCCCAACGTGGACTGCGCACCCGGGACTATCTCTACGTGCGCAATTTCCGTCCCGAGCGGTGGCCTGCCGGTGCGCCGCAGAAATATGGTACCGACAAGGAACCCAACGATTTCACCCAATTGGGCCCCATGCACGGTGGCTACCATGACATCGACGCCTGCCCGACCCATACCTATATGGTGGAGCATCGGGAAGACGCGTCCGTTGCCCCCTTTTTTCATGCGGCGGTCGATCACCGTCCGGCGGAAGAGCTCTTTCGTATTGACGACGACCCGGGCTGTATGAAAAACCTTGCCGATGACCCGGCCTTTGCCGACGTTAAGGCGGAGTTGGCTGCCCAGATGACGGCGTTTCTCAAGGCCACGGGGGACCCGCGCATCCAGGGGAAAGGCGATATCTTTGAGACCTATCCGCGCTATAGCAAACACCGCTATTTTCCCAAACCCGATTGGGCCAGAAAGTAGTGGGATGGAGCGCCAACGCTCTGCCGACGCATGTAGCTTGTATTTGTATGGAGCGCCAGCGGCCCGCTGGCACACGGGAGCTCGTGTTAATGTGGTGGACGGGGCAGGCCGTGTGGACCGTCGACTCCGTCCACTCGACGTGGCCCGGTAATTCCGGAGGATGAACTTTGAAACTATCTGCTCTCATTACTGCTCTTGCCGTCTTTCTCGTTGCCACGGTCGTTCAGGCCGCCGAGCGGCCCAACATCGTCGTCATTCTGGCAGACGACATGGGGTACTCCGACATCGGCTGCTACGGCGGCGAGATCAAGACCCCCAACCTGGACAAGATGGCGGGGGAAGGCCTCCGTTTTACCCAGTTCTACAATGCCGCGCGATGCTGTCCGACCCGGGCATCGCTACTGACGGGGCTTTATCCCCATCAGGCGGGCATGGGCGGTATGGTTAACGGCGGCGGCGACACGCGCCCCGAAGGCCCCTATCAGGGCTATCTGAATGAACAGAGTGTCACCCTGGCGGAAGTCCTCAAGACGGCGGGCTATGGCACCTACATGTCGGGGAAATGGCATGTCGGGGAAGAACGTCCCCATTGGCCGGTAGACCGGGGCTTCGACCGCTACTACGGCCTCATCAGCGGCGCGATGAACTACTTCGATATCGACAAGGGAAAGGCGGACAACGTGACCCGCCGTTTCGCCATCGACGGAGAAGCCCATCGTCCGCCCAACAAAGACTTTTATATGACCGACGCCATTACGGAGCATGCCGTGGGCTACCTCGAAGAAGCCCAGTCGAAGGAGGAGCCCTTCTTCTTTTACGTGGCCTACAATGCGCCCCATTGGCCCCTTCATGCGCCGGAAGAAGCCGTCCAGCGTTATGTGGGGAAATACCGCGATGGGTGGGAGCCGGTACGCGCAGCCCGATACGAGCGTATGCGCGCCCTAGGGATTGTGGATGATACCTGGCCCCTCACACCGCCAGATGACGGGGTGGCGGATTGGGAAGAGGTGGAAGACAAGGCCCTTATGGATCGAAAGATGGCGGTCTATGCTGCGCAGGTGGAACTCATGGATCAGGGTATCGGTACTATCATGAAACAGCTGGAGCACATGGGCGTCGCGGACAATACCCTCGTGCTTTTTCTATCGGACAATGGGGGTTGCCACGAATCCGGTCCACTCGGATTTGACCGGAGGAACAATGGTGTTCCGGTGGGGGGCGTGGACAGCTACATGAGCTATGGTCAGTCCTGGGCGAATGTAAGCAATACGCCCTTTCGCATGTACAAACACTGGGTGCACGAAGGGGGGATTGCGACCCCCCTGGTGGTGCGCTGGCCTGCGGGTATACCGGAGCGCGGAACCCTCGTGAAAAGCCCCGGCCATGTGGTCGATATTATGGCCACCTGTGTGGAGCTATCCGGAGCAACCTATCCCACGGCTCGGGGCGATAAGCAGGTGCATGCCATGGCCGGTAAGAGTCTTCTCCCGGTGTTTCAGGGAGAGAAGCGGTCCGACTATGGCCCCCTGTTCTGGGAGCACATGGGGAGCCGGGCCATTCGGGAAGGGGACTGGAAGTTGGTCTCCGCAGACGGTGGCCCCTGGGAACTCTATGATCTCAGCCAAGACCGGACGGAAATGGTTAATCTCGTCGATTCCCATCCCGAAAAACGTGATGCGCTCTTGACGTCCTACGAAAGCTGGGCCCGCTCTGTTGGGGTGCGGACAAAGTAATCCCCAGGAGGTTGGAACGTACGCTCAATCGATGAACTTCGGACGACCGGGTGCCTGGAAAGAAAGCAGGGTTATCAGGGTGAGTCCCAAGAGCAGCAGGTTACCGAGCTGTTTCGAAAGAATACTCTTGCCCTGACCAACGCATCCCAGCGCGCTGGCGGAACCGGAGGCTGCGGCGAGTTCCGCGCTGCTCAGGGCACCATCGGAGTTGCTGTCCAGCGCATCAAACTCGGCGTTGGTGAACAGGCTGAACGCAAGGGAAGCTTCCGTGAAACTGAGGCTCCCATCGTTGTCGGTATCTAACGAAGCAAAGGCGTTGGCCAACACCGTGGCCTGGGCCGCACTATCCGGCATGCCGCCTGCCGCAAGCAGGGGACCATCGCCAAAGCTGGCACCTACGGGGACACACCAGATACTCAGATAGCGGATCGTGTCGAGATCGACGCCGTCGGGTATCGTAAAGTTTACCGTGGCATTGGAATAACCGATGTCTTCCCGCAGGTCGATACGGGAAAGATCTACGCCATTACTCAACGTCGCATCGGTGAATCCGTAGAGACGCACATCGATGCCCTCTCCGTCGTAGGTGAAGTGCTGGAGTTGAATGGTGCAATTGTCGAGGATACGGGCCGTGCCGGCGACCTCGTGGGCGCGGGTCGTAAAAACCGCTTCTTCTCCGACGCGCGCGTTATCCGTTCCACATCCCTCGCCTTCACCTTCACCCTCGCCTTCGCCTTCGCCCTCACCTTCGCCCTCACCTTCGCCTTCACCTTCACCTTCACCTTCACCTTCACCTTCGGCGGGGGCCATGAGGGCGGCCTCACCAAAATTCGCCTCGGCCGGTACGCACCAGATGCTCAGCACCCGTATGTCATCGAGGGAGACACCGTCTGGGACGGTGACGGTAAGGGTTTCGTTCACATAGGGCGTGTCCCGGAGGAGGTCTTCGGAGAGGTTGATACCGTTGCTCAGGGTTTCGTCGGAAAAGCCGTAGACGTGGACATCAATTCCGGTACCATCGTAGTTGAAATTGTCGATGCGCAAGGTGCAGTTGTTCACCACCGTAACGGTGCCGGATACGTCATGGAATCGGGTCGTGAATTCGCCGGTCTCGCCCACATGGGGGTCGTCATTTCCACATTCGGGTGCGGGGATGTTCAGGGCGAGCTGGATTCGCGCGGCGTTGTTGGTCTCATTTGATTCAAGAATATGGTCAGCCGGGTCTACCTGTATTTCGAGCCAGTAGGTGCCCGATTCGAGGTCGGTGACGTCAATCCACTGCAATTCCAGCGAGGAAAAATAGATGTCGGTCCAGCCGATGGAGATGCCATGGTTGCCGCCGCTGGCCTGAAATCCGAAGGTTGGTGCGCCAGGCAGGTTTCGGTCATAGGCCGCAGAACTCGTGATACGCACCGCGGGCTTGGCCCCCGTAGCCAGCACGTCACCCACGCCGTCATTGGGAAGAATCTCCCGGATGTTGTAGGCCACCCAGCCCGTGGCCTCCATCATGCCGATGGCAGGGTTGTAGAGAAAGTCGCCCGCATCCCGCAAGTAGGAGGTGTTTCCTTCTTGCTGGACCCGTTGATTAACGGTCTGCCGCCCTTCGCCGGCGTCTTCACCCGTTGCTTCCAACAGAAAATCCCCCGCACCGATATTCGGGAGAGAGGAGTTGAAGCGGAGCAGTACCCGTCCGGGTATGTGGTCTACATCCAAACGGTTCGTTTCAAGTGCCGTGGGGTCTACGATCAGATCGGGAAGCAAGTCCTGCGCGTGGGTTCGGCCCGCACCGGCGAGCAGCAATGGCACGAAGGCCGAGACGAGCCAGCGGGAGAGTGGGGTGGAGGAGATACACGTAGACATGATGATAGACCTCGTTGAGCGCGGGTTTCTGTGTTCTCATTAACTATAGCAGGGAATCCGAGGATGGACAATTCAACCCCTGAGGACTATTCAATAACCTGCAGGCCTTCGTGCATGTTGTAGTGTTTCTCGATGGAGAGCTTCTCCATCCATGCCCGCACCTCCAGGGTCTTCCACGGGCCGGAGCCCTTCCCGCCACCGTTGTCCACATCCCAGAGCCAAAGCGGCGTGGGCCAGAGGCAAAAACGGGGCGCTACATGTTGATAGAAGGCTTCATTGACACCCGTTTGTCCGTGGTGGGCCATTTGTATGTAGTCCGCCTTGAGCCGTTCGGCCATGGGACTCTTCAAGAGCTTCTCACCCCCTTCGACACCCAGATCACCGGTAAACAGGACGGATTTCTTGCTGTCAGTAACCTTGAAAACCATACTGGAATTATTAATGCCGTTGTGGGTGATTTCTGGGTTTTTCACGGCCAGGACTTCAATGGACACGCCGTCGATATCAAAGGTCTGACCGGGATTTACTTCCTGAATGACCTGTTGCGAGGCCGCGACCGTTGCGACAAATTCGTGGTAGAGCTTGGCTTCCCCCTCGCTGGCGTTCTTGTCGATCCAGTCGGGCGGAAGGAGGGAGGCATAGAGGGCCTTGATCTCCAGTTCGCCGGGCTTCTTGAGTATTTCTGACAGGGCGCTGAAGTGGTCGGTGTGGGGGTGGCTGATAAACCACGCTTCCACGACGTTGCCCCGCTCTTTCAAGAAGTTGGCCAGGTAGGGGGCGTCGCCCGGCATGCCGCCGTCCACGACGATGAGCTTGCCTTGGGCGGTTTGCATCACGTAGGACATGATCTGCGTGCCCGTTTGGTTGGGCAATTGCCAGAGCGTGAAATGACTGTCTTTAGACGGGGATACATCCGCGGCGGCAGCCCATACCGGTGCAATCAACGTGGAGACCAGAAAAAACAGGCAATAGACTAAGGGTTTCATAGAGAATCTTTCATGGGAGTGACGCTTCAGACAAGGGTATCCGAGGGGAATTCAGGTTTCTCACAAGGCGCTTCTGAGCGAACGCTATAGTGTTTACGATAACATGAAAGCCGCCTACATCGTGTGTAGACGGCCTATCGAAAGGGATTTCCGACACCTTCTAGGCGATGGTGTGCGCCCCATTCACGTGAATGTTTTGCCCCGACACGTAGCTGGCTTCCTCACTGGCAAGGAAGACGGCCGTGTCGGCCACCTCTTTGGGAACGCCCCAGCGGCCTGCGGGCACGCCCGCGAGGTACTCGTCTTTCATTTCCTGGGGGTCTTTCTCATGGCGTTCCACAGGTATCCACCCGGGAGAAATCATGTTCACCGTAACGCCATGGAAGGCTACTTCACCGGCCAGGCTGCGGTTAAAGCCATTCTGCCCGCCCTTGGCCGCGCAATAGGCGGTGAAATTGGGAACGCCGCGGGTGAATACTTCCGAGCCGATGTTGATGATTCGGCCCCATTTTTGCTCCTTCATATGGGGCAGTACGGCACGGCAGAGGAGAAAGGGGCTCTTCACAAAGAAGTCGAGCATGGACTGATAGAACTCCCAGTCGTAGTCTTCGATGGACTTCTGGGGTTGGTCGGGCGTCGCGTTGATGACCAGGATGTCGACGGGACCCAGCTTTTCCGCTATCTCGGCATTCATCCGTTGTACGTCTTCTTCTACGATTGCGCTACCGCGAAGCATGATGCCTTCGTGCCCCGCATCCTGGAACTCCTTGAAGGTCTGATTGGCCCGGTCCTCGTTGTTGTTGTAGTTCAAGGCTACTTTGGCGCCCGCGGCACCCATCTGCATGGCCATGACTTTGCCAAGGCCGGTGCTGCTGCCTGTAATCCAGGCGACTTTGCCTTCCAGAGAAAAGGCGGCGCGATCATTCGTGGTCATTTAGTCTCTCCGTTGTACTGATTCAAGTCAACTATCAAACGCCGAGTCAGGCGAGAATGTCGTGAACGATATGACCGTGTACATCCGTCAGGCGCATATCGCGGCCACTGTAACGGTAGCTCAGTTTGGTGTGGTCAAAGCCCAGGAGATGCAACATGGTGGCGTGGAGATCATGGATCTCGACCCGGTTTTCAATGGCCTTGTAGCCATATTCATCGGTTGCACCATAGATGACACCGGGTTTCACGCCGCCACCGGCCATCCAGATGGTGAATCCAAAGGGATTGTGATCCCGGCCTACGGTGCCCTGTGCAAAGGGGGTACGTCCAAATTCACCGGCCCAGATAACGAGGGTTTCGTCGAGTAATCCCCGCGATTTGAGATCCTTTAAGAGTCCCGCGATGGGTTGGTCGACGGCCTTGGCGTTCAACTCATGGTTGCTCACGAGGTCGCCGTGGGCATCCCAGCGGTCCTGCCCATCGATGGGGGGACAGGTCAATTCCACAAAGCGGACGCCCCGCTCAACCAGGCGTCGTGCGAGAAGGCACTGCATGCCATAGGCGCGGGTATGTTCATACTCCGCTTCCATCCCATAGAGTTTCTTCGTGGCATCAGATTCGCCTTTGATGTCGACCAACTCCGGTACGGCGGTCTGCATACGATAGGCGAGCTCATAGTTCGAGATGGCGGCTTCGAGGGCGTCGTGCTGGCCCCGGTGGATCATGGCGTCCGCATCCAGGCGACTGAGCAAATCCAACTGGGACTGCTGGGCACCGGGGATAGACTCGGCAGGTGCGATATTGGCCAGCGGGTATTCCTGCGCTTTCAGCAGCGACGCCTGGTAGGCCGCGGGCAAGAAGCCATTGCCAAAATTTTCGACACCGCCGGAGGGGATAAGGCCACCATTGAGCACAACGAATCCGGGCAAGTTCTGGTTCTCACTGCCCAGCCCATACTGGGTCCAGGAGCCCATGGAAGGTCGTCCCGCGAGGCCATGGCCGGTGTGCAGAAAATAATTGGCCTGGTTGTGTTCTGAAAAGTTGGACACCATGGAGCGAACTATGGCCAGGTCATCGACACACTCGCCCACATAGGGGAAGAGTTCGGAAACGGGCGCGCCACTTTGTCCATACTGTTTAAAGGCCCAGGGACTTCCGAGTGTCGACCCGTTGTTGTCGAACTGGGTGGGTTCCATGGTCATGGCGAAGGGCTGACCGTTCTCTTTGGTCAGCCGGGGTTTCGGGTCGAAACTGTCCACCTGGGATACGCCGCCATCCATGTACAGGAAAATGACATTCTTGGCCTTGGCGGTGTAGTGGGGGGTACCAATACGGGTGCCCTCGGAGGGCGTAGCGCCGTAGGCCTTGTCACCGAGCAAGGCGGTCAGGGCCACCGCACCAAAGCCGTTGGCACATTGGCGGAGCATGTCCCGCCGTGAAAGGGGCGTGGGCGTGAAGTTGCCACAACCGCAACCGGAATTCCGTTTCATAACACTATCTCCTGAGACGTCGGAGGGCTGGGATGTCGGTGATGACATCCAACGGGCACCTTATCCGATGTAGATAAATTCTTTCAGCATGAACACTGTGTGACACAAGTCGGCCAGGATGCGGCGGTCTTTCCACGCGCCGTCTTCGGGCACGCCATAGAGTTGCGCCTGGGCGGCGACGAACTCAGCCAGGGTTGCCTGCTCCACCGGTCGGGGTGCGCGGGACAGGGCCTGCTCAAACAGCGTATTCACGAGACGCTCAACGTTTTCGGGGTGCTCTTGCAGTACCCGCTCACCCCAGACCTGCGCCTGATCCACAACGAATTCATCGTTCATCATGATGAGCGCCTGGGCCGGAAGGTTGGACACCGTTCGGGCCCCAACCGTCGTATCGGGAATGGGCATATCGAAGGCGGTCGCCATGGGCAGGAGGTGGTTACGCCGTACTTCCAGATACACCGTGCGGCGACGGTCCCCATCCATTGGTCCCGAAGTGCTGGGACTGCGGCGGTTCCGCTCAAAGGGGGGAATGAAGGCCGGTACCGGTGGTCCATACATGGTGGCATTCAAGTTGCCTGCCAGGGCCAGGAGGGAATCCCGAATGGCTTCGCCTTCCAGCCGCTTGACCGACATGCGGTGCAGGTACATATTGGCCGGGTCAAGCCCTTCGGTTTCCGGGGCCGAAGGGACGCTGCTCATCTGGTAGGTCTCGGTCATCATGAGGGACTTGATGAACTGCTTGGTAGACCAGCCACCCGCAGCAAACTGGGTCGCGAGATAGTCCAGCAATTCGGGATGACTGGGTTCTTGCCCCAAGGCCCCAAAATTATCCACGGACGGCACGAGTCCCTTCCCGAAGAGATGGTGCCAGATGCGATTGACGTAGACCCGGGTCGTCAAGGGATTCGCCGGGTCCACCATCTTGTCGGCCAGACTCAGACGGTCGGCGGCCTGACTCGGGCCCTCATCGCTCAGCGCCGTGAGGAAACCCCGCGGGACCCGTCCATCGGGATTGCGATGATCACCGCGAATAAAGTACTCCGCATCCTCCGGGGTGCCGGCCATGGCGACAAGGGCACGCAGGGGATGAGGAATCCGTTCCTGAGAGCCACGGAGTGCATTGCGCAGAGAATCTCGTTCTGCCCGCAATTCATCCGACCACCAGAGCCCGCGCCGGAGCAGTAAGGCGGTGAGTGGATTTTCCTTGAGAGCCGCTACGGTGTCACGCCGTTCATTCCACGCAGTCCGGAACGCTTCCTCGTAGCGAAGCGCTAAGTCATCCATGAGCATCGTCTTGATGGTGATGTCATCCCGAACCAGGTTTTCGGCGAGCACCCCGCTTTCTTTTGGGGGGCGGGGATGGTCGCTCATGACGACCTGGTCGACCGCGATGTAGCCGTCCCCTTCATCCATAAACTCAATGTAGGCCCGCTCTCCCCGGTACTTGCCCACCTGATTGCCCATGGAGAACCACGTGTAGGCCCCCTGGGTGTCGCCGGTATTAATCAGGGTTTTTCCAAAGAGAATGCCGTTGAAGGGTGTGAGCTGGTACCCATCGATGACCAGTCGGATACGGGCATCGCGGGCCGCCACACGAAAATGCATGTACTCGCTGTCGATGGTGAAAGTCGGCGAGCGTAACACACCCTGAAGCCGGTCTGAGACCAGACCACTATGGGCGACGCCTGCGGGTGTGGGGGCCAACTCATCACGATGGGCATACCAGGAGTCCTTCGTCGTGGGGCCCTGGCCGAAGGCATCGCCCGAGGGGAACCAGGACTCGAAATCGCCGGCGTCGAAGTCGGCATAGACCCGTGGGTTGCCTTCGGGATCGCCCGATGGGGCTTCACTCGCGGTTACCCCCCGTCCCTTGGCGTGGGCCAGGAATTCGCGGGCAGGCATTTCACGGACGGCTTCCGAAAGATTGCGCCAGAGATAGAGGGGGTGCCCGGGAGAGTTGACACCCGGCTCCGACAGCGCGGCGTGCCAACGCGTCAGTCTATCGAGATCCAATCCCAATTCCTCGGCAACCTTTTCCACGGGACGTCCCACGACTTTTTTCGCCTTGGGGTCCCGTTCCTTCTTGGCTTCAGGAGGGGCTACGCCGTCACCTGGCTTGGGCGCGTCAAAAAGGACTTTGGCAGCACCTTGCAGGTAGGGAGCTACCGAGAGCGTGTCCATCGGCCGGTCGGCCAGAATGTGGGCACGAATCCTGTCCTCCTGATTACGCAGGTTGACCCGGTGTGTAAGGGCCGCGGAATGTATTTTCTGTCCGGGGTCCAGGTAGGCTACCGCCTGGCGGGCACCCAGGAGATGGCCGGCCATGGCCGTATAGTCTTTGGCGGAGATGGCGTCAAACTTGTGGTCGTGGCAGCGGGCGCAGGAGACGGTCATACCGAGAAAAGCTTTCGACATGACATCCAGCTGGTTGTCGATGCGGTCGGCCTGATCTTTCTTTACATCCACGGGCGCGTGGGTGGCCTGGTGCATGAACCAGAATCCGGTCGCGAGGATAGATTCATTGTAGCCATCTTCGGGGTGCTGACGCGGGTTTTCGAGCAGGTCGCCCGCGATGTGTTCCCGAATAAACTGGTCATAGGGCACATCGTTATTGAGTGCGCGGATGACGTAGTCGCGGTAGGTCCAGGCGTGCTGAATGGGGTAATCGCCCTCATGCCCATGGGTGTCGGCGTATCGCACGAGGTCGAACCAATGACGCCCCCAGCGCTCCCCAAAGGCGGAATCGCTGAGTAGTTCATCGAGAAGTCGTTCATAGGCATCGGGCCGCGTGTCATTTACAAAGGCTTCGACGGCTTCCGGAGTCGGTGGCAGGCCGGTGAGGGCGAAGTGGGCCCGTCGTGCGAGCGTGCGGCGGTCGGTAGGCGGTGCGGTCTCC
>JAXMOL010000076.1:0-24906 GCA_034669905.1 Candidatus Hydrogenedentota bacterium
TGCGGTCTGGATTCCCAACGCGGCCGGATCACCACAACGTACGCCGGTGTGGGCGGGGAGCAAGCTCCCCGAAGAAAAGTAGCAGCAAGCTGCCACACGCCAAAGAGTCCCCCCGCGCAAGAACGCATACGCCCTGGAGTGCGTAAGCTTGCTTACGCTGTCACCAAGCAAGCTTGCTTGCGGTGGACACAAGTACACTCCCCCTGAACAACGGGCACCCCGTGCACCCAACGCGGCCGGATCACCACAACGTACGCCGGTGTGGGCGGGGAGCAAGCTCCCCAATGAAAAGTGGCAGCAAGCTGCCACACGCCAGAGAGTCCCCCAGCGCGAAAACGCATACGCCCTGGAGTGCGTAAGCTTGCTTGCGGTGGACACAAGTACACTCCCCCTGAACAACGAGCACCCCCGTGCGCCCAACGCGGCGGATCACCACAACGTTTGCCGGTGTGGGCGGGGAGCAAGCTCCCCAATAAAAAGTCTGTTGGAGCCGATAAAATTCGTGTCAATTCGTGTGCATTCGTGGTTCAACGTTCTGGTAGCGGCCAAAGGCCGCAGTTTGTTTCTGCCGTTGAGCTGCCAGACACCCCCAAAAACAAAAATCGGGCCTGCTCCGAAGAACAGGCCCGATGAATTATCTCAGCGATGTAAACTTATTGTCCCGGGGGCAGGAGGTGCGCGTAGGACATGGTGGTCTGGAAGCGCGTGTCACCGCTGTTGGGGATAAAGGTCTGGTAGTAGGCGAAGGTGCCCTGCACGTCTTCGGCGTTGCCCGTCCAGCGAATGGTGATAGAACCATTCATCTTGCCGTCATTGGAGTTGGCGGGGTTTTCCGGCGATCCGTCGGGCAGGTTGCCGATACCCATGGCCGGACGATCCGGAACCAACACACCGGCGGGGCTTTCCTGACCACCGGTGGCCGTGTCCGGGTCAACAACCGAAGGACGGAAGGCCAGCGAGGCGCGGGCCGGCAGAATGAAGGTGTTGGTCGGGTCGGCTATATCGGTGTTGCCACCCGGCCCAATGGACACACCCGACTGGGTGAAATAGAAAATCTCGCAGGTCAGGTCCGTATCGACGTTGCTCTTCAGCGTTACGACGCCTGTCACACCCTTAGCCACACCGGGAATCTTATTTCCGATGGGGGCGTTGTCTACAAACCACGGAATGCTGAGCGTACTCGCAAAGGCAACCGTTGTTCCGACACAGGCCATCGCAGCCATAATACCAAGCTTTTTCATCTCGTACCATCTCCTCGTATGGACAGACCGGCTGACCAAAATCGCTTCCACAGAAGCTGTTAACTATTGACGAAATCGAGCCCCTGAAACACGCACTCCCAACGTAAACACGTCTTCGTTGTAACACACCCTCTGGCACGTGTCAAGAAATGTTGCTCCTCTGCTAGTATAACCCATGACCCGTGATAGACCAAGAAAAAATGGCAGGACAACAATGATATCACTATTCGCCTTATTGCGCGCTGCGACAAAAAAAAGCAGCGTTCCCCTCATCATCGCACTCACGCTCACCGCCTGCCACCACCCGACGCCCCTCGACCGCCCGGCACGCCATGTGCTCGTCATCGTCATCGACACCCTTCGGGCCGATCACCTGGGCACCTATGGCTATTCGCGGGACACCTCCCCCTTTCTTGACCGTCTGGCGGCGGAGGGCACCGTGTTTACCCAGGCCGTGACCACCTCCTCCTTCACGGGCGAGGCCATCTCGTCCCTTTTCACCGGCCAATACCCTTCGGCAACCCCGTGGGGCGCGGGTTGGTATGCCCGCCCCGCGCCCGATGCCACCACATTGGCCATGGCCTTTCGGGAGCAAGGCTATGCCACCGCCCTCTTCTCCAATTCCCCCGTGCTGGATGCGCCGGAATTCTATCGGGGCTTTGATACCACGTGGTGCGGTACCGAGTTTGGTCTGAGTGGACAAGCCCCCCGCCTGGTGACCCGCGCCCTGGAATGGCTCCAAGCCCACCCGGACCAACCGACCTTCACCTACCTCCATTTCCTGGACCCCCATTCGCCCTATGCGCCCACAGAAACCTACGCCACCCGCTTTGGCACGCCCGACACCGACGCGCCTCTCTCGCTCTATGAAGACATACGACAACAGGTCCCGGCCTTGCGGGCCACGGGCTTTGGTCCGGGCGATGCCCGCTTCGAAGACCTGGTCCGCCGCTATGATGGGGAAATTGCCTTCATCGATGATACGGTGAAAGGGCTCTTCCAGGGATTAGAGAAGCTCGGCCTGAAAAACGACACGCTGGCCGTCATCACGTCCGACCACGGCGAAGAGTTCCTGGAGCACGGCTTCGTGGAACACGCCTGGACCCTTTACCCGGAAGTACACCGCGTCCCCCTCCTTCTGTGGGAGCCCGACCGCATTCCCGTAGCGCGCAATGAGACCACCGTATCCCTCGTGGATATCATGCCGACCCTGGCGGCCTTACAGGAACTCCCCGCCCGCGAAGGTAGGGGCACGCCGCTGCTCCAATCCCGCGACGACGGCACCTGGTTTGCCGCCCCCGGCGCGGCCCCCCGCATCATGGAGCTCCTTATCCAGAGTCGCTGTCTGGTTCGTGCCGTGGTTCAGGAGGACGCGCTCTACGTCGCCTACTGGCAGTGGCGTTCCCCGGAGGAATGTGCCACGGCCGCCGGGGTGCTTCGGAAGACCCGCGCCGCTCTCCTCGATGGCTCGGTGGAGCCGGTGGACACCCGGGGTGTCATCGTGAAAGAGGCGCTCTATGATCTGGCCACGGACCCGGGCGCTCAGCATGATATCGCCTCCGCTCATCCCGAAGAAGTCGCACGGTGGCGTGCCTATCTGCTCGACTACCTGAAGACCTGTCCGCCCCAATTACCCGACCGTTTCAAAGCCACCCGGGATGAGACGTTGTTGAACGAAGCCGAACAACAATTGCTGAAAAACGTCGCCGAGGAATTTCTCCAACCAACGGCGCCGGGCACGCCCCACGATCATGCGTTGGAATCCCTTGGCTACTTGTAACGGCGAAAGAGGCACCGCCATAATGGCCCCCATGACCCCTATCGCCCGCCGTGAATGGCTCTTTCCGCTCTGCCTCGCCATCCTCTTCATCGTGGTGGGCTCCTTCCCCTATTGCTATGGCTACGCCACCGCCGCGCCGGGGGAAGACTTCATGGGCTTCATCGGCCGGGGAACACCGGGTGCCAACAGCTACTTTGCCTTCGCACGCCAGGTCGCGGAAGGACACCACGCCGTCACCAACCTCTACACCCCCCAGTCCCCAGAGCGGTCCTATGTCAATCCCGAATGGTGGGTCATGGGCCAGACGACGCGCCTGACGGGTCTTTCACTCGTAGCAGTCTTCCACCTCGGGCGCATCCTTACGGTCTTCGCTTTTCTCCTGGCCCTCTATTACCTCTGCGCCGTGACCCTTTCCACGCCGGCCCAACGCCGGGCCGCCCTCCTGCTCGTCACCTGTGGCACGGGACTGGGCTGGCTGCTCGTGGGTGCCAACGGACTCCTCGGGACCCACCTGCCCCTCTCTCTCGATGCGAAGGGCGTGAGCATCTTCGGCTATTTGATGAACAAGCCCCACTTCATCCGCGCCGGGGCCTTTGCCGCCCTCCAATACGGGTGGTTCATCCGGGGTGACCAGACGGGGCAGGCCCGCTTCTTTGCATTCTCCGGACTCGCCGCAGCGGGACACAGCCTTATCCGGCCCTACCAGATACCCGAGGCCTTTCTGTTCCTGGGCCTCTATGCCGCGATTCGCATCGCCCGACAGCCCGCCACGATGGGGAGGGTCCTCCCACACACGGCACTCGCCGGGCTTTGTCATGCCCCCCTCGTGGTGTGGCATGGCCTCGTCTATTGGAAGAATCCCCTGGGCCTGGGGAGCTTTGAATCCTGGACGCCCCTCTTCCTCCTGCCCCAGGTCTTCTGGCTGGGGCTGCCCTTCGCTGCCTTGCTGGTGCACCTGGTGCTCGGGTGGCCGGGATTGGCCGGGCGAAGGCCTGCGCCGTCCGTCCTGGCGCTCTGGCTCCTCGCGGCCTTTTTACTGCTCCATAGTCATCCCTTTTTCCGGTGGGGCGTCGAGAGTTACTTCGCCTGGGTCTTCGTGCCGCCCCTCCTCTTCGTGGGCCATATCTGGCCCGCAGTGGCACGGTGGTGTGCGGCGCGGCCCGAGCCCCACATGCGACGACTCGCGCTGGCGATCGTTATCGTGGCGGTGGCCCCGGGCAACGCCTTGATATACACCCAGTTTTTCACCGGGCTGCACGCACCCCAGCCGCCGTGGCGGTATTACCTCGATCAAGACACCCACCAGGCCATCGAATGGATTGGGGAACACGGCGTGGAAGGGGACGTGGTGCTGGCGAGCCATGACACGAGCCAGTTCATCCCCCGGTTCGCGAACCTGCGGGTCTTGACGGGACAGGACGTGCTCACGGCCAACTACGCCACGCAGAACGATTGGGTCGCCCAGTTTTTTGGTGCCGCGGGCGACGAGGGCTTCAAGCGCTGGCTATGCCAGACTCAGCAGGTGGCGTGGGTACTCGTGGGCCCCGCGGAGCGGCGCCTCGGCAACCCCAACGTGGCAATGCCCCGTGGATTCGAGCGGGTCCATTCCATTGGCGACGTGGACATTTACGCGGTTCGGCTGGTGCAGTGATGCCCTGGGCTTTTGAGCCGTGCAGGCCCTTCGGGCCGAAACAAAGGACCAAAAGGACGGAAACGACCTAAAGGACAATAGGCATTACCACAGGAACTGTGGTCAAGAGAAATTACAGAGTCTCGTTCCTACGGTCCTCCGTAGGAATGCAGACCTTGCCGCTACTGCGGTAACGCCGAAGGCGAGAGAAACCATCGGTCATCCTGGCGACCTACACCCACGTGCAAGCCCTGTCCCGCAGGAGCGGAACCATAGGCATTACCACGGGGACCGAGGTAACGAGCCTGCAAAACGCCCCACACAACGTTGCCGCCCAACCCCTATGCCGGCGGCCCCCAGATCACGTATAGATCTGCGACACCAACTCGCCCGCCACATCCGTCAGGCGATAGTCCCGACCACTGAATCGGTAGGTCAATTCCTCGTGATTAATTCCAAACAAGTGGAGCATGGTAGCGTGCAGGTCATTCACATGCACGGGGTCTTTCGTGATATTCCAACCGATTTCATCCGTCTCCCCGATGACCTGCCCGCCCTTCACGCCGCCACCGGCCATCCACATGGAAAAGGCATTGGGATGGTGATCCCGTCCCGTGTTGGCCTCCCGGAATCCGCCCCGGTTTTCGCCCAGGGCCGTGCGGCCAAATTCCGCCCCCCAGACAACCATGGTGTCCTCCAGCATGCCCCGTTGCTTCAGGTCTTTCAACAGCGCACCGATGGGCTGGTCGCACATGGCCGTCGTAAAACGCAATTCCCGATCCAGGTCGCTGTGGTGATCCCAGCTGGCGTGGTAGATATTGATAAAGCGCACGCCCCGCTCCACCATGCGGCGGGCCAGAAGACAATTGCGTGAGAAGGCATCAAAGGTCCCCTTGGGGCCACCCCGCGACGCCTTGAATCCCATTTCCGTCCGCCCCACCCCATACATATCGAGGGTCTCCTGGCTTTCGCCCGAAAGGTCGATCAATTCCGGCGCAGCAGACTGCATGCGGTAGGCCAGTTCATAGGACGAAATACGAGAAAGAATCTCCGGATCCCGCGTCGCCTCATAGTGCAGCTGATTCATATCCCGCACCGTATCCAGACCCAGCCGCTGGCATTCATGGGGCAGGCCTGCCGGATTCGCCAGGTGCAACACGGGTTCGCCCTGGTTGCGGAATAAGACGCCCTGATAGGTGGAGGGCAAAAAGCCGCTGGACCAGTTGGAAACACCTCCGGTGGCACCACGGCCCGCCGTCAACACGACGTAGCCCGGCAGGTTATCGGACTCCGAGCCCAGCCCATAATTGATCCACGACCCCATAGAGGGACGGCCAAAGGTGGGCACACCCGTGTTCATCATGAGCTGGCCGGGGTGATGATTAAAGGCTTCGGTGTGCATGGAGCGAATCATGCAAATGTCATCGGCACAGTCCCCGATGTGGGGCAGCCAGGTGGACATCTCCATGCCCGACTCGCCATAGCGCTTGAAGCGCTGATTGCTGCCCATGACCACCGCCGATTCCTTCTGGATGAAGGCAAAGCGCATGTCTTTGGTGAGGGACTCCGGCAGGGGCTGTCCGTTGAGTTTGTTCAACGTGGGCTTGGGGTCAAAGAGATCTACCTGGCTCGGCGCACCGGCCATGAAAATAAAAATGCAGGCCTTGGCCTTGGGTGCGAAGTGGTTTTCTTTCGGCTCCAGGGGGTTGACCCCGACGGGTTTTGCCGGGGCCTCTTTCTGCAAGAGCGAAGCCAGGGCCAGACCACCAATACCCCCCGCGGTGCTCGTCAGAAAGTCACGGCGGGACTGCAGAATCTTTTCTTCTAGGGGATGCATCGCGTTACGTACTCCAAAGAAATATCCGGCTTACCCGAAGCGCTATTCCCGGGTTAAAAACTCATCCAGATTCATGATCGAACGGGCCAACACCGTGTGGGCCGCCGCCGTGGCAGGCGATACCGATTCCGGCAAATAGGGCCCCACCAGGGTTTTGGCTTCTTCCGGCAAGGGGGCAAAGGTCGCCTCCTGCGACTGAACCAGACCCACAAGCATTTCCAGCTCCTTGGCCTTGGGCTCCCGGCCCATGCACCACTTAAACGCCGTCGCCACCCGCGCCTCCAACGTGTCCGGTCCCGTCGTCAGCAGTCGCTGCGCCAGGGCTTGGGCCGCCTCTACAAAAACCGGATCATTCAGCAGGGTCAAGGACTGGAGCGGGGTGTTGGATCGGTTCCGTGCCAGGGTCGACACATTGGAATCGGGGCAATCAAAGGTCATGAGCATGGGATAGGCCACCGTGCGCTGAAAGAAGATATAGAGTCCGCGGCGATAGCGATCGTCCCCTTCGCTCTCCTCCCACTTGATGGAGTTGGCATAGCCGAGGTTCATGACGCCCTCCGGAACCGGCGGCCGAACGCTGGGTCCGCCCACGCTGTCGGTAAGCAAGCCGCTGGCTGCCAGGAAGAGGTCCCGGGTGATTTCTGCCTCTACACGGAAACGATTCTGTCGGGCCAGCAGGCGGTTGGTCGGATCCTTCTGCTGGATGTCGTCCCGCAGATAGGAAGACTGGCGGTAAGTCGCCGACATAAGAATGGTCTTTATGAGCGACTTGGTGCGCCAGTGATGATCTTCCATAAAGCTCACGGCGAGCCAATCCAGGAGTTGGGGGTGGGTCGGCACTTCGGTGCGGGTGCCGAAGTCTTCACTCGTGCGGGCCAGGCCATCGCCAAAGAGATGCTCCCACACCCGATTGACCGCCACGCGCGCGGTCAGGGGATTCTCCCGTGCCACGATCCACTGGGCCAGATCGAGGCGGTCAGGCCGATCACCACGGACCTTCAGGGGCGGCAACACCGCAGGCGTATGGGGCTGAACCTCGGCACCAGGTTGCAGAAAGTCGCCCCGATTGTGAATGCGCGTCACCGGGGGTTGGGGATTATTCGCCAGGGCCATCGTCACCGAAGCAATGGGGGCGGGCGCACTGTCTTTCGCCTTGGCCAGGGCCGCGGTGAGCTGCCTGTAGGTCTCGTCATCTTTTCCATAGGCCGCGAGGAGCGCGGCGCGGTCGGCATCGCTCCGCTCATCCGGTGCTTTCTTCAACGCGGCAAACACATCGTCGGAAAAGGGAATGCTTGCCGGGTCCGCACCGGTCAGCCCGAGACGGAAACGTCCAATAGTGTGGAAGCCCCCATAGTGATGGGCGAGCTCTATCGTAAACAGGGTGCCCGACGCATAGCCCACCGGCTCGGCAAGTAGAAATTCGGCGGTGCTGTTTTTACTCGTCTTGGAACCGTCGCCGACGGCCCAGCCACTGCCCTTGTCGCCGTCCAAGGCGTTTTCGATGGGGTAATCCTTCTGCGCGTAGGTGGCCGTCGCCGAGGCGATGGGCACCGGGGTCACATCATGAGGCGCATCGGCCGGGGCCGCAAACACGCGAAATTCGCTCAGCACGAAGTTGGCGTTGGGGGAACGACCGGGTCCCTTTTGTGGCAGGTCCGGGTGGGTCAAGACTTCCAGACGCAGGGCACGGGTCGCGGGGTTGTCTGTCTTCAGGACCACCGTATAGCTATCGGCCACGGGAGCTTCCCCCGTCAGCAACAGGGAGTTATCCTCCAAGGCCTGGAAGGTAGAGCCACCACGGGCACTGTAGGAACGGGCCGCAGGCACCGTCCACCCTTCTTCCGGCAAGGTCAGGCCATCTTCCCAAGCGGCCAGCTTTTCTCCCAACCCTGCAATATAGGCGGCCCGCTCGGTCTCCTTCGCCGCCACATTGGCGTTGTGTTTTTCAACCGCGGCCGCATAGGCGGCTTCCTCACCAGGAAGCGGCGAAGGAATATCGGTCTCCAGGGCCGCATCGAAAAAAGCGTAGAGCCCAAAGTACTCCCGCTGCGTAATGGGATCATACTTGTGGGTATGGCACTGGGCGCAGGCCACCGTAAGCCCCATAAAGACCGCCCCCGTCGTGTTGGCCCGATCCACCGCCTGCTTCACCCGATCTTCCTCCGGGTCAATACCGCCCTCCCGGTTGGTCAGGGTGTTGCGATGAAAACCTGTGGCCGTCTTCTGGGCCAGGGTGGCACCGGGCAACAGATCGCCCGCCAATTGCTGCACCACAAACTCGTCATAGGGCATGTCTTCGTTGATGGCGTTAATCACCCAGTCCCGATACCGGTAGGCATAGGGACGGGGCCGATCCTTTTCATAACCATCACTGTCGGCATAACGTGCAAGATCCAACCAATGACGTCCCCACCGCTCGCCATAATGGGGCGATGCGAGGAGGCGATTGACCACCTTTTCATAGGCGTCGGGCGATTCGTCCGCCAGGAACGCATCCACCTCGGCCGGCTCGGGGGGCAGGCCCAGTAAGTCGAGATAGAGCCGACGCAGCAAGACGGTCTTTTCCGCTTCCGGATTGGGATGCAGACCGGCCTCGCGCATGCGGGCCAGGGTAAAGGCATCGATGGGATTGTGGCCCCAGGCGCCCTCTGGCAGCGCAGGGAGCTCGGGGCGCTGCACAGGTTGAAACGCCCAGTGATCTGATTCGACCCCCGCGGCCCCTTCGGGCGTCTCTGGCAGCTCGGCCCCCGCCGCAAGCCACTCCCGGAGCACCCCTTGCTCCGCCTCGGAAAGGGGATCCCCCTTGGGCGGCATGGTCAGTTTCTCGTGAAGACCGGACACCACCTGAAAAAGCAGGCTCTCCTCAGGTTGGCCCGATAGATATACCGCCCCCCCATCGCTGCCATTTCGCAAACCGGCGGGTGAATCGAGGCGAAGGCCCGCCTTTTGCTTCGTCGGGCCATGGCAGGAAACGCAGTGAGCGGCGAAGATGGGGGCCACTTCCGTATCATAGCGGGCCGTGCTGGCGGTCACACCCATGGGGAGGGCAGCCACCAGGGCGAGGGTGAGGAATCGCAGTTTCATCATATCAACCAGGGTTTCCACGCGTTGAACAAGGTCTCCTATCACCCTAACACAGAAGGGCGTGCTGTTCCAGTGGTCCGCCGCCGGGCGAGGCCCGCTTGGCCCGGCGCCAAAGAAAAACACTTGACAAGAATGTGGAAACAAGTGATTATATGAAATGCCTCGGTTAGAACTGGAATAAACCTTAAACCATGGGGTATCCTTGAGCCGCAATAGAACCAAGATATAAACCAAGTCGGGCTACGGGGCGCGGCGTAGTGCCGGTTACACACTATCCCGGGGGAAAATGGGAAAGCACTTCGCATCTGCATGAGTACTTCAAGCCACATATTACTTGTCGACGACAATCTGCCAATCCTCCGCCTGTTGGAGGAAGTGCTTTCCGTATCTGGCCATAGCACCGAGTCCGCCTCCACGATCGCAGAGGCCCAATCCCTGCTGGAAAAGAGCACCTTCTGCTGCGCGCTCATTGATCTTGGGCTTCCAGACGGCAATGGACTCGACCTGCTGCCGGCTATCACATCCAATCACCCCCTGCTGGTGCCCATTATTCTTACGGGCGATGGCCGCGCGGAAACGATTATCGAGACGATGCGTGCGGGTGCCTTCGATTTCCTGATCAAGCCCTTTGTGGCCGCCAACCTCCAGGCGGCCGTTAATCGTGCCGTGGACTACCACAATGTGCTGCGCGAACGAAACGAATTGATCCAACTGCTTTCCGAAGAACGCGAGCAGCTCAAGGCCCGCGTCGAGGAAGCCACCACGGATCTCCGTCAATATGCCAGCCATTGTGAATTGGTCAGTGCCCGGCTCCATTCCCTCGTGCGATTGACCCAGGTCGCTTCCGAGCATTACACCGACGAACTCGTCTTTGAACGGATCGTGGAGGAGTTGGAGAAGTTTATCCCCCTCAAGTTCGTGGTCCTTCACGCGACGACCAGCCTGGAATTCCTGTGCGCCCGCCGCGATCCCGATGGGCAGATACAGGTTATTGTGGTGGAGGGGGCGGAAAAGGCCCTTCCTAATGGCCAGTCCAATGGTGATATGGAGACCCGGCTGCGCGCGCTGGCGACCCACCACGCCGCCGTGGAAAGCGACGATGCGAAGATGTACCTCTATCCCCAGAGTTATTGGGGAAAGAATTCCTGCACGGTGGCCTTCCTGCTGGATGATGCCTTCGTGGTGGATGAGGATTGCGACCAGTTTCTGGGCATGTGTGCCCACTTTCTCGGTTTTGAATGGCAGGATGCCCGCCTCTCGCTCCATGCCACCCAGCAGGCGAGCCTGGGCAACATCGCCGTCGAAATCTCCAAGGGGCTGATTCAGGGACTCACCGCAATACGAACCACCGCCGACTATGTGAGTGAAACGTCTGTCTCGACCGAGGCCATGGAAGGTCTCGACCGCATTCGGGGCAGCGTGGATAGTCTTCACAGCCGCATCAATGATTTCCGAATGCTTTCCCAGCCGCAGAAAGAGTCGGTGGCCACGGTTAATCTGACCGACTATCTCAACCAGGCGGTGGAAATGCTGGGGAACGCGGTCCAGAATCGCAACATAACCATCGTCCGCCATTTTGAAGGCGAGAGTCCGTGTGTGCTCCTCAATGGCACCAGCGTCGCCCGCACCGTGCTCGACCTTATATCCGCCACGATTCGCTCCGTGAAACTGGGTGGTGAAATCGCCCTGCGGGTCTCCGATGCGAAGCCCAATCACGTATTGGTGGAGATCAGCCACGACATTGGCGCCTCCGAGTTGTTTGGGATTGAGCGGGATGAGCAGGCGCCCCAGGGCCCAGCCGTCGTGGAGAGTCACCCCCAGTTCATTCTGGCGCAGCGCACGCTGCAGCGCTGCGGGGGCCGTTTAATGCTACAATGCGAGAGTGAACTCCATCGGGCCTTTCATTTGATATTGCCCCGAAATCCGCTGGTGGAAATGAAGGAGTCAAAAGAATAACCCGTGAATAGAACTGCCGACATGCCGTTGACACAGCCTACCTCCAATGGGAAAGACTCCGGACAACGCCTCCTGGTGGTAGACACCGATCCCAGTGTGTGCTGGTCCCTCGAACGGGGACTTGCCCTCTCCGGGTATAGGGTGGTGTCTGTCAACAGTGCCTCCCAGGCCCTGACCCAGATCCGCGAAGAGCGATTTGCCGGGGTGCTCATGGAGATCATGCCGGAAGCCGGTCTGACGGTGGAAATCTTGTCGGAAATACTCGATCAGGAAGACCCCCCGAGTGTGGTGTGTGTCTCCATCGACGCCCCCCCACCCGTCGTGATCGATTGCATGCGCCGGGGCGCCACCGATTTCCTGGTGAAGCCATTCAGCCTCGCCGAAGTTCGTGCGGCGGTAGCCCGGGCCGTCGAGGTCGCCAAAGAGGCCCCCAAGAATTCTCTCGACGCCATCGAAGTGCCGCCGGATCAGGCTTCCTCCCTTCTCGTCGGCGTGAGCCAGCCCATGCAGGAGCTGCGCACCGTCATCAAGCAGGTGGCCCAGACCGACCTCAATTGCCTTATTCGTGGCCAGAGTGGTGCGGGCAAAGATGTCATCGCCCGGGAAATCCATCGCCTGTCCCGGCGTTCGGAAAAGCCCCTGATCAAGGTCAACTGCAGTGCCCTGCCCGAACACTTGCTGGAAAGCGAATTGTTTGGCTATGAAAAGGGGGCCTTCACAGGTGCCATTACCGCCAAACCCGGTCGCTTCAGCCTGGCCGACAAAGGGGTCATCTTTCTTGATGAGATCGGGGAAATGCACCCCAACCTGCAGGCCAAGCTCCTCCAGGTCATTGAACACAAGGAATTCACCAAGCTGGGGGGCCGCACGTCTATCAAAGTGGACGTTCAGATTATTGCGGCCACCAATGCCGATATTGACGCCATGACCAAAGATGGGCGCTTTCGCCAGGATCTCTATTTCCGGCTCAATGAAGTCTGCATCTGGGCACCCGCGCTGAATACGCGTAAGGAAGACATTCCCCTGCTGGTAAAACACTTTGCCAACAAATACAGCAGCTTCGCCGGGGACCGACCCTTCAATATCACCGGGGAAGAGCTCACCGAGCTGGCCAACCGGGACTGGAATGGCAACGTGCGCGAGCTGGAAAGCACGATCAAGCGTTGGCTCGTTCTGGGCAAGGCCAACCTCGCCGGACCGCCTGTGCAGAAACCGGCACCTGCGGCCGCCGCCCCGGCAAGTCCACCACCGAAGCGCGATTTCACCCCGGACGAAATCAGGATGGCCTTGGAACAGAATCAGTGGAATCGCCGTAAAGCGGCGGAGTCATTGAATATCAGCTACCAGGCCCTGCGCCGTCGCATCGAGAAGCACAAGCTCGACCAGCCCCGTTGAGCCCCGCCCCCCACACCGACCATCACCCCGACACCAGGGCATCCTGAATCTCTTTCACTGCATTGTCGAGCCCGATAAACAGGGCACGGGCGATGATGTCGTGGCCGATATTGACCTCCCGCAGTCCGGGCAGCGCCACGATGGGCGCCAGATTCTGTGCGGTCAGCCCATGGCCCGCGTGAAAGGCCAGGGGCGTCTCCGCGATGTGCAACGCCGCCGTTTCCAGGCGCTTCAACTCCGCGGCAACTTCGGCACCCTGCGCGTTGGCGTAGGCACCGGTATGTAACTCCACGTAGTCTGCGCCGGTGGCCAGGCTGGCATCAATCTGTGCCACTTCGGGGTCGATAAACATGCTGACGTGAATGCCCTGGGCGTGCATGCCCGAGACTACCTCCGTGAGCCACGCCTGCTGGCCGGCCACGTCCAACCCGCCTTCGGTGGTGATTTCTTCCCGGTTCTCCGGCACCAGGCACACCGTCGCCGGTTTGACCTGGTGGGCAATGGCGATCATCTCGTCGACGGCGGCCATTTCAAAATTCATTCGCACCTGAAGAGACTCGGCGAGGCCGTAGATATCCCGATCCTGAATGTGGCGGCGATCCTGCCGCAGGTGGACGGTTATCTGGTGGGCACCGGCGCGCTCGCAGACGGCAGCCGCCTCCAACACCGACGGAACGGCCCCTTTGCGGGCCTCCCGCAAGGTCGCCACGTGGTCAATATTCACGCCCAATTCAATCACGGAAACACCCTTTCAACCGCCGAAGCCTGTCACGTATCCTCTACGCCATGACACACCCGGCCCAATCATTCTACAAGAAAACAGGAGGATACCTCTCCCGTAGCCTATGCGCACCCATCAAGGGCTACAGGGCAGCGACCTTTTCGGCCAATTGTTTTGTCAGGGTCCGGGCCGCCCGGGCATCCTGGTGTTGCACCATGACGCGCACAATGGGCTCTGTACCGGAGGGGCGAATGACAACCCGCCCTTTGCCTTCGATTTCTTCGCGAATCTCGTCGACCAGGGCATCGAGGACTTCCTGCGCCGGCTTGGGCTTGTTGCCGAGGGGCACTTTCTGGTGGCTCTCGGGCATCTCCTGATACGCATGGGCCAGGCTGGCAAGGGATTGTTCCTTGCGGATAATAATCGCCAACACCTGCAACGCCGCGATAATGGCGTCACCGGTAGTGTTGTGCTCGAGAATAATCATGTGGCCGGAACTCTCGCCGCCCACGATCAGCCCCTGATCGCGCATGGCCTCCACGACGTAGCGGTCGCCCACCTGGGTATGGACCACCTTACCGCCATAGGGCTCGAGGGCCCGTGCCAGGCCGCCATTGGCCATAATGGTGGTCACGAGGGTGTTGTGCGGCAGGGCTTCACGCTCAAGGTAGTCAATACCAAGAATCGCCAGCAGGGCATTGCCATCCAACAGGCGGCCGTTACCATCGGCCATCACCAGGCGGTCCCCGTCCCCGTCAAAGGCGATACCCAAATCGGCGCGCTCGCGAATCACCATGGCGCGCATCTCTTCCGGATGGACCGAGCCCACCCCCTCGTTGATGTTCATGCCATCGGGGTCGTTGCCCAGGGCGATCACCTTGGCACCCAGCTCCCGAAGGGTGTTGGGCCCCGCCTTGTAGGTGGCCCCATTGGAACAGTCCACGACGATTTTCATGCCGTCGAGGCGCATACCCTTGGGGAACGAGGCCTTCACAAATTCGATATAGCGGCCTACGGCATCGTCAATACGGCGGGCGATGCCGATATCGGTGCCCGTCGGGGGATTGTCATCCACTTTGCCCGAGCGAATGAGCTTTTCAATTTCGTCTTCCACTTCGTCGGCAATTTTATAGCCATCCCGCCCGAAGAGTTTGATGCCATTATCGGCATAGTCATTGTGGGAGGCCGAGATCATGATGGCCCCGTCGCAGCGCAGACTGCGCATGATGTAGGAGACACCGGGCGTAGGCAAGGGGCCGGTGAGGAGCACATTGATGCCCACGGAGCAAAGGCCTGCGGTCAGGGCGTTTTCCAGCATATAGCAGGAGCGACGGGTATCTTTGCCGATGAGAATCGTGTGGCGGCCACTGCCATTGCGAAAGAGGCGGCCTGCAGCGCGCCCGACCTGCAAGGCCATTTCTGCGGTCATCGGGTGAATATTGGCTTTTCCCCGAATGCCATCCGTGCCGAAAAGGCGCTCTCCCATCCTACTCTCCTTTGTTCTGCGTTCGTTGCGCACACCGGGCGAATACGCCGGGATGCTACATAAAATCATTCAGGTGCCGGGGCGCGTCAATGCTTCGCCTCAAGCGCCACCTTATTCCGTCGGCCCGTGGAGAATCGCTTCGGTCATCCGAACGACCCGCGCCATGGCCCGCACATCGTGAACCCGCACGCATTGCACACCATGCAGCACGGACGCGGCCACCGTCGCGGCAGTCCCTTCCGTGCGGTCCTGCACGTCTACCGTCAAGACGGCCCCAATGGTCGATTTATTCGACGTGCCGATGAGCACGGGCAATTCAAACTGCTGAAATGTGGCCAGTTCCCGCAATACGGTGAGATTATGCGCCACCGATTTGCCAAAACCAAATCCCGGGTCGAGCCAGATCTGCTCCCGGGCCATGCCGGCCGCCAGCGCAGCATCAATACGTTCCTCAAAAAAAGCCATAATCTCCGACACCACATCCCCATAGGCCGGTGCCTGCTGCATGGTCTGGGGCGTGCCCTGCATGTGCATCAATACACAGGGGCATCCCGCCGCGGCCATACACCCGGCCATGTCCGGGTCGTGTCGCAGGGCACTGATGTCGTTGATGAGGGTAGCGCCAACTTCCAGCGCCCGCCGTGCCGTGGACGCATGGTACGTGTCCACCGAGATGGGCACGGGCGCATCCTGCAGCATTTCCAGGACCGGCACCAGCCGCAACCACTCCTCCTCTTCGCTGAGGGGAGCCGCGCCGGGACGGGAGGATTCGGCCCCCAGGTCGAGCACGTCCGCGCCTTCTTCAATCAGTCGGTGGGCATGGTCTACCGCGCGCTGGGGCGTATCAAACTGGCCCCCGTCAAAAAAGGAGTCGGGCGTCAGGTTCACCACCCCCATCACCAGCACACGTTTCCGCGCACGCACCGGGGCGGCATACCAGGGACGGTAGTGTGCCATCGGATCATCCATCATGCCGAGCCATTCTCCCGCAACGGGTATAGGAGCATTCAGACTTAGCCGATATCCGGTACGGGACTGCCGGAGGGGGAATCGACCGAAGGATTCTCATCGCCTTCGTCATCCTGCACCGACTTTTGATTCGTCGCTTCCGGTCCGGGCGCAATCACGACGCCTTCTTCTTTGCCTGCGGGTTCCGGGTCGGGAGGAATGATATCTTCCCCACCCACGCGGCGGATAATCGCATTCACCTCGGCCGCATCCAGGGTTTCGCGCTCGAAAAGCTCGTCGCCCAGGGCCTTCAACACGTCAAAGTGCTTTTCCAGGAGTGCCTTCGCATCGCGATAGGCCTCCTCCAGCAGACGGTGTACTTCCCGGTCCACCGCCGCGGCCGTTTCGTCACTGTAATCCCGGGTCTTGTTGAAATCCCGACCGAGGAATACTTCGTCGTTACCCCCGAAAGAAATCGGGCCCAATTCGCTCATGCCCCACTCACAGACCATGCTGTGCGCACGCTGCGTGGCGACTTTCAGGTCATTGGAAGCACCGCTGTTAAATTCACCATAGATGAGCTCTTCGGCCGCACGGCCACCCATCGTCACGCGCATATTGGCAAGACACCACTTCTTGGACGCGCAGAACTTGTCTTCCGTGGGAAGGTAGCTCGTTACACCCAGGGCCGGCCCACGGGGAATTACCGTCACTTTGTGCATGGGATCCGCATCGGGAAGGAGCTGGCAGAGCAGGGCGTGTCCGGCTTCGTGATAGGCCGTCGCCAGCTTTTGCTCCTGGCTCATGATCAGGCTGTTCCGCGCCGGCCCCATCATCACCCGGTCCTTGGCATCTTCAAAGTCAATCATCTGGACCGTTTCCTGATCGCGTCGGGCGGCCAGGAGGGCGGCTTCGTTGACAATATTGGCCAGGTCGGCACCGGAGAATCCGGGGGTACCACGGGCGATAACCTTGGTTTCCAGGTCTTCCCCATGGGGAACCTTCTGGTTCTTGATGTGGATATCGAGGATTTGCTGGCGGCCCTTAATGTCGGGATTGGCCACCACCACCTGGCGGTCAAAGCGGCCGGGGCGAAGAAGGGCGCGATCCAAGACGTCGGGCCGGTTGGTCGCCGCAATGAGAATCACGCCATCGTTGGTGTTAAAGCCGTCCATCTCGACCAGCAACTGGTTGAGGGTCTGTTCCCGCTCGTCATGGCCACCGCCCAATCCGGCGCCACGCTGACGGCCCACCGCATCAATTTCGTCAATGAAAATGATACAGGGCGCGTGCTTGTGGCCCTGTTGGAAGAGGTCACGCACCCGGCTGGCACCCACACCGACGAACATTTCGACGAAATCGGAACCACTGATGCTGAAGAAGGGCACGCTCGCTTCACCCGCGACTGCACGGGCGAGCAGGGTCTTACCGGAGCCGGGAGGGCCCACGAGCAGGACACCCCGGGGGATTTTGCCGCCGAGACGGGTAAATTTCTTGGGCTCTTTCAGGAATTCGATGATTTCGTGGAGCTCTTCTTTGGCTTCATCCACACCGGCCACATCGTCGAAGGTGACGGTCTTGTCGCCCTGGTTAATCATGCGGGCCCGGCTCTTGCCAAAGGACATGGCCTTGTTATTGCCCCCCTGCATCTGACGGATCATGAAGAACCAGAAGGCACCGATGATGAGTATCAGGATGAAGATCTGGAAGATCATGTGCCCGATAAAGGTGTTTTGCTCGCTGTAGTCGACTTTAACCCCGTTTTCCCGGAGGGACGCTTCCCATTCGGGGCGAAACTCGGGCACGGTAAAGCTCAACTCTTTCTGTTTGGCCTCGCCAACAGGCTCCTTCAGTTTAGCGTGAACCCGACTGGTCTTTTCCCCCACGGTCACGTTGACCGGGTCATCGATGTTGTTTTCGGCCATCTGCTGAAGGAAGTCGTTTTGACCCGTGAGGGCGGGATCGCTATTTCTCATGTTGAAATTAGTCAGGACCAACACGACAATGATCGCCATGACGACCCAGAGCGAAATTTGTTTAAATACACCATTCATGAGTAAGCAATGTACCTTATCTTAGTCACGCGATTCTTGAACGGGGCGCGGGACGAAAACACCAGCGCGGAGTCGCTTGCAGCGGCAAGGGTTTGCACGCTTGCCAATGGCAGCTACCCCTTGGATATGACCTCATACTCGAAGCCAATTGTGATCATACCATAGGCGCATAGAGCATACAATTTAGCAAAACAGCCACAAATCGGTGTTTTGCGTCGCCACCGTGCAACGCGGTATGATTCGGGGTACCGGGGGGAACGTGTCGTACCCCTATTGACCTGCCTCAGTCAGCCACGATTGTACCATGACCCACTATTCCCCTGAAAAGACGGCCGCGACGGCCACGCCCTCCCGATCGGTCCTTAAAATCGTCTTTTTGACGCTCTTTGTGGACCTCATCGGGTTTTCCATCATTTTTCCCCTCTTCCCCGCCATGTTGGAGTACTACAGCGCCCAGGATCCGCAAAGCGGCCTCTTTGCGGCGTTCTACAACGCCCTTCATTCCGTCACCCTGTCCCTCGGGATTGCCGAAAGCCACTGGGGTATCATCGTGCTTTTCGGGGGTCTTCTGGGTTCCCTGTATTCCCTCCTCCAGTTCATCGGAACCCCTATCTTCGGGGCCATCTCTGACCGTGTCGGGCGGAAACCGGTCCTCTTGTTTTCGCTCGTGGGCATCCTGATCTCCTATATCCTGTGGTTTTTCGCCGATAGTTTCGCCCTTCTCGTCTTGGCCCGCTTCCTGGGCGGCATCATGAGCGCCAATATCAGCACGGCCACCGCCATTGTGGCCGATGTCACGGAGGCAAAAGACCGCTCCAAGGGAATGGCCCTCGTGGGGATTGCCTTTGGCCTCGGCTTTATCCTGGGACCGGCACTGGGTGGCCTGACGTCCCTCGTCGACCTGACCGCACACTACCCGGCCCTCGCCGCCTGGGGTGTCAACCCCTTCTCCATGCCGGCGGCGGTCGCCATGGTGCTCACGGCCTTCAATCTGGCCTACGTCTTCTTCAAGCTCCCGGAAACCCGCAATTTCGAGGCCGCCGAAGGAACGACGCGGACCAACAACCCCTTCGCCCTCCTGCGGACGGAGGCGTTCCCGGGCGTCACCCGCACCAACCTCACCTACTTCCTCTTCCTCCTGGCCTTTTCCGGCATGGAATTCTCGCTTACCTTCCTGGCCCACGACCGCCTGGACTACAGTACGGGACAAAATGCCCTGATGTTTCTCTTTGTGGGCTTTATTCTGGCCGCCATGCAGGGCGGCTATGTGCGCCGCAAGTCATCGACCATTGGCCCCCGGCGCATGACCCTCCATGGCCTGTCCATGGTCGTGCCCGCCCTTATCCTGGTGGGAATGGCCGGCTACTGGCGCAGCAGCCTCATCCTCTACATCGGCTTGTTTCTCCTGGCGGCCGGTTCCGCCCAGGCCACCCCCTGCCTCACCGCCCTGGTCAGTCTATACACCCCGGCGGAAGAACAGGGGCGCGTCCTCGGCATTTTCCGTTCTCTTGGTGCATTGGCCCGGGCGATTGGCCCCCTCTTCGCCGCCGCACTCTACTGGTGGATCGGACCGACCATCGCCTACGTCCTGGGTGGCCTCTTTGTCCTGGTCCCCCTGACCATGGCCCTGCGCCTCCCCCGTAACGACATGTCCACCTCCGGCGAAACGGCGTAGCGGTTTCTGAAAAAAGGGGTGGACTCCCTGGAGTGCGTAAGCTTGCTTACGCTTTCAACGAGCAAGCTTGCTTGCGGTGGACACAGGTACACTCCCCCTGAACAACGAGCACCCCCCGTGTACCCAACGCGGCTGGATCACCACAACGTTTCCCGGTGTGGGCGGGGAGCAAGCTCCCCAGATCAGGGTAGCAGCAAGCTGCCACACGCCAAAGAGTCCCCCAGCGCGAAAACGCATACGCCCTGGAGTGCGTAAGCTTGCTTACGCTTTCAACGAGCAAGCTTGCTTGCGGTGGACACAGACGCACCACCCGACAACAAAGGCACCCGCGCTTACCCATCGCGCCCCGTTCAGCACGACGTCCACCTCCGTGGGCGAGGAGCAAGCTCCCCGGGGAAAGGTAGCAGCAAGCTGCCACACGCCAAAGAGTCGCCTATGGACAGTTTCTTCGGCGACATGAAACGCTGCCGGGCAACCCCCATTCTCCCCTACAAGAAAGCCGCCCGTCGAAGCTAGCCTTCGACGGGCGGTTTTAGCTTTTCATGCGACGTTTTAGTCGGCCAGAGCCGTGTATTTCCGAGTCTTCTTGGTCTTGGCGGTCCGCAGTTCGTCGATATTGTCGACGACCTTCGCGACGGCTGCCGCCACGTCATCCATGTCTTTCTTCTTGTTCATCAGCAACTGGTGATGAATCGTGATACCCGACTTGGTATGGGCATCGACACAGACCGGCAGCTTGTGGCGCTTGGGGTTCAAGGCCTTCCAATACTCTTTGTCGAGCTTGTGGCGCACCTTCGTACGGGGCTTATAAAGGCCGCACATGTTCAGCGGTTCATAGGGCGCTTCAAAGCCATACCCAAGCCCCAATTCGGCGTTCAGGGCCGCACAGAACTGGGCATTGGTCACCTTCAGTTCCTTCGGGTCAATGCGGAAGCTGTAGTTGAAGTAACTCTGCTGCGTCACTTCCTTGCGGCGCCGCATGGGCATCACCCCATCAATTTCCTCCAACTGCTTGTTGAGGTAGATGGCGTTGGCATCCCGGCCCTTGACCTGCTTGTCGAGACGGCGCAGGCCGCCCTGCAGAATGGCGGCCTGCCACTCGGTGATGCGGTAGTTGCCGGACTGGAGCGCCGTGGAAATATCGACGGCCTTCTTGAGTCCAAAGACCACGGGGCTGGCTTCGTAGGGACGACCACAGTTGCGCAGGCTGTAGAGCCGGTAGAACAGATCTCTGGTCTTGCACATGTTGAAGCCGCCTTCACCGGAAGACATGACCTTGGATTCCTGGAAGCTGAAGGAGGCCACGTCACCGAAGGAACCCACGCCTTTGCCCTTCCAGAAGGTGCCGTGCTGGTGGGCACAGTCTTCGATGAGATGAATCTTGTGCTTTTTGCAGAGCTTGACCAGCTTGGTGATATCGGTCACACAACCGTAGAGGTGCACCACGATGACCGCACGGGTCTTTTTGGTGATCAGGGACTCCACATGATCGAGGTCCAGGTTCCACGTGTCGGGCTCCACATCGGCCAGCACGGGAATGGCATTCACATCGGCACAGGCGGCGGCGGTGGCCTGCCACGTCATACCGGGCACGATCACTTCGTCGTAGGCGCCGATTTCGAGGGCTTCGAGGGCCAGCTGGATGCCGACGGTACCGTTGGCGCAGCACACGCCATACTTGGCTTTCTGATAGGCCGTAAACTTCTCGGCGAAATCCCACTCGATGGGACCATCATAGGACCAACGATTACTCTTGGTAATCTCGGCCACGAGCTTGGCGTCGGCCGCGTCGCTCACGGGCCAGGTGGCCCAATCTTTTGCTTTGGACTTGGCACGGACGGCCTTGCCGCCATTGAGTGCGAGTTTTGCCATGGTGATTTTCTTCCCGGCGCAGGGCGCGCGTTGTTGTATTGCGGTATGAAACAGGCGGACCTATAGGATACCGAGACGACGCGGATGCCTGCAATGTTTTACACGGGTGGCGGGAAGCTGCCACACACCAGAGAGTCGCGTACGCTGAAACAGACCCACCCTCTGGAGTGCGTAAGCTTGCTTACGCTTTTACTCAGCAAGCTTGCTTGCGCCGGACACAGGTACGCCACCGCAGTAAAAGAGTTCCTCCCGTGTACCCAGCGCGACCGCTTCCCCACTTCATTCGCCAACGTATGTGGGGAGCAAGCTCCCCAGATAACGGTAGCAGCAAGCTGCCACACTCCAGAGAATCGCGTACGCTGAAACAGACCCACCCTCTGGAGTGCGTAAGCTTGCTTACGCTTTTACTCAGCAAGCTTGCTTGCGCCGGACACAGGTACGCCACCGCAGAAAAAGAGTTCCTCCCGTGTACCCAGCGCGACCGCTTCCCCACTTCATTCGCCAACGTATGTGGGGAGCAAGCTCCCCAGATAACGGTAGCAGCAAGCTGCCACACTCCAGAGAGTTCGCTTCAAATAATTTAATCCCCCGATCACTCGTGGGGCATGGGCACGTAGCGTTCTGCCACGGCCTCGTGGAGTGCCGCCGCCAAGACCTTTCGATTCATCCCGCCGATGGGCTCCTCCCCAAAATAGAGTGTCGCCGTAAATCCGGGGTATCGCAGTAGGCGCCGCATGTGCGCGAAAAATGCTTCGGGTCGCCACCACCCGATGATGTGGGAAGCCAGGGGCGAGGTGTCAGGCGTCTCATAATTAATGGTTACATAATGAATCGGCACCCCATTGTCGATGGCCGGTTGAATGAGCGCTGACTTGAAGGGAGCCACGGCGAGCCCGCGGGAAATGCGACTCTCGGCAAAGACCACGAGACCGTCGTCTTGTTCGAGGGTGTGGGCAATGAGGTCGTTCACCCGCACCGCATCCTGCCGCTGCTCCCGGTCGATAAACAGGACATGGAGCGAGCGGGCCACCCAACCAATGACAGGCCAGTGCTTCACATCGCCCCGGGCCACAAAAGTACACCCCAACACGGCAGACAAGAGGAAGATATCGAGATAACTCAGGTGATTCGCCACCAAGTAATAAGGGGGCTTGGGCAGGGGCCCCACGATAACAACCCGCATGCCCGCGAGTCGCCTGAAGCCCTGCCCCCACATGCGCACAAGCCACCGCCGCCAACGCCGATCATGCACCTCGGAAAAACGGGTAAAGAGCCCCACGAATATGCGTAAGAACCACGCCAACGCTGTCCACAAAAGGAGCAAGGGAAAGCGAATGCCACTCTGCAACGTCTCGTACACGTGCTTCCTCCCACTCCTGTTGACCAACAAAACAATCCGCTCTCGGCTGCGATTGTATCCCATCGAAAGCCTTCGGAACACCCCCGCGGCTTTATCCGCTTTCCCCATTTATGGCACAATAGGGGCCTCCCAAAAGCACGGTCGTGACTGGCGACATAGCGTGGAATGAACCACGGGGAAACGACGTGCTTAGCGCCCTGGTCCGGAATATCCCTGCCATTTGCAGGAAACCTTCCTGGATGAGGGCGGAGCAGGACGCTTGGTCCTGGTTGTGGCCCTGCCACCTTGTTTTATGCCGCTCGCCTGGGCTGGGCGCGGTGTGGATTCTCCCCACCCGTCTGTCTGAACGCCACCATTGGAGCAAGAAAATGGCTGAACAAGATCTGAAGAAAATGTATCGCACGCGGACCGAGGGCGAATTCCCCGAGACCTTCGACGTGCTCGGGCGCGCCTATGAGAAGGTGGAAAACCTTCGCTACGGCACCAACCCCCACCAGCCCGCCGCCTTTTACCGTCCCGCCGACGATCAGGGCGTGGTATTGGGCCGCTACGAAATCCTCAAGACCGGCAAGAGCGGCCTCTCCCAGACGAACCTGGAAGACATGCAGCACGCCATCGGCATCCTGAAATACATGCAGCGCCCCGCCTGTGCCGTCATGAAGCACTGCAACCCCAGCGGCGTCGCCATCAAGGTCGACGATCAGGAACTGGTCCAGGTCTATGAACGGGCCCGCGACGCCGACGCCCAGGCCGCTTTTGGCTCGGTCGTCGTCTTCAACACGGAGGTAGACGAAGCCACTGCCGTCGCCATCATGGAGACCATCGTGGAAGGCGTGGCCGCCCCGAGTTTTTCCGACGCCGCCATCGCGGTCCTCAACGATTCGGCCCGCTTCAAGCGCAACAAGGAAATCCGCCTGATTAAGGTGCCTGATTTCTCGACCCTGCCGAAATACATCGACGAAAAGGCCCGTGGCTTCGAAATGAAGGTCTTTGATGATGGCAGCATCGTCTTGGCCCAGCCCTACCTCAGCCGGGTGAAGGGTGTGGACGACCTCGTGCCCGCCTACAACGAGCACCCGAAAAAAGGCCGCGCCGACATCGCCCGTCAACCCACCGAGCGCGAACTCGACGACCTCTTGTTTGCCTGGTATGTGAACATCCACGTGCGCAGTAACGGCGTCGTCATCGCCAAGAACGGCCAGACCCTCGCCGTCGGCACGGGTGAACAGGACCGTGTGGGCGCGGTGCAGCAGGCCCTCATCAAGGCCGGCCAGAAATACAAAGGCACCGAAACCCTCGAGGGCGCCGTTATGGCCTCCGACGGCTTCTTCCCCTTCCGCGACGCCGTGGATTCCGCGACGGGCGCCGGTATCGCGGCCATCGTCCAGCCCGGCGGCAGCATGAACGACTTCGACGCCATCACGGCGTGCAACGAAGCCGGTGCGACCATGGTCTTCAGCCTGGAACGCTGCTTCTCCCACCACTAGTGGCACCATCAGCCCAAATCTTTCCAACGCCCCCGTGAACATCACCGGGGGCGTTGTCTTTGGAGACTGCACCCGCGCACCCCACGAAACACAGCGACACCCACTACCGTAGTCACCACGCCCGGCAGGTATGCAATCACGAATCAGCCCGCGGGGGCTGTCCCCCTCCCCCGTGGTGCTGGCAACCTGATTTGTGGGACCGCTGAGACAGGTGGGACCCGTGGGACATGAGTCGCGTTGAAACTGCGTCGCCACAGGGGACTGCACCCGCGACATCCGCGAAGCACAGCACCACCCACTACCGTAGTTACGACGCCCGGCAGGTATGCAATCACGAATCCGCCCGCGGGGGCTGTCCCCCTCCCCCGAATCGTCGTCCC
>JAXMOL010000077.1:0-22205 GCA_034669905.1 Candidatus Hydrogenedentota bacterium
AGCCATTCCACCAGAGGCCGTCTGGATAAATCCGCCCAAACGGGATACACCGGAGAAAGACAAAAACACAGTCCAAATACTCTCTAATTAAAACCTATGACTGTCTCAATATGCTTGACATCTACCGAAGCCGTCATAGCCCTTACTTCCCACGGTCTGCAGGGCGGTGGCCGTAACGCGGGGGTCGGCGGCGACCAATTCATTAAACTTTCGGATCCCGACAATATAGGGTTCCGTGCTGTCTTCATCAATGACCGCACCGTTTCGGATGACGTTGTCTGCGATAATGACGCTCCCCGGTGTTACCAGGTGCATAATCTGCTCGAAGTATTCCGGGTAACCATCTTTATTCGCGTCCATAAAGACAAAATCAAAGGGCGCCTCCCCGGCGGCCACCATGGCCTTCAGGGTGTCGAGGGCTGCCCCCACACGTATCTCCACCTTGTCCCCCACGCCCGCGGCATCGATATTCCGCCGGGCCACGGCGGCGTTGTGGGCCACAAGTTCCAGGCTGATCAACTGGCCATCGGCCGGGAGCCCACGGGCCATGCAAATGGTGCTGTAACCGCCCAGCACGCCCAACTCCAGCACCCGTTTGGATTGGTGCATCTGAACCAGCAGATAAAGCAGCTTACCCTGGGTGGGCGTAACTGCAATCGGGTCCAGCCCTTCTTCATCGCTCACGCGCAGGGTTTCCGACAAGGCAGGATCGTGGGGCAGAAAGAGCCCCTCCACATAGTCGTCCACCTGGCTCCATAATGCTTTCGACATCACAATTCACTTTCTCTTGGTGTTATCTTCGGACTTCCATCACGATACCTACGTGCCGTAGTCCCGGTTTGAACGGACACTCAGTAGGGTACCAGATAAGGGTGATGCCGCCATACCGCGCTACGCCCTTCCCCACAAAAAACTATCGGCGTGGAGGTCTTTCATACCTCCACGCCGATATAGTCGCACGCATCACCCAGGTGCGCAACCTGATTGGGGCTACCCTTGGACTACCAGGAACCCGCGTCGCCGCTCACGTTGCCGGAGGGCGAATCATTCTCTTTGTCCAGCGTATTCCGGGTCATGGGCCAGGTGGCGGCACCGTGGGCGGCAGGATACTTCACAAAACCCACGTGCCCATCCATGTAAAGAATGTTCGCACCACCCGGTAAGTGGTTGAACATGAGATTCTGACCCGCGCGGTCAATGTCGCCCCAGGCCCCTTCGATCCGGGTCAAGTCCCAGATGACCGGGACCGTCGATTGGGCTGCCGCCGAGCCTGCAGGATTGTTGATATCGGTGATCATGAAGCGCTCGACCCCTTCACGGAGCAACTGCACATCCACGTCTCCAAAGCCCGTAAGCGTGACGGTACCACTGGACTCCCGCTCTTCGTTGATGTCACCCCAGGTGACACCATCCATGACGGCTTCGGCCATCTCGTAGTTATTTTCCAAATCTTCCACCCACTCCGGTTTGATAAGCCGGTTCACGTAAATATACGTGAAGCTAACCATCACCGTCCGGGCACCCGTGGATGCCGGGGTGTACCGGATTGTCCCAAAGAAGGGGAACTCCAGGCTGGTATACCCGGCATCGATCCAGCTCTGTACGCCTGCGGCACCCAGGGCTCCCTGATCGAGGTCCATCAGAAAGGAACCCCCAATGGGATCGGGACCAGGCGTTGCATCTACCGGCTGAAAGACACTGGATGGGCAATGACCAATGTTGTGGTCGGTCACGTATTCAGGGTACACCTCGAAGCCCGCAGGCCCCATAACCTGCTGCCACATCCCCGACTCCCCGAAGGGTTCATCGTACCAGATATCATGGGGTGGAAACGCTTCACCCGACGATTCATTGGCGTACATTTTGAGTACGATCCCCCATTGCTTCAGGTTGTTCGCACAACTTGCACGGTTGGCCGCTTCCCGGGCACGCGCGAGAGCGGGCAGGAGAATTGCCGCGAGAATACCAATGATCGCAATTACAACCAATAACTCAATAAGTGTAAAGCCCTTTTTGAAATCAAGACATGTTTGATTCGTCATGACGGTATATTCCTTTTGGTTGGACAAAGAAATTGACGTACTACGAATTCGTACTGCTTGAATCGCTGCCGGTATGCGCCCTCCTTTCGTCCCGAAAAAGGAAAAGCCATTTGACATAACCGCCGACCGTTACCGGACCAGACACACCTCGCCTGATAGCGTCTCAGGAATGAAAACGTACTGCCGCTACTGGATGCAGACCGCGGTCATTAGAGCTTCGGGAAGGATAAAACCTTCCCTGCCTGTGCTCTTGGACAATTGTGCGGAACCCCAGAACGATCGTCTTTGCCCACAGGGTTTTGCTGCATAGTTCACTACCGCTTTACACGTACCCGATGCCGAAAAATCGCTCACCTTTTCAGCTTTCCACAGCGCTCTGTCGCGCCCTTGAGCGACAGGCTCCAATTCGCTGTGTAACAAATTCATCGTAAAGGAAAGCTGTCATGCTGTCAACAGGTTTCGTGATGTTTTCGCCCACGTGGCAGGTTTGGGTACCACCCGTTCAGTAAAAACACCCTTACGCTTAGTCCGCCGTACCGTAAGGCGAAACGCCCCCTTCTCCCCATCCGAGGGGCTCCGGTACTCCACGAGCACTTGTCCCTGGGCAAGTCCATCATTCCTGCAAGCGCTTCTTCTCCTCGCCCTTCAACATTTCATGGGCTTCCTGCAAGCGCTCCGGAATAACCGCCCCAAAAGGATGGTCCGAAACGCATTTCGCGAGGGCCCCTTCATCAAACTCGCTGGCCTTGGCACCGGGAAACCAATGACCGCCGTTGCCCAGGAGGCCATACCGCATCTTTCCGTATTCCACCATGTCGAAGGCCTTGGCAAAATTCCAGAGTCGGAGCACCTGATAAAGATTGATGTCACCCGGTGTGTCTTCCCACTCGGGCAAGCCGACATCCCAGCTGTCAACCCATTCTTCACCCAGGGTGCGAACCAATTCTTCGCGCAGGCGGGCTTCTATGGGGGCGATGTGCTTCGCGGCATCATCCAACAGGGCCACGGCATCCATATGAATATCAAAATCTTCCGGACGGGAAACGCCACAACTCAGGGTATGCACTTCTGGCCGCGCCAGGCAGAAGAGATCGTTGAAGACCATGGGGTGCAAGGGCGAACAAAGCTCCACCAGTTTCTCGCTCGGTTTATAGAGCAGCCCCCCCTTATCGTTGGGAGAAATAATGAAGACCCCCATATCCCGCTGGGTCGCCACCTCCACGGCGGGCCAGTTGTTTTGCTGCACGTAATACCAGTGAAGATTGATATGCTCAAACATATCGGTCTCGATCGTTTCCAGCAAGAGCCGGGTCGGGCCATGAGTCGAGAAACCGATATCCCGGATGCGCCCCTCCTTCTTCCACTGAAGCGCCGTGTCCATGCACTTCTTGGTGTTCTCGAGGCATGCATCCGTATTAATACCGTGAAAGGAAAAAATATCAACATAATCGAGACGCAAGGCATCCATGCAGGTCTCAAAAGTTTCCACGAACTTGCCGACTTCAGCCTCTGGCCCCACCTTCGTCTGCACGATGAGTTCGTCCCGCTTAAAGGTGGGTAGAATTTTGCCAAGCTGGTATTCACTCGTACCATAACCGCGGGCCGTCTCGATGTGGTTGACCCCCAGTTCCACTGCCCGTTTAATACAGGCTTCCAGATTCTTCTGGTTGTCCTCGGTAATGGTATCGCGCTCCGAGTCCTTCCAGGACTGTTGGTAACGCATCCCGCCGCAACTAATCACGGGAATCTGAAGCTCTGTCTTTCCAAATCGACGGTACTGCATGGGAAACTCCTTCTAACGCGGGCCCCTGGGGACCCGAAACAGACTGCTTGTTACTCTTTCGGGGTGGTCATGGGGCAGGTCGTATCATTACCCCACTCGGCCATGGAGCCGTCGTAGACCGCCACCTCTTTGAAACCGGCAATACGATAGGCCACATAGCCAATCGTCGCATCGCGTCCCGTGTTGCAATAGGTCACCACGGGGGTATCCGACGCTGTGTGGGTAGCATCCAGGAGTTCCCGGATTACCTCGGGCCCTTTGAAGGTGTATCCCTCGTCCTCCACAAAGCCGGGCGCAGGGCGGCTTTCCGCACCGGCGATATGGCCACTGCGCGCGATGAAATCCTTTTTACTTTCGCCCCGGAAGAGCGCGTCGGAGCGCAGGTCCACGATAATGCCCTGCTTCGACGATTGCATATTCAACACCTCTTCCCGGCTGGCGTGGCGTTGCTCCTTTATCGTGAGATGCTTGTAGGCCGCCACCTCAACGGGCACTTCCGTGGGCGCGCCCGTGGCCACCGGGCGCCCCTCTGCCCGCCACTTCCGCAGGCCACCGTCCAAGAGATGGACCTCCGAAAATCCCAGATATTCCAGAATCCAAAACAGCCGTGTCGCCTGCTTCAGATCCGAACTCTTTTCCAGGCTACTGTAGACCACAATGGGACGACGGGGATCGAGGCCTGCCGCGCCGAGTTGCCGGTATAGCTCCTCCCGGGGCTTCAGCAGCCCCACCGTGCCTTCCCGGGTTTCTGAGAGTTCATCTACATCCAGGTGAAGGGCACCCGGCAAGTGGGCTTCGGTAAAGGCGTCGAGATCGCGGGCATCCACCGGCTGCACCTTCGGCAGGTCACCCAGCGCATCGGTTTGAACTAACACCTGCTCGGCCACTGCGCCGAGCATCATGGCAATTCCAAATAACATGGACATCCGTTGGGCTCCCTTGGGTGGGTATTGGGCCAATCAGTGCGTGACGGCCCGCAAAATCAATCTTGTGCACCTGCACCCGGTGCTTCTTCAGGCGGTGTTTCTGTTCGCTTCTGGGGCCGAAAACTTTGCACGAGCCCCAGCAGGTCATCGGCCTTGAAGGGCTTGCTCAAGTAGCCATCGGCGCCACAGTCATGCAACTGGGCGAGACTCCGGTCCACGGGCTTGGCCGTTACCATGTATATCTTAATCCCGGAAATGGCAGCATTTGACTTAATGCGACGACAGGTTTCCCAGCCATCCATACCGGGCATGGCGATATCCAACAGCACCAACCAGAATTCACCGCTCACCACTTTCTCGAGGGCCTCTTCTCCCGTACTGCATTGCTCCGTTTCGAAGCCTTCGCTCTCCAGGCAACGGGAAATGAACACCCCGATCTCCCGGTCATCGTCCACGCAGAGCACCTTATCGCCCAATTCGCTCAAGCCCGGAACGCCATGACTCAAGGCATAGTGAATCCCGCTCAACAGGGTGCTCTTGCGAAAACCGCGCCGAACACGGGCAGCCACCTGATCTTCGAAGCGCTCGTACAACGCATCGTCGTTGGTAAGCAAAATCACGGGCACCGACATTTCGGTCGGATCCCCCAGAATCTCCTCCACCACCACACTGCCGAGGGGGCCCGCTTCCGTATCCACCAGCAACACGTCGGGACTATACTTCTCGGCCAGCGTGCGGGCCACCGTCGGGTAAGCGGCGTGAATCACATCCATGCCTTCAGAAAGGAGAAGGGTCCGTATTTGAGAACTCAGTGCACGGTCCTGGGTGACCAGTTCTACCAGCAGATGGGTCTCCGTGGGCAAGGGCGGATTGGGACCGGAGCTTTCTCGCCCTGGATTCTGGGACATGCTTAAGGGCAGTACGAAGGTAAAGGTCGTCCCCTTATTTTCTTCACTCTCCGCAATAATACGACTGCCATGGAGGCGCATGATGTCCTGGGCAATAGCGAGGCCGATACCGGTACCGCCATATTTCCGAGTCGACGAACCGTCATATTGGTAGAAGCGGGTAAATATCTTGTCCAGCGCCTCTTTAGGTATGCCAATTCCCGTATCCGACACGGCGACGATCACCTGGTCGCCTTCGATACGAATATCGATATCCACACGACCACCCGACTCATTGAATTTCACCGCGTTGGAAAGCAGGTTGTTGAAGACCTGACCGAGCTTACCCTTATCTCCCTCCACCAGAACCGGTTGCTGATGTGCCTCGAGCTCCAGTGCGATATTGCGGCTGTCCGAAACGGGTTTTACGATCTGCATACTCATGCGCGCGCAGTCGACCATATCGAAGGTATCGAAAACCAGCTCCTCGGCACCCCGGTGAAGACGCGAAAAGTCGAGCAGGTTTTCTATCAGGGTAACCAGCTTCTCAATATTTCGAAGGCTGATTCCGAGATACTCTTCCTGCACCTCGTTGACGGGGCCCACCTTCCCGTTCAAAATCATGTCCGTATAGCCCATGACGGCCACCAAGGGGGTCCGCAACTCGTGGGAGACATTGGAGAGCAGATTGGTCTTCATCTCATCCAGGGTCTTCAGTTCGTCATTCAACTCATGGAGTCGTTCGCGCGCCAGGGTCACTTCTTCGAGCGAGTGCTGCAGATTCTCCAAGAGCTGGGCGTTTCGAATCGCGATGGCCACGTGGGGCGTCATCTGCTCCGAAATCTCGATCTCATGGCGACCAAAGGCGGCCACCTCCCGTGCCCCAAGGTTCAATGTTCCGATAATGCGCTCCGTCGCATAAAGAGGCAGACAGAGACAGCTGTTCACGTCCCCCGGGAATTCACTGGCAAAGGGCGATGCGCTCCCCCGAAGATCATCTACACACAGCACCTTCTTTTCCCGCGCCACCCAGAAGGCGGACTCCGGACCATTGTCACCCCGCCCCTTATCTCCCGGACGATAGACCACGGCGGGCTCAGGCCAGAGATGGTGAATTTCCCAGGAGTCTTCTTCGGAATTCAACAGCACCACCTCGGCATAGTCGAAGGTAATGAGCTTCCGAACTTCCACCACAATACTCTCATACACCCGGCCCGCTTCCAGGCTGGAGTTAATGGTGTTGGCGATCTGGTTGATGGCCGCGATTCGTTCAGAGCGTTCCCGTGCTTCCTGTTCCAGCACCACATTCTGGGTCACATCCCGAAAGGTGCCTTCCATACCGATATAGGAACCCGATTCATCAAAGACCCGGTTGGCGGAGAGCTCCACGCAAATCGTACGTTCGTCGTTTCGTTTCATCCAGACCCGCGTACGCTCGACGAATCGGTGCCGTTCCAACTCGCCAGTCACCCGGGCGTAGTCCATCCGCTCCAGAAAGATATCGCGGAGCCGTTTTCCCACCACATCCGACTCCCGCTCATATCCGAGAATTTCCACCCCCGCCGGATTTATCAGCGTGAAATCGCCGTCGGTGTTGGTCTGGCAGATGCCATCGCGCATGGAGGTAATCAGGCTACGATACCGTTCTTCGGATTCTTCCAGTTGATTGATGTTGGCCCGAAGGGCCGTGGCCATCTTGTTAAACGACATGGCCAGCTCTTCAATCTCGTCCCCCGTGCCGATGATGAGCTTCAGTTCCAGATCGCCCTGACGGATAATCTGGGCCCCTTCGTTCAGGAGCGAAACCGGACGGATAATATTGTTGTGTACGTTCCGGTAGGCAATAATGCAGAAGAGTGCAATGATCACCCCCGACAAGACGAGGGTCAGCATGGCCGCCATATTGATGGTGCCGTAGACGTCCGCCGCAGACCGGTAGGCGAGCAGATACAAGGTGGTACCTTCGAAGAGGCGGTGGAACGCGACAACGGCCGGCATGCTGCCATCGTGACTTGCAAAATTCGATAGCGTCAACGCACCAAAATCACGGGACGGGTACTGGGTCAGATGGCGGGCGAGGACCGGATCCGCCGGTCCTGTGAGTGGACTGCTGTAACGTTCTGTCCCATGCGGGGCGAAGAGCACGCGAAAATCGCCCAGCTCGTCCTGGTAGGCGATCTCGAAACTCTCGACCGGCGCGCCCCCCTCCCCGTGCGCGTGATCGAGGGCAAAATGCAGCATGTCGTTTACCCCCTGGTACTCACCCAGATAGGCCACGGGGCTGAACTCATCCTCTGCGATGATTGGCGCGGTAACCAGGACCTCATAGCGGCTCTCATCGAAGCCGGATACCCGGGTCACGAGAAAAGCTGCGGGGTCAATTTCCAGATTGAGTGGCGGAGGCTCGCCCCCGCTTTCACGGGTCGATAGCAACACCTTCCCGGTGTGGTCATACAACACGAAGTCGGATGGTTCTCTGGCCGAAGCCAGGGAAGAGCCTTGCATCCGTGCCAGAACGGGTCGAAGTGCGGATACCGAATCGGAGGCACTACGGAATACCCGGCTCAGTTCGGGATCACGGGCCGCCAGCGCGACCCGCTGCGTGCGGGCATTCAGGGTAAGATTCAGGCCGTCGGCCTTGAGGCGTACCGCCGTCTCAAGATTCGTGCGAACGGCGTTTTTCTGATTTTCGCGGGCGAGCACATACCCACTCACCAGGGCGAGGGCCATGGGAATGACCCCCACCCAGAGAATGGACGTTAAAAACTTTCGCTCGATTCCACTGCGGGACTGTCGATTAATCATTGACCACGCGCACCATCTGGTTGGTTCCTGCGTCCCGAATCCGGCCCGCTAGGGAAACATATCTTCCTGACTCCGGCACGAATACATCAAATCGCGTGGCAATGGACCCGACTACTCGCTCGCCCGGCCCCGGCCAATCAACTCACGCACTTTCTCAAGCAGCTGATCGACGCGAAAGGGCTTTGCAAGGTACTCATCGGCACCACAGGAGAAAATGCGCTCAATATCCTGCTCCTTAGAGAGACAGGTGACCGCCATGATCGGAATACTTCGTGTGAGTTCATTATCCCGCAGCGCCTTGCACACTTCAAATCCGTTGATTTCCGGCATGAGAAAGTCCAGCAGGATAAGATCAGGCCCCATCTGTGCGGCCTTCAGCCCCACTTCTGTGGCGTTACTCACCTTGATCAATTCAAATCCATCATCCGACAGGATGTTTTCCATCAGTGACAGGGCGTCGGGATCGTCGTCCACGACCATAACACGACGTTGGGATGGGCCTTTCTCCCGGGGGAACATATCGTACTTTTCGCGAAAACGATCCAGATCGTCTTCGAGGATACGGTAGTGGCCGCCAGGTGTCCGGGACGCCTTAATCAGCCCCTGTTTAATCCAGTTCTTAATACTGTGGTGGGTGACGTGGCAGATTTTGGCTGCCTCAAACGTCGTATAGGCCTTCTGTTCGCGATCGCTCACATGTGACACTCCTATGATGAATGCGCCCGGCCCGCCGTGGTGAGGGGTGGCAATTCGGTGTACAAAAAGACGCCAGAACGCACAATTCTTACTTTAATGCCCTTTATAGTGATTATATCGCTCGAATTTTCATTCTGTCAACTTTGACATGGCAATAATCGCTATTTTCGCTTTTCCAGTGTGTATTCGCAATACCCCCGTTTCGAAGGCAGTTTCCAAAAATTAATCCCCCGTTCCACCCCCGCCTGCCCGGCGCGCCCCCTAAAACATCCCCTGAATCTGACGAATAAGCGCCTGTTCTTCCCCCAGGAGGCCGGTCACCAGCAGCTTGATATCGGTTGGATACAATCCGCTCAGCACGCGAAAACCCACGACCCAGAGGCACACCAGACAAATATAGGTCCCCAGTGCCAGCGTCATGTAACGTCCGGCCAGCGAAAGGTAGCCCCTTCTCCGCGCACGCCGCGCTTCCTGAAGCAAGTCTGCGTAGCCGGGCTCCGATACGAGGGGTTGGCAAACGGTGCTCTCTCTGGGCAGTAGCAGTGCCGGATACAGGATGGCCACCAGAATAATTGCGACCATCAAGGTCGTCCACAGGCCCGTGATCACATTGGGCAGGCTGTAGCCGCCGCTGCCCAGCGTAGCCCAGAGCAGACAGAGGGCCACTAGCCCCGACCAGCCCCCCAACAAGCGCAGCCCCGTGCGACTCTGACGCAAAGCACGGGCATTCCGGTCGGTATGAAAACACCGATTCAAAATAGAAAACACCACGGTGGCGCTGCCCAGAATCAGCATCCCCCAGAAAACCAGCCAGACCGATAGCGTCGCCTCACCGATACGTCTCGGGCGGGATGCTTCACGCGCCGACTCAAAGCGGACCACCTTCTCCATGGCCGTATCCAATTGGGCCTGTAATGCGGCCAATTCACTGCTTGCCGGCCCGCTCCCCGGGGCTTGTAGCTGCATCCGCAGGGCGAGGGCATCCTGTTGGAGCTTCAGGCCCACAATCATGACACTGGTATTCAAGGTATCCGCGGCTTCGCGGGTATCCCCGACCAGTTTTCTTCCGAAGCGCTGGAGTTGATAGAGCCAGGTTTCCAGGCTTTGACCGTTGGGGCCATCAATTTCTTCACGAACGCGCTGAATCACGACGTCTTTCAGCGTATACACCGGTGCACAACACAGGTCGGCAAGTTCCCGTCGAAGATCGGCATACCAGTACCCGTCTTTGGGTAAACTCTCGTGCCACAGGGGCTGGGGAAAGACCACCGGATTGCCACTGTCATTCGTACGGGAGACGAGGGCCACCGCCGTGCGAAAGTCCTCCTCCGACGTAGAAGATGCCGCGATGGCCGCCGCCAGAAGATAGTCCGGCAAGGCATTCTTGGTGGATTTCAGCCCGGCCTCACGAAATATACGGCGGGCCTCCTTAAACTCTCCCATTTGGAAGAGCTTGCACCCGTAGACAATCAGCAAATCCCCGTCGTCCGGAGCCAACGCAACGGCCTCTGCGAAACGCTCCAGGACGATGTCCTTTTCTTCAATGTAGGCGAGGGCAGCCACATAGCGGGCAGTTGGCACTTCACTGTCCCGGCGATCCCGATTGACCACTTCACGCAGGATGGCCCGTTGGGAATCATCCTCGTGGGAAAGGGCCATGCGAAACTGGGTTTCGCTCAGTCCATAGCGCAGGTAGTTCTCTGAGATATAGAGGCTGAGCGTAATACCCACGCACGCCAACACGGCGAGTCGAAACGCCCGCCGAAAGCGGCGGGCACCAATATAGTCACCTCCCACCCCGTAGGGCAGGAGGTGACGGGAAGGTCGACATTCCGATTCGCCTGTCGGGCGCTCGTTCACCCCTTGCCTCCCATGAGGCGACGGGCGATAATCTTTCCTTCTTCCACGCCGGGCTGGTCGAAGGTATTGACGTTGTAGAGACGACCGGCCATGGCCGTTTCCACTTCAAGCATATAGAGGAGCTGACCCAGCGTATGGGCGTTGACCCGGGGCAAAATGGTGCGAATCGCCGGACGCTGACTGGCCTTAAGCGCATCGAGGGTACCACGAAGCTCGGCGTTCATGAGCTTGTTCATGGTCACGCCACGCAGGTATTCCAGTTCCTTCACATTCTTCAGGGTTTCCGGAATACGCATCGTCTTTTCAAAGCGCCCCACTTCCAGGGTATTGAAAATCTTATCGTTGGGCCCTTCGCGGTAGAGTTGGACCTGGGAATGCTGGTCGGTGGCACCGAGGGCCTTGATAGGCGTCTGGCCCGCGTACACTTCTTCACCATCGAGACTGAACTTCTTGCCCAGACTCTCGGCCCAGAGCTGGCGGTACCAATCCGCCACATCGCGGAGACCATCCACGTAGGGCATCATGACCGACATGACCTTGCCCTTCTTCTTATCCATCATGAACTGGACGGCCGCACGCAGGTACGCGGGGTTGTCCATCAGACTGGCCTTGGCACAACGCTTGTCCATGGCGGCACAGCCCTTCATCATGTCGTCAATGTCCATGCCGAGCATGGCCGCCGGGAAGAGGCCCACGGGGCTGAAGACGGAGAAGCGACCACCAACATTCAGCGGGATGTCGAAGGTATCAAGACCATAGGCCTTGGCTACCGGGTGAAGCAGGCTCTTGGGCGCATCTTTCCCCTGGGGACTGGTCGTCACCACCAGGTGATCTTTGATGGCCTTTTTGCCGAGTTTCTTCTCCAGGATATCGAGCACAATCATGCACTGGGACATGGTCTCTGCCGTGCCCCCGGACTTGGAGATCACGTTAAAGAGCGTCTTCTTGGGATTACAGAGACGCAACATGGCGCGGAAGGTTACCGGGTCAATGTTGTCCATCACGAAGAGCCGGGGATTCCCCTTGCGGCCCCGCTTGGTCATGAGGTTGTAGTAGGCGGGATTCAGGGCCGTGTTCAGGGCGGTAATACCGAGGGCACTGCCACCGATACCCAGTACGACGAGGTTGTCGTAGCCAAAGGCACGGAATTTTTCCGCGACCGTCTTCACATTCTTGATGGACTCTTTGTCCTTGTGGAGGTCGTAGAAACCGTAGGCCTTGTCCTTACGCTCTTTCCGCAGGATCTTGTGGATATCGAGCACCTGGGGCTCGATCTCTTTCAGTTCTGCGGGGGTAATCCCGTGCTCTTTGCCTACAGCAGCGGACTTGGCCCGCGAAATATCAATACGAATATCGGTCTGCATCCCTCAATCCTCGGTTGGTTTCTGGAAGAACTGTTCCATCTTCTCGAATACGGTTTCCCGTTCCCCCTGCACGATGCGCAGGTCAGGAAGGGAAGTTAGAAATACCCGGCCATAGCGCTTGGTAATGATGCGCTGGTCCAGGACGATAATTACTCCCCGGTCGCTCCGACGACGAATGAGGCGACCAAATCCCTGACGGAATTTAATGACGGCCTGCGGCACGGCGTAGCCCATGAACGCATTCCCCGTGCGGGCTTCGATAGCCTCGGAGCGGGCTTGTTGAATGGGCTCTGTGGGCACGCGGAACGGCAGTTTTGGCAGTATAACACACTGTAAAGAATCTCCGGCAACGTCCACGCCCTCCCAGAAGCTGTCGGTGGCAAAAAGCACACTGTTGGCATCGGCCCGAAAGCGATCCAGGAGTTGGGTACGTCCCGCCTCCCCCTGCTTCAAGGGCGTGATGCCCCCCCGCCGCAATTCCTCGGCCAATTGTCGGTAGGTGAAATCCAGGGCATAAAAGGAGGTAAACAAGATGAAGGCATGGCCCTTGGTTATTTCCAGGGCGCGCCGTATGGCCGTGACCGCATCCTCAAGAAAATCTCGACTCCCGGGATCGACCATATCTTCCAAGAGGCAGAGCATGGCCTGTTCCCGATAGTCGAAGGGCGAGTCGAGTAGCGCCGTCGTCGTGCGCCCTTCTTCCACTCGGTCCAATCCGAGCCGCTGAAAGAGATAGTCAAACTTTCGCTGTACGGTCAGCGTCGCGGACGTGAGCAGCACGGTGTCCAGGTGACCGTAAACCCATTCGGCCAGGGGCGGGCCCACATCGAGGGGACACCGGGCAATCTTGACCATCTGGTCATTGCGTGCGTCCACCTCAATCCAGCGCACCGTGTTTTTCTTCAGTTCTTCGCTGGTGCCTTCGAGGAGGGCATTGGCCATGCGCTCCAAACGACCGGCGTAAGCTTGAAGCTGGGCCTTCTCCGCCACCAGGGGCGGTTCGTCTTCGTTTTCCTTGGGGGGAATGGCACGCAGGCGACGGTGCAGCTCATTGATATCCTGCAGCAAGCGGGTCACCCCGTCGACGGCAGGCACCACGCGCTCATTGTGAATCTGGCGGAGCCTTTTGTCGTAGAGCACTTCTTCCGTGAGCCGCCATTTCACATCCCGCCCTATCTGACCGCTGCAGATGGAGGCCAGCTCCCGAAGGGCCAGGAAGGCATCTTCCACGGCATTGCGAGATTCCCCCAATCCCGGCGCAATTTTCATTTCAATGAGCTTTTGAATCCCCTCAAACTTGTCCATGGACAACTGAGGGCATTCCTTAATTAACATGGCCTTAATGGTCGGCAACAGGCCCCGCTCCCGCCCGCGCTCCTGGCGCAGAAACCGGCCAAAGGTGGCTTTCGCCCCCAGCAAGGTAGCGGAGAGACCAAAGTACTCGGTGGCGGAATCTTCGATGCTATGGGCCTCATCGAAGACCACCCGCTTGTAGTGGGGTAAGACGGCCTGGGCCGTAAAGTCCCCCGCCTCCTGCTTGATGGCAATATCCGAAAAGAGCATGTGGTGATTCACCACCAGCAGGTCCGCCTTGGCCATTTCCCGCCGGGCCTTGCCCACGAAACACCGTTTGTTGTCCGGACAACGCCCCCGGCTGCAACTGTCGGACTCCGAGCAGACCCGCTCCCACACTTCGCGGCCCGGCATGAAGGGCAGGTCGGCGCGGCTGCCGTCTTCGGTCTTCTCGGCCCATTCGCCAATGGCGCTCAATTGGGCCTTGGTTCCTTCATCGTCAAAGAGGCTCGCTTCGGAAAGAGCCCGATCCAACTTACGCAGGCAAAGATAATTGCCCCGCCCTTTGACCAGACAGGCCTCCAAGGGTTCATCAATGGCCTTCCGTATAAGCGGCACGTCTTTCTGGACGATTTGTTCCTGGAGGTTGATGGTGCGGGTCGAAATCACCACCCGCTCCTTATTACGCTTGGCCCAGAGCGCGGCGGGTAAAAGATAGGAGAAGGTCTTCCCCACTCCGGTGGGTGCCTCCACCACCGCGACCTTATTCTGATTGAAGGCCACCGCCGCCGCTTCCATGAGCGCTACCTGTTGGGGGCGCACCTCAAAGCCCGGCAGGGTCCGCGCAATAATGCCGTTCGGCGCAAACATGGCCCGGAGTTCATCGAGCGCCAGCAAATCCGCCTGCTTCGGCAGGAAGGGCTCCACCACCACATAGACCCGCGTCACTTCGTTGTCCACGATAAAGACGCCATGGCCGTGGGTGCTGTACATGGCCGCCAACTGGACATCGGCCTCGCTGGGTGCCAGTTCGCCCGAGGGGTGGTTGTGGATCACCACATCGCGCACATCCAGCGACTCAAACAGGGCGGGCACCGCCGACTCATGGCCCCGGGCACAGACCCGCACTTCCGCCACCCGCCCCTGGGCATCCAGACTGCCGGCAAAGAAGACCTCACGCCCCCCCGTTTCCTCAATCGCTTCCTGCATACGCAGGGCCGCCGCCGGGGTAATGCGGGTAAGCACGTTCTCTCCGAGGGCGCTCGTCATCTGGATTCCATCACGTTGTTCAGTTCATCTATCGCTGGTCCCCACAGGGTGCGGGACGGGAAAGGGGGTATCCTACCCTGTGACGGCAGATCGAACCAAGTATATTGCACTGAGAAGCCGAATCCCTTCGATTACAGGATCGCGAACATTCCTGTCCGCGGCCGGGCCCACTTTTCTCCCGAGAAAAGCCCTTCATCTGTGCCGCGACGTTGACGCCAAATAATCCTTCCCAATCGATTGTTTCCCTACCTCCCCGCCGTACCCTTTAATTGCTGCGCTTGCGCTGCCGCGGAAAGGTTGAGAACGCGCCGTGGCGCAAATGTCCGCGATCCTGAGAACTCGGCACCCAGGCTACCAGCCGCCTTTCCCCTTCCGTGTCGTTCCGTGCCTTCCGTGGTAGTCCCTCTCCCTACGCACCGACCCATCGGCCATTGCGGTCCACCTATATCCCATGCTACGCTTTCCCGCGTACCTTATTGCGGAAGCCCATTCCATACGGAGGAGAGACCCCCATGGCCGAATATTTTCCAGGCATAAAAAAGATTAAATACGAAGGCCCCGATACCAAGAACCCGCTGGCCTTTAAACACTATAAACCCACCCAGAAAATCCTCGGCAAGACCATGGAAGACCACTTCCGTTTTGCCGTGTGTTACTGGCACACCTTCAAGGGCCTGGGCACGGACCCCTTTGGCGGTCCCACCATGATCCGCAGCTACGATGACGCACCCGATGAGGACACCCAGCGCCGTCAGACCATGGAAGCGGCCTTTGAGTTCTTCCAGAAACTCGGTGTGAAATACTGGTGCTTCCACGACGCGGACATCGCCCCCGAAGGCGAGACCCTGGACGAATCCCAGCGCCGTCTCGATGACGTGGCCAAACAGGCGAAGAAACTCCAGAAGGAAACGGGCATCAAACTGCTCTGGGGAACGAGCAACATGTTCTCCCACCGCCGCTTCATGTCCGGTGCGGCGACCAATCCGGACCCCGCGATTTTCGCCTATGCCGGTGCCAAGGTAAAGAAGGCGATGGAAGTCACCAAGTACCTCGGTGGCGAAGGCTATGTGTTCTGGGGTGGGCGTGAAGGTTATGAGACCCTCCTCAACACCGACATGGGCCGGGAACTGGACCACCTGGCCCGCTTCCTTCACATGGCGGTGGACTACAAAAAGCAGATTAAGTTCAAGGGCCAGTTTTTCATCGAGCCCAAGCCCAAAGAACCGACCAAACACCAGTATGACTTTGACGCGGCAAGTTGCCACGCCTTCCTCCAGAAATACGGCCTGGACCAGCATCTCAAGCTGAACATCGAAGCCAACCACGCCACCCTGGCCGGCCATTCCTTCCTCCATGAGTTGGAATACGCCGCCGCCAATGACCTCCTGGGCTCGGTGGATGCCAACCGGGGTGACGAGCTCCTGGGCTGGGATACGGACCAGTTCCCCACCAATCTCTACGATACGACCCTGGCCATGTACAGCATCCTCAAAGCCGGTGGATTTAAATCGGGTGGGCTCAATTTCGACGCCAAAGTGCGGCGTCAGTCTATTGACCCGGAAGACCTCTTCCACGCGCACATCGGTGCCATGGATGCCTTCGCCCGGGGCCTGAAAGCCGCCGCCAAGATGATTAAGGACAAGAAGTTCGAAAAGATCATCCAGAAGCGCTACGCCGGTTGGGACACCACCTTCGGCAAGAAAATCGAGTCTGGCAAGGCTACCCTCGAAGATATGGACGCCTACACGCGCAAGCATGGCGAACCTGAGCCCAAGAGCGGACAGCAGGAATTGCTGGAGAACATCCTGAACGAGTATATTGTCTAATTAGCACAAGATTCCGAAGCGGTCTGATTCCACCAATCAGGCCGCTTCTTTGTATTTGGTTCAGCCGGTTTGAATCTACATTCGTATAGCGCCTTGGGTGTATGTGGCTCTTACCCCAGTGATGCGAAACCGACGTCCACCAATCTGGATGCGCCCTCAGTCTACATTCTTCATGAATGGTTTCGGAGCAGTCATTGACTTTCGGTTGGCGCGGGCCGCCCCGAAGGGGCACGACAGCTTTCAGCCCTGACCAACGCCCAGGGAATGGGGCCACGCATTTAAATTTTCGCCCTGAAAGGGCACTGCAGTTGCGTTTACTCTGGTTCAACTGTGTTGCCCTTTCAGGGCGATAGGGTGAGTGGAGACTCTTGTTGCCCCAGGGCGTTGCCCTGGGCTTTTGAACTGTTCGGGCCTTTCAGGCCAATATATTAATGAATTCCACTTTGTAAGGCCTTGACCCTGGTGGCGTGGCGTTCAGGACGAATGTATCCTCAAACCGGATGAACCATTTTATCTACCCACCGAGCCGACATTGACCAACTACGCCGATGAATATAAAATAGTGTCGTATTTGCTTTTCACGCGCAACCCATTGGATGCATCGTCATGACTTTCAAAAAGCCCTTTTTCCTGGTCGCCCTCGTTTTACTTGCAGGCCTGGCCGCCTCCCAGATACTCCTCCGCTCCGAGGGCGCCCGCGTCAGTGCCGCACCGGAAAATGCGAAGGCCGAAGCGGCCCCGGAAAAACGTGAAGGATCGGGCACCAAGCATGTCCGAAGCGACGTCGCCAAAGAATCGGCCACGGTACGTACCATCACGGAAGACGGCACCCTGAGTGAGCCTGTCACCGTGCCTGCGGTCAAATTGACAGACGCCGAGTGGAAGGCGCGCCTTACCAAGATGCAACACTATATCCTGCGGGATAAGGGCACGGAGCGGGCCGGTACAGGGGCCTTGTTGAAGAACAAGGAGAAGGGTGTCTATACCTGCGCGGGCTGCAAGCTTCCCCTCTTCGCCTCGGACACCAAGTTTGAATCGGGAACGGGCTGGCCCAGTTTTTACGCACCCATCGCCAAGGAAAATGTAGCCGAAGAATCTGACGAGGCCTATGGCATGGTGCGCACAGAAATTCTTTGTGCACGGTGTGACGGCCACCTCGGCCACGTCTTCAACGACGGCCCCCAGCCAACCGGCTTGCGCTATTGTATGAATTCGGCCTCGCTGGAATTCACCGAAGCGTCCAACCTGAAGTCCCTGGCCCAGACCCAACTGGCTTCCAATGAAGCTAGCGCTCCAGCAGCAAACCCCTGGCTGCCCCTCCCGGAGAATAACGCCCCGCTGCCGGATGCCGGGAACCCCGCCAAGGCCATCTTTGGTGGCGGCTGCTTCTGGTGTACCGAGGCGGTCTTCGAAAAACTTGATGGCGTAAGCGCGGTCGTTTCGGGTTATTCCGGCGGCGATGCAAAGGGAGCCAACTACAAGGCCGTCTGCACCGGCACCACGGGCCATGCCGAAGTCATCGAAATCGCCTACGATCCGGCGAAAATCAGCTATGGCGAGCTCATGCGGGTCTTTTTCACCCTCCACGACCCCACCACCCTCAATTACCAGAAGCCCGACACAGGTACGCAGTATCGCTCGGCCATTTTCTATCACAGCGACGCGGAAAAAGCCTTGGCGGAGAGCTATATCAAGCAGCTCAACGAGAGCGGAAAGTTTTCTGATCCCATCGTGACGACGCTTGAGCCCCTGGAAAAGTTCTACCCCGCCGAGGACTACCACCAGGACTTTGTGAAACACAATCCCCGCCACCCCTATGTGGTACGCTGGGCGCTGCCAAAGCTGGAAAAGCTCGACAAGATGCTCAAGGCCGACGGCAAGGACGTCTGACACCCCACGTTACGCTCCTTTATTCCGCCGCACACGCCTCACGGAGGTGTGCGGCGTTTTTCGTTGGATGGCGGGCGGCGCTCCCATCCTGGCGTGTTGGTTTTCCTGGACTATTGGCGATGTGATAGCATGCTGCCGAAGCGCGATAACGTGTATTACAAAGGAGCAGTATGAATTTCCCAAGGCGAATGTGTTTGGTGGCGATCGGGATTTTAGGGGCGCTGACCCCCACGGCGCAAGCCGATCAGGCCTATTTGAAGGACGGCTCGATGTTGGTCGGAACGATACAGGAGCTCAGCGAGAATGTGCTCCATTTTGACACCAACTTTGGCGGCTCCCTGACCATTCCATGGGAGCAACTCACGGGCCTTTCCAGCGAAGGCGCCTTTGTGGTCAGCCTGACCACCGGTGATCGTGTCGTGGGCATTCTCAACGCCACGGATGGCCAGCAGTTCGTACACGCCACGGCCCTGGGCGATGTTCTGGTTCCCCTGGCCGACGTGGGCGGCATCTGGCCACAGGACAAGACCCCGGAAGTCGATACGGCAGTAAAAGACGAAGCCGTCCAGGCCATGCAGGAGGACTATGAGAACCAAATCGCCGAGCTGGAGAAAAGCCAGCGCCTGACGCTGAAAGAACTTTGGTCGGGCCGGGCGGAGTTTGGACTGAATGGTCAGTCGGGCAACAAAGAGCGCGTCGATGTGCGGCTGGGTATTGACCTGAACCGCAACACCGAAAGAGAGCGGCTTAACCTCTACCTCAAAGGCCAGTACGCCGAGACCAACAGCGAAAAGTCGGCCAACGAAGTCATGGGCGGTGCCCGCCTGGAAGTGGACTTCAGCGAGCGGACCTATGTCTACAGCAAGGTAGACCTGGAATACGACGAGTTTGAGGACTTGGATTTGCGGGCCACGCTCACAGCGGGTATCGGTCACTTTTTCATCAAGCGAGAAAAGCTCGAACTCAAGGGCTGGGTGGGTGTAGGTTATGAGCACGAGACCTTCACCAAAGAGCCCGAGCCCTTACCCACCCCTTCGACCTTTGAAGAAGCCCTGCGCCAGGCCCTCATCCGCGCCCGGGAAGACAACAATGATGCCACCAGCGAAAATGAAGCGGTCGTCGAACTCGGATATACCTTCCGGAAAGACGTGCGTAAGCACTTCCGCCTGAAACACGGCTTGACCTATTACCCATCCCTCAGCGACCCCTTCGAAGAATATCGCCTGGCCGCCGACACGGCGATGGAATTTCCTTTGGGCAAAGAACCCGATTGGACCCTGCGCTCGGGGATTCGACACGAATACGATTCCCGGCCCCGTGAGGGCATCGACAAACTCGACACCACCTATTACTTAAATCTCGGATACAACTGGTAAGCGCGCCCCCGGCCCTGCCTGAGGATTTTCTCATGGATTTTGAAGACCAATTACAAGCCCTTATCGACGCCTTTATTACCGTACTGCTCGACGTGCTTCAGGATTATTTTGGCGAAGTCTTTGCGCTGATAGATTTGATTCAGCAATTTACGTCGTAACATTTGAACACGTGCGGGACCCTACAGGGTCCCGCGCTTTAGGTTTCCGCTACTACCAGCGCCCAGCTGAGCTTAAACTTCGCCAGATACTTCCCCAAACGGTCGGCGTCATTCGTAGACTTCCGCTTTTCCCGCGACACGGCGAATAAGGTCCGGCCCGCCTCGGAAAGGCTGCGACTGTCATGACATACCCGCACCACCTCAGCCTGTCAAGCCCTAGGCCGGAGTAATCCAACAACTCAAGTATCACTAGGTGACTTCGAGCTTTTCTTGGCTCTTGGCTTTTTTTCGAGAAAGGGGAGTCCAAGCACTTGAATCTTCTTGCTTCGTTCCCCCAACTTAAAATCCCACCTCTCTTCCATAAACTCTAAGAGCCTAATTCCTCTCTTGAGAATTTCATCAGGAGTCCATTCCATGCATTCAGTAACTTCGTTCTCCGCGTAGCACCCATAGCGGTAACCTACCACCACGTCTTTTTTACCATCAACCTTGTCAGGAAAGGGTTTATTCGAGAGGCTAGCGTTCTTCGGCTTTGAAAGAGGGAGTAGATTACCAAGCGAATGTCTTAGCGCACTCCTTTGCTTGGACGTAAACTGGCCAAACCGTGACTTCCAGTATTCATGTCGAGCACGCTGCGGATAAATGTGCTCCACCGAAATGTAATCGCTTGGGTGTTCACAAAACTCCATCCATTCAATCTTCCGGCGCATTGTTTTTGACCTATTCTGTAAGCTTTGGTTGTACTCATATAGAAAATATCGAATCTTAGACCACCTGTAGAATCCACCGGATTTAAAGGATCTAGCGACATCATCGACGAAAGAAGCCCTCTTAAGAAACTCGTTGGTCGACTCGGATATTTGCTTTATTACCTCTTCTATAGATATTTCACCTCTGTCAAGCTTTATCGCCCACCGAACCACACTGTACTCGTGGATATCTTCTCGATCAAGATACATGTATCCGTAAAAACTCGACAAAAACTGACGTCTTTCAATCGACTTGAGTAGTTGCTGACATTTGACAGTGTCTGCACCCTTGTCTAACGCCACCATAACTAAAGGCAAATGCGTTCCCTTTCCAAGCCGATTGAGCCTTTCAAGCCAAGAGCGTGTCTCAGCGCTGAATTCAGAATCTTGAGGGTTAAATATCCGGTACCAACAATCTACGTGTTGCTGAAGTGAGCTTACATAGTCATAAACATCCTTCAGTTCTATCTTGTCTCCAGAATTTGCGTTCTCTGTTACATTCGCTGCTATGAACTTGGTCTCAAGAAGATGGCTAGCGTAGTCAGCCCGAAGCAAGCGACCATAACGCCGCACCTCGTCTTGCGAATGCTCCCCGACAAACTCATTTCCGAAATATATTACGTAGTGATTGAGTAAAAACCTATCGTCATCCAAAGGTCTTTCTTTGTTTCGACCCAAATTGTGGTAGATGGCTTTCCAACAATCATTAATCGCTCTTCGCAATTTATCTTTCTCATAAGATTCCGTATCAAACTTCAACGATAGGTAAATGAGACGATTCTTGAGCAACTCTAAGTAAGATAGTGGCTTTCCACGATTGTTCATCGTTTCAAATGCTACGCAGACGTCAACGTCCTCTGATATCGTAAAAATATTAAACAGTAGTTGCTGCGTCACCTTTGTGTATACGCGCTCTAACTCCTCAAGCGAACACCCCGTCAATCGCTCTACAAAGAACCGTTTAGCGTGGTCAAGATTAAGGGTATAAACAGTTTCTTCACTGGTTGACTGTGTTGTCTTCTCACAGAATATTCTCGTCTTCAGGAACTCGTAACTTGGATTATCCCTCTCGTACCCGAAAATGTACGACCTTGATATCCCGTCATCTTTTGAATCGTAAACAAAGCGGCGCCTAATTTCCTGAACAGAGGTATAGTTAGAAGTGGACCCCATTGTTTGGACACGTGATCGTGTTTCTTAAGTGTATCCGCTTTGGGGTTATGCCGATGCCTTTGCTTCGGCGCTGATTGATTGGTAGTAGAAAGTATCTGGAGTCATCTT
>JAXMOL010000078.1:0-20540 GCA_034669905.1 Candidatus Hydrogenedentota bacterium
GACAGCCACGGCCGTCAGCGTTTTCGCTCGTGGACACGATTCATTCTGCTGGGCTTCGCGCGCCCGCTCGTACCCCCACCACGAAGCGCGGCAGTCCCTACGCGGTCAGCCACAGCCGTCTGCATCTTCGCTTGTGGTGGTGGTCCCGCTGCTGGCCTTCGCGCGCCCGCTCGTACCCCCACCACGAAGCGCGGCTTACGTAGGGACTGCCTCACCCGATGGCCTGGGAACGAAGTCATGTCGTCTATGCGAAAACGATGCGTGTTGGCTTGGGTGGAAGCCGTTGACCGGTGTGGCTGTCCTGTCGTTGGGGCAGTAGACTTCTGAGCTATCCGGATACACGGGGTGTGGGGTTGGACGCCTTCCGCCCCATTTCCCTTGTTGGCGCGTCGTGAACTTCACCAACGACAGGACAGCCACGGCCGTCAGCGTTTTCGCTCGTGGACACGATTCATTCTGCTGGGCTTCGCGCGCCCGCTCGTACCGCCATCACGAAGCGCGGCAGTCCCTACGCGGTCAGCCACGGCCGTCTGCATCTTTGCTTGTGGTGGTGGTCCCGCTGCTGGCCTTCGATTTCCTACTCGTACCGACATCATGGAGCGCGGCGGTCACTACGCAGGGACGGTATCGCGCCAAATTGATTTTGCTGGCCTTGGAAAACTCCGGGTGATAGGGGTGTCTACGATAACCAAGTTTCACGCAAAGGCGCGTTCCTGTCCCGGTGGGCTTTGTGACGCCGACTTGGAATCACAATGTGCAGCCCGTTCCAGCCCCCCTAAAACAACGCCCGCACCTTGATGCTCTCGGGCAACTCGGACAGCTGGGCGATCATCTCTCGCGTGGCGCTCTTGTCGGTGTCCATGATCAGGTAGCCCACGTCTTCGTAGGTGCGCAGGTACTGGCCGGCCACGTTGATACCCGATTCGCCAAAGAGGGTGTTGACCTTCTGCAGGACACCCGGCACGTTTTTGTGGATGTGGAGGATGCGGTGGTGGTCCCGCATGGTGGGGAGGACTTCGTTGGGGAAGTTCACGGCACCATCGGTGCAGCCGTTGTTGGTGAAGCGGATGAGTTTGCCGGAGACTTCCAGCCCGATGTTGCGCTGGGCTTCTTCGGTGGCGCCGCCAATGTGGGGGGTGAGGATGACGTTGTCCCGGCCCTGGAGGGGCGACTTAAATTTTTCGTCCTTCGACTTGGGCTCTACGGGGAACACGTCGATCGCGGCACCGGCCAGGCGGTTTTCATCCAGGGCGACGGCCAGGGCGTCGATATCGACCACACTGCCGCGGCTGGCGTTGAGCAGGAAAGACCCCTCTTTCATCCAGCTGATCTGTTTTTCGCCTATCATGCCCACCGTATCGGGGGTGCCCGGCACGTGGAGGGTCACCACATCGGAGCGCTCCATGAGATCGCGCATGTCGATGACCCGCGTGGCGTTACCCATACTCAGCTTGTCCATCACGTCGTAATAGAGGACGCGCATGCCAAAGGCTTCCGCGAGGACAGAGACCTGCTGCCCAATGTGGCCGTAGCCGATGATACCCAGGGTCTTGCCCCGTACTTCGGTGCTGCCTGCGGTGGTCTTGTTCCATTCGCCGCCGTGGGCGTCTTTCACCTTGCCATAGAGCCCACGGAAGAGCATGCCGATGTAGGTCATGACGAGTTCGGCGACGGATCGCGTGTTGGAGTAGGGCGCGTTGAAGACCGGAATCCCCCGGTGCTTGGCCGTGTCCAGATCCATCTGGTTGGTGCCGATGCAGAAGGCACCGAGGGTGAGCAGGCGGTTGGCCTTTTCGAGGACGGCCCCGGTGACCTGGGTCTTGGAGCGAATCCCGAGGATATGGACGTCTTCAATGAGTTCGAGCAGTTCTTTTTCATCCAACGCCCCGGGCCGGGCATCCACGTCGAAGCCTTCTTCTTCGAAGCGCTTCACGCTCTGGGGGTGGACCCCTTCGAGAAGGAGAACTTTGATTTTGCTCTTGGGAAAGGAGGTGGTTGTCATGATAGGACCTGCCAGGGTTGGTGGGTAGGGGTGCTCAGGGAAAGGGGAATTATACCGAAGAGCGGGGGGGCTCCCCAAGGTTTAATCCCCCGAGGGGCTTCGAATCGCATTGCATCCTTCCGGGGTCAGTCCGTAAGGTAGGGGCATGAACACCCGCGCGCAGCGATTTACAGCTTGGCTACTGGTGCTCCTGGCGGGCGTCGGGGGCGCCGACATGGCCGTTGCCCAGCGTCTGCTGGTCGTCAGTGAAGCGCGCAATCTGGTGGGGGAGGGGACCCGTCTCCAGCTGCAGAGCGTTGATCTGGGCCTGGAATCGGTCCAACCCGGTCCCCTCACCCTTGCGGGTACCCAGCTGAGCGCTAGCCCCCTCCGCGATCGGCAGGATCAGGGGCTACTCGTGGGCACCGGCGGACCCTGGCTTGGTGGGGCAGGTTCCCAGCATCCGCCCCAATCGACGTTGGCCGGTTTCCGTGCAGCCCCTTTCGCGCCCTGGCCTGGTGCCGCGCCCCTTTCCCGGTTAGCGGGCTGGGAATGGCCCGTCGAGGTGGCGGAGGATCAGCGCACCCTCAGCAATGTGCTCGTCAGCGCACGGGTGGTGGGGGAAGACGGTGGGACCGCCTCCGGGGCAATCGTCACCCGACCCTGGCCGCCGGAAGGCCTGGAAGGGCGGGTGCAGGCCACCGGTGGGCTCCATTCCCTGCCGGTCGCGCCCCGCTATGTGCTGCCCGTTGCCACCATGAAGTATGTCGTCGTGGGGGAGGCCTCCCGTGACCGTGTCGTCTCCTTGCTGGCGGTTGATCTGGACCGCGGCGTGGTCGATACCCCGGTGCCCTTCTTGCAGGAAGCCCACGAAACCGATGGGGCCGCATTGCGCGGCGCGGTGGCCGACCCGGGGCGGGGCGTACTCTGGCTCCTCTTTTCGGCCCTGACCCTGGATGAGGCCGGGGTGACGCCCACCTCGTGGCTCTATGCCATCGATACTGTGACGCTCCAGGCCCAGGGAGAACCGGTGACGTTCCGGGGGGTCGGAGCGGTGGACCCGAACCCCCTGCGTCTCGATGCACGGGGCCATTGCTGGATAGGAACCCGGGAACCGGGCACAGACTTTGGCCGCATTGTAAAGGTAAGCCCTCCGGACATGGATACATCGCCAGAGATTGCCGGGCAGTGGTCTCGCGTGGGTATCAACGAATCGATTCGGATCGTTCCCGACCCCTCAGGGGAAGGCGTGTTGGTGGCCGAAGACGGACGGCTGAGCTATTGGCCTGATGGGGTATCTGGAGCGGGGGCATACGCCTTCTCCGCGGCCGTGATGGCCGTGCAATGGGTAGATGGGGGTGCCGTGGTGGCCGAAGGGAACCGGGTGCACCGGATTTCCCTGCCCGAGTGTGCGCCCGAAGTGACCGTGTCCCTCCAATCGGGGTGGGCGGTAGACCTGGTGGTCGTGCCCGCCGAAGCCCTCCCCGCGCCGGATAGTGATGGCGACGGGGTCATCGATGCCGAAGAGCGGCGGCGACAGACCGAGCCCGACAATCCGGATACGGACGGCGATGGCACGCCCGACGGCCGCGATCCCCATCCCAAGGCGCCGTCACCCCGACTCGAAGTGCCCACGGAAATCGTGTTTCCCTATGTAACTGTTGGCCGACAACTGCGGGCTCTGCCGATTCAGAGCCACAACGATCCCGATGCCCGCTGGCAAATCGACTTTGATCAGGCGGCCCTGCCCTGGCTGCAGGTCCATCCCCGGGCATTTCGAGGCTCAGGCTACGCCTACATGGGGGTCGACCCCGAGCGCTTTGACCCCGACGGGGTCGTTTCCGGCCCGGTTACCATCACCCTGACCGGGAAGCGCAAAGGGAACCGCCCCGGTTATCAGGCAGCGGGCAGCCCGGCTACGGTTCAGGTGCGGGTAGCCCCGCCACGGGATCCCCTGCCCACCATCCTCTGGTGTTGGCCGGAATCTCAGCAAGACAGGGGAGGTGACCCGGATCTCACAACCCTGCGCCGCCAACTGGCCAACGCGCCCTACTACTTTTCCCATGTGAACCGCTTTGGCCCCGTGTCGGAGTCCCTGGCCCCCTATTCCATTATCATCCTTGGGGCGGCGGCCGCCGCCGAAGGCACCCTGACCCAGAAGGCCCTCCTGGACTATCTCAACGAGGGCGGCGCCGTCCTTTTTCTGGGGGCCCACCTGGAAGGGGAACACTACCGGGACCTGTCCGCCTGGTTTCGCCCTCTCGATATCGGGGTGGATATGGAGACCGTGGTTGATTCCCGCTTCCGGGCCACGCCGCCCGAGGGTATCCTGCGGCACTGGCTGAACTTTTCCCTGAAAGAGGGCTGCCTCTTCATCGACCGGCGTCTCGCCACCGATACGGTGCGTATTGCCTATGACGCGCCCGAGCAGGTGGTCTTTGAGGCCCGCCCCCATGGTTATGGGCGGATTGTGCTCATGGCCTCCGCATCTCCCCTGTCCAATTCGGCCCTGGTCGCCGCGCCGAACCGGAGCTTTTCCCTGGACCTGTTTTACTGGCTCAGTCGTGCGGGCTATGCGGTGAACGACCGGGATGGGGATGGGATTCCCGATGCGGTGGAAGACCGGAACGGCAATGGTGTGGTGGATGGGGCCAACCAGCCAACCGGCGAAACCAGCTTGCTTGATCGGGACTCCGATGATGATGGGATTCCCGATGGACAGGAGGATGTGAACCGCAATGGCGTGGTGGATGGGGGCGAAACAAACCCCCGGCTGTGGGACACAGATGGCGACGGGGTGGCGGATGGGGCCGATGGGAATCCGCTGGGGAGCGGATAACTTGGTTTCACCCGGGAATCATGCTATAAGACTAGAGGAATCCAACGTGGTCGGATTTCGGGAAACCCACATTGGGCGGGAGTTTGGACAACATGAGAAAAGAACGGTTGATCGTATTGGGTGGGCCCCTTCAGGGGAAGTCGTTTGACATAGACAAATCGCTGTCAATCGGCAGAAACCCCGAAAACGATCTGCAGTTGGAAGATCTCCAGATTTCCCGTCAACACGCCGTCATTGAACAGGGGGAGCATGCCACCCTTGTGCGCGACCTCGGCAGTGGCAACGGCACCTTCGTGGATGAGCGCCGCATTCTCGAGTACAAGCTTTCCGATGGCGATGTCATTCAAATGGGTACCCAGTCCCTCCGTTTCGTGGTCGATAGTATCGGTGCGGGGGATGAGCAGGCCGCCGCCCAGGCAGAAGTGGACAAGGGCAGCGGAGGCGTACATTTTGATGATGGGCCCGGGGGCCACGTGGAGGCCGAAAAGGCTTCCAACGTTTTCGAGACCTTCTTCCAGGCACCGAGCCAGGCGGGAAAGAGTGCCGAGCTCAATGAATTGCAGCAACGGCTCCGGGCGGTCTACAACGCCAATCAGATCATCACCAGTGAGCGCGATCTCAATAAGCTCTTTGAGCGGGTGATGGAAGAGATCTTTCAGCTCATCCCCGCCCACAACGGGGCGATCCTGCTGCACGACCCGGAAACCGACAAGTTGGGTATCGAGTATTTCCGTCCCGGGGAAGAGGGGCAGGAAATTACCATCAGCACCTCCATCGTCAACCAGGCCTATGAAAATGGCGAGGCTATCCTCACCTTCAACGCCTCCGACGATTCCCGCTTTGAAGCCGGGGCCAGTATTATCGCCCAGAACATCGCCTCCGCCATGTGCGCGCCCCTCACCTACCAGGATGAGCGGCTCGGCGTGGTCTATGTGGATACCCGTGGTACCACGAACGCCTTTGTTAACGGGGACTTAGAGCTGTTGGTCGCCCTGGCGGGCCCCGCCGGGGTTGCCATTAAGAACGCCCAGTACGTCCGGCAACTCGAGCGGGCCTATCAAGACACCCTCATCGTCCTCGCCAATGCCATCGAACTGCGGGACCACTACACCGTGGGCCACACCTGGCGCGTCACCAATTTCACCATCGAAGTGGCTAAAGAACTCGGTTGGGACGAAGAAAAGCTCAAAGAAGTCCGCATGGGCGGTGTGCTCCATGATGTGGGCAAGATCGCCGTGGACGATGCCATTCTCCGAAAGCCCGACCGGCTGACGGAAGAAGAGTTTGATAAGATCAAGGTTCACCCCGAGAAGGGCGCCCAGCTCCTGGCCGACGTGGACTTTCTCGAGCCCCTCATTCCCTATTGCCTCTATCACCACGAGCGCTACGACGGGAAGGGCTATCCCCATGGCTTAAAAGGGGAGGATATCCCCATCGAGGGACGCGCCGTCGCGGTGGGCGACACCTTCGACGCCATCACCAGCAACCGGCCCTATCGCAAGGGCCTGGACCCCGAAAAGGCCATCCAGATTATTGAAGAGGGAAAAGGTACCCAATTCGACCCCGAATGTGCCGACGCCCTCATCCGCTGTTACCGCAACGGCAAGATCGATCGTATCCTTCAGGACTACCACAAGAGCTCCGAGCGGAGCATCGCCTGCCCCTTCTGCAGCACCTTCATCCAGCTCGACGAGAGTACCTTTGAAGGGGCCGAAGTCTCCTGCGAGGTATGCCACCGCGCGGTCCAGGTCATGCGCAAGAACGAGGCCTGGTTCGGCGAACTCGTCCCGGAAGCCAAACGGACCAGCAGCGTCCGCCTGGATAACCTGGACGAAGGCGACCGCGGCTAAGGGGCGACCGGGGGCAAATAACCATCCTCATTGGCACCCCCATATCCGTGGGTCGTGTTTCAAGTAATTTATTGACAAAAAGGTATTTTCGACTATTTGTTCGGTTGTTATTTGATATGCTTGGTGAATAATCCCTAAAAACTATTTTTGGGTTGATGTGATGTCAGGGATGGCATACTATTGACCCGTTGAATCGCCTCTTGGGGGCGATTCGTGTTATCCCCGCTGGACGTCAACGTAGCCCGAAATCCGCAACATGGGGTTTGGTGGGCACGTACCTGGTTTACACGTAGTAAGAACGATTAAAAGGAGTACTATTTTGGGAGCCTTTGCACGGTTGTCTTCGGTGGGATGCATGGGGCTTGCCATGCTGATGGGGCTGTCGGTCTATGCCGGTCCAACCCTGAATGCTGCGGATTTGGTCGTGGTCGGCCGAAACACCGACCTGGACGATGAGTTTGGGTTGGTTGCCCTCGCCGATATTCCGGGGGGTTCCGTCGTTTTCCTTACCGATGAAGGGTGGGACGACAACGATTTCACCTTTGATGGTTCCGAGGACGTCTTCCAATGGACCGTACCGGTCGCCGGCATTTCGGCCGGCACGCTGATTTTCTTCACCAACGAATCCACCACGACGCTGGAGTTGCAGAGTGCGAGTCACGGCACCCTGAGCCACCCCAATGGCAGCAACGATATGAACTTGTCGGCCGGTGATCAGCTTTTTATCTACCAGACGGCAAACGATACCTACAATGGTACGATTCAGCGCAAAGATGGCTCCGGCGGGGCGGAGGCCGGGATGATTTACGCCTTTAACGGAGACAATACCAGTCCCAGCACCAACGGGTGGCTCAACGCGGGCAACACCCACAGTTCCTCCGCGAGCCAGGCGCCGGACAATATGACGGTGCTGTCGACGTCCGACGGCACGGGCAATGCCAATGTAGCCAACGCCAATGGCATGCTGACCCAGGCGGATGTGCTGCAGGTATCGGATGTCATGGGTCCGAGCTCCCGTATGGTGACGGACGAGTACGACAACTATGCCTACAATGGTCCGACGACGCAGACCGATAAGGCCGGCTGGCTGATTCGTCTGCACACGACCGCCAATTGGATGGCCACCGATGTCGACATATTCGATATTGGTGACGTGAACTACACGCCCATTGCGACACCCGCGTTGCAGGCGGATTTCATGGTCACCCCCCCCAACGTCGACCCCGTCATCACCCAGGGCGCAGGCCCGCTGGCCGTGACCATGAGCGAAGATGGATCGCCCACGGCCTTTGTGGCCCCCACCCTGGGTGCGACAGACGGAGATGGCGACACGCTGACGTGGTCGGTCTCCTCCGCCGCCAGCAACGGCACGGCTACCGTGAGTGGTACGGGCGCAACTCCGAGCACGTTCACCTATGTGCCCACCGCAAACTACGTCGGCATGGACAGCTTCACGATTGAGGTTTCCGATGGCAACACGGGCACCGATACCATTGCGGTCAATGTGACGGTGGAGGCCGTAAACGATGCGCCCGTCATCCTCGGCGACCACGGCTTCGCGGGCAAGTGGGGTTCCAACGGCTCGGGCAATGGCCAGTTCAGCATGAACCAAACGGCCTACATCGCGCTCGATGCGTCGGGCAATGTCTATGTGGCGGATTTCCTTAATGACCGTATTCAGAAATTTGATGCCGACGGTAATTATATCGCCCAATTTGGTGGCAACGGCACGGGCGATGGTCAGTTTCGGCGGATAACGGGTATTGCCATCGATTCCAGCGGCAACATATACGCCTCGGACCGGAATGCCCACCGCATTCAAAAGTTTAATTCCAGTGGTGCGTTCTTGTTGGCGTGGGGTTCCCAGGGTAATGGCAACGGTCAGTTTGAAAGCCCCGAAGGGATCGGGGTGGACTCATCCAACAATATCTATGTTGCGGACCGCAACAACCATCGCGTGCAAAAGTTCGATTCCAGCGGCAATTTCATTGCGGTCTGGGGCGGAACGGCCTCCAGTAGTGCCGACGGCCAGTTCGATACTCCCTACGGCGTGGCTGTGGATGCCGCGGACAACGTCTATGTGAGCGAAGAAGGCAATGACCGTATTCAAGTCTTGAATGCCAGTGGCGTATTCCAACGGAAGTGGGGCAGCAACGGGTCGGGCGACGGACAGTTCAACGCGGCCCGCAGCGTAACCGTAGGCACCGATGGTCGGATCTATGTTACCGACCACAACTTGCATCGCGTCCAATCCTTTACCTCCGACGGCGTCTTCGTCGAAAAATGGGGTGCCAGCGGCTCGGCCGACGGCGCGTTCAATCGTCCCTCGGGTATCGTCCAGTCGGCTGCGGGCAGGGTATATGTCGTGGATCAATTCAACAGCCGCGTTCAGTATTTCGAACGCACCGCCGCCAGTAGCACGGTCGCCGTTGCGATGGACGAAGACAGCAGCCCGACATCCTTCGTGCTCACACTCTTCGCAAGTGATGAAGAGGCCGACACGCTTACCTGGAGTATCTCCAGCGCCGCCAGCCACGGCACGGCCACGACGTCTGGAACGGGCACCGCCAAAGATATCGCCTACGCGCCCTCGACAGACTACAATGGCGCAGATAGTTTTGACGTGCAGGTGAGTGATGGCAATGGCGGCACCGACACGATAACGGTCAATGTCACCATCAGCGCCCAGGCCGACGCCCCGGTCATCACGCAGGGCGCAGGGCCGCTGGCCGTCACCATGAGCGAAGACGGATCGCCTACGGCTTTTGCGGCCCCCACCCTCGGCGCGACGGATGGAGATGGCGACACGCTGACGTGGTCGGTATCTTCCGCTGCCAGCCACGGCACGGCGACGGTAAGCGGAACGGGGGCGGCTCCGAGCACGTTCACCTATGTACCCACCACCAACTACGTCGGCATGGACAGCTTCACGGTCCAGGTTTCTGATGGCAATATGGGCACCGACACCATTACGGTGGATGTTATTATCGAAGCGCAGAACGATGCCCCTGTCATCACGCAGGGCGCAGGCCCGCTGACCGTCACGATGGATGAAGACGGCACGCCCACCGCCTTTGTGGCACCCACAGTCGACGCGAGTGATGTGGAAATGGACACCCTCACGTGGTCCGTTTCCTCGGAAGCGTCGAATGGCACAGCGACGGTCAGTGGTACGGGCGCGGCACCTTCGACCTTCACCTATGTGCCGGAAGCGGACTACAACGGCATGGATCGTTTCACCGTTCAAGTCTCCGATGGCAATGGCGGTGCCGATACCATTGAGGTCGACGTTACGGTGAACGCCGTCAACGATGCGCCCGTATTCACAAGTTCCTATAGCTCTGTCGGCACCTGGGGCGAGGAGGGAAGTGGGGCTGGCCAGTTAGTCCTGCCAACCTACCTGGACCTCGATAGTGCCGGGAATGTGTATGTGGCCGATTCCGATAACGATCGGATCCAGGTCTTCGACGCCGACGGCACCTTCCTCCGGGAGTGGGGTACCGAGGGGAGTGGCGACGGACAATTCGAGAATCCGTCTGGGGTCGCCGTCGATAGCAGTGACAACGTTTACGTGGCCGACTTTGATTCCAATCGGATTCAGAAGTTCGATTCCAATGGAAACTTTCTGCTGGCATGGGGCGCGGCGGGCACGGGTAATGGAGAATTTGATGCGCCCTACGGTGTTGCCGCAGACGGAGATGGGAACATCTACGTCTCCGATTCGGAGAACCACCGTATCCAGAAATTCGATTCCAACGGCAATTTCCTCCTGGTTTGGGGAACGTCCGGTACCGGCAACGGAGAATTTAATCTTCCCTTCGGTATCGCCACGGACGGAGACGACAACGTATACGTCACCGATTCGAGTAACAGCCGGGTGCAAGTCTTTGATGCGGGCGGAACCTTCCTTCGTACGTGGGGGAGCGCCGGCGAAGAGGAAGGACAGTTTTCAGGGATCATCGGCATCGATGTGGCTCCCGACGGCACCGTCTACACCACCGAACTCCAGCAAGGGCGCGTACAGGCGTTCCGGCCCGACGGCACGTTCCTCGCTGCCTGGGGAGAGTTCGGAACCGAGGTGGGGCAATTGGCTTCCCCGGTCGATATTGTCGTTGCACCTTCCGGTCGCGTCTATGTGGCGGAGGCCTACGCCTTCCGCGTGCAGTACTTCGAAAGCGAAGTGCTAGGGGCGACGCTGGCGGTGACGCTGGATGAAGACGGCGCGCCCACACCCTTTGCGCTGCAATTGATAGCCACCGACGCCGAAGGCGACACCATAACCTGGAGCATATCCAGCCCGGCCGCCCATGGTGTGGCCACCGTCTCGGGCACCGGAACGTCTAAGTCCATCGCCTATGTGCCCACGGCAAATTATCACGGCACCGACAGCTTCGACGTGCAGGTTGACGACGGAAACGGCGGCACCGATACGGTGACCATAAACGTGACCATCGATCCAGTAAACGACGTCCCGGTTATTACCCAGGGCGACGGTCCACTTGCCGTTACCATGTCGGAAGATGGAAGTCCGACGGACTTTGTCGCCCCCACATTGGGCGCGACCGATATCGACAGCGGAGACACGCTGACCTGGTCCGTTTCTTCGGCTGCCAGCAACGGTACGGCTACGGTGAGCGGTGATGGCGCTTCGCCCGGCACCTTCATCTATGTGCCGTACGTGGATTACAACGGCTCGGACAGCTTCACGGTGCAGGTATCCGACACGAACGGTGGTACGGACACCATCGTCGTGAACGTCACCGTTGCTGCGGTAAACGATGCCCCGGTGATCACCCAGGGCGCCGGGCCGTTGGCGGTGACCATGGATGAGGACGGCAGCCCCGTGGCCTTCACGGCACCGATCCTCGGCGGGACGGATGTGGACGGCGATACCCTGACATGGTCGGTTTCTTCGGCCGCGAGCCATGGCACCGCCACGGTCAGTGGCACGGGTGCGGCCCCGGCAACCTTCACCTATGTGCCCGATGCGGAGTACAGTGGCTCGGACAGCTTCACGGTGCAGGTATCCGACGGAAAGGGCGGTACGGACACCATCGTCATGGACGTCACCGTCGGTGCAGTAAACGATGCCCCGGTGATTACCCAAGGGGATGATCCGTTAACGGTGACCATGGATGAGGATGGGGTGCCCTCGGCGTTCGTGGCCCCCGCCCTGAGCGCTACGGATGCCGAAGATGATGTCCTTACGTGGTCGCTGGTCACGCCCCCCAGCCATGGCACGGCAACGGTGAGTGGAACCGGCACCGCGCCCGCAACCCTTCACTATGCGCCAATCGCTCACTTCAACGGTATGGACAGCTTTACGGTACAAGTGGATGATGGCAACGCGGGTGTCGATACCATCGCCATCAACGTTACGGTTGCCCTGCAAAATGACGCGCCCGTACTGGAAACGAAGTATGGATATGTCGGTGCTTTCGGTAGCTATGGATCGGCTTCGGGCGAATTCATCAACCCGACCTTCATGGCGACGGACAGCGCCCGGAACCTGTATGTAGCCGATACGGGTAACCAGCGGATTCAGAAATTCGATGCCGATGGAAACTTTCTACTGGCGTGGGGAGGCCAGGGGACCTCGGATGGACAATTCGAGCGTCCTTTCGGTATGGGCATCGATTCCACCGACGCCGTATTCGTGGCGGATTTTACGCGCAAAGATGTGCAGAAATTCGACGCCGACGGCAATTTCCTCATGAAATGGGAGGTGCCTTTGCCAGATAACGCAGCACCTACGGGACTCGCGGTCGGACCCGGCGATGTGATTTACGTGGCCGACAGCGGGAATAACCGCGTTCATAAGTTTGACGCCGACGGGAATTACCTCCTGTATTTCGGAGGCTTTGGCAGTGCAGAGGGTGAAATGGCCAATCCGTATGGGGTGGCTGTCGATTCCTCGGGGTACGTCTATGTGACCGAAATTAGCAATGAACGTGTGCAGGTCTTCTCCGAATCCGGTGTGTTCATCCGCTCCCTGGAGACCCCGGGGCCGGGTGCGGAACCCTTGCTGGCTCCCTTGGGCGTCGCGATCGGGCAAGATGGGACGCTGTTCTTTGCGGAGAGTGGCGAGGCACCCCGGGCCGCCCGCTTCTTGAGTGATGGTACCCTTTTCGAGCGAATCGGTGCCGACCCGGCGGACCCGGTCCTGATTGGGCATCCCAATGGGGTGACACTCAGTAGCGACAATCGACTCTACGTTGCAGACAGTACGACGAATGGCATTGTGTATTACGAACAGCAAGCCTTCGACGAGACCCTTGCTGTTTCCATGGATGAAGATGGCATGACCGAGCCGTTTGCCCTAACCCTGCAGGCGCTGGATAAGGATGGCGATACGTTGACCTGGTCCATTTCGGTGCCGTCCAGCATCGGCGTCGCAGCGGTGAGCGGTACGGGATTCTCGAAGGCAATTGCCTACACGCCACCGGCGGATTTCCACGGCACCGACAGTTTCGAGGTGCACGTGACCGACGGAAACGGCGGAACCGACTCGGTCAGGGTGGCGGTGACTGTCGTGCCGCAGGACGATGCGCCGGTTATCGCCGTGCTGGAGACCCTGACCCTCGAGGAAGGCAATAGCGCCCTGCTCGATACCGCCGTTCTATCCACAACGGACGTGGATACGGCGGATACCAGACTCGTATATAGCATCGAAGTGCCGCCGCTCCGCGGACGCCTGATACAGGTGCCGAATCCGGGCGTGGCCTTCACGCAGTTTACCCAGGATGATCTGGTTCGTAGCCTCCTCGCGTACGTCCACGACGGGGGTGAGTCTACGGCCGACAGTTTCACGTTTAGCGTGTCGGATGGCACCACGACCGAAGTTCGTGCCTTCAACATAGCCGTGGAACCGGTAAACGATCCGCCCGTCTTGGATGCGATTGGCGCGCAGGTCATACAAGAAGGGGAAACGCTCTCGTTTGCCCTTTCTGCCACGGACCCCGAGGAAGATGCCCTTGGCTTCGAGGTGACAGGACTGCCATCCGGTGCTACCTTCGATGCCGTGATGGGTACCTTTGTGTGGATGCCAGGCATGGGCGACGCGGGGACCTATGAACTGACCTTCACGGTTACGGACCGTGGCGTTCCAGCGGAGCAGGATAGCGAAATCGTAACCATTACCGTTGTTGCCATGGCGGGTGAAGGCGAAGGTGAAGGCGAAGGTGAAGGCGAAGGTGAAGGCGAAGGTGAAGGTGAAGGCGAAGGTGAAGGTGAAGGTGAAGGTGAAGGTGAAGGTGAAGGTGAAGGTGAAGGTGAAGGCGAGGGCGAGGGCGAGGGCGAGGGCGAGGGTGAGGGTGAGGGCGAGGGCGAGGGCGAAGGCGAAGGCGAAGGCGAGGGTGAGGGTGAGGGTGAAGGATGCCCCTTCTTAATGCGAAAGGGTTTTGTCGAATTTGCGACGGAACAAATGGCCGATCTTCTACTGATTGGCGTCTCGTTGCTCAGCATGCTGTGTTGGCGTACGGTGCCCCGGTAGCCGCACGCCACGGGGTCCCGTCTCCTCGATTGTGGTACAGTTCCAGAGAGAAAACCGCCGGGCCGCCGCGTTATCTCAGGGAAGGTAGCAACGCCCGCCCGCGGGCTACCCATCGGAACTGCACCCATGACAACCGTGTATAAACCACTGGCCCTGCTTGTCTTGTGTATCGTCGCCCCCGCTGTTGCGACTGAGCTCAATGAGGCACCGTCCCCCTTGCCCGCGGGAATCCCCCAGGTGCAAAAGGGCGCCGGGGCCACCGGACTGTCCGTGGACACCCTCGACCGAAACGCGGTCCGCGCCTTCTACAACGACGTGTATTTGCCCGGGGAAAGCGTGGAACCCGGCTGGACCGGGAGCACGGGTTCCTGCACGCCGGGCACCACCACGAACGCCTATCTCACGGCCACGGCCACGCGCATCAATTTCTACCGGGCCATGGCCGGCCTTCCTGCTAACATCCAACTCGACCCCGCCCTCAATGCCCAATGCCAGGAGGCCGCCCTCATGATGTCGGCCGAAAACCGCCTGAGTCACTCCCCACCAGCGACGTGGGCCTGTTACGCGTCGGACGGTGCGCTGGCGGCCGCGCGCTCCAACCTTTCCCTGGGGAATGCGGGCCCCCAATCGATTGATGCCTACATGGAAGATCGCGGTGCGGGCAATCGGGCGGCCGGTCATCGCCGATGGATACTCGACCCCGGGCAAACCATCATGGGCTCGGGCTCGGTGAGCGGGAATGGGGCCCGGGCGGCCAATGCCCTCTGGGTTATCAATGGGGGCAGTGACAGCGGCGTCTCCCAACCCGCCTCGTGGCCCTCCATGGGCTTCTTCCCCAAGCCCCTGATTATCGCGCGCTGGTCCTACTCGCACCCCCAGGCCGATTTCTCCGGCGCGACCGTGCGTATGTTTGAAGATGGGGAAGAGAAAACGCTGGTGCAGAACCCCATCAGCAATGGCTTTGGCGACAACACCCTCGTCTGGGAGCCCCAGATTGGCCTTCCCCCACCCGGTGCGGATGTGACCTACCGCATCGAGATTTCCGGCATGCGCATTGGCGGCGTGGTCCAGCCGGTCGCCTACGACGTGTTTGCCACCGACATAACGGGCAGCACGTCCGGTGAAGGTGAAGGTGAAGGTGAAGGTGAAGGTGAAGGTGAAGGTGAAGGCGAAGGCGAAGGCGAAGGCGAAGGCGAAGGCGAAGGCGAAGGCGAAGGCGAAGGCGAAGGCGAAGGCGAAGGCGAAGGCGAGGGTGGAGGTGGAGATGAAGGCACGACGACGGTAGGCTGCGTACAGTCCAAACTTGCCGACGTCGGCATCCGCCTCAGCGAGCTCTTCGGCGATCTGGTGCTATTCCTCCTGGCAACCCTAACCTTATATACCTACCCCCAACTACACTAGCTTCGGTTGACTGGTCAGGGCCTATCCCGTATTCTTCCTATTCACTTTTGAACAGGAGAAGATACCGTGAAGTTCCTATTGCACCACCTCTGTTTACTGGCCCTTCTTTGTGGCCCTATCCCTGCCTTCGCGGCAGACGCCCATACCTACGACGTGGTCGTCTACGGTGGCACAGCCGGTGGGGCCATTGCCGCCATCGCGGCGGCGGAAGAAGGCCAACGGGTCGCGCTCATCGAGGTGCGCAATCATATTGGCGGCATGACCTCGGGCGGTTTGGGCCGCACCGATTTCGGCGATATGTCGGTCATCGGAGGCCGTTCCCTGGAGTTTTATAAACGCCTGGGCAAACACTACGGCGAAGATGTCTCCTGGTACTTTGAACCCCACCAGGCGGAAAAGCATCTCCGCGAATGGCTGGCGGAAGCCAACGTGGACCTCTTTTTCGGAAGCCGCCTGAAATCGCTGACGAAAGAGGGCACCCGGATTACGTCCATCACCCTTCTCAACGAGTCGACGTTCACGGCGCCCATGTTTATCGACTGCTCTTATGAGGGTGACCTCCTCCCCCATGCCAAGATCACCTACACCTGGGGACGGGAAGGACAGGACGTCTATGGCGAATCGCTGGCCGGTAAGATTGATTATAGCGACAAGCACCAGTTTGACGTGCCCGTAAACCCCTATGACGAAAAGGGTAAACTCCTGCCCCTCATCATGGCCGATGACGGACTGAAACCCGGCGCAGGCGACCGGAAAATCCAGGCCTATAATTTCCGCATGTGCCTTTCGAGTGATAAGGACAATCAGATCCCCTTTCCCAAGCCGAAAAATTACGACCCCAAGCGCTGGGAAATACTCCGCCGCTATTTGCAGCAGCGTCCCGACCTGACGATCAACGAAATCTTAATCGTATCCCTCATGCCCAACAACAAGACGGACATCAACAACCGGGGCCCCATCTCGACGGATTTCATCGGCGGCAGCTGGGACTATCCCGAGGCGAGCTACGAAGAGCAGGAGCGCATCTGGCAGGAACACATCGATTACACCCAGGGCTTTTTCTATTTTCTGGCCAACGATCCGGGCGTACCTGATACGCTCCAGCAGGAAATCAACGGATGGGGCCTGGCGAAAGATGAATTCGTGGACACGGAACACTGGCCCAACCAGCTCTATGTGCGCGAAGCCCGGCGTATGATCGGCAGCTATGTCACCATCCAGAAAGACCTTCAGGACGATCGCCGCAAGGAAGACAGCATCGGCATGGCCTCCTACAATTCGGACTCCCACCACGTGCAGCGCTTTGTGGTAGACGAATCACCCCTCTGGGAGAAAGGCACGCCTTCTCTCCTCAATGAAGGCGACATGCAGGTCCCGGTAAAGGCCTATGACATGTCCTACTTCTCCTTTGTGCCCAAGACGGAAGAATGCACCAACCTCCTGGTGGGCAGCACCTTCTCGGCATCCCACGTGGCCTATTCGAGCATGCGCATGGAGCCCCAGTACATGATCATCGGGGAAGCCATCGGCACGGCGGCGGCCATGGCGATTGCGGGCGAGACCTCGGTGCAGGCCATCGATGTGAAGGTTCTGCAACGTAAGCTCTACGAACGGGGCGCCATTCTCCACCGGGAAGACACGAAACCGCCCTTCGCCTGGGCCCGTGATTTGCCGGGCATCGCCCTGGATAACGACAATGTGACCGTGGTCGGCGACTGGCATAGTTCCCGTAATGTGGGACCCTACGTGGGGTATGAATACCTCCACGTGAGCGACGAAGACGCAAAAGACTGTCGGGTTCGTTATACGCCCACCCTCCCCAAGGCCGGGTGGTATGAAGTGCGTATCTCCTACTCTTCCCACCCCAACCGGGCCAAGCGGGCGCGGATCGTCATTCAGACGGCGACGGGCACCGAAACGGTCTTTGTGGATCAGAGTAAAAAGCAGGGGGAATTCAGTCCCTTTGTCTCCCTCGGCACCTTCGCCTTGAAAGAAGGCACGGACAGCTATGTAGAAATTCAGGCGACCGAAGACGCGGGTGGCTATGTGGTCGCCGATGCGGTGCAGTGGTTGCCGGTGGAGCAGTGATGTGACCCCAGGGGGCCGGTGGGCAAAAGTGCACACCGGCCCTGTTTTTTTCGAGCAAACGACGTCGAACGCGCTTCGTGCCATGTCGTAGACGCGCCGTAGGAGGGCGATGCCGTGTAAAACGAGGTTTCGTGTGCGTGGAGGAAAGGAGAACTACTTTCCGGAGAGACTCCTTCCATGAGGGCGACTAATTCCACGAAGCTGGAAGGACGCCCGAATTGAATCTTCCGGCATGCCCCCGTCACCCGGGCACCTGGCGCACGAACCCTCGTACCTCGGGATAGCGTGGCACGTACAACATCATACCCCTTTCCCATCATAAGCAGCGCGGCCACGTGCCGTCACAAGGATTTCTGAACCCATGAAAAAACTATCCTTCTTGATTGTTACCCTTCTCACCGCACTGGGACTGGTTACGCCGACCTATGCCCAGGAGACACCCCGCGCGTACGACGTGGTGGTCTATGGTGCCACGGCGGGTGGCGCGGTAGCCGCCATCGCCGCGGCCAACGAAGGGCTGAACGTGGCCCTCATCGAACCCCGACAGCACGTAGGCGGCATGACCTCGGGCGGCCTGGGGGCCACCGACTTTGGCCGCAAGTACGTCATTGGGGGCCTGTCACTGGAATTCTATAAGCGGCTCACGAAATATTACGGCGGGGACGTGGCCTGGCATTTCGAACCCCACAAGGCCGAAAAGGAGCTCCGCGACTGGCTGAAGGAAGCCGGCGTGGATCTTTACTTCGGCAGTCGCCTTGGCTCGGTACACAAAGAAGGCACAACTATTCTGTCCATTACCCTGCTGAATGACATGACCTTCACAGCCCCCATCTTCATCGACTGCTCCTACGAAGGCGATATCCTGCCCCTGGCCGACATCTCCTATACCTGGGGCCGGGAAGGACGGGACGCCTATGGGGAAAGCCTCGCGGGCTACATGGAGTACAGCCCCAAACACCAGTTTTCGGTTCCGGTAAACCCCTACGATGAGGAGGGCAACCTCTTGCCTCTCGTGCAGGAACGGGAACCCACCCTGCCGGGCGAGGCCGATCGTAAGGTGCAGGCCTATAACTTCCGTCTGTGCATGACCCAGGACAAGAACAACCAGGTGCCCTGGCCCAAGCCGGAGAACTATGATCCGGCGGACTGGGAACTACTCCGTCGCTATGTGGCCGCCAAGCCTGACCTGACTTTTGAGCAGCTCTGTCACCCCTTCCGCCTTCCCAAGGGCAAGACCGACACGAACAACAACGGCGCCATCTCCACGGATTTTATTGGCGGCAGCTGGGACTATCCGGATAGCACCTATGCCGAGCAGGAACGCATCTGGCAGGCGCATGAAGATTATGTAAAAGGATTTTTCTACACCCTGGCCAACGACCCGGCCCTGCCCGAAGCCCTTCGTGAAGAAGCCCAGAGCTGGGGGCTGGCGAAAGATGAATTTGTCGACACGGGCCACTGGCCCCACCAGTTGTACGTGCGGGAAGCCCGGCGCATGATCGGCAGCTACGTCACGATACAGAAGGACCTTCAGACAGACCGACACAAAGAAGACAGCATCGGCATGGGGTCCTACAACTCCGACTCCCACAACGTGCAGCGCTTCGCCGTGACGGAGTCTCCCCTCTGGGACGCCGGCACGCCTTCGGTCATCAATGAGGGCGACATGCAGGTGGGCGTTCAGCCCTATGACATGTCCTACCGCTCCTTCATCCCCCAGGCCTCGGAATGCACCAACCTCTTTGTGGGCAGCACTTTTTCGGCATCCCACGTGGCCTATTCGAGCATGCGGATGGAGCCCCAGTACATGATTATCGGCCACGCCGCCGGGGTGGCCGCCGCGTTGGCCATCGAAAACAAGCAGGCCGTTCAAGAAGTGGATATCACCGCCCTGCAGACGAAGCTCAAGGAGCAGGGCGCCATCCTCCACATCGAAGACACCATCTCGGATTTTATTTCTATCAAGAAACTTCCCGGCTTTGTCATGGACACGGACACGGCGGAAGTGGTGGGCAAGTGGCTCCCTTCGGGCGACATGCAACCCTATGTGGGCTACAACTACCTCCACGATGGGCAGGCGAAGGACCCGGCCAACTACATCCGCTATCGGATGGCCTTGCCGAAAGCCGGTCGCTATGAAGTGCGGGTCTCATATTCCGCGCACCACAACCGCGCCACCAACGCCCTCTACGTGGTACACCACGCCGACGGCACCGCCGAACACCGGGTCAACCAGCGTAAGAAACCGGGTCCCCTGGCGCCCTTTATCTCGCTGGGCGTTTATTCCTTTGAGCGCGGCGATGGCGGCTACATCGACGTCGTCAGTACGAAAGATTCCGGTGGCTATCTCATTGCCGATACGGTGCAGTTGTTGCCGGTAGAATAAGCAATCGATGGGGCGTGTGGACCCGAGTGGTCCGCACGCCCCGCGGCTACCGCACCGACGTGAATACCTCAGGGAAGCCTCCCCTCGTCGGGACGAAAAACGAACACCCCACCCAACCCCATACCCACCCGGACGTCGGGGCCGTCCCCCTCTTCGCCGTCCAACCTCCCAAACGACGGGACAGCCACGCCCCCTGACGACGTTGCACCTGCCGCACGACACGCACCGTCCATAGTCATATGTACTACCGCGCCGTGAACCGGGGCGAGACAGTCCCTGAAAGGCCGTCCACATATCGTAGGGACTGCCCCGCCCCACGTCTATGGGGAACTCAAGCCACTACATAGCCCACCGATAAACGCCCCCTACCCAAGCAGACGAAGACGGCGGTGGCTGTCCTGTCGTTGGCGAAACAGATGCGCCGTCCACCTCCAAAACGACGGGACAGCCACGCCCGTTAATGACGCTGCACCTGCCGCACGACACGCACCATCCATAGTCAC
>JAXMOL010000079.1:0-20035 GCA_034669905.1 Candidatus Hydrogenedentota bacterium
AAGGACGCCGGCGTAGACCTTACCGGACCGGAGCCCGTGGAAGCGGCGATGAATCGCTTTGCCGTGCTGGTGGATGAACTGGAGCAGCTCGTCTAGCCAACCGACTATCACCATATCCCTACTACAGCGACCGCGCACACAGATGATGTGCGCGGTTTTTGTGTGTGCGAAATCCGGACATCCGTACGGAACCTGCACACTATTTCGCCACATGACGGAGGACCTCCGCTGTAGGCAATCCATGTTGTCGGTGGCGTCGAAACTTTGCCATCGCTGACAAACTTTGTTCGTGTTTCACGGCGGATCAATTCTTCGTTATCTCTGGCGCCGTTCGCAACCTACCGCACGTCAAGACGATAGCCATTCGCGATCATACGGGCATAAATCTTGCGCCACTTCGGGTGTTGTGCGAAAGAATCGGGTGCAGGAGGGGACGGGGTTTCAGGGTGCGGCTTAGTCTTGGGGACCGGGTACACCATCCTTGCATTCTCATGAATGCTCTCCATCGATCACGACGGAATTTCCGACGATGGGTGCTTCTGTGTCGCTTTCACAATCTTTCGCGATAAGTGAAATGAGGAATTGCAGGAATGAAGAATATGAACACGCTTACGAAGAGAAGCCTTTGCTACGGCGCCGCACTCGCCACGGTCGTCTGTACGGGAATCGCTTCCGCCAGTGCATTGGGCGGGGTATTCTCGACCGACCGCTTCGGCTATACCGGCACGGTCACGCGCTATGACACGGAAGCCGACGCACGGAATGCTGTCAACGCGACGGAAGTCGTCGCCATCGAAGACGATGGTACGCCCGACAATGCGCACGAACACCGGGACGCATCGTTCTCCTTCGTGAACAATGCTTCGGACTATGGCACCGACCAGAATATTCTCATGGGTTCCTGGTGGTACACGACGAACACGCTTGGCCAGGGCCCAGGCTGGGGCAACCACCACGGCAACACCGGCATTGGCTTTATGCAGCTCTATGACGCGGACGGAAGCACCGACTCGTCCATCAGCATGGACTTCAGCAACTTCGACGGCACCCACTGGACTGAGTTTACGTTGAGCGCCCAGGGCACCAACGCGACCGCAGCAGACGACTATGCCCGTTTCTCGGTCTATGGTAATGTGGGCGATGGTGGCACCTATCTGGATTACAACCTCAACATCACGGCCACTGGCCTCGAGGGCGTACAGACGGGCAACATCATCGAAGCCAATAATCACCCCACCGGCGTCAATGGCACCTTCACGGGCCTCTTCATGGCCTCGGGTGGAGCGAACGACGGCTTCTACGCGATTGAGCTTGCTTTCGACACACAAAACTGGGCCTATGACAACCGCAACGATCTGACGTCAACTTATGATAATTTCTTCGACAGCCAGTTCGTAGCCGTTCACCCCGTCCCCGAGCCCACCACCCTCTCACTGCTGGGTCTTGGACTCGCGGGCATGGCCATTCGCCGTCGTCGTCAGAAAGCCTAAACCAGCCATCCAGGCGCGGGGCAAGCCATCAGGATGCAATGTCTCCCGGTACGGGGCGGCGATATATGGTATTTATCGCCGCCCCGGTTTAATTTTATGGGCCTGTTTTTTTCACGACAGCGTGCGGATAAGCAGGGCCACCCAATCCGCTTCGGGTTTATCTGGCACCATTCCCAGGGCAATCGAACCGCCCCCCGTTACCTTGGTCTTCTCGCCCACAAACTTCCCGGATCGCGGGTTGAACCACCGTTGCACGAAATCGCCGGTCGCCCCGCTCAGGTCCAAGGTGCCCGTCGCCTCCGCCAGTGGCAGATAAACCGCGTAGACTTCGCCGGCCTTCGCAAAGACCTGACCGGGGAGTTGGTTGTTCTCCCCTTCAAACACGGCCGATCCCGTCAAGAGTCCATCTTCCGGTTCCATCTCCCAGAAGGGGAGGGTCTCCATAAATTTCCGGGCGATGGCGGTGTAGGTCCAGAGGGCATCCCATTTTCGAAAGTCGTCGGTCCGGAGTAAATCCGACAAGATGAACTCCACGTTGCCGCCGGAAAAATAGATGGGCCAGAGATATTCTTTCCGGTGTCGTTCGGTGTTCTCCGAGCTCGTCTTGTCTGGAAAATACTCGTCCATCCCGATGACCAGCGGCTGTCCCGCCGCCACGGACTTGGCGCGCCACGTCTCCACCAGTGCCACCTCGTTCACCTGAAAGGAGCCCACCGTAAAACGCGGGTCGCCCAGGAAGGCGGTCCAGGTCTTGTCCAGCGTGCTGGAATGGTGCACGGTAATCGGGTGGTCGTAGGGGTCCACATCCTGGAGATACTGGGCGAAGGCCTTTACCCGGTCCGGCCCGAAATTCAGTTTCAGGTTATATTCCTCGCAGAGGTTCCACTGAATCGCCGGGTGGTGGGCAAAACGGGCAACCAGCTCTCTATAATAGAGCTTACGCTCCACGCCCAATTCGCCGTCATCCAGCTCCCGTTTGTTCCGCTCTTCGGCCTCATTCAGCACGAAGTGCAGCATGATCCCACGACGTTGGGCATGCGCGAATACCCCGTCCCACTGCCCCAGTTTCTTCAGGTCAAAGTGCCGATTGTCGTTCTCCGGATTCCCGTTCAGGTTCAGGGGTCCCAGAAAGGGGTGTACGTTTTTTCCATCCCCACCAATATTCATGGTCAGCAGGTAGATGCTGTTGATTTCCTTTGCTGCGAGATAGTTTAACGCGCCGATGATATTCTTGCCTTTGCCACCGCCCCAGTCGGGATCGCCTTCACGCCAGTCTTGCGCGTGATTCGCATAGGTGTGGCCACCAAACTTACCGGGCTCCGTATTCGCAAAGCCGTCGTAGCCCAGAAAATCTTCGGGACTGTCGGTGCCGCCCTTGAGCCAATAGCCCCCGTCGCGGAATTTCAGATAGTGGGTGCCTGCATAGTCGAGACGCCCCCAACGGTAGAAGTCCGGGGCATCTTCCGGCACGGGGGCTACCATGAAGGAACCGCTCTGCCCATCGAAGGCCGTCGCTTCGCCTGCCGAGGGATCGAGGTCTATCGCCACCTGCGCTCCCCTTCGGAAAGACGCCACGTGCTTCCACCCCCCCGTCTCGTCGGGAGAGAAGCGCGCCCGCCACACACCACCTCGGGGGCCACCCTCGCCATCGCCGTCGAAGTAGCCCGGCACAACGTACTCCCTGCCCGACGGCGAGGTAAAGGTCACCGTGAGCCGAAAGTCCAGGAAGGGATTGGGCGCGCTGTCCGACGCATTGGCTTCGGGGCCAGCGAAATTCACGGTGACGGGATACCCTTTCCAGAACGCCGCAAGGATTGGCTCCGCCACCTCTTCTTCGGCGGAGGCTGCCTTGGCCGCCCCCATGGAATCGACCAGGAGCCCCATCACGCGGTTCATGGGTGCGTCCACGTCGCCCCCCTTGAGCTTGCCCCATTCTCCCTGGGCGCAGACCACGGCCACGTTCAGACTGGGAATAAACACGCTGCAATTCCCACCAAATCCGATGGACATCACCGTGTCGGCGGGGGCGCTTGGCCACGTAAGCGCGTCAGGGTGGAGCCGACCGGTATCGTTGAACCACCAGTTGAAGCCATAGATGCCAGGCCCTTCCTTACTGAAGTGGTCCGAGCCACCGCCAAAAGACCCGATGCCCAGGTAGTCATCATCCTTGCCGTCTTTTTCGGTCTGGGGCAGGTCCTTTGCCGTCTGGGGCGTCATATAGTCGTCGAAATAATGACGCGGCAGCAGTTGCTCGCCCGCCCAGTTGCCCTTCTGACACCAGAACCAGACAATGCGGGCGAAGTCGCGGACCGAGGCTTTCATGCGGTGCTTTTCGGAGAAGCGCAACCCGTCTTCAAACCCCAGGGGGCCGAGTCGCTCGGGGGTGACGGCCGCCGTATTTCCGGAAGCCCCAAAGACTTTTTCGAAGAGGGTCTTCTGATAGAGCTGGATGGCAAAGTCGTTGTAGGCCCAGGCCTCTCCCGGCCCTTCCGGACGGGCGTAACCGCTGTTCATGGCCCCCAGGTGCCGAAAGGTCATGCCCTGGTGACGGGGTGTTAACTCCCACCCGAAATCGGCGATGGGCTGGTCCACATCCTTGACCTTACCCTCTTCGATGGCAAAAAACAGGAGCGTGCTGAACAGGGGCTTCACCGAAGAGAGCCAATCTTTGGACGTGCCCTGGTCGCCCCATTGCTTCACGACGTAGCCGTCTTTTATTATGCAGCCACGCCCGCCCAACAGTTCCACAATCTGATCCAGCGGGGCGGACTCAAGACCCACCTCGGCAGGGGCCCGAGTCTCCCAATGGGCATCGGGAAAAACCGTTTCGCCGGTAGCTGCCGAGGCGGCCAACAAAACGCCAAGACACGACACAATTGCCGATGGCCATTTTTTTTGTGACATCTTCAATATCCCTATTGGCTGCAACGAACCCCCATCGTAGCGAGTCTAACGAAGCATCAAGAAAAATCCAATTTTCGATTTGGCCCGATGCCCTGGAGATCTATCGTGAAACAAACCCTGCTGCCCATTACCACCCTCCTCCTGACTCTGGCCTTCCTGCCTCAGTCCGTTCACGCCGAAGAAAGCCCCCTGGACGCCCTCACCCGCCAGCAACACTTTGAGGCCCGGCGCGCGAGCAGTTCCAACGAAGACTTAACGAAGAACGGCGACGCCCGCTCCATCCCGCCCGGCGAAACCCTGGTCCTCATGGATGAGGATGGCCCCGGCATCATCACCCACTTCTGGAACACCGTCGGTGCCTACGACATCTTCTACGGTCGCTCCCTCGTCTTGCGCATCTATTACGACGGCAGCGAGCACCCGAGCGTCCAATCGCCCCTCGGCGATTTCTTTGGCGTGGGTCACGGAGCGTACGCCAACTACAGCTCGGCCGTGGCCACCGTGTCTTCTCATGGTCGCTCGCGGACCTGCTATTGGCGTATTCCCTTCAAGAAACACATCAAAGTCACCATCACCAACGACCACCCATCCGAAGAAGTCGACTCCTTTTATTATTACCTTGACTGGCAGAAACACGATTCCCTGCCCGAGGACACGGCCTATTTCCACGCCGAATACCGTCAGGAGATGCCCGCCACGGCCGGCAATTACACCCTCCTCGAAACCGAAGGACGGGGCCATTATGTGGGCACGGTCCACTCCGCCCAACAGGTAGAGCTGGGTTGGCACGGCGAAGGGGACGATTTTTTCTACATCGATGGCGCAGAGACGCCCCAACTTCGGGGCACGGGCACCGAAGACTATTTCAACGACGCCTGGGGATTTCGGGAGTTTTCCACGCCCTACCACGGCGTGAGCCTCTATGAGGGCGTCTTTCCGGGGGACCGGGTAACGGCCTACCGCTGGCACATCACCGACCCCATCCCCTTCTCCACATCGCTGAAAGTCGATATCGAGCACCGGGGCAGCGTATTCACCGACGAGGCCCAGCACCTGGGCCAGTTTTTCGAGCGGCCCGACTGGGTCAGCTCGGTGGCCTTCTGGTACCAGTATCCCCCCAAGAAGATCGATGCGCAGCTTCCACCGGTTGAGAAGCGCATCGCACCCTACCGGATTCTCCCTGTAACCGAGTTGGAATATGACGCCACCCCGGCCATGATGCTGGTCCCCGATGACGACGGCCTCACCTATATGCCCGGCACACCCGACGCCCGATTAAACGTCACCTTTGAAGTGGAACAGGACGGCCGCTATCAACTCAACGGCATCTTCTTTAAATCCATCATGGGGGGCATCTATCAACCCTTGCTGGACAATGTGCCCTTTGGTGTACCCATCGACTTCACCATTATCAATGCGGACAGCGTCTGGCAGGCGTTGGACCACCACGACCTCAAAGCCGGGAAGCACACCCTGAGTTTTCAGGGAGTCGATGCCCTTTCCCCCGTCAGCCGAAAGCAGACCGCCCACATGCGCAGCCTGGGTTTCCAGCGCCTCATTCTTCTGCGCCTGGAAGACATGGAAGGCTACCATCAGCTGCTCAACAAAAAGCTGGCAAAGTAGGAACCCGCCACCAATTAACAACGCCAGTCGTGCCGCGCGATCCCGAGGTACGAGGGTTCGTGCGCTTAGCCGCCGAAAGATTTAAGGCTGAACTTGTCAGCGACACCGAAATTTCCTGATCCCGCACGTACAGCAGCCCCTGCAAGAGCGCACGAACCGGAGTACCGGATCGCGCGGCACGACCTAAGTTTTCTTGTATATCTGTCGGATCTTCTGCGGTTGGCCATCAGAAGCTTTACGATTCCAGAAGAATCTGGATTGTGGGTGAAGCTCACGTACCGGTCTTTGGTGCCCAAACGACAGGGGCCCTGACTTGCGTCCGGGTCCCACTCGTCCCACCAAAACCGCCTCCCGCGCCTTACGGCGCTTCCGCGCTGGCCGTCTGCACGAGTTCGTAAAGCTCCCGCACCACCACCTTCAGTCCGGGGTCGGCGTCATAGGCCGCAGAAACCAGCTTGCGCGCCGCACCCACGTCGCCACAGGCTTTGCCACGGGATATCATCTTGCGGCAGGCATCGGGCATGGGACCCCAGTTGCCGCATTCGACAAATTGATCACTGAGGAAAATAAATTTGGGAATGGCCTCACCGCCATTGGTCAGATAGCGGGTAAAGACATCCAGATACTGTTCCCGGGTCACAAAGCGGACGCGAAGTTGGCTGCCCGCCTGGGCCATGCACTGGAGTGCGGGCACATGGCGAATAACGTCACCACACCAGTCTTCGGCAATGGCCACCACGTGGACCGGACGCTTCAGCCCGGCGATGCCCTGGGCCACATCGGCCTCCAGCTTCAAACGGGAAAGTGACGTGGCCATTTCCTGCCGGTTGGCGTCCGACTCGGCATCGTCCATCCAGGCATCAAAGTCCCGTCCGGCGTTGAATACTTCTTCCCAATCAATAACCCGAAGTAAGGGGGGGCGTGGCATGGCATACTCCTTTACCTGTTCTGGAAGCGACTGCCGCAGCGTCTTCCGTCTGTTCCAACATATGGGGCGCAGTATAACCCGTCCCTCCCCGACAGCGCACACCGGACCCGCCGGGCGCCCGAAAAGTGGAAAAAACGAGGTCCCTTGGTTAAAATATATATTATGCATACACGTTTACACATTCTGTGGATGATCGGGCTCTTGCTGGCCCCGGCGGTCTTGGCGCGGGATGCCTTTGAAGAGCCGCCCATCCGCTATAGCGAGACCACGGGCAACAACGCCATCACCCAGCTCCAGCAGGCACTGGAAGACGGAAGCAGCGTGCTGATCTATGAACCCGCGCAGGGCTATCTGCGGTCCCTCCTCCAGGCGCTCGACATCCCCGAGGCGTCCCAACTGCTGGTCTTCTCCAAGACCTCCCTCCAGGTGCGTCACATCACCCCCAGCACCCCCCGGGCCATCTACTTTAACGATGACGTCTACATCGGCACGGTGCAGCATGGGGACATGTTGGAGATTTCGGCTACGGACCCGGAACTCGGCACCGTCTTTTACACCCTCGACCAGAAGCCCGCCACGCCGCCTCGCTTCGTCCGCCAGGACCACGCCTGCCTCCAGTGTCACGCCACCAACATGACCCGCAACACCCCCGGGCATATCGTCCGCTCCGTCTTTGCCGATGCCCAGGGCCAACCCATCTTTAAGGCCGGTTCTCAGCTCACCGACCAGAACACCCCACTGGAAGTGCGTTGGGGGGGCTGGTACATCACGGGCACCCACGGCGAAGCACGGCACCGGGGCAACGAGATTGCGCGGGAAACCGAGCGAGATGCGGAGATCGACAGGGAAGCCGGGGCCAATCAAACCGCCCTGCCTGCCCGGGTCGACACGGATCGTTACCTCACACCCCACAGCGACATCGTGGCCATGATGGTATTGGAACACCAGACTCAGCTTCACAACCTGTTGACGCGGGCCAATTTCGAAACCCGCATGGCCCTCCACCGCCAGGCCATTGGTGACCGCATCTTCGGCCGGGACCCCAACGCCCTCTCCGAATCCAGCGCCCGCATCGTGAAGAACCTGGGCGACAAGCTGGTGGACTACATGATTTTTGCGGAGGAAGTGGAACTGGATGACCCCATCACCGGCACGTCGGATTACGCAGCGGTCTTCGCCGCCCGTGGCCCCCGCGACCGCCAGGGCCGCTCTCTCCGGGAACTCGATCTCGAGAGTCGCCTCTTTACGTACCCCCTGAGCTTCCTCATCTACTCCGAGCAATTCGACAGTCTGCCCGCACCGGTGCGGGACTACGTCTACCAGCGCCTGTGGAACATCTTCACCGGTGTTGAAGCCACCCCGGATTTGCTTCACCTGACCAATGCCAAGTGTCGTGCGGTTATCGAAATAGTGTCCGAGACCAAGCAAGGTCTGCCAGACTATTGGGTGAAATAGAAACCGGAACTACACCGGGATCACCTCGCTTCTTTTACAGATATCCTCAAGGGGGCTACCTATACGGACGTGAGGGACGAACGGCCTTATGGGTGCTGGTGTCGTCCGGAAACGGGGATGATCGCTGGCCATTTCTTCGTCTCCAAAGCAGACAGCAAGTCCACCTCACCAACAACAGGACAGCCACCACCGTCTTCGCTCCAGTGCGTAGGACATATCGCTCAGTGGATAACCAAGTAACCGCAGCTACGTGTAGTCATGGGGCGCGGCAGTCCCTACTCAGGGACCGTCTCGCCCATAGTGATATCAGGTTGGTGGCAGCGGCTACGGACTGCTCGTTTCGTCGTGGCCGAGAAGGCGACGTTGCAGGGCGTGGCTGTCCCGTCGCAGGCGATGCTAACGCCGGGCCATCCTCGCTAACGACAGGACAGCCACCGCCGTCTTCGCTCCAGTGCGTAGGACATATCTCTCAGTGGATAACCAAGTAACCGCAGCTACGTGTAGTCACGGGGCGCGGCAGTCCCTACTCAGGGACTGTCTCGCCCATAGTGACATCAGGTTGGTGGCTACGGCTACGGACTGCTCGTTTCGTCGTGGCCGGGAAGGCGACGCGACAGGGCGTGGCTGTCCCTACATTCTCCCCACACACTCGACATGTCGGCCCTCCCACTGCGATACTGCGTGGCATCAAATGACTATTGGATTACACCGAATTCATGCAGAGAATGGAAATAGATGGACACTCCGCCCGCCTTTCTGGTTTTTGCCGACTATTATCATGCACCCGATGGCCCCCGCGCCTTTCAACAGGTGCGACCACAGCGCCTTGCCGTGTTCTCCACCTTGGAGGAGGCAGAAGGCTTTGTCCGCGCAGCAGCTTCGCTGGATGCTCCAAAGCACCGGGGTGATAAGCGCCGCGGTTACACCATCCGATGGATTCCATCGGACCCGCCCCCTCATCTCTATGAGCAAATGCTACTCCGACAGGAGGACGCGACGCCTTGGGAAGCCCTTCCCCGCAAGGACTGGTACTACGATTCCCATGGCGTCTTGACCGACTCAACCGATCAGGTTGAGGCCACGTGCGACGCACACAATGCCCTCGACGCTGCACGATCGTCGACCACGCCACCACCGAATCCCTTTCGGGATCTTCCGCCAGCGTTCGCCTGCGGAGATTTGGTCCGCCTGGAAGACTGGGGCCTGCCGGACACCTATGCCGTCGTAACCGGAGTCTCCACGAAACAGGGCTTCGTACGTGCCCTTTCCGAATCACCGGAATGGCTGGGGCGATACCAGGTCGTCGCCGCCATCGACAACGAATTGATGGATGAGTATGTCTACAACCTGGATATCGAACCGTACTGGGGCGGTGAGCGCGCAAAAATAACACGGGTGTCGGCGGTGCCGGAAGAGGATAAGATTCTTCAGTTCCTCTCTGATTACTTCTATGGCAAGTTGACCATCCCCGATGAGGTCGTGGAAGACCTGGTGAATGGGGATATCGTTACGAAGAACGTAGCCTACTTTCCCTTTGAGAACTTCAGCACGACTGCCTCCACAACAGTTGTTCAGGCGATCCAGAATCCCATCTGCCGCAAGGAACCCACTCACGTGGGTCTTGTAGCGTCAGAACTCGAGGAGACGGAGCGACCATACGTTGTGCTCGTGCTCCGCGCGAACTCACCGGATTTCGAATCCAGAATTACAGCTATTGATCTAGACTGGGATGCCAGCGCAGTATTCTCTTCGGAAAAAAGTGCGCGGGCATTCTTACAGGTGGTGCTCAATAACACTGAGGCGGACTATGGCCAAGATGACGAAATTGCACAGCTCTTCCGAATACAGCTGCTGGAGTTGGCACTGTCTGTAGCGCCTGGCACCCATTCTCAGACCTTGGCGTCCACAGACTTGGTTACGCGCTGCTGGTGTTACGATATTGCAGGACGATTGCTGTGGCAGGCCCCAGACTCTTGGAAAGGCCAGCCAGACTTCGAGCGCCACGCCTACGAAAGGCGGTATCAGGAGGGTGATCTAGTCTACGTCATACCCCAGGGCCTGGACCCGGACTCAGAGTCGATAGCGGGAGACGTTGCGGTGGTTTCTGCGGTGCCGACACCCAAGGAAACATGGGTGACCGCCGGAAAGAAACCTGGCGACTGGAACGCCTTCTATACCGTCGATTTCGTCGGCGACGATTACCTCCAATACTATCACGTGCCCGAATCGAGTCTGCGACCACTCACAGCGCCGCTGCCCGACACGCCCATGTTCCTCCCAATTTGGTCAAAGTATTTGCGCGGTGAGTTGGCCTTTCCCGAGGACCTCGCCGACCAGGTTCGCGCAGGGAATGTATTTCTGTCGAAGCAGCCCCACTTCGACTTCCACGCGGAATCCGTAGCCGCCGGGATGCCAAAAGAATACCCAGCCCCACGACATCGCGACTTTCGGGTCCCGCCTTTCCGTGGATCGGAAAGGGCGAAAGCACCGCAGGGACCTTCTCGAGCCGACTGACACCACACTGGAAATCGGTAAGGGTGCCACCTATACGGACGTGAGGCACGAACGGCCTTTTGGGTGCTCGTGTTGTCGGAAAACAAGGATAGTTCTTTGGACTTCCCGTCGTTGATGGAGCGGACGGCGAGTCAACTTTGCTAACGACAGGACAGCCACCGCCGTCTCCGTCAAGTGTGTCGTACATATCCCTCAGCGGGAGGCTACGTGTCTGCCGTTACGTGTAGTCACGGGGCGCGGCAGTCCCTACTCAGGGACGGCCTCGACCATAGTGACATCCGGTTGACGGCGGCGGCTACGGACTGCTCGTGTTGTCGTGACCTCGATTGCCACCCGACAGGGCGTGGCTGTCCCGTCGTTGGCAATACTCGCGGCGGGCCATCCTCACAAACGACAGGACAGCCACCGCCGTCTCCGTTCAAGTGCGCAGGACACAGCTCTCAATGGGAGACCACGTGACTGCCGTTACGCGAAGTCGTGGGGCGCGGCAGTCCCTACTCAGGGATGGCCTCGCCCCTAGTGACATCCAGTTGATGGCTGCGGCTACGGACTGCTCGTGTTGTCGTGACCGGGAAGGCGACGCGACAGGGCGTGGCTGTCCCGTCGTTGGCGAGGCTCGCGGCGGGCCATCCTCACAAACGACAGGACAGCCACCGCCGTCTCCGTTCAAGTGCGTAGGACACAGCTCTCAATGGGAGGCCACGTGACTACCGTTACGTGTAGTCGTGGGGCGCGGCAGTCCCTACTCAGGGACGGTCTCGCCCATAGTGACATCCGGTTGGCGGCGGCGGCTACGGACTGCTCGTTTCGTCGTGACCTCGATTGCCACCCGACAGGGCGTGGCTGTCCCGTCGTTGGCGAGGCTCGCGGCGGGCCATCCAACATCCCCGATTCTAAATTCTAAATTCTAAATTCCCTATGCATGGGGGTGGGCGGTCTCGTAGACCTGGCGCAGGCGCTCGATGCTGACGTGGGTATAAATCTGGGTCGAAGACAGATTCTCATGGCCGAGCAGTTCCTGCACCGTCCGTAAGTCGGCGCCACCGTCGAGCATGTGGGTCGCGAAGGTGTGCCGCAGGGTGTGGGGTGATATTTCTCTGCGTCCCGGCAAGACCTGCCGCACATAGTGCTCCACCACCCGCTGGATACTGCGGGTCGTCAGAGGCCCGCCGCGGAAGTTGACGAAGAGGGTATCGTGGTCGGGCTTTCCGAGGGTCGGGCGTATCCGCAGGTAGTTGTCGAGGGCCTCCCGGGCATAGCGGCCGAGATGGACGATCCGCTCTTTCTTCCGCTTACCAAAGACCCGCATAGTGCTTTGGAGCATGTCGAGGTCGGTCAGGGCCACACTCCGGATTTCACTGGCCCGGGCACCGCTGCTGTAGAGGGTCTCCAGCAGGGCACGGTCTCGGACGCCCAGGGGCTTTTCGCCGTCGGGTGCCTCCAGGAGGGCGGTCACCTCCGAAATAGACAACACGTCGGGGAGGTCGCGGGAAAGGGGGGGGCTCTTAACGGCTTTTGCGGGGTTCTCCGTCAGAAAGTCCGATTGGACCAGGTACCGATACACGGCGCGGAGGGACGCGAGCTTACGCGCGGTGGTGCGGGGGGAAAGCCCCCGGGTCTGGATGTGCGCGAGGTAGGCCCGAATATCCTGTTTGTCCACCTGCTGCAGGATGTCGAGGGAGGCGGAGACACTGAGCTGGCCATCCGTATCCTCCAGACAGGCGGCTCCATGCACCATATAGGAACAGAAGTGGTCCAGGTCGTGGCGATAGGCACGGAGGGTGTGGGGCGAATAATTCCGCTCCACCTTGAGATAATTCACGAATTGGAGAATGGGTATCTGGGTCATGGGGTCACACGTTGTTTCCTATTTTGCCCGAAGGGCACGGAAATATCAAGGCCCAGGGCCAAAGAGTCAATCCCTAAGTCCTTTAATGACATAGACTAACCACACACCCCTTGACGTCGCAGACGCCGTGCGCATACCCTGTATATCGGCAGGCACCTGGAATAGTAAACCCGCCTCCCCGACCCGTCGGCATGGGACTTTCGGGTCGTGGCGCGGCATGTGGCCTCCTCCCACGACTTGAGCCGGGGCCAAAGAAGGTGTTACTGTCTCCCGTTAACGACCCATGTCTTATCGGCACCCCGCGCACGCGGCGGAGGCAGATCGGTAGACGGCCCGTATAATAAGGAAGACCCATTGAAACTGGTTATTGTAGAATCCCCGGCAAAAGCGAAGACCATCGGGAAGTTTCTTGGCAAAGATCACACCGTGCTCGCAAGCTACGGTCACGTGCGGGATCTGCCCAGTCGGGCCGATGAAATCCCGGCGGCGATCAAGAAAAAGCCCTGGGCGCGCATGGCCGTGGATGTAGAAAACAATTTTGCACCGGTCTATGTGGTCCAGTCGGACAGCAAGAAACAGATTGCCGAACTGAAAAAATCCCTCAAGGACGCCGATGAAGTGGTGCTGGCCACTGATGAAGACCGCGAGGGAGAAGCCATCAGTTGGCACTTGCTGGAAATCCTGAAGCCGAAAGTGCCCGTAAAGCGCATCGTCTTCCACGAGATTACGCAAGAAGCCATCAATGAGGCCATCGCCAACCCGCGGGATGTAAACCAGGAACTGGTCCGTGCCCAGGAAGGGCGCCGTATCCTTGACCGCCTCTTTGGCTATTCCCTTTCCCCGGTGTTGTGGAAAAAAGTGCGCACCCAATTGAGCGCCGGACGCGTGCAGAGCGTGGCCGTGCGCCTGGTGGTAGAGCGCGAAGAAGAACGCCGCGCCTTCCATAAAGCCACCTATTGGGACATCGAAGCCACCCTCATGGCCGACGAACTCCCCTTCACCGCAACGTTGGTAGAGGTCGAAGGGCAGAAAATCGCGTCGGGTAAGGACTTTGACGAGACCACCGGCCTCCTCAAGTCCGACAAAGTGCGCTGGGTCAAAGAAGACGAGGCCACCGACCTGTGTGCGGCCCTGAAAGCGCATGTGCCCTGGCGCGTGGCCACCGTGCAGCAGAAAGAGGCCAAACTCCGGCCCTATGCGCCCTTTATTACGTCCACGCTGCAGCAGTCGGCCAGTTCCATCCTCGGCTTTTCGCCCCGGGACACCATGCGGGTGGCCCAGCGGCTCTATGAAGGTGTGGATCTGGGTGGTGGCGACCGCGAAGGTCTCATTACCTACATGCGTACCGACTCGGTCACGCTGAGCAACAAGGCCCTGGCAGAAGCCGAGCAGGTCATCAAGGGCAAGTACGGCGATCGCTACCATCACCGCCGCCAGTTTTCGACCAAGTCCAAAATGGCCCAGGAAGCGCACGAAGCGATTCGTCCGACCAACCTGTCCCGTACGCCGGAGCAGGCCGCCAAGATTATCCATGGCGATGAACTGAAGCTCTACCGCCTCATCTGGAACCGGACCATCTCCTCCCAGATGGCCGACGCCGAATTGCTCCGTACCACCATCGATTTTGAAGCCACCCTGGGTGACAAGAAGGTGACGCTCCGGTCCAATGGCTCGGTCGTGACCTTCCCCGGCTTCCTGAAAGTGGCGGACAGCGGTCAGAAAGACTCCCAGCTCCCGGCGCTCCAGGAAGGCGATCAGGTAGGGCCTTCCGAGCGGGTGGCCATTGAGAATCTCACGGCCCTGAGCCACGAGACCAAGCCGCCGGCCCGTTTCAACGAGGCCTCCCTGGTCCGTCGCCTGGAAGAAGAAGGGATTGGCCGTCCGTCGACCTACGCCCCCACAATTTCGACCATCCAGAACCGGGGCTATGTGGAAAAGCATGGCAAGGCCCTGGCCCCCACCTTTGTGGGAATTGCGGTGACCCTGCTGCTCCGTGAGCACTTTGCCGAATACGTAGAGTTTAAATTTACGGCCCGCATGGAAAACGCCCTGGACGCCATTGCGGAAGGAAAGTTGGACTGGGTTGACTTCCTCCGTGCGTTCTACAACGGCGAAGGGGATTTTGGCCACGGACTCGCCCCCCAGATCGAGTCGGAATTGGAGAAAATAGAATTCCCCACGATTTCCATTGGTACGGCCGCCGACGGCCAGCCCCTCGTGGTGCGCCTGGGGCGCTCTCAACCCTTCATCCAGAAAGGGGAAGGCGGCACGGGAAATACGGCGTCCGTCCCCGAGGGCACGACCTACGACGAGTTGACGGTGGAGATGGCCGAGAGCCTGCTGGAAGCCCGCGCCAAGGCCGATGAGCCCATTGGCCAGGACCCGGAGACGGGAGCGAACATCTATGCCATCCTCGGGCCCTACGGCCCCTATGTGCAGTTGGGCGAGGTGGACAAAGAATCCAAGAAGAAACCCAAGCGCGCCGGATTGGGGCGTGGCTTCCCCATGGAAGACATCACCCTGGAAGTGGCGCTGAAGTATTTGAGTCTGCCCCGCCACATTGGCACCCACCCGGAAACGGGTAAGTTGGTGCGCTCTGCGGTGGGCCCCTATGGCCCTTATGTGGTCCATGATGGCGATTACCGCAGCCTCGGCTCGGGTGAAGAAGTCTTCACCACGACGCTGGAGGAAGCCCTGGCCCTGCTGGCCCAGCCGAAGCGGCGTGGTCGGCAGAAGAAGGTGCTCCGTGAAGTGGGTACGATCCCCGATACGGAAACGAAGATTGAGCTTTTTGATGGCCGCTATGGGCCCTACGTGAGTGACGGTACGACCAACGCGTCCCTGCCGAAGGGCACCGATCCTGACAAGATCACCGTGGAAGAGTCCATGAAGCTCCTGGAGGAACAGGCGGCGAAGAAGGGCACCAAGAAGAAAAAGGCCCCGGCCAAGAAAAAGAAAGCCGCCACCAAGAAGAAGGCGACGGCCAAGAAAAAACCGGCCGCCAAGAAAAAAGCGGCGGCGAAGAAAGCGGCCACAGACAGCGAATAGGCCATCCCTGAACAATCAAAATCCCCGCTGATGAAGCGTTCATCAGCGGGGATTCTTTTTTACAATATCACAGGGGCTGGGCGGTCAGTGAAAGGTGCCGGAGCGCCCCTCAAATACGTGAAAGAGGGTCTGCTGAGACTCCACGTCACGGGTACCCACCAGGAACCAACTCAGGAGATACTCGAGGTCTTCGAGGGAGACCATGCCGTCCATCTGGGCGACGCGCTCCAGAATCAACTCGCGTTCGTAGGGGTCAATGAGTTCGTAGAGCTCCAGACGCGCCAAGGCATCCCGGGCTTCCATAGTCAGCTTATAGGACTCGGTCGTCGAAAGTTGGCGCACCGATCCGATGACCCGATCGGCCCGGGGAGCCGGCGCATTGAACTGCACGCCAACCAATCGGATGGCCGCGTCGATATCGCGTTTGTTGTACCCCTGCCCGGCGAGCCAGGAACGCATCCCCTTCTCGGTAGGGGGCCCGTCCGGATTTTCTTCCAACCGCTGGAGTATGACATCGATCAACTCCGTGAGCGCTTGCTTCATATTGATCTCCCTTGGTCTGGGGTATCCACCTCAACCCGTCCGCAGGTTTGGTCGCTATGACCACCCGGGCGTGTGGTATTCCTCAAGCCAACGCCTGGGTAAATTTCGCCCCTTCCGATACGCTGCCTGAGCAACCGGACGGGCACTACTTCGAATATTGTAGGCTCCCCCGTGTTGGGTGTCAACTTTTGCGAGGCGGGCGGGCCGTTCTGGAACACCCCTCAGGGGGAGGCTGGGGCGGGTTTCGCGCACATCTGATCCAGCCAAACCAGCACCTGTCCCATGGACTCCGATGCCGTCGTGAAGATATCGGCCCCAAAGGCCGTTCCGGGGTAAACCCGCACTTCCACATGACCCGGAGCCACCCGTTGCAGTGAGGCCCCCGTAGCGGCCGCGTAATCGTCCCGTTCGGACCATACGAGCAGGGTCGGTCGGGTCCGCATCGTCGCCATCAAGGCATCGGCCTCCAGTCCATAATAGGATTTCCCGGCGGAAAGGAGTACAACCCCCTGCACGTCCCGGTGGCTTTGGGTGTAGCTCAAGGCGAGATTTGCCCCAAAACCCTCGCCCACCAGAAACAGATTGTCCGGGGAGGCCCCCAGCGCCTGAAGGCGACCGAGCGCCGCATCAATATCCAGGGCAACGGACTGCCAATCCCCGTCATCAAACTGGCGGAAATCGCGGTAGGGCCCCTGCGCACTTGCACTGTCACCATGCCCCCGCAGGTCCATCGTGACGACCAGGTAGCCCCACTGCTGTGCGCGTGCGGCGAAGGCGTCCCACCGATGGCGGTCGGCGGCGGCCCCGTGGATGAGCACGAGTCCGGGCGGCGCCGACTGGGTCGGAAGGTAGGCCTGACCCACCAGGCGCACGCCGTCGCTGGTGGTGAAGCTTTCGGCGGTGTCGACCAACGCGGTGCGCGGGGAACACCCGGCGAGGGCCCACAGCCCGAAGAACGCACAAAGAAAAAGCGGAAACGAACGCCGTCCGTTTCCGCCCTGAATCACATGTTTAACCGAGACTGAAAACACTCTGCAGTTTCAACGCCAGGGCCATGTCGCCCTTGATCTTGAGTTTACCCGTCATGAAGGCCATCTGGCCATTCAATTTACCCTGCAGCAAGTTGATGAAGTTGGACGCTTCCATCGTAATCGTGATGCTGGGATTCTCCGACGTGCCTTCGTGGACGATGGCGTCACCGTTGGCGATAACGATATACCACTGACCACCACCGTCGCCGGTGATATCGAACTGATAGATACAATCCATGCCTTGGATTTTGTCTTTATTGACTTTTTCCGGCACCTGATCAAAAAATGCAGCTACTTCCGACATATGTGATTACGCCTCCTGAGGGTAGTCTTCCGCTGATGGAGAAATATTAACGACCATTAAGTACGATTAAACCACACCCCCGGGGGATGGTCAAGGATTCTCACCAAGTGTATCAACTGCACCGTCACCACCAAACGGTACTGTAGCAAAGGGCGAAAGCCGATGCAACGCGGCACACGCGTTCTGACACCTCCAATATGGGTGATGGTGGAATCCTGCGATTCCAGGCAGCCTCGGTTTGTCTTCGGGGACGGGATTCCCTATGCTATGTTTTATCGGGTCGTTGTACCTGTTCCATCGCCCGTGTACATTGTCGTCCTTCGGACCCGCGGTCCATTCTTCATTCAATCAGGAGTATCTATGTCAGAGCTTAGCGCGCCCGATACGGTCTGTCATCAATCCGACCGTGACGCCCGTCTCTCGCTGGAAACCTTGCTGACCTATCTGCCGCCATCGGCACAGCGGGTGCTCGATTGTACGGGCGCGCTGTCCCAACGGGGGGCCACGCTGAAAGGTCACGGCATCCCAGAAGCAATAGGGCTGGTAGACGCCTCGGCCGGCACGCCCGAGGGCGACGAAGGCTACGACAGGCTCACCCACGGCCCTCTCGACTTTACGCCACTGGACTTTGAAGACGGCACCTTCGATTGCATCCTCCTGACCCACGTGCTGGAACGACTCCGCAATCCCGAGGCCTTTCTGAAACCCCTGATGAAGTGCCTCAACCAGGAGGGACTGGTGGTGCTTACGGTGCCGAACCTGCAATACCACAAGACGGTCTTCATGTTGAGCGAGGGGCGCTGGGCCTATGGGGAAAGCGGCGTGATGGATCGCAAGAATCTCCGCTTTTACACAGCCCACGAGGTGCGCTGGCTACTCCAACGATTGGGTTTTACCAACGTACGTTTCGCGAGTCTCGTGGGTGACGATGCAACGGCCCTGCCCCGTGACGCCGAGGGCTATATTCACCACGGGGATGTGAAGGCCGGCCCCTTGAGTGATGAACAGTTGGCGTCCTGGCTCACGGAATACTACCTGGTGCTGGCCACCCGCTCCTGACCTCCCCTGGAGACTGATGTGATGTACCCTTCCATTCGTGATGACATGCTGAAGGTTTTTGACAGCCCCCTGGCGGGCTTGCGTCATCTGGGCTTGGACGCCATCGAGTTAGAAATTGACCGGGACCTGCGGGTCGTGAATTTGCTTGGGGGCGAGAGGGTCGACCTGGGCGCCGACTCTGCGCGCCGGGATTATGGCACCGTGCTCGCCGAAAACAATATCCGGGTGGCCGGTCTACTGACCATGTGCGACTTCAGCGCAGCCGACCCCGAAAGCAACGTGGCGTGGATGGCCCGTGCGGTGGAGATCGCGGCCGACCTGGGTGCGGACAATGTGCGCGTGGACACGGCCATGACGGAGGAGCAATCCCACTCCTTCGGCTACCGGGTGGACGTCTTTGTCCGCGACCTCGGCGAAGTCATCGGGCGCACACCGGGCGTTCCCGTGGCACTCGGCATGGAGAACCATGGTTTTCAGGGGAACAACCTCGCCTTCCTGCTCAACATCATTCAGGACATCGCATCGGAGCGCATCGGCGTGACGCTGGACACGGGGAATTTTTACTGGCGGGGCTATCCCTTGTCGGAGGTCTACGGCATCTTGAAAGTCCTCGCCCCCTACGCCAAGCACACCCACCTGAAGAACATCAATTACCCCGAGGCCATGCGGGAGACCTCACGAGAAAGTGGCTACGAATACATGCGTTACTTATCTGCATTGGAAGACGGCGATATTGATCACGCCGTGGTGGTGAATCTGTTGCGGCAGGCGGGATACGCGGGCGATCTCTGCATTGAGAATGAGTCGCTGGAAAACTTCGAAACGACGGCGGAAAAAATCGCCGTGCTGGAACGGGATGCCGTCCACGTTAAGGGATTGCTTACCTGACGTTTTGCCGCCACCCGCTACGCGGGCTTGTCCCGTCTTTCGTGCGTATTCCTGGGGTTCCGCTGCGCTCCACCCCAGGCTTTAGGCCATCATCCGCTACGCGGATTAAAAGGGGGCTCACTTTTAGTCTTGACCAAGTATCGAGGCGCCACTTCCATGTAGAAACCAACCGTCGGAACCAGCGCAAATACAGCATCTGAAAAGTACCGATATAATTGGGGTGGTCGAAAAGTGAAGCGTCCTTGATAGCCTTTTCTGGAATCAGGCATAGGGTATTGCCCACTTAGCGCGGAGGAGGCGGTGGAAACCGCCGCACCAATGCGTCCGATCATTGCAGTCTACCCGCGAAGCGGGTCGCGGCCTAAAGCCTGGGGTGAAGCGAGGAACGAGCGAACCCCA
>JAXMOL010000080.1:0-18934 GCA_034669905.1 Candidatus Hydrogenedentota bacterium
GGGCACCAAACGAAACTACCCCGGTATCTTCCTTTGGAATACGGTCATTACTCATCAATAGGCTCCTTGCCCTCAACACTAATTCTTACAAGGAGACTGTCTCAACTATTCTGGCACAGAGGGTAGCGGAAGCCAGGATCGGCAACAGCATCTCGCTATTTGGCGAATTCCCAATTGGGCATCCAAAGGTGTAGAGCTTAGTCTGCAAAAATATAGCGACAATGAACAGCTCACGAAACTCGGAGAAAAAGCTGAAAGTATCTTTTGGGACTGGAGCGAAACGGCGAATGTGGAATGGTGTCGAGTAATGGAAGACCGACCAGAGATTGTGACACGAAGAGATGCAAGTACCCCGATGTCGTGGATTCAGGGAAAGACAATTATCCTCTGGGGCTGTGGGGCAATAGGCGGGCACGCGGCCGAGTGGTTAGCCCGGGCTGGGGCCAAAAAGTTGATTCTTTGTGACAGCGGGGTCGTGACGCCAGGGATTCTCGTGCGCCAATTGTTTCGCGAGGATGACATTGGAACGAAAAAAGTGGAGGCACTTGCAGAAAGACTGAAAAGTGTTAGAGCCGGCATTGATATCGAGTTGCATTCGGGCAACATTCTCGACGCAGCGAGCTATGAGCAAATTTCAACTGTAGATCTCATATTGGATTCTACTGGAAATCGTTCATTGTCGCTCAAGTTGGAAAGTCTTCGAAAACAGAATGATCTCAGCGTACCTCTGGCAGCGATGATGGTCGGTCACCAAGCCACACGGGGAATGTCATTGCTCTCGATGAAATCCTTCTCTGGAGGACCCTACGATGTACTCCGAAAACTAAAGCTTGTCTGTGGAAGTGACTCAAAATATCTTCATTATCTGAACGAATTTTGGCCCGAAAATCGGCGCCCCATATTTCAACCGGAACCCGGCTGCTCGGATCCCACATTTGTTGGCTCAGCGGTTGACATATGTGGATTAGTGTCCAATATGCTGAATTTAATGGTCACGGATTTAGGCAAGAACGAATCAAAGAAGGCATTTACTCACCTACTCACTTCGCCGACCGAGCCAAATCGAAACGAGGGGCTGGCACATTTTGAAAGAGCACTGCTGCCTGATACAGTTTCCCTGGATCCAGATAATGGGTTTGAAATGAGAATCGCTCCGTCAGTCTTGAAGGAAATTAAATCATGGATTCGCAAGTCAGTGCGCGAAACCGACCTTCTGACGGAGACCGGTGGCGTACTCTTCGGCGAAATTGACGAATTGCTCGAAACAATTTGGATTTCCGACCTGCTTGGTCCGCCTTCAGACAGTTCCGCCTCCCACCAAGGATTCAATTGCGGCACCCAAGGTGTCAGCGAGTATGAAGAGTACGTAAATAAAAGGTCGCGGGGTTCGGTGCGCTATCTCGGCATGTGGCATACCCACCCAGGAGGAGAACCAGTACCCAGCCCAACGGACTTTGAAGCAATGCGCACGCTGGTAGAAAATTATGGTTCCAAGAATGCTAAGACTGTGATGCTTATCGTGGGAGGCTCGGTCGACAACATTCGGATAGGTGCCTACGTTTTCTCGGATAACGATTTTCATCAGACTGCCTCTTGTAACTCATACCGACCTTGTGCAGTAACAATCCCTAGTGCCCACCGCGAGACCCATCGTATCGGACTTGCTCTTTCGGGAGGTGGATCTAGAGCAATTGCATTTCATCTGGGATGCATGCGGGCATTGAATGACTATGGGATTTTAGAAGATGTTGAGGTGATTTCTACGGTTTCCGGGGGGGCGGTCATCGGTGCGATGTACGCTTATCGAGACGATGATTTTGAGTCATTTGAGGAAGAAGTTCTCAAGCTTCTTAGGTCCGGTTTGGCAAAAGGTATTGCCATCCGATTTTTATTTTGGCCGCCGAGATTCGTTCTCGCGATTCCAATGTTCTTATTAAACCTGGGATGGAGTTGGGTTTTCGGAATTCTCATGGTTCTGTTGAGTATCACCGGGGTCGGGAAGCAATGGAAGATTCCTCCCCTGCCACGACTAATCACCAGAACAAATGCCTTTGTAGCAACTCTTGGATCCAGTTTGTTTGGTGATAAAAAAATAACGGACCAAACTCGAAAGGGCATGAGTGTTGTAATCAGTGCCTGCGAGCTACGAACTGGATCGGCGTTTCGTTTTGGAAATCGTGAATCCGGCTCCTGGCGATTTGGGAAGGTGGAAGGCAATGACGTGGCACTAAAGGAGGCTGTCGCTGCATCCGCAGCCTACCCGATCTTCCTGCCCGCGATTGACAAGTCGTTTCCATTTATTGATAAGAAAAACGAAAAAATACGTGAGCGAGTGATACTTACGGATGGAGGAATCTACGACAATCTTGGCGTGACATGTTTGCTACCGGGAAGGTCCAAGGAAATTAGCTACAATACGTATTCCTCAGAGCGAATCATTTGCTGCGCGGCCGGAGCCGGGCTGTTCAGCCCTGACTCAATTCCTACGCGTTGGTTTTCTCGGATTTCTCGGTCGTTTGCTGCAGTCCACCGAAAGGCTCAAGATGCTCACTTTTCAATGCTCCATCAACTTAGGTATTCTGGAGAAATAGAGAAGTTTATCTTGCCATACCTTGGCCAAATCGACGAATGTCTTCCGTATCAGCCTCCAGACCTTGTTAAGAGACAAGAGGTGATCGGTTATCCTACGGATTTCTTTGGTATGAAGGAAGAGAATATCGAAAAGCTGGCCAAGCGCGGTGAACAGCTTACTCGACTACTGATTAAGGCATACAAGTTTGACGAGTAGTTGATTCCAGAAGTTCTGCCATCGATGACGAAGAAGTCCCCCTGCGGTATTAGCGAATCTAAGATTGCGTCACGTCGGTATCGCAATTACTGAGACCGCATGGAGGAGTAGGTGGGGAGGTGATAGTCCACGAACTACTGGTGCCACCCAGATGAACACCGCTACCAGTAGATCCCTTTGTGGGGTGCTGTGCTGTTGCGAGTACGTCTCCACAAGCCAATGTGGTTCCGGGAGCCGGGTCTTTGTGCCAAGTGCCGTGGTCCCACCCCTGGGATTCGTGATCCTGGACCGTTAGATCGACGGGATGATGAATGCTCGACTTTCCATGACGGTTGTCGGGACCAAATGAATAGTGTAGTCTGCAATATCTCTGGCTTCCCGCAGAAGTGGAGGGCGGCGTGCTGCTACGAGGCATCTTGGCACCATGGTGAGGAACTACAACGCCAATATAATTGCTTGGTGGCTTTATCGAAGGTGCAAGCGGCACCAAGTCATAGCCTGAATCACCTGTCATCAGCCACCCGTTAGCCGAGCTGAGATCTTCAATGATTATTCCGAGGCATGAGGCATTTCGGTTCTTAGGATTTCCGGTACATCGAAATATCTGGAATCGTTGACCACATCCAATCAACTTGCGGATCGGCTTTTTCTTATTACCCCAAACATGGACTTTGCCGCCTGCGCCTAGTATCGAATTTGCAAATAAGGTGTGTGACGCACCCAACGGTTGTCGAGGCACGATCCAATCTTTGGCGAGGGCCGGTGAGTTCAGAGGATCTGATGCTGCAGTCCAGTGGTCTGCATCCCAATGAGAGAGCACAATCACCTTAGTTGTCTTCAAACAAAAGCGCAGAGGGGTTGGTGTCGTATGTTTGTTCCCGTAGACTCCACAGCCCAGATCGAAATACATCCACGGTGCCTTCCCAGAATTAATTAGCCCTACCGCCGCACCTTGCCCGACGTCATATGCCACTAGCTGCTCGAAGTGAACAGATGGATCTGGAAGAACTTTTCGAATTGCTAAATCCTTTGCGTTTGGCCAAGTGTCCATGTCAAAGACCAAATTCAATGACTTCTTTTCTTCCCTGGAAACTTCCGTGATTTTGAATCGTGACGTTGTGGGATCACCGAATATGTTGTTGTATATTTCCGCAGTAACTGGGCCGTCATCTTCCTGTTCTAAGAGTTGCCAGCTTTCCGGATCTATGATTGGCGATTTTGCGAAACAGGACTTGAATTCTTCAGATGTTAAGGTGATCACGAAATGAAATATGGACAGATTGTCGAACCTTCCAGAAATCTCACCGTTTGGCTCCCTGCTTTCACGCTCGAAGGCCGAACGCCAGTACTCGCGCCAATAGGTTCGTGCGGATTTCCCAAAGACTCCATATGGGGCAAGTGCAGATTCTAGACTCGCCGCATCGACACCACTGAGCGAGATCACTATCTCGTCCGAGCGTTCTATATCTTGGGGCTCGATATCGTCAAAGCGAACATAAGCCGATTCTGGCGTGCGGAGTCTATGCTTTGCGTCACGCTGAAAAAAACTATTCACGAAAACTTCCTCCAAACTGACAGTCTCTCACGTACTCATATACTCACTGAGGCCGTCGCCATTCTCCCGATTCTGTCACCCCGGCCGTGCAAACCAACTCTGCGTACCTCCGAGATAGTACGGGATAGGTTTTGACGGTGATAAGAATCTTTTCCTTCACAAATGGACCACCTCGACGCCGTATCTTTCTGCCAAATGGTCGGAGACACAGTGGCGGTGGCAATCGTGGGCTTGGTGCTCGAAGCAGGTGAGTGCGATGCGACGGTGTTCTTCCAACAGGGCGCGCACCCGCTTCAGCGCGTCTTCCTGGCGCGGGAGCTCTTTTGCGTAGGTCTCGAAAAGGGCCTCACGAACGCCTTCTTCGTTCAGATTCTGGCGACTTTCTGAGTCAATACCGAGATCAGGGATATGCGCGTAGTCTATACCCAATTTGGGTAGCAGGGAGCCCAATGCCTTTCCCGAAAAGCCAAATTTCCGGCTCAGGGGATTTCGTCGTACGTCACACAGTAGCCGAATCCCGTTTTGGAGGAGCTTATTGACGTAGGCCTCAAAATGGATGCCCTCATACCCCAAGGTAAACAACGTCTGCGCTGGTTCCGAATCATTGTTTACTGCCGCGTGAACCCGTGCGAGTTCGTTGTCGGTAAGGAGCCGTTCTTTCATTTCGCTTCGAATGGCGTAGTAGGGAAATCGTTGGTAGACTTCTCGGATAAGTTGGTCGCCCCGTTGTGTTTTTTCCGAGAGCCAACGTGTTAACTCTAACCGCTCGGGGCTCTCCGAGGCCCATGCCTGACCGACCAACGAGGTTTGGAGCTTCACATGGGTCCGTCCGATCTCCAGCCACCCTCTTTTCTCCAACAATTCCAAATCATCGGTAGCCAAGAAGGAGTAACATCCGTACTTGTAGGGTACGAACGCATAGTGAGACGTTCCTGACTCCTGTATGTAGAGAAAGAGTAGTTTTTGCAGGTCTAACTTGCTCAGATGGCCTTTGGCGGCATGGAGCAAAAATAGCAGGAGCCGCTGCCGATGGTAAACGGGCGGCGTCATAGGGCGTGCAGTGTTGCCCTTTAAGATTGACATGGGTATTCTCCTTGGGCATATCCTAGCATTTCAGAGCGCTTGAGTCACTTCCAGTGCGTCAAGTGTGGCCGTTTTGGCGTCCGTCTGAAAGCGCTATGCCGTTGCTTCGCCGCCACAATCTCGACGACACCCGGCGAAGCGTATTGCCCTGCGCGGTGGATACCCTTGTTGCGCTAAAAATGCGCTATACTGGGTTACCCGGTTCGTCTTGCGCCGCAGCAGGGAGGGCCTGGTGGGTCAACGGTTTCCTGGTGCCGACGTATCGAAGCGCCCGGTCTTGGAACAGGTGGAGAGCGCATGAAAAGTTTTACGTCCATGCTCTATTACTATATGGGGCATCGGGGTTCGCGGAGAAACCTGGGGGCGCTGGCCCGTTTTATCGTGGTGCTGGTCTTGCTGGTCACGGTGTGCAGTGTGATCTTTCATCTGCTCATGCTGCGGGAGGGGCGGGAGTATAGCTGGGTAACCGGGTTCTACTGGACGCTCACGGTCATGTCGACGCTGGGCTTTGGGGATATTACCTTCCATTCGGATCTGGGACGTGCTTTTTCGGTGGTGGTGCTGTTGACCGGGGTGCTCTTCCTCCTCGTGCTGCTGCCCTTTACCTTTATCGAATTCTTTTATCAGCCCTGGATGGATGCCCAGAAGGCGGCCAGTGTCCCGACGCGGGTGTCCGATGAACTCAGTGGCCATGTGTTGCTGACCAACTACGGCCCTATCGAACGGGTGCTCATTCAGCGGCTTGACCAATATGACTATACCTACGTGGTCCTGGCGTCCGATGCAGACGAAGCCCAGCGTATGCACGGGGACGGCGTTGAAGTGGTTATTGGTCCCTTGGATAACCCGGAGACCTATGAGAATGCACGGGCCGATCACGCGGCACTTATCGCGACGACAGGCGATGAGATTCTGAATACCAGCATCGCGGTGGCCGCGCGGGCCGTATCGCAAAGCGTTCCGATTGTCGCCCTGGCGCGCCGTTCCTCGGCGGTGAGCGTCCTCAAGGTGGCGGGCTGCACGCGGGTTATCGAGCTGGGTGAAATGATGGGGCGCGCGCTGGCCCGTCGTGCGAATGGAGGTCCCACGGTTTCTCATGTGGTGGGCCGTTTCGGCGATCTGCTCATCGCCGAGGCCAACGCCGCAGAGACGCCCCTGGTGGGGAAGACCCTCATCGAAAGCAACATACGCAACCTCGCCAACGTCAACGTGGTGGGGGTCTGGGAGCGGGGCATCTTCGAAGCGGCCCGTCCGGATACGGAAGTGGACCAGAACGACGTGGTGTTACTGGCCGGTTCGCAGCAGCAATTGGATACCTTTGAAGGCCTTTGCCAGCGTGCGCCGCGCTCTTCCAACCTGGCGATTATCGTTGGTGGTGGCCGGGTGGGCCGTGCGGTGGCCACCCTGCTGGACGAATTGGGTATGAATTGGAAGTTGGTGGAGTCGGACCGGGAACGGATGCGCGATCCGGAGCACTACGTCGTGGGCGATGCCACGGAGCCCAAAGTGTTGCTCGAGGCGGGGCTGGTCGAAGCGTCGACCATCATCATTACCACCCGCGACGACGACATTAATATTTACCTGGCGATTTTCTGCCGCAAGGCGCGGCCCGACATCCAGATCATCTGTCGGAGCTCCATCGATCGCAATGTGCCCACCATGCACCGGGTGGGGTGTAACTTTGTGTTGTCTTACGCCTCGATGGGTGCCAATGCCATCTTCAACCTGTTGAAACGCAGCGATGTGCTCATGGTGGCCGAAGGGCTCGATGTGTTCCGCATGCCCTTGCCCGAATCGCTCATTGGCCGCACCCTGGCGGAGTCGGATATACGGCAGGCCACGGGATGCAACGTTATTGGCCTCGGCCGGAACAACATTCTCAGCATCAACCCCGAGCCCACCACCGTGCTCTCCGAAGGCATGGAAATCGTGGTCATCGGGACGGTCGAAGCCGAGAACCAATTCCTGCAGAAATTCTCCTGAGCGTAGCCAGACTTTTCAGGCCTACTTGGCGTCCACCGTCAGGCGATAGGTTCGCACGGCAAAGGCGGGCAGCGTCGTCTGAAAGTCCTCTTCCATCGTGACGGGCCGGTCTTCCTCCAGGGAATGGGCCGTGCTCACCGACGAGTTCCACGCGATGTGGACCGCCTGCTCCTTGAGGTCAGGGTTGATGAGGAAGAGGTAGGTGGCCCCGTCGTATTCCCGGGTGAAGTGAAGGATGCCCTCGCCTGAAACCGTGCCGATAGCAGGCCCTTCGGGTGCGAGGAAAATGGGGGAGCGGTCCCGTAGTTCGCCTGCGATGCGTTTGAGGTTGGCCCAGTGCTCCGGGTATTCCTTCAGATAAGTGGCAGAGGAATGGTAGGCGTAAAAGAGGACGCCCTGTTGGCCCGCTGCGATGGAGAGGTAGGCGATACAGCGCTCTTCCTCATAGGAGGGCACGCGTCCGTCCGCACGATTTTCCTTGTCAAACTCGTCTTCATATTTGAAAGCCTGCAGGACCGATGCCGCCGTCGTGGGCGTAAGGGCTGCCCGCGCGTCCTCCTGATTTTTGTGGAGGATTTCACCGAGGGCGTGTTGAGGCTTCAAGGGCGTGCGCAGGGTGTAGGGATCGGGGAGCAGGAGGTCCACGGCATTGATATAGTTCGCGCTATCGCGGACCACCATGGCCACCGGGCGGGCGGGGTCGATGGCGCGCATCCAGTCATACATGACCCGCGCCTTGACGGGACTCCATCCGCTCATGTCGCCTTCGTCTTTCAGGAGCCACCCGATGACCGACGGGTGGCGGGTAAAGCTGCGCATCTGTGCTTCCACCGCCGTTTTGTGGAGGCCTTCGACGCCCGTCATTTGGACGAGGACCCACAAGCCGTGTTGGTCGGCCAGGTCGAGGTAGGCGTTGACCTGTTTGTCCCGGCCGCTGGCGGTGCCGTAGTTCTGGATGGTGTTGAATCCGGCCTCAGCGAGTTCGCGAAAGAGGGGCGCGCAACTCGCCACATTGGCATCGGTCATGTAGGAGTTTTCTTCCAGGTCCGTGCGTTCTTCCATCACCGCGTAAAGGCCGATGAGGAAGCGCGGTACACCATCGATAAGGAGCTTTCCTTCGGGTGAGATGGTGACCCGGTGGGGCGCATCCACGGGCACGATGGGCTCGGGCACTTCCACCGGGACCGCCGCCGCGCCTTCGGGAACGACGAAGTGCTCAGAACTCCCATAGCGTGCCGTGTCGGGGTTCACCAGGGCGGCACTGGCAATGGCGACACGCCAATACCAGGAGCCGGGTTCCAGGGGGGGATCCACGCGCCAGTGGTCCGTATCCAGGAGGGGGCCAACGCGGTGGGTTTGTGCCGCGGGGAAGTCGGGGGAGGAGCTGAGTTGAAGGGCGAAACTCGCGTCCGCCGGGGCCTGCCAGCGGAGGACCGGGTTGGATTCCGCTACTTCGTGGCCATCAATGGGGGCAAGGGCCGTCGCTTCCACCGCCACAATCTGAAAGTTGCGGTACCAGACTTTTTTCGAATCATGATAGTGCACGATATCAAAGGGGATGTCGCCTGCCAGGGCACCCGAGTTGACCTGGATGGAATAGCGGTCCCAAATCCGGGGTTGGTCGCTGTTGGGCACCGGCAATTCACGGCCAAAGATATGGCAGCGCGTCACGCCGCCCTGGTCGGTCAAGGTGTCATACATGCGGTCAAAGGAAACCCGGTAATCGGTGTTGGGCAGAATGCCCGCCATGGTGGTCTTCCAGATATACCATCCCCTGCCCGGTGTCGGCGTTGAATCCAGGAACAAGGCCCAGTGGCCGTCGGCCGTTTGTTCATAGCCCGCGCGGGCACCGCCATGTTCCCAATGCGAGTGCGCATCGCCCGCGCTTCCGTCTATGGGATTCAGAAAGTGAGCGGTAGGTGGGGTGACGTTATTTTCCTGGGCGCAAATGGGGATGGGGGACATGGCGACGGCGAGGAGGGCCAGGGCGAGCGTCCACGTGGCGGGCATATGGAAGACCGTAGGTGCGTGTTTTTTCATGAGGGAATGACTCGTTTGTTTGTTGGGTGCCGTTTGGGTAAATGGGGCGTCGTGTTGGCCAGAAGGATGGGTTGCAGTAGAGCATAGCGCCATCGTTGATGCAAAAAGTTTGGCGCGGGGTGCCCATTCTTCAGGAGCTTGGACACTTGAAGAAAAAACGCCCTGCACGGTGTTCGTGCAGGGCGCTGTCATTCACGTGTGCCTGGCGTCAGGCGCGGAGGCCCAGGAGCTTCCGGGCGTTGTCGCGGAAGAACTTGGCCTGCACGTCTTCGGGGAGGTCGAAGGAGTCGAAGAGCTCAAATTGGGGAACGACCTGCTCGGGCATCAAATAGTCCGTACCAAAGAGGAGGCGGTCAACGTATTTCAGGCAGAAGGCACGCCCATGTTCCGGGTCCCGGCTGAAGGCGTTGGCGCCACTTCCGGCAGAGACGTCGGCGTAGATGTTGGGGTAGGTGTCAAAGAGACGGCCCATGGCCCCGCCGGGGAGCACCTTGCCTTTGGGATATTGTTGCAGGTTGGCCTGTTCCAGTCCGCCACTGATGGAGGCCCACCAACCCTGGGCATGGCCGATGAAGGTCGCTTCAGGGACTTCTTTCAACACCTTCTCTAATCCGGGCAGTCCGGGTTTGTCGGTGTTGCGCTGGTTGTCGAGGTGAAACAGCACGGGGAAGCCCACTTCGGCGCAGGCCCGAAAGAGGTCGAGGTTGCGGGGGTCATACATGGGGACGCCGGGTTTACTTTCGCCAAAGCCCTTGCAGCCCGCATCCTGGTACTTGCGCAAGATATCGCGCTTGCCCTGGCTGCTGAGGTTGATGGTGCGCGGGTCTACGGCGCAAAAGGGGATGAGGCGGTCGCGGTGGGCAGCGGTTTCTTTCAAGACGAAATCGGTAGTAAGGGGATGATCCCACGATTCGGGATTCACCAGTGGGAGCACGACCGCCTGGGCGATGTCGTGGGCGTCCATCCATTTGAGCAGGTCGATGGCCTCCAGCTTTTCTTTGGTGCCCCACTTCTGGCCGAGGTGGGTGTGGATGTCCACATACTTCCCCTTGGGGAAGGCGTCGGCCGTGGCCGGTTTCGCGCCGACGGTTGCCCCCAGAAGGGCGGCGCTACCTGCGAGGGCAGCCTGATGAAATTCGCGTCGGGAAATGCGTCGGGTGGTCTTCATGCTATCGTTCCTTTCCAACAAAAAAGGGCGGGTCATGAGACCCGCCCTTCCGGTTAATAGACTACTCGGTTGCGGTGTCCGATCAGGAGCTCAACGACAGGAGGTAAGCAATGAGATTGGACATCCCTTCCAGACTGATGGCTTCTTCCAGTCCTTCGGGCATGAGGGACAGCTCAGCACTCTCGCTCGATTCGATGTTCACGCGCAAGAGGGTGTCTTCCTCGCCATTGGCCCGGCGCACCGTGACGCTGGTAGCCGTTTCGCTGGCGATGATGCCGCTATAGGTTTCCCAGTCTTTGGTCTCGATGGTGTAGTTCACATAGGCCGGGTTGATTTCGCGGTTGGGGTCGAGCACGTTGAGGAGGATGGCCTCCGCACCACGGGCACCGATGGATGCCAGGTCCGGACCGACGGCAAAGCCCTTGCCTTTGAGCTGGTGGCACTTGCTGCACTGCTCGATGAAGAGGGCCCGGCCTTTTTCTACGTCACCGGCAACGGTGAGTGCGGGACGGTATTTCTCCACCACCTCGTCACGGGCGGTGGGCTTGCGGGAACCCAGGAGGGCCGTGGCTTTTTCCTTGATCGCCCCGTCGGGGTGGTTCAAGAGGAAGTGGACCCGGTTGGAGTCCAGCGCCTTGGCCGAAAGCTGCTTCGACTCGATGGCGGCCAGCGTGAGTCCCGTCCAGCCCTTGCGGGAGAAGAGGGTTTCCACGGCCTGGGCGCGGACGGTCGGGCTGTAGCTGTTGAAGTGGCTGATCAGGGTTTCCGCACCACGGTCGGCGCTGTAACTGCCCACGGCCTTGATGGCGGCAATCTGCACATCGCTGGAGCCGGGGGTTGCCAGGATTTTACCCAGCAGGGGGATGGACTCTTCCGCCGGGGCGAAGGAGAGGTTTTTGATGGCCGCGATGCGGTCGGCGGGCTTGGCATCGGCCTTCGTGGCCGTGCTGCGTGCGCTGGCGAGCATGTCTTTTAACAGGCCCTGGGCCAGCGTGCTCTGGGCCAGGACTTCCGGCGCCAGGGGCCCCTGTCCGCCGAGCTGCATGCCGTCAATAATACCGCGGACGGCCGCCTGGGCGAGTTTGGCGTCGTCACCGGTGAGGCCATCCAACTTGGCGACGGCCACAGCGAGGGTCTCTTTCGAGCCCGTGGCCCCCGCGTACTTGGCCAATTCCTGGACCAGTGCAGGCGCTTTTTCGTGTGCGCGGAATCCGGCATCGGCCAGCACAAGCTGAAGCGCTTCATCGGCACCAATATAGAGGGAACTCTTCGCGGCCAATTGAATCCAGGGCTCATCCAGGTGCTTCACGAGCATCTGGGCCAGGGCGGCGTTGCGCTTGGAGTCCGTGGCGGCACCGAGGCTGAAGGCCAGCTGATACTGGACCTGGGGCGTTTCGTCGGACTGGAGGGCCAGCACGGCGTCGAGCAGGGCCGGGTCGTCATTGAGGAAGGCTTCCGAAAGGCGAATCGCATGTTCACGAACCTTGGGAGACCCGTCTTTCAGTGCAGGCAAGACGTCGGCCGACGTGAGGGCGCCGAGGCCGTCCAGGGCGTAAAGGGCGCGGATGCGGCCTTCGGGACGGTGCCCGGAAGTAACGAGCTTACGGGCCGGGGCGACGGCGTCTGGGTTCTGCTGTTCATAGATCAGGCGGGCGGCCGTTTCGCGGTGCCAGCCGTTGTCGTGATCCAGCGTGGCCACAAGGGTGGCGCTGTCGGCTTCGTGAAGCCGCGGCAGGGCGGGCTGTTTGAAGCCATCGGGGAGCACGCGATAGATACGACCCCGATCGTGGCCACTGGTGAGGTCCAGGTGCTTTTTGATCAGCGGGGGAAGGCTCAGGGGGTGCTCGATGATTTCGCGGTACATGTCCATGACATAGAGCGTACCGTCGGGTGCGTTCGCATACTGAACCGGGCGGAACCAGGTATCGGTGGAGCGCAGAAACTCGGTGTTCTCGTCGGCGCGGTCGGCCACCAACAGAATATTGTCTTCATTGATGGTCTTGCGGTGAACCAACTGGCTGCCCGCGTCACCGATGAAGGCGTTGCCATAGTACTCTTCGGGCCAGGCGTTACCGCGATAGATGGTTACGCCCGTGGCACCGGTAAAGTAGCCCGCCGGGGTGCCGCCCCCTTCCACGACGCCGGGCACAATGCCCTTGACGCGCAGGCGGGTGCGGACAATACGCCAGGGTTCCACGGGGCTGATGCGATAGACCGTGGCGGCAGCGCCGTCGGAGGCGATGCTTTTGCGCGAGCCCGGTGCGGCGAGGTAGGGGTTACGGGCAAGGTAGTGGTCGTCAAACATGACCTGCTGGATGTGGTCACTGTTTGAGCTGACGTAGCGACGGCCCCAGGGGTCCATGCTCATGCCGTGCTGCCCACCACCGGAGATGGGGGACAGCTTGCGGGACTTGGGCTCGATCTTGAAGTCACGGCCGCGCAACGAAAGGGCCAGGGCACCGGGGTCGTTGCCGGGCTTCACATCGGCACCCGAGGTGCTCGTGGCACCATAGATGCGGTTATCGAGGCCCCATTTCAGGGTGTTCATCAGGCCTTGGACGTTTTTCAGGCTGAAGCCCGTGTAGACGACTTCCTGGTGATCGGCAACGCCGTCTCCAGTCGTGTCTTTACAGTAAAGAATGTCGGGCGGAACGCCAACGAAGATACCGCCGTCGTAGCAGGTCACGGCCGTGGGCCACGCGAGGTTATCGACATAGACAGAGCGCTTGTCGAAGTGGCCGTCGCCGTCCGTGTCTTCCAACAGGGCGATGACCCCGGCGTTGTCCTCATATTGTTCTGAGTAGCCGGTCATTTCGACCACGAACATGCGCCCCTGTTCATCAAAGGCCAGGGCGATGGGGTCGGTTACGAGGGGCTCGGCGGCCACCTGATCGACGGTGAAACCATCCAGAACTTCGAAGGAGCCCAGGGCATCCTTTGGTTCCAGGGCTTCAAAGCGGGGCAATTCGGCAGCGTAATCCCGCTCCAGACTGTCCTCGATTTCATCCTGGGCTACACTGGAGGTCACGCCGACGGCGAGGGTGAGGCTGCTCAGTGCGATGCGATGTCCCAAACGGACATAGCGATTCCACGGCTTCATATTCATACTCCTTCGATCAGTTTAAGGTGTCTCGTCGGGGATGCTGAGACACGTGTTGGGGCGTGCACCCCGTGGAAAACCACATTTGAGACGGAATCACGGCAAAATCTTATTTCCGTAACGAAAGCGATAGTATCCAAGTTGAACCCCATGGATTGCAAACCCGTACTGCCGATGAATAAATTGCTCCGCCTGCTCGTCCTGATCCCTGTTGGCGACGGAGGGGATGGTTTGAAGGACAGGCCGTATTTTGCTATTGTTAGAGGCTGATTGTGAACACCTGCAATTTGCGGCTGCGGTGTTCCCAACCCAGCCTCAGCTGATGCCGCCCACAACGGGCCGTGTCGATTACTGTTGGTCCTGTTGCTCTGCAACGCAATCGGACCGTCGGATTTCAATCAGGAGTATGAACGGTATGAATTGTTTCCTGCGCAATGCGATGTTAGCCGCCGCGGTGGTGGCCACCAGCGGCGTCTTTGCGGGCTCCATCACGGGCAAGATTGTCTATGAAGGGGCCATCCCAGCGGCGCTCTCAAAGCCGATTGACACCAGTGGTGACCCGGCCTGTGCCGCCCACGCGGGTGACAACCCGCCGGTGAATGAAGTGTTGGTGTTGGGTGAAGGCCAGACCATGGCCAATATCGTGGTCAAGGTCATCAAGGGCCTTCCCGAAGGCAAAACCTGGCCCGCGCCTGCCGAGCCGGCCATCATGACCCAGGCCGGCTGCCGCTATTCGCCCCACGTGACGGCACTGCAGCTGGGCCAGACCCTCAAGGTGCTTAACCCGGACGGTATTCTGCACAACGTGAATTGCCAGCCCAAGATTAACCGGCCGATGAACAAAGCCATGCCGAAGAATCTGAAGGAACTGGAATTCAACTTTGACAAGGCGGAAGAACCCTTCCGCTTCAAGTGCGACGTCCACCCCTGGATGATGGCCTTCTGCACGGTCATTGAGCACCCCTTCTTCGACGTGACCGAAAAAGACGGTATCTTCACCATCGATGGCCTCGATCCCGGTGAATATGAAATCGAAGCCTGGCACGAGCGTCTGGGCAAGCAGACGGCCACGGTGACCGTCACGGCCGATGAACCCGGCAAAGCCGACTTTACCTTCAAACGTCCATAGCATTTAAAACCAGAGCTTGTTTCCTGCGGTTGCCGGGGCAGAATTGTCTGTCCCGGCAACCGCCGCGTTACATACTCCGGGGGATAGTACCCTTCCATGAATCCGTCACAAGGGAATAGCAACGCGCGGGGGGGCTTCGCGCGTTTTTTTACATCTACTGATCACAAGGTCGTCGCCATTCAATATGTGGTGACCGCGCTGATCATGCTCTTCGTCGGCTTTTTGTTCATGCTGCTTATGCGCTGGCAACTCGCCTACCCCTATCAGTCTTTGCCGTTTATCGGCAGTTGGTTCGCCGACGATCACCCCACCATGCCCGGTGGAGTGATAACGGCCAACTTTTACAACCAATTGGGTGCCATGCACGGCACCATCATGATTTTCCTGGCCGTGGTGCCCCTCGTGGCCGGTGGCTTTGGCACCTACCTCGTACCCCTCATGATCGGCGCCAGGGGACTCGCCTTTCCGCGACTGAGCAAACTGGGCTACTGGTGTTATCTCGGCGGCACGCTCATCCTGTTGGGAAGTTTCTTCCTGCCCGGTGGGGCCGCCAACTCCGGTTGGACCGCCTACGCGCCCCTTTCTATCATTGAGAATGCGGGTCAGACCACCTGGCTCATCGGCGTGGCCTTTGTCTATCTTTCTTCGCTGATGCTGAGCATCAATATCCTCACGACCATCGTGCAGCTCCGCACCGAAGGGCTGGGCTTCATGCGAATGCCCTACTTCGTGTGGAGCCAACTGGTGACCAGCCTACTGCTCCTGCTGGCCTTTCCTCCCCTCGCGGCGGCAGCGGCTATGCAGTTGATGGACCGGGTCGTGGGCACAAGCTTTTTCCTGCCCAGTGGCCTCGTCGTCAGCGGTGAGGCCCTGGACGTGAGTGGTGGCGGCAGCGCCCTCCTGTGGCAGCACCTCTTCTGGTTCCTCGGTCACCCGGAGGTATACGTACTCCTGTTGCCGGCATTCGGCATCGTGGCGGAGGTTATCGCCAACAACACCCGCAAGCCCCTCTTTGGCTACCGGGGCATGGTACACGCCACCCTCTTCCTGGGGCTCATGTCCATGCTCGTCTGGGCGCACCATATGTTCCTCACGGGAATGGGCACGGCCATGAGCGAGTTTTTCCAGATGACTACCATCATCATCTCGCTTCCGTCGGTCATTGTGGCCTCTTCGCTGGTGGTATCCCTTTGGGGTGGCTCCATTCGCTTTACCGTGCCCATGCTCTACGCACTGGCCTTCCTGCCCATGTTTGCCATCGGCGGATTGACCGGATTGCCCCTGGCCATGTCGGCCACCAATATCATGTTGCACGACACGTATTATGTGATTGGTCACTTCCACTACGTGGTGGCGCCGGGTATTCTCTTTGCCGTGTTCGCGGGTATCTATTACTGGTTCCCCAAGGTGACGGGTCGGAAGATGAACGACCTGCTCGGTAAGCTTCACTTCTGGCCGACGCTCATCTGTATGAACGGGATCTTTTCCCATCTCATCCTGCAGGGCTTCGCCGGGGTTTCCCGCCGCCTCTATGATGGGGGCGAGACCTATGCCCACGGCCTGGAAGTCTTCAGCCTGAATTCCGCTGCGACCTGGGCCGCCTTTGGCCTGCTCGTGGTGCAGATTTTCTTTATTATTAACTTTTTCTACAGTATGAAATGGGGGCAGAAAGTCGACAGCAATCCCTGGGAGGCCACCTCCCTGGAGTGGGCGGCACCTTCCCCGCCCTTACCCGATGTGAATTTCGAGACGCCCCCCGTGGCCTATCGCGATGCCATGACCTACAGTGAATCGGGGGCCGAAAAAGACTATACGCCCCAGTGGGAGGCCTCCTCATGAGTATGCCGTATACGACCGAAGTCCGGCCCGACACAGGACTCTACAATGCGAAGTTGGGTATGTGGCTGTTTCTGGCAGCCGAAGCCATGTTCTTCGGCGCCCTCTTCTCCAGCTACGCCTTCCTGCGCACCGCGTCGGAAAGCTGGCCCGTGGGATCAGAGGTTCTGCCGGTCGGCGTGGGCGTCGTTACGTCCATTGCCGTGATTCTCGCGGGATTGTTTATTGCCCGTGGCTGGAGCGATCTGGCCAAGCCCGACCGGGGGCGCCATGCCACCTGGATGTGGGCCACGATTGTGGCGGGTGTGGCCGTTATCATCGGCATCGTGGTGGACCACCGCATTGAAGCCGGCCAGGGGATGGTCGCTGCGACCAATACCTTCTATGCCTGCTGGTACCTCATCACCGGGGCCCTGTGCGCCCATGTGGTGGTGGCGGTGGCCTACACCCTGTACCTTGGCTTGCCGGGCTCCGACATGCGGCGTAACGATCCGGTGCGCTACCGCAACCGGGTGGAATGCCTCGGGCTCTTCTGGCAGTTTCTGGTCCTTACCTGGCTCGCGACCTTCGCGTGCTTCTACGTGTTTTAGGAGGTACTATGTCGCTCAAATCTTTTCACCTCTTCGTAGGGCTGCTCTCGGTTGTCGGGTGCTGCGCCTATGGCATGTGGTCTATCCTTTCTTTTCTGCGCGACGGCGACGTGACCCGCTTGCTCGTTGCGGTGCCCCTGTTGGCATTGGCCCTGGCACTCATCATGAACAGCGTCATCTTCTATAAACACACGGAGCAAGAACCATGGCTATGAAGTATCTCACCGCCATCGGATTCGCTTTCCTGGCCCAGGGAGCCCTGGCCTGTGCGACCTGTTCCGGTCCGGCGGACGCGCCTCAGACCCTGGGGATGAATGCCGCCATACTGACCCTCTTCGGCGTCTTCTGTGTGGTTGGATTGACCATCGCCAGTTTTATTGGCCTCATCGCCTTACGCGTCATGCGTCAAAATCGGGCGGATGCTCCGGAACAGGTCAGAGGGAGCGAGTCGCTTGCCCCTGCAGCCGATGTCCTGTCTGGCAGCCCCATGATGTTGGAGTCCTGAAACGATGTCTATTTATCCATTCAGCTACTTTCCCGCCCTCGCGTCGGAGCACGGTGCGACCATCGACCGCCTGATGATTCTCGTCTGTGTCTTTATGACGCTGATTTTTCTCGGGTGGCTCGTCTTCTTCATCTACACTCTGTTGCGCTTTCGCGGCAGCAAACAACCCACCGCACAGGCGGAGAGCATTAAGGGCCGCTGGGTCTATGGCCTGGCCGTCGGCATTCTCCTCGTGGAACTCTTTATTCACGTCGGATTGGGCGGCGGTACGGGTGCGGCACAACTGAGTGCCATCAGCCCCACGGAAGAAACCGTGCAGGTCCGGGTCGTGGCCCAGCAGTTCGCCTGGAACATTCACTATCCCGGCGCCGACGGCATCTTTGGTACTACGTCCCCCGAATTCTTCAATGACCAGACGAACCCCGTGGGCATTGATCCCGATGACGAACACGGTAAAGATGACATCGTCACCTTCAAGCAACTCTTTCTCCCGGTGGATAAGCCGGTGCGCATTGAGCTGACTTCAAAGGACGTGATTCACAGCTTTTTCCTGCCGGAGTTTCGCATCAAGCAAGATGTGATTCCCGGCATGGAAATTCCCGTGACCTTCGTGCCCACCATGACGACCGATCAGTTTCGGGAGTTGAAGGGTGACGAGACCCGTGATTTTGAAATCGCCTGCGCCCAGCTCTGTGGGATTACCCACTACACCATGAAGGGCATGGTGCGTATCCTCGACCAGGAAGGCTTTGACGCCTGGCTCGTCGAAAAGGCTCCCAAAGAAGGCGGCGATGAAGACGATTTCTGGGGGACGGACGACTTTTAGTCGCAACGAGTAATTCAACGGGACGTGTGGACTGGCTTGGTTCGCACGTCCCTTTTTTTGTGTGCAGAAGTGGGGCGCTCTTACCCAGGGACTGCCTCGCCCCGGTTCACGGCGCGGTAGTACCTATGGCTATGGACGGTGCATGTCGTGCGGCAGGTGAAACGTCGTCAGCGGGCGTGGCTGTCCCGTCGTTTGGGAGGTTGGCGGGGAATCCACCCGGCCAACGACAGGACAGCCACCGCCGTCTTCGTCTTCTTGGGTAGGGGACGTTTATCGGTGGGCGACGTAGCGGCTTGAGTTCCCATAGACGTGGGGCGGGGCAGTCCCTACG
>JAXMOL010000081.1:0-18635 GCA_034669905.1 Candidatus Hydrogenedentota bacterium
GACGCTCTTCCGATCTCTTCACCTTCACCTTCACCTTCACCTTCGCCTTCGCCTTCGCCTTCGCCTTCGCCTTCGCCTTCACCTTCACCTTCACCTTCACCTTCACCTTCACCTTCACCTTCACCTTCGCCTTCACCTTCACCTTCACCTTCGCCTTCGCCTTCACCACCGGCCTCCACAAAGCCAAGCTTCACCAGAAAGCCATCGGTGTTTCCCTCGGGTGCCGTCAGGTTTGCTTCGCCCACACCGGGGTCAAAATCGACCGTAAGCTCAAAGGTACCCGCCACAAACACACTGTGATCAGCGTCGACCTTGATGGACTCACCCTGATCGAAACCCGCGCCTGGAAATTGCTTTCCCCATACGTAATCGCCGTTCACATCCAAGCGGGAAACGAAGATATCCGTTACCCCCCCGGTCGTCACATTGGCCTCGCCTGCACCCGGGTCCAGGTCAATGGTCCCCTGAAAATAGCCCGTCGTGTATACGCTGCCATCGGTACCCACGGTAATGGCAAGGCCGGTATCCCGGTTATTGCCCCCCAGCGACCGCGCCCACACATGATTCCCGTCGGAATCCAGCTTGGAAATAAAGACACTGTCGGAAAGAGAATAAATCTCGTCTGTCCCCGCACCGGGGTCGAAGTCCACGGTTCCCGAGTAATAACCCGTTGTGTACACATTGCCCATGCTATCGGCGGCAATCCCCTCACCCTGTTCAATACCCGTGCCCCCCATCTGCCGGGCCCAGAGCAACATACCATCCGAATTCAGCTTGGCCGCGTAGATGTCCGTCACGCCAAAACTCGTCAGCGTGGACTCGCCCTCACTGGGATCGAAATCTACCGTATCCGTAAAACGGCCCACGATACACGGGTTGTCCATACCGTCCACCGCCAGGCCAAAGCCCTCCTCCCGACCGCTGCCGCTGAAGGCACCCGCCCACGCGAAATTGCCGTCCGCGTCGAGCTTGAACACGAAGGCATCTTCGTTGCCCGCGCTGGCGATACTCATCACCTCGGCGCTCGGGTCAAAATCGAGGGTGCCACGGAAGAACCCCGTGCTGTAGACAGCCCCCATGCTGTCTACATCCATCCCCCGGAGATTGTCGGTAAAGCTGTTCCCAATAGCCCGGGCCCACAGGAAATCACCCGCCGGGTCCAGTTTCAACACAAAAATATCCGAACTCCCCCGGCTGCTCAGCGTCGTGGTTCCGTCGCCCGGGTCGAAATCGACCGACCCCGTAAACGTACCGCCGACGAAAACGTTCCCGGAGCTATCAAGGGCGATGTGCGTCACTTCATCGCGCAAGGTACCGCCAAAATTGCGCGACCAGACCAGGGCCCCCGCCCCATCCAGTTTACACACGAAGATATCGTCGGAACCGTTGCTACTTACTTCGACCGTCCCTGCACCGGGGTCTAAGTCCACCGTCCCCCGGAATCGCCCCGTCACATAGCTGTTGCCACTGCTGTCCAAGGCGACGCCCAACGCCTGATTATCTTCGGAGCCACTGAAGCCCCCGACAAAATCCAACTCCACGTCTTGCCCTTCGGCAACCGTGGGTAGCCCCGTCCAGCCCAGACACAGCAACGCGCAACACACCAAACGACCTGACCGCATGAATCCCATGAAACGACTCCTCACAATGTGCCAAGGGCACGTAGTGACGGAATAACGCCGCCTGAAATCACAGGGCATATCGAACAATACGCCTACCGTTCTGCCAACAAGCACGCCGTTCCGTCGGATGATAGATTACGCACCAGCCAAACCGGGTCCGGGCGATGGATACCACCCAACGTCACGAACACGAAAGCAGATGCCCTATCCAGACCTCCACATCGATCCTATACCACTTCCCCAGAGGCTTACAAATGCGGCGTACGGGTCATCAGTCAGCCTTCCCGTTTTTCGAATTCCTCTGGAGCGGGGCGCTCCAGCGGTGGACCTTGCCACGCGCCAAACAGGTCAGCGTATCCGTCGGGCCATTCATTGGTCACCTCCCGCTCGATAAGCTGGACAAGGTATCTGGAGACCGGCAACTGGGCTTCTTCGGCCTTTTGCCGCACCTTATTCGCCACCCAATCTGGCACGTAACACGATAAATGCTGCATCCAACTTCCTCCGCTCGACATATCGGGCATTGCCTTTGTTCACGATTGAACTCAACGAAAAAGTCAGATACGCGCAATGGATTCAGGCTTAATTCGAAACCGAATCATTCCAGTTCCGCCAAAATTGCTAGCAGGTAGTTCAAGTTCCAGAAATTCAATATTAGGAATTGGCGATTCAAATACCAAGACGTCGCTTAGGGATGTACCCGGATAGAGAGAATCCGACTCTATAGAACCAACTACCTCCTCTCCAAACCCGAACGAGACTCGCTTGTACACGTTGCCAAAATTATCCTGTAGAGTCGCAAAGTCTCTCTCGAATGAATAGTCCTTTCCATTCCAGGACGAGTACTCTAACTTTTTCTGCGCACTTTCATTGAAAAGTGACAGGCGAACTCCAAGGAGTGTTGAATTGGAGACACTCTCGCTCGAAGTTATTGAATTAACGACCGGAACATTACCTAATGACACTGCATCGATAGAAACTTGCACGTCCCCCTGCCTGACGGGTGTATCCGCATAAGCCCATTCCGTCGCCTCCCCACCGGGAACTCCAAGAACCTGATTTGATTCGATGGCAATCCGATTGGATTCCTCAACAGCTTCAGAGATATCGTTCGCAACCATGGACGATATACCTATAGACACAAAAACTGAAAATCCACTAAATAGGAGTGCCAAGCCTGGTAACAATATGCCACGCCCCTTGGAGGCAAGAGCGATAATAACCCCGATAAATGCCAACACACCGCCTAGAAAGGCAAGGGGTAACCCCAATAGGCCAAGCATGGGTATCCAAGAAATCAAAAGAGCTGGTAGCGCAAGAATGAACGCAAATACCGCCAACACGAGTGATGTTGAGTTCGTTCGCTCAGGTAAATTCACGTTGACAGTGGGGATTCCTCGGTCGTGTCCATCACGAACAACAGCCGAATCGAATCCTGGCACTTGCCCCTGTACGGCCGGCGAAGAAAACCGACTATCGGGGATTGGAGGCGGAGATGTCACTGATACCGGGCGAACGACTTCTTCGTTCGACTCACCATCTTTGTCTCGTTTCAAAAGAGCTCTTAACTCGTTGTAGCGCAATTCAAGCTTATTTATCTCTGCGGATTCGCCATTGTCTTTCTTTAGCAATTTCCATTCTGACAAGACCGATTCCGCTTCACGCATCAACAATGCGCGAACTTCTTCCGACATTCCCATTACCTTTTCCCTCACCTCGTTACACTCGTTTACGTCGTTTGCGCAGCACTAGCACCCATTAAGAATCTAGAAGTGCTAGAAATGCTACACCACTTGTGTGTAGCGATACAAATGCGGTCTCCACACCTTACCCCGCTCGAAGGTGTCATCCCTTTAGCAACAAACAAGTCCTGGTAAGACAAATAATAACGAGTTTCAAGAGCCAGATACATCAGGCACTCGGAAGTTACGGAAAGCCATAGGAACTAGTTTTCCCGACTTCAATTCATTCGCCAGCGATCGTGCAAATTGTATGGGCAGGCAGATGAAATTAATTCCCAGTGAGTGTCAGGATTCCCTACCCCTTCCGCCCCACGGCACCCTTCATTTTCGCCAACAACTGAGAGCTCACAGGCATACTCCCCAAGGCCAACAGCACGAGATCATCCAGATAGCCAATGGGCCCAAACAAGGCCTCGGGCAGCAGGTCGGCGGGCATGAGAAAGTAGGCCCCGGCAAGGAGGAATATCACGTAGCCTGCCAGGTTGCTGAGTAGCTCAATGATATGGGCTACGGGCTGAGGCAGGTAACTCTCTTCCAGCAGTCTTGTCGCATAGACCTTGCCCGTGTCGCGGCTGTATTCAAGGAGTCCCGCATCGGCAAGAGCGTTTAGCTCCCGGGTGGCGTGTGCCGGTGGCGCGCCGGTGGTGTGGTTGCCACCCAGGTAGAAAAGCACTTCCCGCTCGGTCAGGGGGCGCTGCCGCACTTCCAGGAGCATCTCGCGAAGGGCCGGACGGAGTTGAAGACGTTCCTCGATACCCCGGGGCAAATACAGAGTCTCGCGCCAGAGCAACATGAATCCGGCAAACCAGAGGAGATAGGCCGTAATAATCCCCAGATTCCAGGGGTGTAATCCGTAGAGCAGGGGTAAGCTGATGAATAGGATAAAGCCCTTGTAGGACTTATAGGCGAAGGAGGTGACCAGCACAAAGGCGCACAGCAGGTAGAGGGGACTGGCCGTTACGGTGGCGACACCTTCACCGGTGAACTTGCTGAGGAGTCCAATCACATTGCCCTGAAGGGATTGATAGACCCGCGCCAGGGGCCAGTCTCCCTGGTTTCCGAGTACGTGGGTCAAGCCCATGAGGGCCGTGACAAAAATGACCAGCGCCGAAATAACCGCCGGCATCTCATAGAAGGAGCCCAGCCGGGGCCGCAGCAGGAAGAGAAAGGCCACGGTGATCAGGGTCAACACGGTAGCCGGCACCACGTAGGCATGGTGCACCCAAATCCCACTCCGCAAGATGAGCTGGGCAATCGCCGAGCCCATGAGAAACCAACCGACCAGGTTGGTCGTCCACTCGAAGCGGTACTCCGCCGTGGTCGAGGGGGCGAGCGCATGGGGCGACACCCCACCCGGCAAGGCGCGCGTGTCCGTCATGGCAGGTACTCCTTGAACTTGTCATTGCGCGCAAAGGTCTCGTCAAGGGTCTTGAGGCGATTATGGAGATGGTCCTGAAGGATGCTGCATTGTATCGAGTCCACGATAAGGCTCCCTTCGCCACCACCCAAGGGATATTTCTTCCCCGTAATCAACTCCCAGGCGCGGGTATAGGAGGCGTGGGCACCCTTGAGTTTGTCGTTGTCGTTGAGCCAGCTATAGCCCTCTTCATAAAGTTGGTCCCCATGGGCACGGAGTTGCTCCGCCGCCTTGAGCTTATCCGCCACCGTCATGGATTCCTTCACCATAGTCGCTTCGGGCGTCGGTGCCTTGGGATCGGGCGCCAGGTAGGCGAGCACGTTGATGACCAGCGCGATGGCCGCGAGCAGCAAGGGTGCCAGATAGCGCGTGACACCATGCCCGGAATGGGTTGGTGGTGTGGGCTCAGGCGGACGCTGGGGTAAGACATCCCCCACGGCCGTGTTGGGGTCCTGGGGTTGGATTTCATTCATGGGGGCCACTCCTTGGGTTAGTTAGGCCATTGTAACGGTAAGTACCCACCCGAGTTAAAATTGATTCGCGTATTCTCTATCCCCAATACCATCCCCGGAGGCGTCTTGGGGTTTCTTTACCCACCCTCCCATTTACAATTCTACATTCTTACGCATCCGTGCTATCATGACCCCATGAACAATCTCATCTGGTTCATCGCCGGTGGTGTGGCCCTGGCCGCCGCCTTTTTTCTGCAGAGCCCTTACATGGCCTTCGCGGTCTATACCTTCCTGTTACTGGTGGGGTTGGCCCACTTTTCCTCCATGGCCTGGCTCTCCGGCCTGGACTGCACGCGGACGGTTTCAACCGACACCGTGCTGCAAGGCGAAGAGATCACGATCACGGTGCTGGTGGAAAACAAACGGGGCTGGCCCATCCCCTGGATTTTCATCGAAGACTACCACCCGAAAGATTTTCCCCGGGTAGGCCAAAACAAAATGCTGGCCTTCATCATGCCCGGCCATTCCGTATCCTTCGAATACCGCCTCCGCTGTCCCCGCCGGGGCTACCACCGTATCGGTCCCCTGCTCATGGAATCCGGCGATCTCTTTGGCCTCCAACGCCGCTTTCGGACGGGCGTCCGGCAGGACTATGTCTCCGTGTTGCCCACCGTGGCCTACATCGATACCTTCAACGTGGCCACCAAGCGCCCCCAGGGGCCCGTTAAGCTTTCCAACCGTATCTACGCCGACCCCACACGCATCAACAGCATTCGTGAATACGCGCCCGGCGACCCCCTCAATACCATCCACTGGAAAGCCACCGCACGCACTGGCTCGCTCCATGTAAAAACCTACGAACCCTCCAGCGTCCTCGGCGGCACCCTGGTCCTCGATCTCCACGGAGACAGCTACAAGCCCGACCGCAAGGAAGAGCGGATGGAGCTGGCCATCACGACCACCGCTTCCATCGCTTATCTCCTCCAGATGTCGGGCGAGCAAGTGGGACTGATCACCAACGCCCGCGATGCCGCCGAGGTGGCCCAGTACGACATTGCCCGCCACGAAACCTTGAGCCGGCAGGAAGTCGACGCCGAAGTGGAAGGGGAACTCATCTCCACCACCATCAGTCCCCTGTGTGTGGAAACAACCCGCGGCCCCTTTCAAATCCAACGTATCACCCGTAACCTGGCACGCGTCCTCCCCACCGATGGCCTCGACGGACTGGGCCTGGTGATGAGCCAGTACCACATGTTGCCCCGGGACGCCACCCTGATGATCGTGGCCCCCATCATCACCGAGCGCATGGCCCATGCCCTGGCGGCCATCAAGCTTTCTGGATTTAATGTAACCGTATTTCTGATCATGGATCAGGGCGCCTATGAGGAAGCGGCTTCCTTCCTGGCGCCCCACCACATCCCCGTATTTCACATCGAACACGAGCGTAGTTTGCATGAGATCTCCCCAGCACGCATCGGATAGGCGACGCCCCGCAATGGCCAGCACGGATTTTCATTCCCTGCTCAATTCGCCCGATCCCAAAACCATCGATGAGGATGCCCCAGTTGAAGAGGGGGCTACCGACTATCGTTCGCTGGTGCACAGTGACCGCCAGCCCCTGGAGCGCACCCCGCCCAAGACCCTCGCGGACTGGGCCATTGATTTTTCGACGCCCCTCCTCATCTTCGTCATGGTCTACTCCGTCATTTTCTTTCTCCTCGATGTGCGCTTTATCTACACCGAGGTAAACGACACCCCCATGCGTTTCGTAGCCTTTTTCTTTGTCGTGGGGGTGGTCGCCTGCAATCGCATCTTTGCCCGGGACAGCTCCCCGGACTCCCTCCTGCTCCCCATCATCTTTGCCGGAACCATTGGCCTCTACACCCTGTCCTCTTCGACCTTTTACGATACGAGTGGCTCCTTTGCCCACAACTTCATGAACGATGCCCCCTGGCTCGCCACGGGCTTCAACATGGCCGTCATCGCCATCATCTGGTGGGTGGTCAATCGCCTGACCCACGAATGCTGCGTCGACGAGAACAAGACCGCCGGGGACGAAGGCATCCTCACGGGAACGGCCCGCAAGTTTCACGCGGCCATGCGCCCCAAGACACCCGCCGAACTCGAGCCTGGGCTCTATGAAAACGCCTCCCACGCGGCCTTTGCAAAAGCCCAGGGCAAAGCCATGATGCCAATGAACGTCATTGAGGCCTATGACCCCACGGAAGGCTACACGCCCAAGCGGAAACCCCAGCCCAAATACAACCTGGACCGTTCCCAACGGCTTTCCAAACGGCACCCCGGCGTTTCCATCCTCTATTTCTCAGTACCCGTCATGATTCTTTTCACGCTAGGGATACGGGTGGTACAACAGGGCGGCGAAAGCTGGGTGGCCGCCGGGCACTTCTACGCGGGCATTTACACGGTCGCAACCCTGCTCTTACTTATGCTGACGAGCCTGGGCGGCCTCCGCCAATACTTCCGCGCGCGGATGATCGCCATGCCAGCCCTCATGGGCTATTTCTGGATGGTCTTGGGGGTGGTCATGACGGCCATGGTGATGCTGGCCGCCACCCAGATTCCCAAGCCCGCATTGCCCCCCATGGCCATTGTGGAAGAGCATCAGACCGATGCCTGGGCTCGGGGAAGCACCTTCCAGTTGGCCTCCACCGCGTCAAGACCCATGGAACTTCTTGAACAATCCCTCTTTATGGAACGGCTCGGCCAGGCCGTCCTTGCCGTCTTCGCCCTTTTCGCCCTCTATGCCCTCATGAAGTTCGGAGCGAACGTTGCTGCCGCCATGGCCCGCCAACGAAACCGCTTCCCCCGCTTCGTCATCCGCTTTTTCGACAGGCTGGAACGTATCCTCTCGCTCTTAACCAACGCACCCAGCCTCCCCCACCTGCGGCGACGCCACAAGATTGACCGGAGCATTGCCACCTGTAGTCCCTACACCAACTCCCTGGCAGAACGGGAGCAACGGAGTATGCCGGACCACGTCACCTACGCCTATGAGGCACTCTGCGCACTGGCCTATGATCTGGGCGTGCCACGGGAGACCGGACAAACCCCCTACGAGTTTATCGAGGCCTTTCCCAAACCCATGCGCAACCTGAAAAAGCAGGCCCGGGAACTCACCGAGCTCTATGTGCAGGCGGCCTATTCGGGGAAAACCCTGGATTCTAATGCGGAGAATACCGTGCGGCGATTCTGGATAGCCTATGAACGGGCGCGAAAACGGGCACTCCGCTAAAGCCCGGCGCGCAGGGCGGGCACGGGGCTAACAGTAGTTGCGACGCAGGGGATTGATTCTCTAGTATACCCCTATCGGCGTAGTTCAAAAAGGAGCGGCGAATGCAATTTCGTACTCTCGGCCATTCAGGCCTGAAAGTTTCGGTACTATCGTTTGGGGCATGGCAGTTGGGGGATTTGGCATATTGGGGCCCCCATACACCTGCCCAGGCAGCGGATACCGTCCGCGCGGCCCTCGATCATGGTATCAATCTCTTCGATACCGCCGAAATCTATGGCAACGGTGCTTCGGAACATGTCTTGGGACAGGCCCTCGGGGCCGATCGCAAGCGGGTACTCATCGCCACCAAGGTACTCCCCCAGAATTGTACACCCCAGCGCCTTCGTGCCTCCTGTGAGGCCAGCCTGAAACGACTGGGAACCGACTATATTGATCTCTTTCAGATTCACTGGCCCTTCCGCCAGAAGCCCGTCCGGGATACGCAGGGCCATCCCCTGAAAGAAGCACCTAACGTCATGGAAGCCTGCGAGATGTTGCGGACCCTCCAGGGCGAGGGCAAGATTCGCGCCATTGGCGTATCCAACTTCGGCAATGACGACCTCGATGACTGGTTCTTCCAAGGCACGGCCGAATCCAATCAGATAGGCTACAATATCCTCAGTCGTGCCGCAGAGTATGATCTCATTCCCTCCAGCCGGGCCCACCAGTTGGGCGTGCTGGTCTATATGCCCCTCTTGCAGGGCCTCCTTGCCGTACATTGGAACACGGTGGAAGATATCCCCGTGGCACGCCGTCGCACCCGCCACTTTGCAGGACACCGCGAGGGAGTTCGCCATGGCGGTGCGGGTTTCGAAGGGTTATTGCTGGAAACCGTGGTGGCCTTGCGGGAGTTCTCTGCGGCCATCGGGGTGCCCATGGCCACCATGTGCCTGTGTTGGGTCCTGGCCCAGCCCGGCGTTACCAGTGCCATCATCGGTGCCAGAAAACCCGACCAATTGGTGCGCAACCTGAAGGCCGCCACCCTCAATCTGGGTCCGGCAGCCATTGCCCAGTTGAACGAGATTTCCGCTCCCCTGAAAGTGGCCATGGGAAAAAATGCCGACCTCTGGCAAGACGAAGCGACCAGTCGAATCGGCTAAGCCCCAAGCACCGCCCGCACCCCTAACTGACCACCTGCTTCTGCTCCGCCGTGGCCAGACGTGTTTCCCGTTGCTTCACCGTCGCCACGAACACGTAATAGATGTAGGCCACCGGCCCGGCGATCAGGAGCGTGGCGAAGACCAATCCCACCAACACCGGAAAGAAAACCAGCCCGATAAGCGTCAACAAGAGCACGATCAGCACCGCAAGCCCCGCCACCATGATCCATTTCAGGTGGCGCAACAGGGTACAGATCTCCTCCAGCAGCTGCTCGGTATTGTCCGGCCTTTCGCTCATGCGGTCTCCTTGATAGGTCAATACGCCTTCAATCCTAGCGCCACACCGGCCTAAAAGGCAAGCCGGTGTAACTAATCGTACCACATGAGATACAATTTGGGAGGTAGTCGCTCTTTTCCAACAAAATGTTGTATTCTACGCCTTTCCACTCTGTCGAGCGCGCGACGGAAGCGGATTGGGTGTCCGGAAAACCTTCCGGCCACCACGAAGTGCAACGCGCACAGCAAGCCAAGGATAACGGTGGTGTCAGACAACCGAAGAATCATGTGTATCGGCCTTGACGGGGCCACTTGGAACATCCTCCGCCCCCGAATGGAAGCGGGACAAATGCCCAACTTGAAACGCCTTTGCGAAGGTGGCTCGGTGGGTGAACTGGACTCCATCTTCCCGCCCGAGACACCGGCGGCCTGGCCTTCCTTCATGACAGGAAAGAACCCGGGGAAACACGGGGTCTTCGACTTCCTGGTCTACGATGCCGAAAAGAAACGGGAACGCCCGGTAAACTCCCTCGTTCGGGAAGGCAAGACCATCTGGGATTATCTCACCGAAGCCGGCAAGACGTCGCTGATCCTCAACGTGCCCACCACCTATCCCGTGAAGCCCATCCAGGGCAGTCTCATCAGCGGATTCCTCACACCGGCGGGCGCCAAAGATTGGGCCTATCCCCCCGAATTGGCCGACGAACTCGTGGCCGAGTATGGGCGTTATCCCCACTTCTTCGAAACCATGTCCTTCGTCTGCGCCCATTCCGAGCACAACGCCAACCTCTTCCTGGAAGAGCTGGAGTTCATGGACCGCACAAAATTCGAAGTGTGCGAAAAACTCTTTGACCGCAATCAGCCCGATTTCACCATGCTGCATATTTGGGGCACGGACCGCCTTCAACATGAATTGTGGCATTGGTTTGACGAGACCCATCCCAAATACGACCCGGCCATGGCCAAGAAGTTTGGCCCCCGTATCGATGCCTACTACACCATGTGTGACGAGTACATCGGCCGTCTCGCAGACAAAGTCGGCGAGGAAGGGTTGACCTTTGTCATCTCCGACCACGGCTTTGGCCCGACCCACTATTTCATCGATTTGAACAGCTGGCTCCTGCGCGAGGGCTTTATCGTCCTCAAAGATACACCCAAAGTACGCTTCAAGAAGCTGCTCTGGGACCTCGGCGTCACCCCGCAAAACGCGACACGCCTTGCCTATCCCTTCCTGAAATTCGCTATGAAACTCAAGGCCGAAGCCCCCGAGTCCACCCTGCAGAAATCGTCAGGTTCCCTGCGCCTGCCCGGCATGCTCGACCTGAACAAAGATGTGGACTGGTCTAAAACGCGGGCCTATGCCCCCTTTGGCTGGAGCGGCATCTTCATTAACACCGAAGGCATCCGGCCCAATGGCTCCGTCCCGGAATCGGAATACAATACGATTCGGGATGCCATCGTCGAACGGCTGAAGGAACTGAAGAATCCCGACACGGGGGAGCACATCGCCCACCCGATACACCTGAAGGAAGACATGTACCACGGCCCCTACACCCCCTGGGGTCCCGACGTCATGCCCCTGCCGCTGGACAAGGCCCACATGCCCGTTTGCTTCTTTGGCTTCCAATCCCGCGAACCCGTCTACGCCAACAACACCCTCTATGGCAACCACCTCATGGAGGGCATCGTCATGGCAAATGGCAACGGCGCCCGCGTTGGTGGGGAAACCCACGGCTGCCTCATCGATATGGCCCCCACCATCCTTTATCTGCTCGGCCTCCCCGTTCCCGATGACATGGACGGCAAGGTGCTGGAAGACCTCCTGGACCCGACCATGCTCGCCTCCCGACCTGTTTCTTTTGAAGCCGTAGGCGAACAAAACGAAGCCGCGAGCACCGGGCTGACCGATGAAGAGGAAGAAGAACTCCGCGCGCGCCTGGAGGGCCTGGGGTACCTCTAGTACCTACCTTTCGTTCGACCTGAGACGTGCCGCGTGCCAGGTGCCCCTAAAGCGTAGTTTTGACATTAAACTCCCGGAAACCTATACTGAATCGTACCTGAATCGTCCCTATCCTTCGTATCGAACCGCCACTAAGGTAGTACATGACCTCCACCACGTCGCAGGCTGAAAACCCTCGGGAAGTACGTCTCTGCGTAATCATGCCAGCGTTGAATGAAGCGGCAACGATTCGTGAAGTGGTCACGCGCGTTCCCCGTGAAATTCCCGGGATCGATAACGTAACCGTACTGGTGGTGGATGATGGTTCCACGGATGCTACGGTCGAAGAGGCACGGGCAGCCGGGGCCCGGGTGGTCAGCCATCCCAGAAACAAGGGGGTGGGTGCTGCATTTCAGACGGGCATTCACCATGCACTGGGGATGGGAGCGACCTTTGCCGTCAATATCGATTCCGATGGCCAATTCGCCCCAGAAGACATTCCCACCCTGCTCGCTCCCCTCTTGGATGGGGAAGTTGATTGGGTCAGCGCCTCTCGCTTTAAAGATCGCAGCCTCGTCCCAGAAATGGATTGGGTTCGCTACTACGGCAACAAAGCCATGTCATTCCTGATCAGTTCTTTGACGGGTGTCCGCTTCCACGACGTATCCTGCGGCTTTCGCGCCTATAGTGAAGACGCCCTGCTCCAGCTGAATCTCATGGGAGACTTCACCTACACGCAAGAGTCCTTCCTGGATCTCTCCTTCAAAGGATTGCACGTACGGGAAATCCCTATCCCGGTTCAGGGAACCCGCTCACACGGGAAATCCCGTGTGGCAGGAAACATTCCGCGCTATGCGTACAACACGAGCAAGATCATTTTCAGAACTTTTCGTGACTACTACCCCATGCGAATTTTTGGCGTTGGCGCGATTTTTTGTCTGGTACTGACGATTGGCCTTTTTTCATTCTTGCTGGTTCACCGCGTAGATACAGGAAGTTTTACCCCCCACAAATGGGCCGGTTTTACGGGAGCTTTCTTTGGAAGCCTCGGAACCATTCTCTTTATCACGGGCTTGCTTGCCGACATGTTTGTACGCATTAGAATCAATCAAGATAGAATTCTCTACATGTTGAAGAAGAAGGGCTCGTATGGCCATCGAAGTTCAGAAACGCCGAAAACGCATTCTGTTCATAACGTATAACTTCCCACCAAAGCTCGGCGGCATCGAACAGGTCGTCCTGCGCACCTGGACGGAACTTACGAAGCAGGCCGATGTCGTGACCCTGGCGCAATTCGGCGATGACTATGAAGACCCTGGTCATGACATACTACGGCCATCGCAAAGTGGGCTTCTGAGGTTTTTCGCCTTCCTGTGGCAGGAAGGCAGACGCGAGATCGCACGAAACCCGGTGGACATCGTCGTTTCCATGAGTGCCCTGACCGCCATACCCGCCATACATCTGGCGAAGCGGGCCGGAGCAAAATCCGCCGTGGTCATCTATGGGCTGGACACCATCTATACGTCCGCACTTTACCAGGCCATGTTTCGCTATGCCATGCCCAAAATGGATCGGGTTATACCCATCAGCCACGCGACTCGGGATGAAGCCGTCGCACGGGGGGTAGACCCGGAAAAGACCCTAATCGTCCACCCGGGCTGTGACAGCGAGAACTTCCTCACGGCGGGCGACGTCGACCACTGGCGAAGAGAATGGGAGTTGGAGGGCGCGAAAGTCATATTGATTGCCGGACGTTTCGTCAAGCGAAAAGGCGTTGACCGCTTTATCCGTGAATGCCTCCCGAGAATCGTGGCCAAGGTCCCCAATGCCAGGCTGCTGCTTGCGGGGGGAAACCCGGTGGATGCCTTGGCCCACACGGAGGATATGGAACACCAGGTGGCCCGTGCCATTCGTGATTCCAAACTGGCAGCACATGTCGTCTTAACCGGCCGGCTGTCGCAGGAAGCGATGATAGCCGCGTTTCATCTGTCTGACGTAATTGTACTCCCGGTAGTACCCGCTCCGGGCGATATGGAGGGATTCGGGATCGTGCTGATTGAAGCGGCGGCGGCGGGCAAGCCCACCGTGGCGTCGAACACGGGCGGCATTCCAGATGCGATTCACGATGGCGTGACCGGCACCTTGGTCCCCCCGGAAGATTACGCGCTCATGGCAACCGCTGTGGAGGAATTCCTGGTGGATTCGGAGAAGAACAGACGTTTTGGAGAGGCGGGTCGCCACCGGGTAATTCGCGAATTCGGCTGGAATACGTGCGCGGAAAATTTTGCCCGTGCCATTCTGGACGTCGACGACCCGTGAATGAGATCGCCCCTGGGCCGGGAACGCCCTGCTTTTGATCGCATTGTTTCTGTTAATGTCTCTCTTCAGGCCCCATTATGCCGGCCGCAAGAACGAAGAGGCCCTTTGAGGAGGTTATAGCTGTGGAATCGTCTGGCAAAGCGCTGGGAGAATCTAAGGAGTGGGAAGGCGCGTATTTGAAAACCCGCCGCAATATGCGCGTGCGCAAGCGGCGCCTTGCCTATTTTGATTGGCCTGAGCCCAACGCGCACATCCTTGACCTGGGCGCGGGCGATGGCCTGGACAGACAGGCCTTGCAGGAAGAGGGCTTCTCCTTTGTCACCTGCATCGACATCTCCCCCCGGTTGCTGGTCCTCTTTGAAGGATCACGGACGGTTGCAGACGCACACAAGCTCCCCTTCGCAACCGGTTCCATTGACGCGGTTCTGGCGAACTCCGTCTTGCACCATTTCGATCCCCCGGTCGCCCTTCAGGAAATTGCCCGGGTTCTGAAACCGGGCGGAAAGCTCTATTTCATGGAGCCCCGGCCGTGTTTCGCAAGGAGCGTACTGGATTGGTTGACCCTGTCCTGCGCCCCGGCCCAACTACTCCCCTACTTCCGGGCGCGCAGAGTCTCCCTCCTGGAAGAAATTGAGGTCAATACGCACTGGTTAACCGTATACCCCCAGGTCGATGGCTGGCTGCGCAGCTACGGGATGTCCCTGGACAAACAGCGGCTGGTTACGGTCGGCGTCCTGGCACAGTGGAGCAAGCAATAGGCCCGTGTTGGGCTACATCTCGGTCACCGCTTGCTCGTCTGGGCTGTCTTTGCCCGTACTCCGAATCATCCGGTCGAAATAGGCGCTCATGATCGGTGCAAGAACGCCAACTACCAGAAGCTCCACCACGCGATCGATGGTGGAGGCTATCAAGGCGTCGCGAAACTCGAATCCGGTCAAATAGGCGAGTGCTCCGATCAAGAACTCCCGAAACCCGATTGAGCCAGGCGTCAGCGAGGCAAGCCGCGTAATGGCCACAGAAGCGCTGAACAGTAAACAGGCGGAGAAGGTCACCGTTTCCAGCCCGAGGGAAAAGCACAGATAGAGCTTCGCAGCGAGCAGGTTCAGGATGACCACCTGGCAGACCGCCCCACCAAGCCACGCACGCGTACGATCCCGGCCACTCCACTCAGGCCAGTGAAAGCGCTTGCTGCCAAGCAAATTGCGAGTAAGCCTGGGCAGGAAGAAGACCAGACAGGCACAAGCCATCAATAGGAATAAGACCCAGACAATCGGTTGCGCCTCGGCACGGAAATACAGGGCCAATAAGAGCAGGCCAATGACGCCATTGGTACAAATGACAAGTGCGAACAGCGTGACCTGTCCGCCCGCAAACGTCGTATAAGGGAGCTTGTGGAGCCGTTTCAGCAAATACCCTTTCGCTGCAGCACCCGCCACAAAGGGTAATGCATTCGCCAGGGCCCCCACCACAACCAGGCCAAACCAATAGTGAAAGGGCGCCTTAACACCGAGCGGCGAAAACATGGCCAGATTCATGATTGCCCGCACGGCAAAAACGCCGACCGTAAGCAGCACCAACGCGACAAGGACCCGGGCGTCCAACTCGACGGTCTGCCGCAAGTAGGAAGCGTTCTTAGCAAGTATCGCGATAAAAACCGCAAACACCACGGCGGCCCCGATGAGCGCCAGGACCCTAGTGCGCCGCCGTGCCATCATGCTTCCCTTCTTCTACCCGCTCCAGCCACGTCTCCTCCAGGCCGTAGCCGTATTCCTGCATAAGCGGCGAGCACACGCGGTGCAACTCCGCACAGGTCGTAGGCGGCCATGTACTCCAATGCCCCACACGGGTAGAGCGGCTTTTGTTGATCGGGGTGTCGGGAGAAACCGGTAACTCGCTCTCCTTGTATTCCAGGGAAAGGAATTCGCAGATGGACTGAAGGCCCGCATAGTCCTCCCCAAACAGCGCTTCATGGTGTATCCGTTGGTAGGCATGGACCCGGTGGGCGTTGCGTCGAACGGCATCGTTGACAAGCATCCAAAAGGCACCATAGTAACCAAGGGGCGTCAGCTTCTCCGTGATGCCCAGTATGCGGTTCACATCCGGAAGCCAACGGGGCACATACCGATTGAATATCTTTTTCAGCCGGTTGGCCTCCTGGTGATTCAACGCGGAGACCACATAGGTTCTCGGATCCCGAACAATATGTATCACGCTCGGGTCGGGCCAAACCTGATCCAGCACCGGCAGAAACCCGGCCAGGTATCCGTTCGACTCGATATACGTGGGCGTGGACACCGTCCGCATCAGTTTTTCGCGCTTGCGCTTCAGCACGGCGGCCATCTTCTCATCGGATACGTCTCCGGCGAGATAGGCGTTGGTATACATGCGCAGGGCGTAGCTCGGACGGGGCTCGTGCAATGCCACCACATCCTCGTAGTTTTTGTCGAAGTACGCGGCAAGAAACTGTGTCCCCGTGCGCCCGCTTGACACGATAATGCCCGTGTTTTTTTTCGCTTCGCTCATGATGGGTCATAGTCCCGAAACAGCAGGGGGCGGAAGAGCACATACCTTACCACGGGCCATTCCCCCACGCGCTCAGAAAGAAGGGGAAGTCACCGTACACATAAAAAATCGCTACCACCACGGCTACCACCGCCTGCAGGCGCGCGGTCCCGAAGGACAACAAATACTTGGCGGTCAGGCCGTATACCGGGACGATAAAGGGAAACAGGTATCTCCCCTGCACGCTGATATGGGGGAGCTGAAAATCCAGATAGGACTTGTAATTTACCAGCTGCATGAGCACTAACGCGTAGAATACGAACATACCGAGATAGAGGAACTCATAGGAATCGGCCCTGCCCTGAAAGCCACGGACGACAAAAAACGCCCCGGACACGACAAACACAAGCACGTAGAGCAAGTTCCAGGAAAGTGGCTTGAACGCGACCGTGTGCCCCAGCACGCCATAGGTGGAGAACAACATCGTTTTTGACCACCGCGCCGCGTAGGCAAGGCGCGACATAGGGACAAATGGCCCTTCGTGCTCTTTCCGCCATGCTCCGAATTTCAATAAGTTCTGGGTATCCAGCGAGGAGGCGGGGTCTTCGATCTCTTTTGCTTTTTCCAGCGCCTCCTCCAAACTATGTTCACCCTTGAGGTAACCCACATAGAGCGTGGCCCGGGCAGCCATTGGGTGAGACTTGATGTCGGATTCGGACAGTACTTGCTCCGCCCTGGGGACGAGGTGTCCATATCGAATCAGGTTGTTCCCGTATAGAAGCGCATTCAAACCCAATAGCAACGCCACGCAGACAAAGAGACTTTTGGGCGTATTCGCAAACGCGGACCTGTACTCACCCAATCGGGTCTGTCCCTGCTTCCACGTCCAGGCCCCATGGATTAGTACCCCGACAACGATGGCAAAGGCGAAGGGCAACATGGTCACCTTGGTCAGGGTCGCTAAGGCGAGCGAGATAAGCAAACACAGCAACGATCGGCCATCTCTCCGCTGAAAATAGCAGGTCATATAATAAATCGACGCGGCGGCCAACAGATTAACGAGACTGTCATAGGTGACAGCCGCCGACAGAAAACTAAACATCAGGGTGTTTGTCAACATGAACAGAAACAGGAGATGCACCAGCGGCTTGGGGCTGAGCAACTTGATGAAGCGCCAGCCGTAAAACACGGTCAGACAGCCGAGGACCACACTGAACAAACGCGCCATAAAGATGTCACTAAAAGAAAAGAAATTGAGTAGGAGAAATTTCCCGGCGAGAATATAGTAAAGCGATGGATAAAAGCGGGTTGACCAGAGGTGGCTCTCCCCATCCCCTGGAACCCCACTCGGAAGGAAGGCGAACTGCGAAAAGAATGCAACGCGGTTCAAATGTGTAATTTCGTCGGGCGGTGCGGAATGATGTATCGCAATGGTGAAATAAATGAGCCGAAGCAGAAAATACGCCCCCGCTGACCACGCCAGAATTCGTAGAATACGAGGGGAGAACACGGAATTTCCTTCGGCAGCAGCGGGCGGATTCTGTTCACTCATACAACACGTCTCACTCTCCACACAACCACTAACTTCACCTATGGCACGACATCTTTTCCCGCGCCCACGCAATGGGACACGTGCGAGGCAAGGCTACCAACTACGCGGCGTTGTCTGCAAATCGACAGAACGCCACACCGGTCAAGAATTTCGATACTATTCTTTCCCCGAGAAACCGGCGTAGCCCATCAACACAAGCGCCGTCACCCCCAGCAAGAACAGGTCGGCCAGGCGCTCTGAGATGCCCTTCAGCAGATCTGATTTACTCATGGTGCATCCGGCTGGCGCTTCGCCTTCGCCTTCGCCTTCGCCTTCGCCTTCGCCTTCGCCTTCGCCTTCGCCTTCGCCTTCGCCTTCGCCTTCGCCTTCGCCTTCGCCTTCACCTTCACCTTCACCTTCACCTTCACCTTCACCTTCACCTT
>JAXMOL010000082.1:0-18450 GCA_034669905.1 Candidatus Hydrogenedentota bacterium
GGCGTAAAGAAAAAAACTGAAAAACACAACCCTGGTACAGTTCCTCCCTCCTCCGGAGGAGGGAGGAACTGTATAAACAAGAGAGACCAGAAACATCAGCCAATTGCAGAACTTGCGTTACACGACTACTCGCTACGCTCGCCGCTGGGCTACGATATGTCGCCCACTTCGTGGACTAAGCAATCCCTTTCGGGAGCTTTTCTCCTACCACGTGCCCTGCCGATGCTTGCTGATGAGGTTTTGTTTCGCCTGGGTGGGATGTGCACCGCACAAAAAATCACATTCCCATGTCGCCAATTGTCCCTTTGGGCTGTCTCTATACCATAATGACTATTGTGCCAGCAGGAGGGCGATGCCATGTGGAAGAAAGAGACACCGACGGACGGGCGGGTGGTGGCGGCGGTGTTGGGAGGGCAGGTGGAGCGCTTTGCGGTCCTGGTGGAGCGGTATCTGCCGGTGGCCCATGCCACGGCCTATGCCTACACCCGTAATCAGCATGACGCGGAGGATGTGGTTCAGGAGGCCTTTCTGAAGGCCTATCGCTCCCTCGCAAGCTTGCGCGATCCGAATAATGTGGGGGGCTGGCTCTGCGCCATCGTCCGGAACCTGGCCCTCAACGCCGTGGCGAAGCGGAAGCGGGAGTCGACCATGCGCGACGCCCTCGAAAGGTTCCCGGCCACGGTGGCGGAGCCCGACGTGGGGCGGCAGGAGATCCGGGAGCTTCTGCGCCGTCACATCGAAGGAATGGCGGAGGACGGGGCGGAGGTTTTGTTGCTTCACTATTACGCGGGGAAGAGCACGGGGGAAATTGCGGCGTTGGTGGGCATTTCTCGCCACGCGGCGAAAAAGCGGCTGGAGCGTGCGCGGAAGACGTTGAACGACAGTCTGTTGGCGGCGCTGGCGGTGGGCCCGGAAGAGCAAGGGCGGGACAAGGTCCAACTGAAGCACATCATGGGGCTGGTTGCCGGGGCGGGTATGGGTGAACGGGCTGTGGCAGGTCAGGAAGGAATTCGAGGTGGCAAGAGCGGCGGAGTGTCGGGGGTGGCTCGGCTGGCGGCCTGGTGCGGTGCGGGCCTGGTGCTTGTCGGTGGGAGTACGTTTCTGTTGTTCGCGGGGATGGGTGATGGCGGAGGGAGCAAGGAGCCGGCGGTGGATAGGGCGGAGGTCACTGTGGGCGCGGTGGCATCGGGCGTTGGGGACGGCGGGTTAGCTGTAAAAGCCGCTGACCCCGTCGTTGTTCCGCTAGAATCGGGTGGGCTGGAAGAAGGGGACGCCGTCCTGGCGAGCGCACCCATCGTGGCGGAAGGGGGCACCACGCGAATCTACGGCACGGTGGTCAATGAGGAAAGCGGGAAGGCGGTGGCTGACGAGGAACTGGAGCTCCACCTGGAATCGGTGGCGGAGGGTTATGAACGGCCGGAGCAAGGGATTTATGGCACGCGGACCGCAGAAGATGGCACTTTCGAGTTTGCCGAGCTAACGCCGGGCCGCTATGCCCTGAAAACGGGGAGCATGAAGGCCTACGTATCCCACCAGCGGCTGGAGTATCGCGGGAGTGTCGCTGCGGGCGAGTCCCTCCATTGGACGGTGCGTCTTTCTCAGGGGATTGCCATTCGCGGGCGGGTTGTGGACGCAGCGGGGGCCCCGCTGGCGAGCGTGGAAGTCCGTGGCCTGACGAATCAGGAGAATACCTATCGTCGGGGGACCTCGCTGGAGGATGGCACCTTCGTTATTCCCGGATTCAAGGGTGGCGGTAGCGGGTTCAAGGTGGACGCCGCCAAAAGGGGCTACGCCATGGCGCCCCAGACGGGCCTCATTGTATCCCCCGAGGGGTTGTCGGACTTAGAGCTTGTCATGGTGCCCGAGGCCGTTATTTCGGGCCGCGTTGTGGACGCGACGGGTGCGCCCGTGCCCGAGGCGGGGGTGTGGGTTGCCGCGGTGGCACCTGTGGCCGGTGAGATGACCTGGGACACGGCGGATGAACGTGGGGAGTTTGCCGTAAAGGCTTTGTATCCGTCGACCTATGTCCTCGGCCTCAAGGCGCCGGATGTGGAGACCTGGAGTCGGGACACGGAGATTATGCGCCTTGACGTGGCGGAAGGGAAGAAGCAGTCGGGATTGGAACTGACCCTTCAGGGCATGGGTGGCTTGAGCATCGAGGGGGTCGTGAAGAATGCGGTGTGGCCGGTGAGCAACACGATGCTCTTTGTGGCGGGGAAGCATTTTAGTGTGGCGGAGGATGGTTCTTTCACGGTAATCGGGCTGGAGCCGGGGCCGTACCATTTAACGTTTCTGGAAGGTATGACGCCCGGCCGCAGCCTCTCTGTGCCCGATGTGGAAGCCGGCACGATGGGACTGGAGGTGGCCTTCGACGCGCTATCAGGAATTACCGGGGTCGTGGTGGACAAGGCGACGGGAGACCCCGTGACCCGTTTCGACATGACCACCGAGAAGGGCGTTCACGCGGAAATGACGGGCCACCACATGTGGCAACTCAAGGAGGAACGTTCCAGCGACGGCACCTTTGAATTGACGGACATGGCCACGCCCGCCATGACCCTCTTTGTCCGCGTGGCGGGCTATGCGCCGGCTATCGTGCCTGTGACGGATATTGTGCCGGGGGAGACCGTGACGGGCGTGGTGGTCGCCCTGGACCGGGGGCTAACCCTGAGCGGCACGGTGGTGGACCGGGAGGGCGCGCCGATTTCGGGCGCGGCGGTCTTCGATGGTCCCCTGCCCCAACAACAGATGTTCACCCACGCAGCCCGCGCCATCACGGACGGCGACGGGCACTTTGCCTTTCAGGTTTTGCCCGACGGGGAGCGGATTCTTTCGGCCTACCACGCCGACTACGCGCCCACCGAGATCGCCGTGGCGGGCAAGGCCGCGGCTCAAGGGGGGCTCAAGGTCGTGCTGACGAACGGCGGAACGATTCGTGGGGTGGCGGCCATGGACGGAATCAACTTGGGCGGGCGCACCGTTCTGCTGATGCGGAATGGCGTGGATATCAGCCGAACGACGCTCGATGAGGAGGGCAACTTCGAGTTGCCCCACGTGCCCACGGGCGAAGTGTCGGTGCGATTGGCCCTGGAGCGACTGGACTCGCGGAAGAAATGCTGGTTTTATCTCGTGGGTCATCCCGTCGTCGGCGACGGGGCGACGGTAGAGATAGCCCTGTCTTCCGGGCTGGGCAACGGGGTCGTCGAGGGCACCGTATCGGGTCGGCGCGAGGACATCCGTTATCACGTGCGGCTGTCCATCGAAAGCGGCGGTGGCACGGATCTGGAAACGTCGACGACGTTGGATGAAGACGGCACCTTCTATTTCGATAACCTGCCTCCGGGGCCTGTCCGTGCGGAGCTTTCCGTACTTGATCGCGGCGGCTCCCCGGAAGTGTCGTGGGACTTCGACCTCGGGGTGCTTCCGGTGGATGGGGTGTTGAGGCCTACGTTGAGTCTGGACTGAGTGGCTCTCAATTGTGCCCAGGACTTACGCTGATCCAGCACGGGCAAGTCCTACCGGACTTGACCGTGGTACCCGGAGTCTCAACTGGGTGACTAAGGGCTTCCTCGGGGAGGGATCGGGGCTCCGCTTTCAACATACGATAATCGCTTGTGACGACGGTCCTCCGTTGTCACCCATGCCTTGCCGCTACTGCGGCAATCCGCCACGGGCGGAAATTCAAACTCGTGAACTTGAAGCTCGCGGATAGCGCTACACACAAGCTCGGTCCCGCAGTAGCGGAACGGTAGGCATTGCTACGGGGGACCGTAGCAACGAGCGGGGATCTCGTTATTGTTCTTTCGCCGCAGGAGCGGCAAGGTAGGCATTCCCACGGGGACCGTGTGAACGAGCGGTTTGCAGAAGTTAATCGTGGAGGCCCTTGACCCATAATTTTCCATTTCAAGGCCTTCGCCTCGATACAAAAAGACCCGCCAACGTATCGCTGGCGGGTCGTGTCGTAAGCGGGCTTACACGGTTTCAGGAATCACCCACGGGTCGCGGTATTTCGCCCGGAGTAGCTGGTTGGCTTCTGCGTGGTCGATGAATTCCTCTTTCTCGCCATCCCAACGCAGTTTCTGATTGCCCAGGCGGTTGGAGATGTTGGCGAGGTGGCAGAGGTTCATGGAATGGTGTCCGTCGGCCACGTCGGTCTTGGGGGTGGATCGGTCGCGAATACATTTGAAGAAATCGTCGAAGTGAAGGTCGATGATGCCGCCCCATTTGTATTCGGAGAGTTCCGACGCCACGGACTTGGAGGAGCGGGTTTTGCCGTCCCCTTCGAAGACTTCCCAGCCGCCGCCGTGACGGCCGAAATACATGATGCCCTGGGTGCCGAGCACTTCAATCTTGGTGGCGCTGAATTGCCAGTCGGGAAACTTGCTCTTGTCGGGCAGGTGGACGATGCGGTGGTTGTAGGGACACCAGAAGCCGCCCTCCATCAGCATGGTCACCTTGTCGAACTCGAAGGTGGAAAACTGGGTGTCGGGCTGTTCGCGGCCATCGTCGAAGCGGTACACGCCGCCCGCGCTGAACACGGAGTTGGGCGCCTTTTTCCCGATGAGGAGCCGGGCGATATCCACCTGGTGAATCAGGTCGCCGGTGAGGGCCCCGTTGTAGAAGTCCCAATGCTTCTGGAACCAACGGCCGGGGCGGTAGGGCAGCATGGGAGAGGGGCCGCACCAGAGGTCGTAGTCCAGGCCATCGGGGATGGGCTGTTCTTCGGCGGTGGGCTCGGGGCCGCCCGCCTGCATGAGATAGACGCGGGCCAGCATGACATCGCCCAGCTTGCCGCTCTCGATGTAGTTGATGGCGGACTGGACATAGGGCGCGCTGCGGGTCTGCATCCCCACCTGGACCACCCGCTCATATTTACGTGCGGCGGCAATCATCTGCTGGCCGTCCCAGACGCTCATGGATTGGGGCTTCTCAACGTAGACATCCTTTCCGGCCTGACAGGCCATGATGGTGGCGAGGGCATGCCAGCGATCGGAGGTGGAGCAGATGAGGGCGTGGACCTCCGGGTCGTCGAGGATGGTGCGAAAATCCTGGACGAAGGTGGGCTTCTCGTCGAGGCCTTCCATGACAATTTCCGTGGCGGCACCGGCGGTGCGCGTATCGCAGTCACAGAGATATTTGATGTGGACGTCGTTCCGCTTAGCGAGGCTGGCCAACAGGGACTTACCCCGGCCACCGAGGCCCATGACGCCCACGATGATTTTGTCGTTGGCGGAGACGCCCGCCCCAGCCTGTAGGGCGGCCATGGTGGCGGCAGCGCCGAGGGAACTCTTCAGAAAGCTTCTGCGTTTCAGTGTACTCATTACCCGATCCTCCAATCGTTGCCTTTGCACGGCCATGCGGCAAAGGGTAGTTTCCGGTCAGGGCAGCGCAGGCGGTCCGCTCACGCCACGAAAGCCCATAATAGAGCTTTCTTTATAGGGCAGCAGGGTGGCCCCCGATACGCCGTCGCACCCTTCGGGCACATCCAGCCAGGAACCGCCCCGGGTTACGCGATAGCCATCCAGTCCCGCGTGGTGCTGGGTGGTGTACCAGTCGATGGTCCACTCGTTGACGTTCCCCGCCAGGTCGCAGGCGCCATAGGGGCTGTTGAATTTCGCGAAACTTCCGACGGGCGCCACATTGGGGTAGCCATCCTCTTCGCTGTCGAAATTGCAGCGATAGATCCCCTCCGCATTGGGCACTTCATCCCCCCAGGGATAGCGGCGTTCCGGCATGGGGTTGGGGACCGCCTTCGTTTCATCACCATCCAGGAAGAGGCCACCGCAGGTCGCCTTTTCCCATTCCGCTTCCGTGGGCAGGCGTAAGCCGCACCAGCGGAGGAAACCCACCGCGTCGTACCACGAGACATAGGAGACGGGATAGTTTTCCCGGCCGGGCACCACCGAATAGGTGCCGTCTTCGGCGCGGAGGATGCCACAACGTTTTTCATTGGCCATTTTTTCGTGATAGCCTGTGCCGTCTTGGCCCTCGGCATTCAGGTAGTCGGCATACATGGCGGTGGTCGTTTCGTACTTGGCGAGATAATAGGTCGGAAGGGTAGAACGGGCCGTCGTGTGACGGCCGGATTGATCGCGGCCCTGTCCGGGGAGACTCCGTAGCTTGAAGGCGCCCCCGGGCACGGCGACCATGGCCAGCGCCCGTACCTGCACTTCGAGGGCGTCTACGTCCTGGTGCACATTCTGGCTTGCGCCCCACCAGATAACTTTCTTGTGGCCCGATTCCTCCACGATTCCCGCACCATTGCCCCCGAGCAATTCGGCGGAAAGGAGCTTCCAGCGCTCTTCGTTGCCCATGCGGTAGTGGAGGAAGACATAGGCGGGGGAGGCCGGGCTGAGGTTTGGGGTTTCCAGGTCATACTCAATGACGATCTTGGGTCCCGCCAACTCGGTGGCCTCGTTCCAGACGTTGAGGTTGGTGGTGGGCAGCCAACTGGCGTGGGTGAGTGGACTAAACAGCAGGGTGGCCATCAGCAGGGTGGCCGCAATTCGAATCATAGTGCTCTCCTTTACCTTCGGAGGCGAAGTGCTTCCCCCGAAGCTACCCTTCAGTGTGAAGATTTGGGGCGGGAAACGCAAGCTTGTGTCGGGAGTTTTTGGGGCGGTGAAAAAGAGGGGTGAACCACGAATGGACACGAATTTACACGAATGGGGTCGGTGGCGACCAGGGATAGAAATTTTCACCAGGAAAGCCACGAAGTGCACGAAGAAGAAAGAGAGATTGGGGGAAGCAGAGGACGGTGTCTAAGTCGGGGACGGTCACACGGCGGGGCGGGTATGGTGATGCGTGGCTTTTATCTGGTAGGCTCGTAACAGGGTGGTAGGCCGTTTTCTGATCCCAATCTGCGGGAGGGGTTCGGAGGTGTGTACCGCGGCGTCCCGTTGAATAACTACCCGAAGCGAGGTGTAGTTCTCGGGTGGCGCTTGACTGTCCATATACTGTTTGTGGCACTGCAAGGGATTTTTCGATGTCGGAAGAAGCCGTTATCATTATTTCGGTCACTGCGATAATTTTGGTCACCACAGTTTCTTGTTTTGCAATGTTTTTGGGGCTCTACTACCTGTATCGAAATGGAAAAGGGGTTACCTGTACAGATTCCAGTTTACTCGAGGCCAGCGAAGCCGATGTGCTGGAAAGATCTATGGTTGTCTTGCGGCGTGGCCAACGTACCTATCGATATGTGGACACGGTCGTCAGCGATGATGGGCGATGCATTGAAACAAGAATCCGACCGATGAGCTGGCCCTTGTTGCTTTCAACTGCGCTCAGAATCGAGTTGGATTACAGCGATGGCATGACACGAATAACTGTTACAACCCAATCTCAGAAATACATCCGTGGGGATGCGTTTGGTTTCTATGTTGGGTATATTCAGGATTTTCTGGGGGCCGTTTCAGGACGCACATGAAGTGCGCGCACGGTTTGCTCATGCGGCTTTTCCGCTTGCTGTTAAGCAGGCCGTGGACGGTGTCTTCCATCCCGCTTCTCTGGGGGCGTATTGGTGAGCCTTACATAGTGTCGCTGGGTTCACCGCAGGAGCGGTGGGGTATTCATTCCCACGGGGGACCGTGTGAACGAGGTGCTTTTTTTCCGGTGTGGTGCAGTTCAGCGGGAAAGCGCTCTGCGGGAGGTGAAACACCCCGAAGGGGCAACATACGGAAACTTCAGCACGGGCCGTCGCAGGGTGATATTGTTCCTGATAGGTGGGTGCTATTGAATACGAATCAATGCGCCACCGCCTGCTGAGAGGGGCAGCTTCGTCGTGTTCTCAGTGACCGTAATTTCCGAGTCGCTCGTGAGGTTGACTGCGCGTACGAATGCGCCGTCTATCCTTAATTCCACCTCCCGCGTCTCGTGCAAGTTATCATTCACCACAATCACATACCGCGCGCCGGACTCCGGGTCCACAAAGCCCTGCACGGACGTCGGACCGTCTACCACTTCCACGAAGGCCTCGTCACTCCGCTTCAGGCGCAACAATAACTCCCCGTGGGGCGCGAGTTGGGCGTAGACCTTTCCGAGTTCTTCCAGTTGGGGCGTGGTGCTGCCGTCGGGGTTGGTGAGGGCGTTGGGACCGAGGTCGGTGGCTTCTTTGGCGAGGACCTCTTTCCACTTCACGTCTTTGGGGGGCAGGGTGGCCGTCTCGGGGTTGGGTGCTTCGGGGGCCAGGGTGTAATAGACGAAGCCCTTGGCACCGCTTCGGAAGCTTTCCCAGACCTGCCAGCGGATTTCGGCGAGGGTGGGGGCGCGCCAGTGGAGGTAGGCACCGGGGAGTCCGATGAGATGGCCTTCGGCGTTGTATTCCCGGGGGCCCCAGATGTCGCTGAAGCATTGGCCCATGACCCACGCGCCCTGGGGACCGTCTCCAATGGCGTCCATCATCTTGGCGGCCTTGCTGCGGAAGAAATGCTTGCTGGCGTTGTCCGTGTGGGGGCCGTTGGGGTCTTTCGGCCCGAAGAAGGGATAGAGGTCGACACAGACCAGGGGGAGGGTGGTTTCCGTGGGCACGAGAGGCGTCTGGGGCCACATGGTGACGGCGGTGGTAAAGCGATTGGGGTCGAGGTCGCGGAACTTCTGCCGGAGGATCTCGACCCGGGGCAGGTGTTCCGCGAGGGGTTCGTCGCTGAGTACCCAGCCGACGAGGGTTTTGGACTCACCCGCCGCAGCGATGAGCTTGGGCAACTTCTTGTCGTAGTAACTTCCGTTGTCGACCCAGCGCCAGTCCACCTTGGCCTCCACGGCGCCCATGGAGGGCAGGAGGCGCATAGCGCGCTTTTCGCACTCGGTGATGAGACGTGGGAGGTCGGCCTCACTCATGTTGGTGACCCAGAGGAGGTTCACGTGGTTGGCCTGGAGGGCGTCGAGCCGTCTTTCAGCGTCTGTCCAGCGGTCGATGCCCTGGACTTTCGCGTTCGCGGCGCAGCGTTCCCAACTGAGATAGGCACCGAGGGGGACGAAGGCAGGCGGTTGGTCGGCAGGGATGCCTTGGTCGGTGGCGACGGTTGCTGAAAGGCAGCATAGCGCCCCAAGAAGATACGGTATAGAATACATGGAGAAGACTTTCGTTTTGATGGAAGTACTACGCAGGTGGACCAGCCATCGAATCCTAGCATTTCTCACAGTAGCATATCAGGGCGTTTGGCTTGCTTGTCTCTCGGGCAAGGGCTATCGCCCTTTGTCTGTAGCATTCGAAGTGGCAATCGTTTTGGAAGGACCGATGATCCAATTGGGTTCGGGGATTCTATTTAGGTGCGCTTGTGAGAGAGGGCTTGAGCCTTTCAGGCAATCTCTTGTGGCGGCTGGTTAAGCATTGGAGCAGGGCAATGAAGATCCGTTTAGATTCTACATGGGCGGGACGGTTTAGCACGGCCCCCGTTTTGGTCAGCCTGTGTCTGTTGTTACTCAACGATTTTTACCTGAAAGCTGCCTACGGGAATTGGTTTACGGGGAAGCTGTCTGATTTTGCGGGTATCTTCCTCGTCGCGATGCTGGGCTACATTCTATGGCCGCAGCGGAAAGACGTTGTTTCGCTGGCGGTAATAGCCTTCTTTATTTATTGGAAAAGTGCCCTGTCGGAACCTTTTCTCATGCTGCTGAACACTTGGGGCCCTCCGGGATTTGGGCGTGTCGTCGACTATACAGACCTGATGGCACTGAGTATGGTTTTCATCGCGTGGTACGTGGCGTCAACGGGGGAGCGGGTGCCCCCTCGGAACACGACCCTTCGCCGGGTCATGGCCGTGCCTGTGGTGGCGCTGTGCCTGTTTTCTATGGTGGCGACATCGAGAATGTCCACCGGTATTCAACTGGGGGTGGAGCAAGTAGGTGGGGCGGATTTCCCGAGCCGTAAGATGATTGCGGAAGCACTCGCCGAGGTAGGTGAGGACTATTGGCTCAAACGTGTTGGGAACTATGACCCCGAGCAAAGTGGCACGTGGAAGGGGAAAAAGACGGCCTTCAGCTACGTTATTCTAAGCGATGGAAACATCCGTGTATGGATCTATTCCTATAAGAGTCACGTGCCTGTGAAGCTCGCCGGGTACCTCAAGCAGGCCATTGACGGACTCAGAGGGGAGGTGCGATACACAGAGACATCTATCTCCAACGTTAATTCGCTTTTGGTCGATACCTCTATGGCGATGAATTCCTCAAGTCGACATTCGGAACTCATTGAAGCAGCTCTCAGTACCTTCGATAAAAAAATCGAGTTTCCCCGGTCAGAAACAGTTCAAACAGAGGACGGGCCATTGAAGCAAACAAGGCCGTATTGTTCGTATCTTTTTTTGGATGAAAATAGTGTGTTAGTAAAACTGCACGCCATTGGGGTCGCTGTCCCTTTAAATGCCAGCGACGTGCTTACGAAAACGCTGGAGGACGAGATTCCCGCTGCAGAGGTTTACCCATTGGATGGGGACTACGATTCGATTGTAAGATTCGTGGATCTGCGAAAGGTCGATCTACCAGAATAGACGACCGAAATACGGTGCCGTCATTCGTTGCCGTAGTGTTCCGTAGGGGTTACGTGCGACTAAGCAGGTAGCGAAGCCGTTGCCCGCAAGCAAAGATTCTGAACCCGGAATGAACCCTGATTTGCACGAAAATTACGGGTTACGGCGAATTAGTTAACCACGGATATACCGGATGACACGGATGCTTGGGGACGAAAATCCGGCGATGGTAGCCTCTCGAACAATCCGTACCGAGTTGTTCTTCGTTGGACGATCACCTTTGTATTTAACATGGTTGTATACGTGTTGTCCGTCTGATCACGGGCAAGGTTTATCGCGTGCCCCCTCCATGGAGGGGGCACGATCCAAGATAGAGAACGATGTGAAACGTAGATTGACGTCCCATGTGGCAATTCGGGCCGCGAGGTCTTTTGGGGCTTGCTATTTGCCGTTGAGCACGCGCTTTATAAAGCGTAACGCGGGGGGATGACCCGGGGTGGTCATCTGGCCGTGGTCGTAGCCGTCCATTTCATAGAGTTCCGTGTCGGGGTGGCCGACGACCTGCATCATGCGCCAGAGGTAGGCATTTTCCTCGTAGCGGCCGAGCAGTTCCAATTCGCGATCACCGGTGATGAGCAGGATTGGAGGCGCGTCCTTGCGCACGTGGAAAAGGGGAGCGAGTTCGTCGATGATGGGCTGGGTGCCCTCGATGCCACGCTCCTTGCGCACGGTGAAATGGGTGATGGTGTGGCCACTGTAGGGGATGAGGCCGGCGATGTCGTTCGCATCGATGTCGTGGGCGGCGAGCCACGATTTGTCGAGTCCGATCATGGACACCAGATAGCCGCCGGCCGATTTGCCCGCAACGAAGATGCGTTCGGTGGAGCCGCCAAAACTTTCGATATTCTTGAAGGTCCACGCCACGGCGGCGGCAGCGTCCTCAATATAGGCCGGTGCCTGGACCTTGGGATGGAGTCGATAGTCTGCCGAAACGATGGCGATGCCATTTCGCTTGAGTCCGTCGGGTATCGTGCGGTCGCCTGCCTTGAGGCCCCCACCATGAAGCCACACCATCGTGGTGAAGTCTTTCTTTTCGGCGGGATAATAGACATCAAGGCGGCATTTCTCCTTCATATAGTCGGTGAGCCCGTCGCCACTACGGTAGAGGATGTCTGTTTTCGTAACGTACTCGGTGGGGGCGGCGTAGGCACCCAGGCACATGATGGTCAGGGCCATGGTGGTCACGATGCTAAGCTTGAGGTGCCGATAAGGTGTGGGTATGCGCATGAGTTTTGTGGTCTCCGTTCGGGTGGTCTCTTTAGTGTATATGCTACGCCACGAGGGCCGAAATGTGCTCGGTGATGATGGTGGGTTACGGATTGTCCGGCGTTCAGGATTCCGGGGGATTCCGACTCCAGACAGAAAGCACGGGTTGTTCCAAGGTACCAAAATCCCCCCGGAAATCCAACCAGACATCGCCAGTCTTTGCCTGGTCGGTGAGTTCAAGATGAAGGGGCACGGTGCGTTGTTCACCGGGTTCCAAGTCCATTGTCCATGAGGTGGCCGTCACATGCCAGCCACCGGGGAGGTCTTTTAGCGTCACGTGACCCGTTACGCGCGCTGCGCCCAGGTTGTACACGGTGAGTGATGCGTCCACACGAGTTCCAGGGGAAAACTCATAGGCGGCCTCAGGGCTCCAACCGATGCGCCGTTGGACGGGCGCTACGTTGGCCGCGTCAAACTGCAGGACGACGGGGGATGGACTTCCCGAGCGGACCTTGGCAGGGTTCACCGTGCGCAAGGCGAGTTCTTGAGCCGCCCCTTCGGGCAGCACCAGAAAGACGGGATCGGGACGGAGTGTCGCAGGTGGCGCGGAGGCCAATGGGCGCCCGAGATAATCAAAGGCCGCTTCAACGGGCAAGGGGGCCTCTAGCGGCCAGGGCGCACGCGCGTTGCCCCGGGAGGCCCAGTCGCCGGGAGACTCGGTCCAGGCCACGAGGACGTCGCGATATTTACCATCAGGTTGTGCCCGGAAGGCATAGGTATGGATGTCGGGCTGGTCTGGTAGGAGATAGCGACCGAGACACGTAGCGCCTGCCAGGAGGCGCCCCAGATTGGCAACGGCGACGAAGCTTGGCCGCGGGGTGAGGTCTTTGCGGAGTAAGCCGAATTGGGTTCGCTGTTCCCCTTCCATATAGGGGCCGAGAATGAAATGGAAATGCCGGCTTGCTCCCGCGTAGAGACTTCGTACATATGATTGGGTCACCAGCTCCGCTTTGCGCTGGTCATTTTCCGGACTGAAGTCACCCACGTCGGAATCCGGCGCGGCCGTCATGCCCCGATCGGATTCTGTGACCCAGATGGGTTTGCCACTGGCCGCATCACGGGCATGGACCCAGAGGTCTTCGTAGGATTCGGGCCAGTCGTAGGAGTGGATGCTGTACACATCATAGTAGGGCCAGGTTTCATTGCGCAGGATGCTGCGGGTTTGGGATTCGATGTTGACACCGCCGAGGGGATTCCAGCAGACGGTGAGCTCGGGGTCGCCCGCCTTGAAGCCGAGGTAGGCGGCTTTTTGGATGGCGCAGAGCTCGTCGAGACTGAAGCCACCAAAGTTGCCTGCGTTTCCCTCGTTCCAAGGCTCCCACGCCTGAACCTGACCCTTAAATCGCACAGCCATAGCTTTGCAGAATTCGTAAAGCCTGGCCAGATCCGTGCGGGGGTGATCGGCGTTCCCATCGGGGGCCAGCGCCCAGGGGGGACGGGTGTGGAAGACCTGGAGTATCTGCAGACCCTGTGCGGACTGGATGGTGGCACTGCTGTCGTATTTCGTGTCTTTGAAGAAGGAGCCGTCTTCCGATTGCATTTCACGCCAGTGGATGCGATCCCGCACCCATCTTGCCCCGGCCACCCGCGCGAGTTGGGCATACAAGGGCCAGTCTTGTTGGTCGCTGGCACCGAGCCAGGCCAGGGCGACGTCCACTGCGATGGGAGAGTCGTCCGGGGGAGGAATGGTCAACGGCGTGAGTACTGCGGCCGTGGTGAATCCGAGCAGGGAGTCTTCTGCATCGCGGAATTCGATGCGGAACCATCCGGGACCCAGGCGTCCGAGATCAACGGTCGGGCCCGATACCGGGTGTTCCGAAATCCGCTCCAGCCGCTCATTCAGCACGTGACAGGTGCGGAAGGGAGATGTGATTTCCGTCGGTACTGCGAAGGTGACCGACTCCCCATGGAGAAAGACATGGGCATCGGTCGGATTCAAGGTGCTCGCGCTTGTCGCGAAGGCAATTAATGCAATGATAAGCATATGGCGCATGATGCTTGCCCTCCCACTGGGTCAATCACGTTTTTGCCGTGCAATGGCTTTTCCCTGCCTCATGTCTGGGCATTCGTTCGGTATGAGGAATGGTTTCGAATGCCATTCAGCCCCCGCAGCGGTTTCTACGAAGGTCATGCTTCCTTCGGACTCTTGGTGAATAGGCGCATAACCCCTCGCGAACAGGGTAAACGATACCCGTTGCGTTAACTCGTTTGCATCATAACGTGCGCAGGGGTCAACGCGCATCTGTCACGTGGAGAGCGCCGAGGCGTTCTGTTTGGTTGCGTGCGAATTTGGCACGATGGAATAAGGGAGGCGGTCGACAAATGTCGAGACACCATACGTTTTGGAAACTTAGAACGAATCCATCCAAGCACAGTGCCAATCGCTCAGGTGGCAACCGGCTGTTTCAATGCGTGCCCTTTGGACAGCTCTAACACCCGGTGATGGAGCTCTTTCTTGAAGCCCATCATAAAGAACAATTCGGCGCACAGAAAGAGCGGACCAATGATAAGCTGGAAGAGGTTGTCCGCCAAGGCGGGACGCCGTTTTTCGAACACAATATGACCAAAGAGTTGAAATACCCAACCCAGCACAAAGGCACCGATGGCAGTGCTGATCCATACAGACGGTCCCTGGCCTACGGTCAGGTGGGCCAGTCCCACAATGGGCAGAATAACCGCGCACATGGCCACCCCGAATACCCGGTCCAACACGCAGTAGTAGGCGAGTACACACACAGAAAACACCATAGCAAAGGAGAGGGGCCATGCACCGAGCTGTATTTGCAAGGCGCTCATAGGCACCAGAATGCCGTAAATAATCAGGGGGATTCCGATAAAGTGGGTGGCCTTGTTCAGTGGGTGCTTGTGATAGGCCTCGTAAAAGGACATGTGCTCGGCGATGCTTTTCATAGGTGTTCTCCTTGACGGTGGGGTGCCATGTGGACACAGCGTAACCCGCGGGGGGCTTACAGGCAAGGCGGTACACTCTGGATTTGGAGGTTCACGCCCTTCCGGAATTAATAACCCGAACGGCCACACGCCGTGGGCGATGCCATCGTTTCCTGTCCTTTGGGTCCTTTTCGTCGTTCAGGTCGTTTGAATGGTTTAGGGTGTTCCGTCAAACATGAAGGCCTTCCCCAATTTGATCACGCGCTCCGCGGGTTCATACCAACCCACCGGCTGCAACTGGTCCGAGTGGAGATAACACTGCACCTTCACCTCGTTGCTGCCCTCGGTAAACGTAAACAGGCGGCTCATGGGCAGGGTTGTCTTGTGGGCGTGGTGGCGAGAGAGGGCGGAGACGTTGGCGAAATTTACGTCCCACTTACGCTCGATGTGGGAGCGCCCGCCTTTGCGGTCCTCCGGCTCGGTGTGGGTGTGTCCGCCGAGCCAGAGGTCGATGGCGCCGGGGTGCGCGGCCAAATAGCCCTCGAAGGCCTGGGCGTCGGGCTGGTCGTCGAGCCAATAGAGATAGGACGCGCCCTTGGGGCCACCCTGGGGATAGTAGCCATGGTAGTGGGACTTCCAGTTACCGTCTTCGTCTTTCTCGAAGCCTTCCCATTCCCCCGAGGCGACGGTGGTCTCTTTGAGCATGTGGTGGTGGGCCGAGATGATGACGCGGTCGTGATTCTCCTCGACCAGTTTCTTCCACCATGCGAAGGTCTCCGAGATGACCGCACCCGCCGGATAGCCGCCCCGATCACCCCGACCCACGGGCGGGCCCACATCGTTGCGGTCGCTCATCATGGCGAAAAGGAGGTTGCCCACCTTGAAGCTGTAGCGCTCCCACGTACCCGTGACAGGATAGGGACGTTTCGCTGGGTCCACCATGGAGTGGGCCGTGTGCTCCCCCGTGGGGTCGATCCATTTGCGAAACCACCACTGGGTTGCTTCGTCCTTGAAGGTGGCGTCGTGGTTTCCCGCGAGGCAGTAGAACTGTTCCCGGGTGTGTTTCTGCAGCGCCCCGAACTGGCGCACCACTTCGGCCCCTTCCTCATCCTTCGGCGCGCCCTGGTTTCCGGAAAAATCGCCCAGATGGACCGCCATATCCCAGTCAAAACCCGGCCCCGGACCGAAGCCTTCGCTCTGCCGAATGGCCTCCGCCAGGCTTTCGCGGTCACGCTTCCTATCCGTGCCCACGTGGGCGTCCGAGGTGGCCCAGAGGCGGAATTGGCGGGGGGAGGTGTCGGAGGTGGCGGGGCGTGTTGCGGAAGCCAGCCCGGTTGTCACTCCGAGAGCCACCGTTTGGTGAAACTCACGGCGGGTGAGGTCTGACTTGTTGGAATTGGTGACGCTTTCTGACATAGTACTCTCCAGCGACTTCGGTTGAGGTCGGGTATCCGTCCGGCTTGTTTGACGACGCAATTGTAGGCCAGGAAGGTCGTCGGATTCACGGACATTAACGCTATCATAGTCGAAATTCAGGAGCGGTGACCTTGGCAAAGTACACGCTTGAAAGTGAACTGCAGTTCGACAAAGAACGGAGTCGCTACAAAGGGGAATGGAAGCTGGAATGTGCTTCAGTATCAACCTTGATGTGCAGGGCAAGCTATCGGAGGACGAACTCTTGGTAATCTGGGATAACTTCGACGGAAAGCTGACATCCAGCGAGAGCGCGTCTCTGGTGAAGGATAGTTGAGCGTGGTCCATGAATGATCGAAACGGGTCCAAAATATACGTGGAGGGAAAAACTTCCTGTAAGAGGCTTGCGGAGGACGTGCTTTCGCGTCGTTGCCGTGGCGGATTTCTGCGAGTGAAGGAACTTCATTTGAGGGTTGCCTATGAGTTGGGATGTTATCGTTTTCGATCTTGACGGGAAGCCGCCCGCCAATATTCTTGGGCTACCGGATGACTATGAGATCCCGGAAATTGGCGCTTCGGACGTGGTCAGGAAGGCCATTTCGTCGGGGTTTCCTGCTACGGATTGGAGTGACACGGGGTGGGGTGTTGTGGACGGGGATGGGTGGTCCATTGAATTCAATATCGGGCAGGAGGCGGAGGTTGGGCAAATGATGATATGGCATGTGCGCGGTTCGGGGGACCCGGTGACGCCCATTGCCGCGTTGTGTAAGGCCCAGGGCTGGTCCCCGCTCGATTCGGTTGACAGCCAGTTTCTCGACCTGGACGCGCCTTCCACCGAGGGGTGGGAGCACTTTCAGGCGTTTCGCGATCAGATCCTGGCGAAGGGAGGAACGTTCTCTGACCCGATGGGCATGGATTCCGGCTATAACGCGCTCCTTAAGACCGGGCTGGACGTTGGGATTTTTATCTGGTTTGGGTTTCTGATCGTGGCGGGTATTTACGTGGCCAGAAGGTTTTCGCGTACACAATCCGGTTGAGGGCGACGCACCCCGCACAGGAGTGCGGGCTCAGATTCATAAACTAAGTGCAATGTTTTGGCCTAGCGTCCTAATTGCTGTTCTCTTCCGGTTCGCTGTCTTTTTGGCAGGGGGGCTGAGACAGTTTTTTGGGGCGCGTAGCGGAGGTCGTGTTCGCCGTAGGCGAACTGCCCGTAGGGCAAGGCCGGAGCGGAGCGCCCCAAAAAACTCGGCGGCTGCTCTGGGTGGTATTCCGCTTAGAATTAACAAGGACATCGTGTTGGTATTTCTGTATTCTTTTTGTGCGACCAAACAGACACAGAAAGGACCATACACGATGCCCTATTCTCATCTTACCCCATTCGAGCGGGGTCAGATCCATGCGCTGCGCAACGAAGGCTGTAGTAACGCCCACATCGCGCGAAAGCTGCAGCGTCATCCGGCCACGATCGGCCGGGAACTGCGCCGGAACGGTCGACAGAATGGGTACAATCCAGCCAAAGCGCAACAACGGTACAAGGAACGCAGAATGGCCTGCCGCCCGGCTAGGAAACTGGAGTACTCGTTGCTCTGGACGACTCTTATCGATTCAGTGCTAAAAAGATGGACTCCGCAGCTCATTGCGGGCCGCCTGCCTCTGGATTTCCCGGACGACCCACGAATGCGCATCAGCCATGAGGCCATTTACCAGGCGATCTACAGCGACCCACGGCTGCATTTTCTAATCGAATTTCTCCCCCAGGCGCGACCCCGCCGCCGCAAGCATGGACAGGGAAAAACTCGCCGAGCCCCGTCCATACCCAACCGCGTTGGCATTGAAGAGCGGCCAGCGATAATCGACGAGCGGGGACGCTTCGGAGATTGGGAAGGCGACCTCATCGTTGGCGCCGGACAGAGCGGCTATATCCTCACATTGACCGAGAGAAAGTCCAGGTTGTTGCTGGCACGCAAACTCACAACCAAAGATGCCCAGGTTGTATCTGATGCTGTTATTGATGCCCTCTACGACGTTCCCCAGTCCTGGATCAAAACTATCACCTTTGACAACGGTACCGAATTCGCGGCGCACGAACGTATCACGAAAGCACTAAACGTCAGGATATTCTTTGCCGACCCCTACGCCTCATACCAGCGTGGGACAAACGAAAACACCAATGGGCTAATTCGACGTTATCTCCCTAAAAACGAAAGCTTCGAGAAACTGGACGAGAAGGCCCTTGAGCGAATAACCAAGGAAATCAACGAACGACCAAAAGCACTCTTAGAATTCAGAACACCCAACGAAACCTTCAACGCCGAATGTCAAAAAAGAAGAATTGCACTTAATGCTTGAATGTGGC
>JAXMOL010000083.1:0-17931 GCA_034669905.1 Candidatus Hydrogenedentota bacterium
TTGCGACTATGTGGAGTGTGCAAGCTTGCTTGTACCCTGACGTAGTGAGCTTGCTCGCGTCGCTACCTGCGGATACGTTGTGCCATGCAGTTCCTTGAGGAGGAGGGGGACAGCCCCGACGGTCACGCTGGTGCGGTTGGAGCAAGGGCGTGAGTTAACCACGGGGGCGCCCTGCGTGGGGTAGGGGTTCCACGTCGGTGCAGTCCCCGCGTTCGCGACTATGTGGAGTGTGCAAGCTTGCTTGTGCCCTGACGTAGTGAGCTTGCTCGCGTCGCTACCTGCGGATACGTTGTGCCATGCAGTTCCTTGGGAGGAGGGGGACAGCCCCGACGGTCACGATGGTGCGGTTGGGGCAAGGTCGTGAGTTAACCACGGGGGTGCCCTGCGTGGGGTAGGGGTTCCACGTCGATGCAGTCCCCGCGTTTGCGACTATGTGGAGTGTGCAAGCTTGCTTGTACCCTGACGTAGTGAGCTTGCTCGCGTCGCTACCTGCGGATACGTTGTGCCATGCAGTTCCTTGAGGAGGAGGGGGACAGCCCCGACGGTCACGATGGTGCGGTTGGAGCAAGGTCGTGAGTTAACCACGGGGGCGCCCTGCGTGGGGTAGGGGGTTCCACGTCGGTGCAGTCCCCGCAGTCTACTGCGCGTAGACGAGGCCCCGGACCTGGGCGTGGACCTTTTCGAAGTCCCGTTTGGTCGACGGTCCGCCGGCTTTTACCGCCACGAAATCGACCCGGGTGGTCTTCTTGGTGGGGGCTTTCCAGGATTCGGCATCGAAGACACCGAGCAGTTCAAAGCCGGCATTGACCAACAATTTCTCCACCAGCTCGCGGGGGTAAATCCGCTCCGCAATGACGCTGGCAATGCCCGTGTTAACCCGGACGTGAGACTCGGCGATGGCGCGTTTGTGGTCGTAGTGACTGGTCCAACGGCTCGTGAATCCGTCGTTGTCTTCGTCCCACTCCTGTCCTTCAAAGTGCTCCGTCACCATGCGCTCGGTGATGACGTCGGCATAGAGGATGCCACCGGGACGGAGGGCGCCATAGAGTTGCTCAAAGGCCCGGGCCAGTTCGTCTTCTTCCAGCAGGAAATTGAGGCTGTCAAAGAGGCACGTAATCAAATCGGCCGACTCGTGGAAGGGCATGTTGCGCAGGTCGGAAACGGCCAATGGCAGGCGCGCGTCCTTTTTCTTGCCCGTGTGGATCATGGCGGGAGAAAGATCGACGCCCATACTGTCCCAGCCGGTCTTGCGCAGTTTCTCGACCAGCGTGGCCGTGCCGCAGGCCGCGTCGAGGTGGCGGAAGGGTGTGGGGGCCAACTCCGCCAGGGCCGCCGTGATGAAGAACCAGCGGTCGTAATTCACATGGTCCATGAGGGGGTCATAGTACCGCGCGAGATCTTCGAAGGCGTCGGGCTGGGTCATTGGGGATAGGCCTTCCGCAGCCAGATCAGGAAAGCCTGGAGGTTGGGATCCACCACGGTCTTGTTCTGCTGAAAGGCGAGCTTCTTTTCGCAAACAAAATGGAGGGCCGCATCGAAGCCCTGGTTGCGCACCAGCGCCCGTGCCTGGGCCGCTTCCGGGAATCGCCGGGTGGGCTCGCTGAAGTCGGCCAGAAAAAGGAGTTGCCCCAGGCGGTCGAGATCGGGCCGCCCGGTCGTGTGCCAGTAGATGGCCTCGTACACAGAGTCCGACGGAATGTCGAGATCGCGGCGGCACTCTTCGGCCGCAACGGGGCCGTGGAGGAGCAGGGGTACTTCCGATGCGGCTTCGCTCACCTGCAGGCCATAGCCCCGGGCGCGACGGAGTAGATCTTCATTGGCTTCCGTGCGACACAGATCGTGGAGGAGTCCGGCCGTGACGGCGGCATCGTGGTCCACGTCAATTTTTTCCGCGAGGGACGCCGCGTATTCCGCCACAAAGATACAATGGCTCACCTTTTCTTCCGGGAGCCGGTCGCGGAGCAGGTGATGAAATTCTTTGTAGCGGGCCATCTTAGCTATGGGCACGATAGAGGCCTTTCTCGGTCACAATACGTTGTACGCCGGCGGGCAGGACATCCGCCACACCACCGCCGGCAATCAGGCGGTTGCGCACGTCGGTAGAAGAGAGTTTACTTTCCTCAAAGGGCAGCATTTCATAGTGCCCTTCGAGGGCATCGGCAATTGGTTGCTTCGTGCCGGGTCGGGGCAGGACCAGCAAGCGCACTTCGTCCAGGATATCGTTGGTCTTATACCAATTGGGCAGATCCACCAGGGAATCCTCCCCAATGATGAGTAAGAACTCCGCATCGGGATACTGTGCGCGGAGGGTCTTGACCGTATCCGCCGTATAGGACGGGCCTTCGCGGTGCAACTCCAGATCACAGGGACGGAGTCCCGGCTCGTCGACCAGGGCCGCTTCCACCATGGCATAGCGCAGGTTGGCATCGGTAATATCTTCCGCCCCTTTGTGGGGCGGTGTGGCGGCCACGACAAAGAGCACCTCATCCAGCGCCTTGTGCTTCAGGGCGGCGCGGCCGATGGCGACGTGGGTGGTGTGGATGGGGTCAAAGGTACCGCCAAATATGCCAATGCGCAACGACTTACTCCCGAATCTGGCCGTTGCCGCGGATGACGTATTTCTGGGTCGTCAATCCTTCCAGCGCCATGGGGCCCCGAACGTGGAGCTTGTTGGTGCTGATGCCGATTTCGGCCCCCAGGCCAAACTCAAAGCCGTCGGTGAAGCGCGTCGAGGCGTTTACATAGACCGTGGCGCTGTCCACTTCATCCAGGAAGCGCTCGGCCGCCTCGTAGCCTTCGGTCACAATGGCGTCTGAGTGGTGGGATCCGTATTCGTTAATGTGTTCAATGGCCTCGTCTAGAGACGCCACAATCTTGATGGAAAGAATCTTGTCCACGTATTCCGTGCGCCAGTCTTCCTCCGTGGCTTCACCACAGTTGATGAGCTGGCGGGTGCGGTCGCAGCCCCGGATTTCGCAGCCCAGGCTGGCCAGTTCCCGCGCGATCTCGGGGAGATACATGGGCGCGGCGTTTTCGTGAACCAGCAGCGTCTCCATGGCGTTGCATACGCCCGGCCGCTGCATCTTGGCGTTGATGACGATGGACTTGGCCATGGCCTCATCGGCGTCTTCGTGGATGTAGGTATGGCAGACCCCGTCGAGGTGGGCAATCACCGGAATGCGCGATTCATCGTAGATGCGCGCAATCAGATTCTTGCCACCCCGGGGAATGATGACGTCAATATACTTGTCCTGCTTCAACAAGGCACCCACGGCGGCGCGGTCGGTGGTGTTCAATATCTGCACCGCGTGTTCGGGTACGCCCGCTTCCCGGGCACCTTCGATAAATATCTGGGCAATGGCCGTGTTGGAGTGAAAAGCTTCCGAGCCGCCACGAAGGATGCAGGCGTTGCCGGATTTCAGGCACAGGGCGGCGGCGTCGGCGGTGACGTTGGGCCGACTCTCGTAAATCATCCCCACCACGCCGATGGGCTGGCGGATTTGGGCCATGCGCAGGCCGTTGGGGTGGACAAACTGCTGGGTGATATTGCCCACGGGGTCCGGCAGCGCGGCGACCGTGTCCAGACCCGCAGCCATGCCTTCGATACGGGCATCGGTCAGTTCGAGGCGGTCCAGCATAGCGCTCGACAGCCCTTTTTCCCGGCCGACTTCCAGATCCTTGGCGTTTTCGGCCTTGAGCCGGTCGCCTTCGGCGCGGAGGCGCTTCGCGATCTCGATAAGCGCCGCGTCCTTCACGGAGCGGGAAAGGGAGCGCAGCTTGTTGGAGGCCGCCCGGGCCTGACGCCCGATTATGTGCAATTCTTCGTCAAGACTCATAGGGATATTCCGATAGATCGACCCCGTTTCGGACGAAACCGGGTATGTTACATCACAGCTTCCCCCTATTATGCCATAGCGCGGGGTAGCCTCGCATGTCGCAGGTCGCGCCTTGAGATGCGTACACCTTGAACGCACCCTGTCCCGCAGTAGCGGAACCGTAGGCAATACGACGGGGGACCGTCGTAACGAGCAACCAGGGAAAGTTTAGGGCCGTGCCGCGCGATCCCGAGGTACGAGGGTTCGTGCGCGTGGAGCAGAGGCATCATGGAAGCAATCCAAGTATGCCCTGGGTGGGCGTCTGTTCGTTTTTTGCAGCCCTTACCGCGGGTCATAGACGCGCCGGAGGCGGGCGGTATCGCCGAAGGCGCAGCATGTCGTCGACCGGAACATGCTGCCTGCAATCCTTGCCCGAAACCCTGTCCCGCAGTAGCGGAACCGTAGGCATTACGACGGGGGACCGTCGTAACGAGCGCCTAAACCTTGCCCCTTCCGCCGAGAGAATCGTTTGCCCCGCGCGTCGTGCCGTGCCTATACTCAGGTGTTCTGTATGTCATTGACCCCGAAAGGAAAATTCACCATGGCCATCAAGCCGTTCTATTCCTGTGTTGCCGCAACCCTCCTTGTGACCAGTCTCGGCGTTCAGGCCGAGACGCCCCCGGAAAAGCCGCGACCCTTCAAGGGCGTGGTGCAGACCATCCCCGGTGTGGTAGAGGCCGAGCACTACGACGAGGGTCCGGCCGGTCTCGCCTACTATGATGTGGACGAGAAAAACCACGGTGTGGACTACCGCGGCGAAACCCAGGTAGATATCGAGAAGCGTCCCGACGCCTCCAACGGCCACGGCATCGGCTGGATCCGTGAGAAGGAATGGGTGCGCTATACCGTCGAAGTGAAGACGGCCGGCGATTACACCCTGGAGATTCCCGTGGCCTCCAACAAAGCAGGCGGTACGTTCCATATCGAATTTGACGGCACCGACGTCAGTGGGCCCATCACCATTCCCGATACAGGCGGCTGGGACAAGCTCAAAACACTGACCATCAAAGACGTCACGCTCAAGGCAGGCAAGCAGGTGATGAAGCTCGTGATGGATAAAGACGGCGAGTCCGGCGGTATCGGCGATATTGATCTGGTGCGTTTCATCGTAAAGGCCGACGGGAAGTAATCCACGCCTCACGGGGCGAAGGAATTCATGCTATGAAAAGCTACTCACTTACCCATACCGATATCACGGCCTCCCGATTGATCTATGGCTGTATGGCCCTGGGCAGGCAGTGGGGTGAAATCGACATCCCCGAGGCCCGTGCCAAGACCGCAGCCATTATCGACGTGGCCCTGGAAGAAGGCATCAACTTTTTCGACCACGCCGATATCTACGCCGATGGCCGTTCCGAGGAACTCTTTGGCGACGTCTTGCGGGCCAATCCGTCCCTCCGTGACCAGATGTTCCTCCAATCGAAATGTGGCGTCCGCTTTGAAGGGAGCCCGGAGCCCACGTCACCGGGACGCTATGATTTCAGCTATGGGCATATCGTGCGTTCGGCGGAAGGAAGCCTGAAGCGCCTGGGTATCGAACAGCTGGATATCCTCTTGTTGCATCGTCCCGATCCCCTGATGGAACCCGACGAAGTGGCCCGGGCCTTCGATGCCCTGCGTCGGTCGGGTAAGGTCCGCTACTTCGGGGTGAGCAATTTCAGTGCCGGTCAGATGGCCCTGTTGCAGCGGAGTTGTTCCGAACCCCTGGTGGCCAATCAGTTGCAGCTCAGCCTCATGCACCATCATCTCATCAACGAAATCGTATCCTTCAACCAGACGGGCTACGAGTTTGTGGCCCATGCCGGGGTGCTCGATTACTGCCAGGCCCACGGGGTGCGTGTACAGCCCTGGACGCCCCTGGAGCGGGGCCGCATGTTTATGCCTCCTGCCGATGCGTCGCCGGTCTTGCTCGCTGTGGCGGAAAAGGTGGCCGCCCTGGCCGATGCCCACAACACCACCCGGGAAGCCGTGGTGCTGTCGTGGTTGCTGCGCCATCCCGCCGGGTTTCAACCGGTGGTGGGTACGACCAACGGGCAGCGCCTGCGGGATTGCTGCCGGGCCGATGCCTTCTCCATGAGCCGGGAAGACTGGTACACGTTGTTTAACACGGCCCGGGGTGAGCCGGTGCCCTGAGCGCCAGCAAGCGACGATGACACGAATTGCCGGGGGTATTTTGGACAGGAGAAATAGACCTTGAATTTGAATTCGATTCGCTGGGGCATCCTCAGCACGGGTCACATTGCCGAACGCTTTGCCGAGGCCCTGAATGAACTGCCTGATGCGGAGTTGTCCGCGGTGGGGTCACGGAGCCAGGAATCGGCCCATGCCTTCGCCGGGAAATATGGGGTGGCGCGGACCCATGGGAGCTATGAAGCGCTGGCGGCGGACCCCGAGATCGATGTGATTTATATCGGCACGCCCCACGCCTTTCACCTGGAAAATGCGACCCTCTGTATGCGGGCCGGGAAGGCGGTCTTGTGTGAAAAGGCCCTCACCATCAATGCGTCGGAAGCGGAAGAGATGGTGCGCATCGCCCGGGAAGAAAAGGTCTTCCTCATGGAGGCCATGATTCCCCGTCATGTCCCCCTCATGAAGCGGGTCATGGCCTGGGTCGCCGACGGACGGGTGGGCGACGTGCGGCTGGTGAAGGCTTCCCGCTGTGCCCGGGGCACGTTCACCGCGGAAGGGCGCCACATGAACCCGGCCCTGGGCGGCGGTAGCCTGCTGGACGTCGGTGTCTATGTGACGTCATTCGCCTACCAGGTTTTTGGTAGGTCACCGGTGGAAACGGTGGGGGTGGCCCACCTGGGTGACTTCGGGTCCGACGAACAAGGTGTGGCCCTGTTGAAGTATGACGATGGCGCCATTGCCAATCTGAGTTACGCCCTTCAGACCGAAGCCGTGGCGGACGCCTATATCTACGGCACGGAAGGCTACATCAAGATCGACGAGACCTTCGCCGTGCCCCACCGGGCAAGTCTGGTGAAGAATAAGGAAGTGGTGGAGGTGCTCGAAGAGCCCATACGCAAGGACAACGCCCTCATCTATGAAGCGGAAGAGACCATGCGTTGCCTGCGGGAAGGCCTGTTGGAATCACCCTTTATGCCGCTGGATGAGTCCGTCGCCATCATGCACACCCTGGATGCGCTCCGAAGAGACTGGCCGATGCGGTATCCCAATGACGCAGGACGCCTATAGCTTACAAGGTGATTGCGGTTGCATGCTGCATGGACCCTTGCTACCATAATTACCGTCTACATCTGCGGGCAACCGTCCGGTTTCCCTACCTGTGGGGGGCGTCGCGCCCCCAAACATTCAGAAAGAGATTGTTCCCATGAAAGTAATGAAGTCCCTTGTATTGGCCATGTTTGTGATGGCCGTGGCAGGGCTGGCCCAGGCGGCCCCGAGCCACATCTATCTTACCTATTCCGATGCCCCGGAAAGCACCATCGATATTAATATCATCGTGCCCCGTCAGGTCGACAACGTGTTTGTCTATTACGACACGGAAGCCCACGGCGAAGAAAAAGGTCAGTACACCCACCTCGTGAAGGCCCGCTACGTGAACACGCCCATGGAGTTGGCCGACCGGCGTGCCCTCTATGTGGCGACCCTGACCGGTTTGAAGCCGGGTACGGTCTACAACTTCCTGGTGGACGAAAAGAAGTATGGCCCTTCGAAGCCCCGCGCCTTTAAGACCTTACCCGGCGGCACGGAACCCTTCCGCTTTGTGAACGGCGGCGATATGGGGGTCGAAGACTTTGTGGTGCCCCTGTTGACCCTCGCCGGAAAGACGGACCCCGACTTTGCGATTATCGGCGGCGACATTGCCTATGTAAACGGCCTGCTGGGTGGTTACAATCAGTGGGACAAATGGTTGGACAATTGGGACAACCACATGGTGACCACCGACGGGCGCATGATTCCCATCGTGACGGCCATTGGTAATCACGAGACCAATCGTTTCGATACGGATGATCCCAGTCTCAACGCGCCGTGGTACGTCAGTCTTTTCGGACGTCAGGGCGACGCGGTCTACTATGAACGTAAATTTGGCGACAACTTTGTTTTCTTCTCGCTGGATTCCGGTCACCTGACGCCCCACGATGGCGTGCAGGCCGCGTGGCTGGGTAGCGCGCTCAAGGCCCACGAAGGCATGAAGTACAAATTCGCGGCCTACCACATTCCCCTCTACCCGGCGCACCGCCCCTACGACGGTGCTGCCTCCGAGGCAGGGCGCGTTCACTGGGCACCCTACTTTGACCAGTATGGCCTCACGGTGGCGTTGGAGCATCACGACCACGTGATGAAACGCACCAAGCCCATTAAGGGCGATAAGGTCGCCGAACAGGGCACGATTTATGTGGGCGATGGCTGCTTCGGCCGTGGCGCACGGGACATCGATCCCCAGCCCCGTTGGTACAATGCCGTCGAAGGGGCCATTCCCCATTTCTGGGTCGTGGATGTGAAGGATTCCGGACTGGCCTTCAAGGCCATTGACCACGAAGGCTCCACCCGCGACGAATTTACGTTGCCCTAGTTGCAGCGACGCACCGATAGATTGCAGACACCCGTCTTCTCGTAAGGCGGGTGTTTTTTGTGGGGACTGCACCGACGTCACGTAGGTGACAAACCACGGTTTTCGTCGTGGCGGTAAAGGCGGTATCCAACAGGGAAGAAATATTTTCCAGTCGGGGCTGTCCCCCTGCTCGCGGTGGTCGTGGGTCCTCATGTCCTTTGGGTCTTTTTCGTCCTTTAGGTCCTTTGGGGGAGGGGGACAGCCCCGACTATCGCGTGGTTGCGGGTGGCGAGACGTCGTGGGTAAACCACGGGGTGATTTTGCGTGCGGCCGGGGTCATGTCGTCGGTGCAGTCCCCGTCCCTCGGGGATCGCCCAGCAGAAAATGACCCGTCACCCGCTTTAGCGCCACCGAGCTTCGTGGGCCCGGTTTTCCGTCCACCTTCACGGTGACGCCGGGGCACGTATTGAGATAACGTTGGAGTTCTCTTACCCGATCGGGGTCGCCGTCCCGGTAACCTATGAGGGGCGTGTGCTCCATCCCGTCTTCTACGACTCCCTGCTCCATCAGGCGCCGAAGAAGCGCCACCGCGCCACACTGCTTTGACCGGGCGGTATCGGAAAAACGCCCGTCGGCCAGATACTTCCCCCGGTCATAGTGGGTCGTAAAGCTCCAGAGATAGGGCGACAGCACTTCGGGATGATAGCGGCGGTATCCCCAGCCATTGTAGCGTTCCAATCTATAGAGGGTCCCCGGCACGCTCCAGTCCCGCCACTGGTGAAACTTCTCCATGCGGAGGGCATCCAGGGCGCTCTCCTTCCAGCTGAAAGGTGGGGAGCCATTCAGCGGACGTCCGGCAGGCACGTGGACGGTCCGTGCCGTGAGGGGATCGCCATTGTGGAGGTGGCCCTTCATACTCAAGGGAGGAGAGGCTTCCATGGCGTGAATGAGCCCCACCACCTGCCAGGGGATGGCGAGTTCGGCTTCGATGGCATCGTAGTGGATTCGGTTGGCTTCAATACGCGCAGCAAGTGCTTCCACAGCGGCTTGGTGGCGGGGTCGAATGACGGCGGTATCGAAAAGCTGTTGGTATTCGGCACGAAGTGCGGCAGTTAGTCGGGACATTGGCATGCTCCTGAAGTTGGCGGTGACCTCTATTCATCAGGATGGGACATTGCCCTGGGGACTGCACCGACGCGATGTAGGTGTTGGAGCACAGCCGGTGTGTGGGCGGAAAGTGGGGCGTTGTACAGGAAAAGAACATCAGATAGTCGGGGCCTGTGACGTTGGAGTGAGTTCGCGGGATAGCCACGGGGTGAATCGGCGTGGGGTAGATTCATGACATCGGTGCAGTCCCCGCTTCGCGACTATCTGGAGTGTGCAAGCTTGCTTGTACCCTTACGTAGCGAGCTTGCTCGCGTCTTTGCCCCGAATATGTCGGTCCATGCCCTTCGACGGTGCACCGGGTCGAAAACGTCCTTTATGTCCTTTATGTCCTTTAGGTCCTTTAGGTCCTTTGTCGGAGGGGGACAGCCCCGACTCTTGCGTTGCTGTGTGTGGGGTGTGTTTACGGGATAGCCACGGGGTGAATCGGCGTGGGGTAGATTCATGACGTCGGTGCAGTCCCCGCCTCGCGACTATCTGGAGTGTGTAAGCTTGCTTGTACCCTTACGTAGCGAGCTTGCTCGCGTCTTTGACCCGAATATGTCGGTCCATGCCCTTCGACGGTGCACCGGGTCGAAAACGTCCTTTAGGTCCTTTATGTCCTTTAGGTCCTTTGTCGGAGGGGGACGGCCCCGACTCGTGAGCCTGTGACGTTGGAGTGAGTACGTGGGGTAGATTCATGACGTCGGGGCCGTCCCCGCGTTCACGCGAGCAACGCGAAGCCGCTCACCGAACAATGCCGAAGACGAACATGCACCTCGCCCGATTGGTGGCAGGTCGCGGGAATCTCAAGCAACGACATGGCTCCCTTTCGCGTGGGGCGGTCGATGGGGGTCCATTTACTGCCATCGGGAGAAAGCTCGCTCACTATCGCCTCTTTACCGTCTGGCGTATTCAATACGGCGAGGTGCTGGGCCTTGTCCTGCCCGAGGGCCAGGGGAAAGCGGTAGACCAGCTCCTTGTTGTAGAACCAGTAGTTCTGGCACCACCGCGCGTTGCTCGAGACGCGGTAGGGCTCGTCCCCTTCACCGACCAGCACCTGCCAGAGGGTCTCGGTATCTTCAAAGGGGAGACGGAGTGGATTGGGGGTTTGGCGCGGAGGCTCGGGAGCCACGACGTAGCCCTGACCAAGGCGGCGGAAAACACGGGTGGCCAGCTTGCCGTCGGCAAATCCGTAGACCCAGTAGCCCGGATGGTCGGTCCCCCAAGCGTTGGGGTTGGCTGTCGTAATGGTGCATTGGGTGATGATGCCCTGGGGCAACTGAAAGCACTTGTCCTCGTTCTTGTGGTGGTGCCCACCTATCATCCACACGTCCCCATCCACATCCGGCAGGGCCTCGCGGAAGGCCTGGGTGACCCCCCGCTCGTTGGTGACGCGGCCGAGGGCCGGCTGGTGGCAGACAGTGATCAGGGAACGTTCCGGGTCGAAACGGGCTTCCACCTCGCTCCGGAACCATCGCCGTTGTTCTTCGTCCAGATAGCCACTGCTGCCGCCGTTGAGGAAAATGAAGGGCACCCCTTTTACATCAAAAGCGTGGTACTCGGGGCGGTCGGGAAAGACATCGAGGAAGAGCTCGGGGCGATCTTCCCCGGGGTGGGTGTCGTGGTTGCCCAGCGCCAACTTCACGGGAATCTCCGTTTCGATCCGATCGACATGGGCCTTAATCGCCCGGAATTCCTCCCGCGCCGCTTCCTTTTGCTGGTCGTTGGGTATCTGGCCAAAGGAGAGGGAGGCCTTACAGACCAGATCGCCTGCCACCGCAAAGAAGGCGGGGGCCTGCTCCATCTGGCGCACTTCCTCCCACACGCGGGGGAGGATTTCCGCGCCCTCGCCAATGCCATAGTGGGTATCGGCGGTCCATAGGGTCGTGAAAGCGTCGGGCGCACTGGGGTCGAAACCGGCCGCCGCGAAGGCTGCCTTCAGCGTGGCGTGGGGGTAGCTGGAATTCGCCGGAAGGGCATGGGGAAAGGCTGCCATGCCCAGTGCGGTGGCCGCGGTACCCTTAAGAAATGTACGTCGTTTCATCGTCTGAATACCTTTAATTTTCAGGTTGAACCGGGTGGCCCTCCAGCCCGTAACGTGGGCCGGCCTGGAACACCGTCCAGAAAGAAGCAATATGGTGTCCGTCACGAACGACCGGAGTGAAGTGACCGCTGTAGGCCAGACCTTTCGGCAGTGCGCGTTGGCGACGCTGCGCCGGGTCTGCGGGACGAAAGGGGCCGTCGGGTGAATCGCTGACCAGGTGGGCGATCGGTGCGCCCGCGACGACGTCGCCGTGCTCGATGATAAAGAGGTGCACCTGGTCGTTTATCCACGCCACACCGGTCAGTTCCTGGGCGCGGATACCGTCGGGACGTTGGGTTACATCCGCGCCTTGGGACCAGGAAGCCGGGTCCTGGGGGGTGGCGGAATGGGTATGGACGATTCGGTAGCCGGCTTTTCCCCCTGTGGTCCGGTGGTAGCAGTGCATCCGGTCATCGCCGGGTATGCTGAGGACACCGGGGTCGTCATCTTCTCCCGGGAGATCACTGATGGCGGTGGCGTTGGTAGACCAGGGCAGTACCTCGGGATCTGCTGCCGACCAGGCCAATCCGATACCCCGCTCCGTAAAGCGCTCCGTTTTTCGTGCGCTGTAGGCGACATATAATCGGCCATCGCGATAGGTCATGGCCGCCGGGCTGGAGGCCCCATGGGCATCGAAACGGCCCTCCCCGCCCTTGGGTACGGCGACGCCCAGATAGGTCCACGCCTTCAGGTCCGGGCTGCGCCAGAGGTGGATGGAGGTTTCGTAGGTGTTGGGGTGGTGTGGGCTGTCCAGGGGCACGACGTCGGCGGCGAGGTAGTAGCATTCCCGGGCCGGGTGCCAGGCAATGGCGTGCTCGCGGATGCTCGCGGCGGGCAGGCCGTTCTCGCCGGGCAGCGCCACCTCGTAGGTAGTGTCCCGGTCATACGTGGGTCCGGCGCCATGGGCGCAAGTGAAGATGCTGATACTTGCGGCGAGTAAAATTGAGAATAGAGGCCAATGTGGGGGCAAAACTTCCGGCTCCTGAGCGCGTGTGACAAGTTAGGGGGTAGAGAGAACCATAACGGACATGGGGGAGGGGTTCCAAGTCCGGGGACGGCACCGACGCCATGTAGATGAAGGAGCAACGATTTCGAGTGGGCGGAAAGTGAGTTGTCGAAAAGGGAGATAATATCAGCCAGTCGGGGCCGTCCCCCTCTTGTAGGCGAAGTGAAGCCTGGGAGGGGGACAGCCCCGACTAGTGCGCTTGTGACGCTGGGGTGAGTACGTCGATTAGCCACGGGGTGAAGCCGCGTGGTGCCTATTTATGACGTCGGTGCAGTCCCCGCGTTTTAGACCATCTGGAGTGTGCAAGCTTGCTTGTACCCTTACGGAGCGAGCTTGCTCGCGTCGTTGGGCCAGAATATGTCGGCCCCTCCCCTTCGACGGCGCACAGGGTCGAGACCGTCCTTTACGTCCTTTATGTCGTTTAGGTCCTTTGTAGGAGGGGGACGTGAAGCCTGGGAGGGGGACAGCCCCGACTAGTGCGCTTGTGACGCTGGGGTGAGTACGTCGGTTAGCCACGGGGTTAATCGGCGTGGGGTAGACTCATGACGTCGGTGCAGTCCCCGGAAACAAAAAACGGAGGCACCCCACAGGGCACCTCCGCTTCGCAGGCATCGTTGTTTCTAGCGAAACTGAATGGCGTAGAGCTCGGCATCTTTCATCACAAAGCGCAGGCGAATCGGGGTGCCCGCCAGGGCGCTGATATCCGTGCTGTCGTTCCAGCGGACGGCCCGGGCAATCTGATTGCCGATGATTTCGAAGCTGGCCTCCGCTTCGTAACCCGGGATTGCCACGCCATCACCATCGAGGATCTGTACCCGAATGCTACCTGCGGCCGAGGTGGCGTAGTTGAGATAGAGCGACTTTCCCGTGAAGGTCAGGGTCTTGGTGGTCATCTCGCCACCGGCATAGGGCGCTTCCACGGCTGCAAAACCGTCGGGACGGAGGCTATAGCGGCGAAGGCCGGTGGTCGGCTGTCCATAGTATTTTTGGATGTAGACCGAAATCTCGCGGTCCCCCGTGGGCACAATGCCCCAGGCCGGGTAGTTAGAGCGGGAGGTCCAATTTTCCAGGCCGACTTCCGGTTTCAGGAAGCCATCCATAAAGGTCCGGTCATAGGCAAAGCCGCCTCGGCTCGTAATCAGTACATTGTCGGAGCAATCGCCGGAATAGCGGGGATCGACACCGAGAGCCGTGGCCTCATCTTCGGTAGCCACGCGACGACCGGGCATAAAGCGGGCTGCCAGGCTCACATAAATATGGGGTGCGCGGAAATAGGGCAGGGTCTGGTTCGTGTAGAGGTGTTCCCGGGGCGTGTGGCCGAAATCCATTTCCTGCGGCTCGGTCCAGGTGATGAAGTCCTTGGAGGTGGACCGGCTCACACTGCGGAAGCCCTTAAAGCCGCCCTGGTGCCAGCTGCGGAAGTAGGCACAATACTGTTGTTCGCTCTCCGACCAGAAGGCCACGTTCTGCGAATCGAAGGCCCCCTCGGTGATGATGGGTGCTTCATTCATCGTCCAGTGGATGCCGTTTGGACTCGTAAAGGTGTGGAGACCGGTTTTCACGGTCCCCGCCATGCCCTTGTACTTTTCTTCCGGGGCCACATCTGGACGGGTATCTTTAAAGGCGATGAAGTTGTGGGAGTAGGGGGCCACGTTGGCCAGGATAATATTATTCGCCGTGGAGCCTTCGAATTCGTGAATCCCTAACTCGGGTTTGGTCCACGTGATGCCATCTGTGCTCTCCGCATAACAGGTGACTTCATCGACACCGTCCGCCGTCACCGTGCGCTTGCCCCGGTAATACATCCGGTAAAGACCATCGTCTTCGAAGATGGTGACATAACCACAATAGGGGCCTTCCCAGGGCTTGTCGAAGTGGATGACCATTTCTTCCAGTGAGGGGGTCTGGAGGCGGTGTACCGTGTTGGCCTGGGTCTCGATGAGGTAGGTGTCGACCAGGGGTTCGAGGCGACTGCCGATGGCGAGGGGCTCAGCCGCAAAGGAAGTCGTCGCGCTGAGTGCCAGGAGGGCAACGAGGCTGCCCTTCAAAGAACGAAACATCATGGGTAATCTCCGTGCTGGGGTTGTGTTGTTATAACCAATTATACGAACCCCACCCCCCGATTACAACGCTATCCTACTCCCATTAAAAAAGTGCATCGATTGGCCCATTTCGGTATCATAATTCCGTCTGGGGGAACGCGGAAGGGCGGTGCAACCGTTCGACGCTGCTGCTGCGCATCGTCTCCCTACCCCACGCAAGACATTCCCAATGTATTGGTAGTAACTATAATTTCAGGAGGTTTCATGAAAAATGTAATTCCCGCGCTGTTGGGCGCGACCCTGCTTTTCGCTGGACCCGTGGCCATGGCCGATGACATGCCCGCCCCGGCCGATCGGGTGGTGGATTATCACAAAGATATTGCGCCGATTTTTGAAGAACGCTGCATCAAATGCCACGGCGAGAAGAAGCAGAAATCGGACTATCGTCTGGACAGCCGGAAGGATGCCATCAGCAGCGGTTCCGAAGGCGCGGCCATTACGCCCGGAAACAGTGCCGAGAGCCTGCTGGTTCGTCTGTTGCTCGGTATCGACGACAACTACGACATCATGCCGCCCAAGGGTGACCCCCTGACGCCGGAACAAATTGGGCTCATTCGCGCCTGGATTGATCAGGGTGTGGTATGGGAAGGTTCCGCGGCCGGAACCACCGAGGCCATGGCGGAAAAGAACGACAAGGTCGCTTTCGCCGGTTTGGGCGAATCGTGGTTCGTGGAAGCCACGGCGCAGAAGGGTCCCCTGGCCACCTGGCAGATCGTGGACGAAAAGGGTCCGGAAGGCGAAACTGCTATTGCCCTCACCAAGCCCAATCACACCAATGCCGGCACCTATAACCTGCTTTGGGACACGAAGACCCAGTTCAAGAATGGTGAGATTGCGGTCTCCCTGAAGTCCATTTCGGGTGAAGAAGATCAGGGCGGCGGCCTTATCTGGCGCGCGAAAGACAAGAACAACTACTACGTGGCCCGCTTCAATCCGATGGAAAAGAACCTGCGTCTCTATCAGGTGAAGGATGGCAAGCGCGAAAAAATTGCCAGTGCCGATGTAGAGCGTGCGGCGGACCAGTGGTCCAACCTGGTGGTAAAACAGCAGGACAATGCGGTTTCCGTGACGCTGAATGGCCAGACCCTGATCAAGGCCGACGTGGAAACCTTTACGGAAGCTGGTGGCATCGGGCTCTGGACGAAGGCGGACGCCGCCACCATGTTCACCCAGCCGAAGGTGTCCATGTAATCGCTTCATGACCCTTCGGGCTTACCCGATACTAAATTAAGAAGGCCCCCCGCCCAGGATGGCGGGGGGCCTTTTTCGATGTTGATCGTCTAGCTGGCGTTTTTTCGTTGAAGGTGCCGTTCGGCTTGCTTCTTGTCATAGTCGGGGTAGATATCCACCTTTTCCTGGAAGGCGACCCGGAGGGCTTCAAAGTCGGCTTCCACATCCCCCGTGATTTCAACCGGGGTTCCCGTACCGATGGTCTTCGTCTGGTGATTGATGTATCCCGGCACTACGGGTACCCCCGCTTCCAGGGCCATCCAGTAGAAGCCAAGCTTCCAATGCTTTACCGCTTTGCGGGTGCCTTCGGGGGCAATGAGCAGGGCCAGGTGGTCATGCGAGGCAAAGACTTCCACGATTTGTTGGACCACGTTGGTGGCGGCGCGGCGGTTAATCGGGATGCCGCCGAGTTTGCGCCAGAGGATGCCCACTGGCCACCAGAAGGCCGTATCTTTCATCATCCAGGTTGCCGGAATGCGGAGGGCCATGGTGGTGAAAAGCATGTAAAAGAGGTCCATGTTCGTGGTGTGGGGTGCCGCCACGAGGACATATTTGGGAATGTCGATGGGTTCGCCATCGACCCGCCATCCCATGGCGCGGAGGCAGGTGCGCCCGATGAAGCGCCGGATGGGACCGGAACTGGAGCGAATGGTGGTGTTTTGATGCACGGGCAGCAATCCTCAAGGGAAGAATCAGGTGTCAGGGAGGCCTGGTAAACGACTGAGTGTTGGTGGCAGGTGGGCGAAATAGCTCGAAGGGATGACAGGTCTCGGATACCCACATTACCCGAGTCAATCGGCATTATTGTACAGTGAGTCAGACATTCGAGGCAATGCGTGAGCCAATGAGCCCAGGCCATCGTGTCGTTTTGGTGGCGAGTGTGCCTTGCGTCAGGCGGGGACGCCCAAGCCACGAGAGGCGCCTACGGTGGACTCGCCGTACCTGCGGTGATGGCGAGTCTACGGGAGAATCGAATCGCGGGATGCCCATTGCGACAGCGGGACAGCGTACCAACGCGAGGAGCGCATCATCATGACCGGACGCCACACCTGGGAATGGAAATCAGCAGGCCCTGCCCGGGCGCACGTGCTGATTGTGCACGGATATGGGGAGCATGGAGGACGCTACGCCGAATTCGCCACGGCGCTGACGGAGGTCGGATTCCATGTGTACGCCTTTGACCACGCTGGCCATGGCCAGAGTCCGGGAAAGCGCGGCTATGTGGATTCTTTTGAGGCGCTGGTCAAGGAGCTGGCGGCTCAAATCGATGGCATGGTAGCGGAGGCGGGTGGGAAGCCCTGTTTTCTTTTTGCCCACAGCATGGGCGGCCTGATTGCGACCCGCTATCTGACGCGGGGGTGTGGCGGGCTCAGGGGGGCCGTGATTTCGAGTCCCTTACTCGCCGTGCCAGAGGGGGTGTCCCCGGTCTTGCTTCGACTCGCTGGCTTTCTGGGGCGGTGGCTGCCCTGGCTGCCGGTGGACCGGCTCGACAGCGCGTCCCTATCGCAGTTGCCCGAGGCGGTCGCGGCCTATGATGCCGACCCGCTGGTCTATCATGGCCCGATACGCGCGCGGACGGGTGCCCAGCTTACCGCGGCCATCGGGGAAACCACGGCGCGCTTTTCCGCCATCACACTCCCGCTGTTGGTGCTTCACGGTACCGACGATAGGTTGGCGCCCATTTCGGGAAGCCAGCAACTGGTGGCGGAGGCGGGCAGTGAGGACGTGACTTCCTTTTTTCAGGAAGGCGGCTTTCATGAGCTGCTGAACGATGTGGAGGGAGAACGGGTGGTGAAGCGCGTGGTGACATGGTTGGAGGAACGGGTGGGGACGGCCCCGGGGACTGCCCCGACGCGGGGTGCGTGACGGAGCGAGGTCCGCGTCTTGGCGGAAGAGCCCCTGTCGAGAGGGGAAGCAACATAAGCCAGTCGGGGCCGTCCCCCTCTTGAAGGTGATGTGGGCCTTCAGAG
>JAXMOL010000084.1:0-17692 GCA_034669905.1 Candidatus Hydrogenedentota bacterium
TCCAATCCACTGACAACTTGCTACTATCTTGTTTGGACATGATGTTTCCTTCTGGGGCCTACCGCCCCGGTTGTATTGGACCAGAAACATCATGTCCTTTTTTGCAGAACTTATGAAACATAACCGCCGGCATGCTGCGACACCGTCGCAGGAATCAGTCGCGAAGCGGCATCATACCGCAGTCCAGCGGAGCCTATGGAGCGCCGGCGGCTCGCCGGCATGCTGCGACACTGTCGGACGAATCAGTCGCGACGGGGCGACATAGCGTAGCCCAGCGGCAAGTGGAGCCTACGGAGCGCCGATGGCCCGCCGGCACGCTGCGACACTATCGCACGAATCAGTCGCGAAGCGGCGCTATAGCGTAGCCCAGCGGCGAGCGAAGCGAGTCCTGGGTTAAGGGACCACACCCCAACCAAGTCCCAACGGGGCGACATATGCGCCGCAAATCCGGGGGCTGCATTCCCAAGCAGAGCTTAAAATCGAGGGGCATGTCCAGCGCTCCAACCAGTCGCGAAGCGGCGAAATATCGTAGCCCAGCGGCGAGCGGAGCGAGTCCTGAGTATCGTGCGCCCCGAAATGAACTCTCATCGGGGTGACTGCTGGCGGTATTCGAGCGCGAGGAGCTACGGAACCGAGATCGACTGGTTGAGGTATATCGAAACTGGATCGGGGAGACGGTGGGAGCGGAGCTCCGGGGGCTGCATTCCCAAGCAGAGCTTAAAATCGAGGGGCATGTCCAGCGCTCCAACCAGTCGCGAAGCGGCGAAATATCGTAGCCCAGCGGCGAGCGCAGCGAGTCCTGGGTAAACACGGTCCCACCGCATTCAAGTCCCGAAGGGGCGGCATAGGTCCACACCCTACGCCAACAACTCCCCAATTACATGCCCGTGCACATCCGTCAACCGCCGCTCGATGCCGTTGTGGTAATAGGTCAGCTTTTCGTGGTCTATCCCCAGGAGGTGCAAGGCCGTGGCGTGCAGGTCATAGCTATACGTTGGATTCTCCGCGACCTGGAATCCCAGTTCATCACTTTGTCCGTAGCTCACGCCGGGCTTGACGCCGCCACCGGCCATCCACATGGTAAAGGTGCCGGGGTTATGGTCCCGTCCCTTGCCGGCCTGGGCACCGGGCTGTCGGCCAAACTCCGTCGTGCACATGACGAGGGTGTCGTCGAGCATGCCGTGGCTCTTGAGATCTTTCAACAGGGCCGAAGCCCCCGTGTCGAGAATAGGACCCCAGTAGCCATGGTCCCGGGGGAGGTCTTCGTGGCTATCCCAGTTGGGGCGAATCTCTTTCGCGGTTGTGTTTTCCGCGCCACAGTAGAGCTGGACGAAGCGGACGCCCCGCTCCACGAGTCGTCGTGCCATGAGGCACTGGCGCCCGAAGGAACCGATGTCTTTGTGTTCGAGGTTATAGAGGCGGCGGATGGCTTCGCTTTCGGAGGCGATGTCCGTAACTTCCGGCGCACTGAGTTGGAGGCGCGCGGCGAGTTCGTAGGAAGCGATGCGGGCCTCGAGTTCACTGTGCTCTTCCCGGGCCGCCGCGTGTTGGTTGTTGAGGGCCTGAAGGACGTCGAGGCTCTGGCGTTCGTGGGCGGTGGTGATGTCGCCATAGTGCGCCGGCGGAAAGAGGTCCGCAATCGCCGGCTTGCTCGGGTCGCTGTTGAGCGTGGTGGCTTGGTGGACGGCAGGGAGGAAGCCTGCACCCCAGTTGACGGGACCGCCGGGGGGGAGGCCCCGCACGTCGGGCAGCACCACGAAGGACGGCAGGTTCTGGGTTTCCGTTCCAAGGCCATAGGTGACCCACGCACCCATGGCGGGAAAACCGGGCATGGTGAAGCCGGAATTCATCATGAAGCAGGCGGGTCCGTGGAGAGCCGTCTTGTTGGTCATGGAGTGGATAAAGGCCATATCGTCCACACAGGTAGAGAGCCTGGGGAAGAGGTCACTCATCCATTTTCCACACTCGCCGTACTGACGGAACTTCCAGAAGCTGCCCTGACAGTTGCCCGGCTTAGAGGCGAAGAACTCCAATTCGCCCGTCGTGTCGAAGGGTTTGCCGGTGCGCTTTTCGAGCTCGGGCTTGTAGTCCCACGTGTCCACATGGCTCAACCCGCCGGGACAGAAAATCTGGATGACGGCCTTGGCCTTGGGCGCGTGGTGGGCCGGGCGGAGGGCCATGGAATCCGTCGCGGCGTGGGCCGACGCGCCCAGCAGGCCCCCGTCTTTCAGGAGGGAGGAAAGGGCGATGCCACCGAGGCCACCGCCGAGTTGCCAGAGGAAATCACGGCGGGAGCCCGTCTTGACGGCGTATCCGGGGCAGGGGTTAGTTTTGGACATCAGTTGTTATCCTTGCTCATGAAATCTAATTCCATGGGAACGAGATCAAAGACTTTTTCAACCACAGAGAACGCAGAGCGCACAGAGAAGAAAATACGCTGAGTGCGCCTGTCCGTCATCCCCGCGAAGGCGGGGATCCAGAAACAGGGCAACGTATCCGTGCATACCTGCTGGATTCCCGCCTTCGCGGGAATGACGACTTGGCCCTGACTCGCTACGGCCAACGGCGACACAACAATCTTTGCGTTCTTTGTGGTTTCAAATAATTCCATTCGTGGTTCAAGACGCTCAATCAATATGTACGAATTCATTCGCATTCAGCAGTACCCGGCACAGTGCCGGCAGTCCCAATTCCCCAACGAGGGGGACGCATCGGCTCCATTCGTCGTCGGATGGGGCGCGCCCGAAGACGAGCTCGAAAGCGCGATTCACCTGCGCGGCGGCATCGTCACCCGCTTCGATCTTCACCCGCTCGGCGAAGTAGCCCGCCTGCTTAAGCATGAAGTCATTGTTCAGCAGGGAGAGTGATTGTAAAGCCGTGGTCGTCGTCAGTCGGGCCGGCGTGAGTACCGCCGGGTTGGGGCAGTCCAGGGTGGTCATAAATGGCTGGGGCGTCGTACGCACGACAAAACGGTAGATGCTCCGCCGCCACAGTTCGGGAGAATCGGCCGTGATGTAGGTGTATTGGGGCGCATACTCTTCCACGTAGTCAAAGTCGCGGTAGCCCGGTCCGTGCATGGCGAGGTTGAGTTTGCCGCTCACCTGGAGCACGCTGTCCCGCAGCACTTCGGCCCCCAGGCGCCGGGGATTCATCCGCCACAGGAGACGATTGTCGCCATCCACCAGCCGCGGGTCGGCGTGTTTTTCGAGGTCATACTCCTCGGCAAGGACACTTTGCTGTTGATAGGCCGCACTGGTGAGCATGAGACGGTGCATGGCCTTGGTGGACCATCCCTGTCGCTGCAATTCGGCCGCCAGCCAATCCAGCAATTCCGGATGGGAGGGACGTCCGCCACCAAAGCCGAAGTCGCTGGGCGTGTCCACGATGCCCTTGCCAAAATGGTGGTGCCAGAGGCGGTTCACCCACACCCGGGGGGTGAGGGGATTGCGCGGGTCGGTAATCCAGCGGGCGAGGGCAAGACGACGGGCCCCTTCATCGAGAGGGGCTTCGCCAAAGGTCGGCGGCACCGCAGCGAGGGCACTCAGGCCAGCAGGCTGGACCACTTCGCCGGGAGACTCCGTACTGCCACGGAGCAGGATATGGGTATCCGGCGGGGTCGTGGCCTTGGTGGCGTAGACCATCGGGGGCTTCTGGTCGGGCGGGTAGGTTTTCTGTAGTGTGTCACGTTCGGCGAGGAGCGCCGTCTTGCGGGCCTCATCCTGCGCGGAGAGGGTGGCGCTGTCGTCGCGAACTTCCAATCGGGGATCACCAAAGAAGACCTGGTCATGGCCAATGCCGTCGCCGCCGTCGGTCGCAATCAAGGTGAGGAAACGCTCTTCCGGGCCCACGTCAAAGGAAATGGGATAGGCCCCGTCTTTGGGGCCAAAGCCGATACGACGTGCGCGGAGTGCCCCGTCCACATAAATGAAGCAGTCGGCTTTGTTCTTTTCCGCACCGCCACCATAGCCTACGACCGCGCGGAATCGATAGTTGCTTCCATGGCCCGCTTCGCGCAGTGCCTGCAGGTCAACGGTAATGCCCTTGTTTGCGTGAAAGCCCAGCAGGCGATGGGGGCCTTCGCCATAATCTACCCCGTCGAGGGTCGTGCTGTCTTGCGAGCTGACCGGGCCGTTGAGTACATAATCCCAGCTCTTGCCCGACGTGTCCGGCAGCTCCTCCAGGGTGATGCCCGTGGATGTGATGGGTACGGCCACGCCCTCGGCACCGTCCGGGATGAAGACCCCGTCTACAGCCGGTAAATCGGGCACAGGCACCAGCGTGTTGGCCGGCACCCCGTCAATATAGTTGGTCATCCCCTCCAACACCGCGCCGCTCTTGAGGTCGATACCGGCCGGGTAGGCCTTCCCGCTACCCAGGCCATCGCCGCCCGTGATGATATCGACCAGGTCGAGTGGACGGGGAAGCAGGCCGGCCAGCTCCGCGTCGATGGCTTTGAGGCGTACCTGGGCACTGTCCCACCGGGGGGATACGGTCCGCTCTGCCCGGGTCGTACCCGCGAAGACGGCGGTGAGCTCGTAGTAATCCCGTTGGCTGATGGGGTCAAGCTTGTGGTCGTGACAGCGCGCGCAATTGACGGTGAGGGCCATGGTGGCCGTGATGGCCGTGGTGGTCATATCGTCCAGATCATCGGCCCGGGCGGCGCGACGGAGGGCCGCACTCTTGGTTTCCACCTGACCCACATAATCCCACGGACCAGCGGCTAAGAATCCGGTGGCGATGACCGCGTCCGCCTTCTCCGGGTTCAGCACGTCCCCGGCAATCTGCTCCCGAATAAACTGGTCGTAGGGCAGATCGTCGTTGAAAGCCCCGATAACATAATCGCGGTAGCGCCAGGCGTTGTCCCGCCGTTGATCCCGCTCAAAGCCATGGGTATCTGCATAGTGGGCGATATCGAGCCAATGCCGTGCCCACCGTTCACCATAGTGGGGCGAGGCCATAAGTTCATCCACGAGGCGCTCCCACGCATCCGGGCGGGTGTCGGCTTCGAAAGTGGCGATGGCGTCGGCCGTGGGAGGGAGTCCAATCAGATCGATGTAGAGCCTTCGGATGAGGGTGCGCCGGTCGGCCTGTGGGCTTGGCGCAAGGTTTTGGGCTTCGAGGGCGGCGAAGAGAAACTGGTCAATCGGGTTTTCCTGCCACGCGGTGGGTGCCTGGGGCACTGCGGGTGGGGGGACGTCGGCGAGGGGCTGGAAGGACCACCACGAAGCGTCCGCCTTGGAGGGCTCCGACAGGGTGCGGTCTTCGGGCCAGGGGGCACCCGCGGCGATCCACTGGCGGATGATATCCACTTCCGTCGCATTAAGGGGCGTGCCTTTCGCCGGCATTTCCGGGGGGCTACCGTCCGATTTCGGCTGGATGACCTTGAGGAGGCGGCTTTGGTCGGGCGCGCCGGGAACGACCTTGCCACTGGCCATCATGTCGGCGCGGGTGGCGAGGGAAAAATCGCCTTTCAGGATATTGGGCTGATGACAACCCAGGCAATTGGCTTCGAGCAGGGGAGCGACGTCGGTTTCAAAGTCGACGGCCGCGCCGGTGAAGGCGCCCAATAAGGTGATTGCGAGAACCAGAAGGCCGGATCCAGCCTTGAAAATGGGGGGGATTTGACGCACGCGCTACTTCCTCGTAACTGCCCTTTGACTAAGTCCAACCGCCATGCTACCCATGTATTGACAACGGTGTCAATGCGCCGTCTCGCGTGGAGAAATAGCATAAAGGCTCCCTGCTATCAGAAAGATGCCAGGGAGCCGTAGGCTAAGCGACGATTGGGCGGTGAATCAGGCAGCGACCGCCTTGGGATCCGGGCCGTATTCGTTGTCGCCCGGTGTGCCTTCCAAGATATAGAAAATCAGGAGCACAAGCCACCCAAGGATCGGGATGAAAATGAGGAGGAGCCAGAAACCGCTACGTCCCGTATCGTGCAGTCGACGCATGGCCACCGCGAGGGAGGGTAGTAAAACGGCCAGATTGTACAGCGAACTGAGCGTGCCGGGCATGCTGATAATGTTCTCAACGATGGTGAGCACGGTGGCCACTACGAAGCTGATCAGGGCAAACATCCAGAATTCGGTCCGACGGGCCCGTCCGCTGAACCCCACATAGTTTTTCAACACATCTACATACCAATGCATGAATTCTCCCTTTCTGTTTCCCCAGCTTCGCAAACGCGGCATCCATTGGGGGGAGTGGGTCCGCGTCAATTTTATGCGTGATCCGCACGATGAAGATCACAGGGATATGTCAAGAGAATACTACGATAGGAGAAGTGGGAGAGAAATGCAAGAAGTTTCGGCGGAGCGGGGACAGCCCCGACTTCCGAATGGTGTGGTTACCATGGGGTGGTTGGGCTTGCCACGACACGCATTGCCCTTTGTTCGGGAGAACTGTGTCGGTGCAGTCCCCGCTTTACGTCCGCTTGAATACCGCCACCCCTATTCTTATACTCCGTGCCAACGAAATGTCCCGGAATAGGGACTGAAATCTATGAAATGGAGAATACTACGGTGAAAAGTTTGTTGAATCCATCCTGGCAGCAGTTGGCAGGTATTGTGATGTTACTCGCTGTCGCGAGTGGTTGCGCCACTACAAGCGAGCCGACCCTCGGCGTATCCCCGGGGATGGCCTACGTATACGAGACCAACACGGGCGAACGCCTGGACGTGACCTACTATACCCTTACCGATGACAGCCTGGATTTCGTACGTGTGGTCATGCCCGATGGCCAGCAATACACCCTGCCCCAGACGGTATCCGCCTCCGGTGCCCGCTACAGCGACGGCATGTATCTCGTGTGGTGGAGTAAGGGCGATACCGCGTTGGTGGAAGTCCGGGGCGACGATGGCGCGTGGACGACGCTCTATGAGGAGTGTCGGGTCGTTTCCCGGACGAGATGACCGGAGCGCGTATTCTGCTTCATGCGGGGCGGAATTGCTACATCTCGTCAAAGGCCTCAAGACGCCCTTCCATGAGGGTGGCAATGGGCTTGGTCACGTCGATGCGCGCGAAGATGATCTTGGCGCTGGCCGTCATGGGGATGGCCAGCAGCATACCGCTGAATCCCCAGAGCATGCCCCAGAAGATTAAGGACATGAGCACGACGACCGGGTGGAGGCCCAGGGTGTCGCCCATGACCTTGGGCTCGAATACGCTGCCGATGAGAAACTGAATGCAGAGGGGCAACAGAACCGCCAAGACCACCGTGACGGTGCTGACACCAGGGGTCAGCAAGACAAAGGGGAGGGGCAGCAGGGTGGCGACGATGGAGCCAATATTGGGCACGAAGTTCAGGATGAAGGCGAAGGCTCCGAAGGAGATGGCGTAGCGGATGCCGAGAAAATGGAGCACCAGGTAGACCAGGAAGCCCGTCAGCATGGACGAGAGAATCTTGATGGCGATGTATTTCTGAACCCGCGACTCGATTTCGCCCACGACCCCTTCGCGGGGCTTGGTGCGGGTTACGCTCCCCATTAAGAGGAAGGCCGTAAAGAGTAAGACCAGGAAGCCATTGGAGAGGACGGAAAGCACACCGGTGGAGAGTCGCCGTGCGATGCCGTTGATGGCGCCTTCAGGCAACAGGAGAGACGTGCGAAATCCACTGTTTCGTTCCGGGGCAATGCCGTCTTCGGTGGTCGATTCCGCCGGGGCAGGGAGGCTTTCCCCCGTTGGAGGGGCTTCTTCGCTCTTGGCCACCAGCGTCACAATGGCTTTTATGGGGGGCGAGTTTTCGGCCTTGAGCAGCAGCTGTTTCAGTTGGGCCTCATATTCTCCGGCGTTATTGGCAAATTGACCGACCGATACGGCGATAAAGGCACCCACCCCGAGCACAGCGAGAAAGCCGAGCAACAGGGTGATAGCAAGGGCGATGGGCCGGCGTACGCGGAGTTTTCGCATGAGAAAACTCACGATGGGCAGCAGCACGAGGGAGAGAAAGGCGGCGAGGATAAAGGGGACCAGTACGACGCGCAAGAGATAGAGGGCCACGGCAACCACGACAATGGTCAGCGTGGCCAGGCAGACCGTCTGGATGCGGGATTCGTATTCGCCTTTGGTCATGGACTTCGTCTCCAAAAATTCAATATTCGTGGATAGGGAGGGGCTGTCACTGGAGCCGGTGGGAGTATAGCACACGGAGTTCTTCGTAAAGTTGGGCGACGTCGTGGGCTCAGTGGGGAATGGTATAGCGTATCTCTTGGCCCTTCACCATGACGTATCTACGCCTTTCAGGGGCATCTTTGAGGGAGGAGACTTCGGATGCCGATCGGAAGCGCCTTACCGAAAACGGCGCCGTTCCCGTGAATCAGGCGATGGCGCCACAGGATTTGGTATTCCTGCCCCCGCTTTGCACACTTCCCGGCGCCCAATGTGCGGCGTAGTTCGACCGGCGCATCAAATTCGTGCTTTCGCTAAACAATTGCACTGAAAGGTCTTCAACCACTACAATAGACCGCTTATACCCAAACCAAACTTTCGGCCATCAGGCCATTTCTCACTTCACAAAAGTGCATACAGGAGTATATCGTGGACAAGCTGGTCAGCCTCTGCAAACGTAAGGGTTTTATCTTTCAATCGAGCGCCATTTATGGCGGTGTAAATGGCTGCTGGGACTTTGGTCCCCTGGGGGTGGAGCTCAAGCGCAATCTGAAAGACGACTGGTGGTTTAATTTCGTCCAGGTGCGCGACGATATCGTGGGCCTCGACGCCAGCATCATCATGCACCCCGACGTCTGGAAGGCCTCGGGCCACGTGGATGCCTTCCACGATGTGGTGGTGGACTGCACCGAGTGTAAGCACCGTTTCCGGGAAGATCACCTGGAAAAAGATGTGTGCCCTGATTGCGGCGGTAAGCTCACCGAGCCCATGCAGTTTAACAGCATGTTGCAGACCCAACTCGGCGTCAACGAGGCGACGGCGGTGAACACCTATCTGCGCCCCGAGACCTGCCAGTCTATCTTTGTGAACTTCAAAGAAGTCTACTCTTCCAACCGCTGTCAGATTCCCTTTGGTATTGCCCAGGTCGGTAAGGCCTTCCGCAATGAAGTGAACCCCCGGAATTTCATCTTCCGCAGCCGTGAATTCGAGCAGATGGAAATCGAGTTCTTCTGTAAGGAAGAGGACGAAGAAGCCTGGTTCGAGAAGTGGCAGGCTGAAATCTGGAGCTGGTACCTCCGCCTCGGACTCCAGGAAGACAAAATGCGCTGGTACGAGCACCCGAAAGAATCGCTGGCTCACTATTCCAAGCGCACCGTCGATGTGGAATATGAATTCCCCTTCGGCTGGGGTGAGTTGCAGGGCCTCGCCAATCGCGGCACCTTTGACCTCAAGGCCCACACCGAAGCGTCGGGCAAGGACCTCTCCTTCTTCGACCAGCAGGCCAACGAGCGTTTCGTGCCCACCGTGCTCGAACCCTCCGCCGGTGCCGACCGGGCAACCCTGGCCGTCCTGTGCGCCGCCTATACCGAAGAAGAAGTCAATGGTGAGCAGCGTGTCGTCATGAAGTTCGCACCGAAGCTGGCTCCCATCAAGGCCGCTATCCTGCCCTTGGTCAAGAAAGACGGCATCGCCGAAATCGCTAAGGACCTGGAAAAGAAGCTGCGCCGCAAGTTCACCACCTATTACGACCAGGCCGGTGCCATTGGACGTCGCTACCGTCGTCAGGATGAAGTGGGTACGCCCTTCTGCATCTGTGTCGACTATGACACCAAAGAAGACAACACCGTTACGGTCCGCGACCGGGACACGATGGAGCAGGTGCGTATGCCCATTGACGAGGTGGCGGCCTTTATCGAACCCAAGGTCTCTTTTGACGACATGGCATGACCGGGGACGGCAGGTCTGTCACATTCCCCGTCCAAGGGGTATACTAAGGGGACGTGACCACAACAACCCCACGTCTCGGACATTTTGAAAAAGAAGCAGATACAAAAAAAGAAACGCAAGCAGGTACGTACGCGGAATTGGGAGGAGGCCCATGAAACGGCCTTCACCCATGACCGTGCACGGCATCGGCGTGCCCAAACGGCGATTTCAGACGCCGCCGTGGAGTCGAACAGCCTCCCCGAAGACTTTGAGACCAATGCGCTCGTCATCTCCCATTCCAAAAAGTGGGCCTTCGTCCTGAAAGACGGGCAGGAGGAACTTTGTCTCATCGATGAGCGCCTCAAGGAATCCAATGCCACTCTGCTGGCCCCCGGAGACAATGTCTTTGTGGAGCGAGAGGCCGAAAAGTGGTTCGTCCGGGGGGTGGGGCCCCGGGACACCCGTCTGAGCCGTCCCGGACACGAGCATGATCGGCTCGACGAGCAGGTTTTTGCGGCCAATATCGACTGCCTCATCATTGTGGCCGCCGCAGCCAACCCACCCTTCCGAACCGGCCTGGTCGATCGCTATCTCATCGCGGCGGAAGTGGGGGGCGTGACGCCCATCGTGTGTGTCAACAAGATGGACCTCGTGGACGAAGAGCCGCCGGAGTTGAAAGACTATGAGGCCCTGGGCTTCCAGGTGGTGCGAACCAGTTGCGAGACAGGGGAAGGCCTCGATACGCTTCGAACGGCGCTGGCGGGGAAGCTCAGCATCCTCTCGGGCCATAGCGGCGTGGGCAAGTCCACCCTGCTGAATGTGCTGGATGATAACCTGGAAGTTCATACCCAGGAAGTCAGCGATGTCTCCCAGCGGGGGCGCCACACGACCACGGCCTCGCGTCTTTACGAGCTGGATGGCGGAATTCGCATTATTGATACACCAGGCATTCGGGCCTTGGGCGTGTGGGGCGTTTCCCCCGAAGAAGTGGCCTGGTTCTTTCCCGACCTTGCCCAATTGGGCGAGAATTGCTATTTTCGCAATTGCAGTCACACCCACGAGCCGGACTGTGCCGTGACCGAGGCCCTTGACGCCGGAAAACTCACGGCCTGGCGCTACGATTCCTACTTGCGCATCCGTGGCAGCATGGAAGAGGAACAAGAGGGCCCCTTCGGTGACAAGTACAGCCGGAAGTCCTCCGACTACTAAGCCCCTTCCTTTCTCCGGACCGGCCCGAGTGTGCCCCCGATGGGCTCCATTTTTGGGACGCCTGTCCGAAATTCGGCTCTTTTTTCAAAGGAAATCCGCATACTCCCCAAGATGTGTTCCAATATGGACCTAAAGCGACCCTTTTCCGGTGGGGAGACCACTTTATGGTCAGAAGCGGCGGTCAGATAAGTACATGGGCGTGGCCTCAACGAGGTGGAGTTACGATGGCGGTATTTGAGTTTAGCGCACTGTCTACGGACAGTCTCGAGGATCGCGCCGAAGGCACGGTTGTGGCCCCGGACAAGCTGGCGGCCTTTGACAAGTTGAAACGTTTGGAATATGATGACATTAGACTGAAGCCTTTGCATGGTGTCGAAGCGTTTTTTCGACAATGGACGGCCGACGTTTCCTAATTAAGACATATCAGGTTTCGCATGAGACCTTGGCGATCTTCGCACACACATGTAGTTGACACAGGTGGCCCTCCCAAGTTACCTGTCAGACTACAACGCAGCACTCCCTGACAAACCCCCGGGGAGTGCTTGTCGTATCTGGACGTATCGAAGTGTGGATGTCTTCCTGTACTGCAGGCGGCGATGGGGCCCATCGGGGGGCCGGGCAGGGGGCGAACCGCGGCACATATGTTCGGTAAAGGTTACTCACTTCTGAGTACACTGTGCCGTGTTATTGCCGGTAATGCCCGTGGGCTGTGTTGGGGTGTACTACATAAGCGGTTTGATGGGGCGGGCTTCTGTATACGCGGTGATTCGGGTATGGAATATGCTGCTTTTTTGCGGGGAAGTGAGGGGCCAACAACGAGAAGGAGGTGTACCCATGCGATACAAATGGTTGTTCGTAGTAACGCTGCTTCTTGGAATTTGGGACGTATCCGGACTGGCAGTGTATGACCTGGAAGTGGACGCCACGCTCTTCCCGGTGGGCGGAGCGGTGGATTTTCCGCCCGCCTATGACGCCCCGCCTGGTGGAATACGGAACGAAGTACCGATTACCAACCGACTGGGTTGGGCCCAGCCCGCTGGCGATTTGGATGTGTTTACCCTGGGTGGCGGAGACTTTCTCGCCACGGCCACGGCCACAGAGACCAAGCCTACACCCGGATTTCCGCTGGAAGGCCCCGATGGTTCCCTTGCTGTAGCGGGGTGGGCGGACTCTCCGCCCGATTCCTTTTCCCTTGCCGATGCTTCGGTAAACGACATGACGTTGCGTTTTTCCAACCGCGGCGGCGTGGATTTGTGGATTGATTGGGAACTCAAGGTGTCGTGGGACGTTATGGTAAGTGTAGACGACGCTGTTCAGGAATATGCCCATGCGGGGTTCTTCGTGGATGTGGCGGGTGCGGGTGTGAATACGTCGATATCGCGATTCTGGACGGCAAACGACGCGGATGCAGGTATGGATTCGGTCATACTCTCGTTCCGGATTCCGCGTTATACGGTGAGTACGGTGATCATGAACATGTGGGCCTTCGGCTATGCCGAATCCACGTTCCTGCCACCACCTCCACCGCCGCCGCCTCCGCCGCCACCGCCGCCACCACCTGATTACCCACCCGACCGGCCCATACCCGAGCCAGCGACGTTGCTGCTGTTTGGACTGGGGGTGACGATGCTCGCGACGGGCAGGCGCCGCGCATAGTTTGTTGAAGTCCGGGGGAGGAGTGGGCAGGGTATTCTACGGAATGCCCTGCCCGTTTTCGTGCGGGTGCACCCCTTGGGGGCGGTAGCCGACGCCCGATTTTTCCATGTTGTCTCCGATTTATCTTGCAAGTCTGGCGCTCAGGTCGTTATGATCGGGGCCTGTAGAAACGGGGTGACCCTCGCCCTCTCTTGCAGCGACCTGGCAGGAACAACGCAGCGCGGCGGGCCCCCCCAATCACGTCGTACCCACCGTGCGTGCGTAATCGTCTTGTTCTCGCCCACCCAGGTGTCTCAGCCCCCGTTGCGGGCCTGCCCGGCTCAGCATTTAGTAGTAACCCGGAGACCTCGTATCCCATGGAATATGTATTGCTGGTAGTGGGCCTGGCCCTCTTGGTGAAAGGGGCCGATTGGCTAGTTCGGGGGGCATCCTCGGTGGCCCGGCAACTCGAGATAAGTAATTTCGTGATCGGGCTGACGGTCGTATCCTTTGGAACGTCGTTGCCAGAGTTGGTCATCGGTATTGTGGCGGGTGGACAGGGAAACTCCGATCTCTTCATCGGGAATATCATCGGAAGTAATATCGCCAATATCCTTTTGATTCTGGGGATATCCGCTATGATCTGTCCCTTGCCCGCCGGTCGGGGAACGGTTTGGCGGGAGATTCCCTTTACCCTGGGGGCGGCGATTGTGTTCTTCTTCCTGGTAAATGACCAGCTCTTCGATGGGGAAGCCACCTCGCGATTGGGCCATATCGACGGGTTCGTCCTGCTCGCCTTTTTTTGTGCCTTTGTGTATTACGTCGCCCAGCTGATCAAGGACGACAAGAATCAAGAGTGGGTGGGGGAGCAGGCCACCGACTCGACCCTGCGCTCTGTGATTGAAATTGTTGTGGGGATTGCCGGCCTGGTCATAGGTGGGCGTTTGGCAGTCAACAGCGCCGCATCGATAGCCGAGGCGATGGGGCTCAGCCAGGCCTTTATCGGGCTGACGGTGATCGCTATCGGTACTTCCCTGCCCGAACTGGCCACGTCGGGGATGGCGGCCTACCGGAAAAACGTCGATATCGCCGTCGGCAATGTGGTGGGCTCGAATATCTTCAACATCTTCATCGTGGCCGGACTTTCCAGCGCCATCAACGCCATGGACTACAACACCGCGAACAATATCGATTTCCTCATGATGATGGTCGCGACCCTGATTCTATTTGCCTTCATGTTTACGGGTAAGCCCAAGAAGACGCTTCAGCGTCGGGAAGGCACCGTCATGGTCTTACTGTATTTCGCCTATATGGGCTTTCTGGTTTATCGCGGATAGCGGGGACTGCACCGACGTTGTGTCTTGATTACGGGGAAGGCACGTTTGGGCCGAAAGATTCGCCCGGATCAGGGTGGAAAAAGTGCTAGTCAGGGCCGTCCCCCTCTTCAACGTGACGACACGTTTGGGAGGGGGACGGCCCCGACTTTTCTCTGCCCTTGGTTAGGGGGCGTTGCGGTGTTTGCCACGGGGTTGTTGCAGGTATTTGCCGTGGGCTATGTCGAGGCAGTCCCCGGGGACGGCCCCGACTTTTCTCTGCCCTTGGTTAGGGGGCGTTGCGGTGTTTGCCACGGGGTTGTTGCAGGTATTTGCCGTGGGCTATGTCAGTGCAGTCCCCGCTGGCGCCGCGTCGCGAGGGTTTTCGCGGTGACGACCATGTCGAGGAAGGCCTCCTTCTCGGGATCGCCCCCGGTGGCCGGACGGGCCATCTCCAGGATGCGGTCGAAGTTGTTGGGATGGCGGTAACCCGGGTTGCGTAAGACCTGCCCGAAGGCGGCGACGGACGCGGCAAAGCGGAAGTCGGGGTCACTTTCCCGGAGGTCGCCGTTCACGTAGTTCAGCGGGACCTCCAGCTTGGTGCTTTCATTACCCGATGGCTGCTTGTAACGCATCTTCACCGTGAGCCATTCACCCGTCGGCTGAGGGGTAGGCTTGTCTCCGAGCTCGGGCGCGCCCGTCTCGGAATACTTCAAGGGGTCCACACCGGGTGTCGTGCTGGCCCCCCGGGGGATGATTTCGTAGAGCGCCGTAACCGTATGGCCCGCGCCGATCTCTCCGGCATCCTTCGTGTCATCATTGAAGTCCCGATTCGCCAGGGCCCGGTTCTCGTAGCCCAGCAGGCGATAATGGGAGATGCGGTTGGGATTAAACTCTACCTGAATCTTCACATCCTTCGCGATGGTGTGGAGGGTGCCCGACAGCTGTCGGCCCAGGGCCTTTCGTGCTTCGGCGTGGGTGTCGATGTAGGCGTAGTTGCCGTTGCCGCGATCGGCCAGCTGTTCCAGCGTGGAGTCCTTCAGGTTGCCCATGCCAAAGCCCAGGGTCGTGAGGAACACGCCCGACTTGGCCCGGGCCTCGATCATACCCATGAGGCCCCCATGGGTCGTGTTGCCCACGTTGAAGTCCCCATCGGTCGCCATGATGACCCGGTTGATGCCTTCGGGGTCATAGGCGGCCTGGGCCATGTCGTAGGCCATCTGGATGCCGCCACCGCCATTCGTGCTGCCTCCAGAGCGGAGACTGTCGATAGCAAGGAGAATGGCGTTCTGATGTTGGCAGGAGGTCAGGTCAAGGACCTTCCGCGCATTCCCGGAATAGGTGACAATGCCCACCCGATCCCGTGGCGTAAGCTGGCTCAGGAGGGTCTTCATGGATTCCTTCACCAGGGGCAACTTGTTGGCGTCGCCCATGGAGCCGGAGACATCCAGGAGGAAGACCAGATTCGCCGGGGGACGTTCTGCCGCAGCCACTTCTTTGCCTTTCACGCCAATGCGGACGAGGCGGTGATTGGGATCCCAGGGGGCGGGGGCCCCATGGACTGCCACCGCGAAGGGATGGTGATCCGTCGGTTGGGGATAGTTATAGGCGAAGTAATTCACCATTTCCTCAATACGGACCGCGTCGGGCGGGGGCATCTGTCCCCGGTTCAGGAAGCGTCGCACGTTGCTGTAGGCCGCTGTGTCCACATCGATGCTGAAAGTGGAAAGGGGCTCGGCCCGGGTTTCGAGGAAGGGCTTCACGCCCGTGACCTTCACGTAGGTTTCCGAGCCGGGACCGCCCACGATTTGGGTGTTTTTCGGGTCAGGGGTATTCCAGTTCCAGGGGAGCTGCTCGGGGTTGGGAGCGGGTTCCGGTGCCACCTCATCACTGGGCAAATGGGAGGCCATCTGCCGGGGCAATTCCTGCTGACCCGTCAGGTTACCGACATTGTATTCAGACCACTGCTCTTCTTCGGCAGTTGGGACGTTGCCTTCTCGTTGGCTTCCATCGGTTTCGTAGCTCACACTGAGCCCATCTCTCAGGTTGGCGTTGATGTTGAGACGGTTCCTGGCCTCCACAATGTTTGCTTCGGTTTGGGCGGCTGTGTCTCCCGTATTGGTGTAAGCGTCAAACTCAATATAGGGTGAGACGTCATCTGTGAAATTGGCTTTGGTGCCAAGCTGCGTGGGGGGGGCACCATGGACGACGCCATCGCCGTTCTCATCAACCAAAATGTCATCCTTCTCGCCCACATCATTTCGGAACCGAAGTGAACCATCCAGTTCTACGTCCTGAATGGGAGTCCAGTCAGTTCCTGCAGGCGCGGGCTCTTCCTGATAACTTTCAAGCGTGGCGAGCCGTTCTGCCGATGGTGTAGGTTCAGCGGCTGTACTCTTCAATGCCCGTGGCGCGGTATACCCTGCCAGGTTGGGCGTTCCAATGGCGGCAATAATTGCGATCATGGCGGCAAGCGCCACCCAGGTGGAAACCCGGCCCCACCACGCGGCGCCATCCACCACGTTTTCGGGCACTGTTTTTGCTTGGCCCACGATGGACTTACGCTGCAGGTCCGTAAGCGCGGGAGCCCCTTCTTCTTCCAGGAGAATCCGGCGCGTCGTATCGGCCACGCCGCGCAGCTCCTCCACAAGGGCCTTGGCCTCTTTGTTTTCATCTGCTTTCAGGGCGGCCGCGACTTCGGCGGCCTCCTGTTCGTCCAATTCGCCGAGGACATAATCCATCAGGCGGGGATCATCATGTTCGAGTCGCATGGGGAGACTCCTTTACTGGCCCAGGGCCGGATCGAGGCGGCCCTGGAGTTGTTGGCGGAGGGTCTTCAGGGTGGTGTGGATAATGTAGCGAACGCTGTTCACCGGATGGCCCGTGACCTCGCTGATTTCTTTGTAGGAAAGTTCATGTTGGAATTTGAGGCGGAAGACCTCCTGGTTTTTCTCCGGGAGTCCTGCCAACACGGCGTGGACCAGGGCTTCCGCCTCATGGCCCTCCGCCACCTTACCCGGGGCCGGCTTGGTGTCCGGTCGGGCCTCTGCTTGTCCTTCTGCCAGGGGTTGCATACGATTTTCCTTTTTGAGGACATCGAAGGCCCGGTTTCGGCAGACCCGGTAAAGCCAGGGGGCGAGGTGGGCCTCAATTTTGGTCCAATCCGCCGTACACAGCTTTACGAAGGTATCCTGCACGATATCCCGTGCCAATTCGCTGTTGCCCGTTAATCGCGTCGCATAGCGGATGAGGGGGGCTTCATACCGGTCTAAGGCCTCCCGTACCCGTTCTGCGCTACGTTCCTGTTCATCGCTCATCGATTGCTCCGGATATTCCATCCATGGCTGCTCTCACCGCAGGTAGCTACCCTTATAACGAATGGGGGCGAGAAGGTGTTTAAAGTTTCAGTGTCATCGATTATCGTATATCCTGAGAACCCAGAACAGGCAGAAGGTTCGCGGGGGATGTGGGGACTGCACCGACGTGGTGAATTGGCAGTAGTTCGGGCAGTGTGTGGGTGGAAAGGTTTACCCAGGGCAGGGTGGAAAACGTGCTAGTCGGGGCTGTCCCCCTCTGGAGGAGACGTGGTGAGAAGAGGGGGACAGCCCCGACTTCCGCGTGGTGTGGTTACTGGGGGGTGATAGGGTTCGCCAGGACGACTGTCGCCCTGTGCCTGGTGAACGGCGTCGGTGCAGTCCCCAGTGACGTCGTGGATCGGAGGG
>JAXMOL010000085.1:0-16208 GCA_034669905.1 Candidatus Hydrogenedentota bacterium
CAGTCCCCGGGACTGCACCGACGATTGCGTTTTTGCTGCTGGGTTTACGGCGTTGGTGTAGTCCCAAGGTGCCGTCGTGCTGCGAAGAGTCCACCGAGGAGCAGGGCGATGAGCAGCAGATCGGTAAGCAATCCGCCCAAACCGTGTTTCGCGCCGGGGGCGCAGGAAACCCCTTCTTCTTTCACCGGTGCATCCGAGGGCAGGAAGGCGGTAAAGACCGCTGTGCCTTTCGCCGAAGCCTGGATCGTGCTGCTATCGGACAACACGCCGGCCACGAAGGTCGCAGCCCACTCGGAATCTGGTAGGGCCAGGTGGATATTCCCCGAGCCGTCATTGCTGACGTCCAGGGGATAGCTGCTCAGGGTGGTGCCCGTTGCCAGACCGGTCATGCCCGACAGCACCACAGATGCCGGTGCCGCAGCGAGTTCGGCATTGGAGGCGGGGCGGAAAGTTTGCCCGCCGTCGCCACTGATCAGCACGGTGAAGGTGAAATACGGCGCGCCCGTAACGTGTCCGTCCGGGGCCTCGGGTAGGAAGCCGGTGTAGTCGGGTCCCAGAAGAGCGCCAAGATTGTTTGCCACCTGGACCAACACGATGCCCTGCTCTCCGCAGTCCAGCAGACGGCGGGGGACGGTGACTTCCAGGCTTTCCATGGCGTTGGCCGGATTCGTCAGTTGGGCGGTCAGGACGCCCGTGTCGGCCGCTTCGCAATTGCCAAACCAGGCAATCATCTCGCTCTTGCTGGGGCCGTTGGAATCGTTCGTTTCACCCATCCAGCGCTCGCCGTCGGCCGTGAGATTGGCAAAGGGGCCGTCCAGCAGTCCATCGCCGTTTGCATCGGGTGCCGTACGCACGGAGAAGTCGCGGCTACTGGTCAGGGTGGCGCCCGTTTCCACGACCCGGGCGGTTGCTACGACGGTGTAGTCACCCGGTGCGAAAACGAAGCTCGCAGGGAATCCGTTGGCGGCATCCCGTGAGGAGCCGGTGGTTCCGTCGATGGTGTAGGTCACCTCCAGGGTGCCATCGGCGCAGGGGGTATCACCAGCGGACGCACCGAAGTCGGCGGCCGCCCGGAGTGCCACGCTTTGTCCTGCCACGCCATTGGGAATGACAATGTTTCCAGTAGGCATCAGGATTTCGAAATCCTGGAGGGGGCAGGTGGGCTGTTCGCCGCTGCAACCGGTACCTTGCACATCCACGATGCGGGTCGTTGTTGCGGTGTTTCCACTGCTGTCTTCCGCCGTGTAGGTGATGGTATAGCTGCCGGCCAGGTTGGTGTTCAGCGCGATGTTCACGTCCGACGTGACCGTTGGGTTGGGGTCACAGGCGTCGACTACCTCGGTGCCCGGATCGACAAAGGCAATACCGCAATCGATGATCATGGGGGAGGCCCCGAGGAGGATCAAGGTGGGCGCGGCTTCATCGACCACATGAACCGTACGGGTGGTGGAGCCCGTGCGGCCCGTGCTGTCGCTGGCGAAATATTCAATGGTATAGGTGCCGGGGGTCGTGGCGTCAAGGGTCGAACTCGTGCGCAGTTCGACCGGCCCTTCACATCCGTCTACCGCCGTGGCGCCGGGGTCGTCGAATGTTTCGCCGCAGCCTATCGTCATGGTGGCCTCGCCCAGAAGCGTGATAACCGGCGCGCTATCCCGCACCGTAACTACACGGGTCGTCGTGGTCGCATTTCCGATGGCGTCGGCTGCCCGGTAGGTAAGTACATATTGGCCGGGCAGGGTGGTATTTACGGTACCCGACACGGTGACAGTACGCTCTCCGGCACAGCTGTCGAGGGCCGTGGCACCGGGATCGGAGAAGGCGTCGCCACACACCACCGTCATGGCGGCGCCTCCGTTGAGCGTAATTACCGGGCCGGCGGTGTCCTCGATGACAACGGTGCGACTGACGAGGGCTACGTTACCCGCTCCATCCTGGGCCGTGTAGTTTCGGTTGTAGATGCCGGGGGTATTGACGTCGATCGTGTCGCCACTGGCTACAATGCTCTGGGTTACATCACCGTCATGGTTGTCCAACGCCGTAGCGCCGGGGTCAACGAAAGGCTGTCCACATTCACTGCGCAGCAGATCGCCTCCGAGTAGGGTGATGACGGGGGGCGTCGTATCGCCTTCGCCTTCTCCCTCGCCTTCACCTTCACCTTCACCTTCGCCTTCACCTTCGCCTTCACCTTCGCCTTCACCTTCACCTTCACCTTCGCCTTCACCTTCACCTTCACCTTCACCTTCGCCTTCACCCTCACCGCCTTCGGCAAAGGGGAGGATATCGGGGATGACACTCACTTCTGTGGTGAAGCGGAAGGGGGGCAGATTCAGTTCCGACAGGTCTGACTCCGGTGGATAGGAATCGCCGTTGGGGAATTCCAATTCGATAAAGAACGCGGTCCACCCCTGTGCGGGTTCCGCGACGTTGCCGATGTAGATGCCATTACCCTGATCGGTCAGCACGGTACTGGTGTATTCCGCCTGGATGAAATTACGGGCGGTGGGGTTTGTGGATTGCCACAGCAGCACCCGGGTTGGGGTCGTCTCAGTCTGAACAATGAGGGCACCCGATTCGGTCTTCTGCCAGGTGAATTCGGGGCGGGGGGTGTTGAAGAGATAAGAACCGTAGTAGGCGCTGAAATCGGTGAAGGCTTCCTGGTTGAGGCTATGGCCGGCATTGGGCACATAGCGGAGATACTTGGGACCCACGAGTTCGTCAAAATAGAACTGGGACGAGTCGGGCAGGAAAAATTCGTCGCCCGCCGCGTTGATGATGTATTTGGGCATGGTATAGCGGTCGCGGTAGGAATAGGGGCCCACGATGTCGAGGAGATCCTGGAAGTCCTGGGTCTCAAACCAGTCGAAGATTTCCATATCGACATAGTCACTTACCGCATCGGCCCAGTCGCCATAGGCGGCGTAGTGGTGTTGAAAACTGGGCACGATATTGAGCAGATCGATGACGTGGGGCGCGATGGCCTTGATGCGGGGATCTACGGCGGCCACCGTCCAGGTGGTCCAGCCCCGTTTTGATTCACCGGCGGCCATAAAGCCCTGGACACTCGTGAACTCGGACTGGATGGTATCCATAGCGCGCACGACGGCCTTGGTCATGGGCAGGCGGGGGAGCCAGAGGGGATCTTTGGTGCTGCGGTATTTATCCCAGGCATAGGCAATGAGCTCGTCTTCTTCCCGGCCGGTTTCCAGATAGCGCGGGTCCGTTTCGTCGGCAAACATCAATTCCTGATTGGGGATCATGCGCACTTCCGCAACCACCGAGAGGGTGCTCGCCGCGAGGGCGCCGAGGTCGGCGCTAATGGCGGCCGGTGCAGGGTCGTCGTTGTCCCGGCCCCCGATCCAGATGAGGGCATCATCGTGGAGGTGTTCATCGGGAACGGCCACCATGAGCCAGTGCTGCCAGAGGGGGCGATCCACTTCAGTGGGGCTGCGCCAGGTCTGGGAGTTCATGGAGTAGACATAGGAGGTGTAGCCGTCTTCGTCGGTCTGGTGGAGGAGCTCATAGGAGTAATTGGGATCCGCCTGATTGACATAGGTGTCGAGGGCGGTCGGGTCGGTAATTTCTGCGCGGATGTTTCCATCCTTGAAGGGCAGCACATCGGGCACGATGCTGACTTCCGTGGTCATCTGAAAGGGGTAGGTGAGCCCGCTTTCAAACTCCAGTTCAATAAAAAAGGCGCTCCAGCCCTTGTCGGGTTCTGGCACGCTGCCCACGTAGACGCCGGGGCTTTCCGCGCTCAGGGTGCTGCTGGTCCAGACATTGCCGATGCTCTCCTGGCGGAAGTCCCGGGCGAGGGGGTTGGTGGCCTGCCAGAGGTGGACGGCGGAGGGGGTGCTTTCCGTTTCCACGCGGATACTGCCGTCTTCCTGGATGGTCCAGCTGAACTCCGGGCGACTCACGTCGTTGAGGTAGGCCTGAAAATAGGTGGAGAGATCCTGGAAGGTGTCGGGGCTGCTCATCCCGTGGTCGGTATTGGGTATGAATCGGATGTGTTTTTCGCCTACCAGTTCACCAAAGTAGAACTGGGAAGAGTCCGGAAGAAAAAACTGGTCGCCCGTGGAGTTCATGATGAACTTGGGCATGGTGAGCCGGTCACGATATACGAAGGGGTCCACCACATCAAGGACCTTGCGGAAGTCGTCGTCGTGGAGCTTGTCCATGAGGCCCATGTCGGCGTAGTCCTGAATCGAGAGGGACCAGTCGCCATAGGCATCGAAGTGATGCTGCATGCTGGCTTCGGTGTTGAGCACATCGATAACGATGGGGGCGATGGCTTCTACCCGCTCATCCACCGCTGCCGTGGTCCAGGTGGTCCAGCCCCGTTTGGAGGCCCCCGACACGAAGAAGCCCGTCGTTCCGTGTTCGGTCTCGGTCAGGTCCATAGCGCGGACGACGGCCTTGGTCATGGGGAGCCGCGCAAGCCAGGTGGCGTCGTCGGTCTTTACATATTTGTCCCAGGTATAGGCGATGAGTTCGTCTTCCGTGCGTCCCTCTGCGACATAGCGGTAATCGGTTTCGTCGGAAAATCGAATGCGCTGATTGGGCACCATGCGGATTTCGACGACGACGGCCTGGGCACTTACGGCCATGGCCGCGAAGGTGGCGTCCACACTGGCGGGGGCACTGCTCCCGTTTCGTCCGCCGTTGATAAACATCATGGCCTTATCATGGGTGCGGACGTCGGGTACGGCTACGCGGACCCAGTGTTGCCAGACGGGGCGGTCCACTTCGCTGGCATCCCGCCAGGTCTGGGAATTCATGGTGTAGACGTAGCCGGTGTAGCCGGTCCCCGTGGTGGTACTCAGCAGTTCATAGCTGAAGGTGGCATCGGGGGCATTGACGTAGTCATCCAGGGGCGTGGCCGTTGCGACGCCATGGCTGAAGACGAGGGCGAAAAGGGGTACCAGAAGGCCGAGGCCATACGGGCGGAATCGTGGAATATCCATGATACGGTTCCTTGCTTTGGTTCTACTCAACGGTAAGTAGGTGCTCTCCCACTACCATGTACCATACGTCAGATACCTGAAAGGTTCCTCCGTATCCAGGTCACTCAAAATAAAACGGCTCCCGTGCCACAAGGTGCCCGGGAGCCGATATTCGTTCACTTCAGGTGGGTTACAAACCCGTCGTATGCGCTACCGGACTGACTGGGGGAAGCGTCGCCATCCCAGCAGGACGGCCAGCGCGGCCAGCAGGACCGCTACGTCCACATACAGCGAGGAGGAAGTTCCCCGACCCGGGGCACAACTCACGCCGGCTTCCTTGACCGGGTCGCCGCCGGTGAAGGGCGCGAAGAGGGAAAGGCTGATGGCTTCGCCGGATAAGGTCGAGCCTTCCAGACGCACGTTTTGGATGGCGGTTCCGGACCAGCTGCCGGTCCCGGCGATCAGGCTGAATCCGCCGCTACCTTCCGCCGAGACTTCGGTGGGGAAGTGCATGAAACGGGGCGTGTCGCCTTCTGCCGCCGAAATTCCGGAGAGGGCAAAGCGCACCGGATGGGCCACCAGGCGGCTGGTTGCGATGGGGCGGAAGGTCTGACCGCCGTCATCGGTAAAGGCAATGCTGATGTCAAAGAGGGCTGCACCGTCGGCAATGCCCGCGGGCAATGCCGGCACTTTCCCGGCTTCGACTTCGGAGAGGATGTTGCCCAGATCCTGGCCCAGCGATACGGAAAGGATGGCCCGCTCACCGCAGGCGAGGAGGGCGCGGTCCACGCTGACGGTCAGGATTTGATTGGCGTTCTCCGGATTCTGGATACGCAGTTCCACCGCGCCGGTGGCGGTGCTATCACAGGCGCCGTCCCAGGCGACCATGGAATTCTGCCCATCGACACCGGCCGATTGGGTGGTGCTGGTCCAGCTATCGCCATCCACTGTCAGGGCGCTGAAGGGCTGGTCTACGAGACCATTGCTATCACTGTCATTGGCGGCAAGCACACTCAACGTGAATTCCTGGGTCAGGGATTCGCCCGACTCCAATACGGTCGCCGTAGCGGTAACCGCGTGCTCACCGGTGCCGAGGAAAAACACTTTGGCGTAGCCGTCGGCGGTACTCGAAGAGGACTGGCTCGTGCCGTCCACCGTGTAGGTGACCTGAATGGTGCCAGCGGTGCAGTCGGTGGTCGTGGGTACATCAACCAGGGACGAGAAGAGCACGCGGGACACGCCCGAGGCATTGGCGACACGGATGGTATCGTTCATGGGCTGGAGCACCGTAAAGGAAGCGGGGCTGCAGACGGGCGTGGTGGTCGTGCCACAGTCGCCGGAGACGACAACGGTCCGGGTAGCGGTGCCTTCGTTGCCGGCGGCATCGGTGGCGGTGTAGGTGACGGTGTAGCTTCCCGCTTCCGAGGTGTCGACGGCCGTCGCACTATCGGAGGTCGGGGCCGCAATATCGGTGCTGCAATTGTCCGTCGCGGCAGCGCCGGGGTCATTGAAGGGGGTGCCACAGGCCACCGTGAGGGTATTGCCGCCGATGAGGGTGATGGTGGGGGCCGTCGTGTCGGCTACAATGACTTCCCGGGTCGCACCGGAGACCCGGCCACCACTATCGGTAGCGGAATAGGCCACGGTGTAGGTGCCGGGTGTGCTGCTGTCTACATTGTTGGACAGGGTGGTCACGGCGCTGGTCATTCCATCGCAGGCATCCTGGGCGGTTACGCCGGGTTCGGAATAGGGCGTGCCGCAGGCGAGTGTAAGGGGGTTCTCACCGAGTAACGTAATCACTGGGCCCGCATTGTCTTCCACGGTCACCGTGCGGGTCGTCGTGGCGAAGAGGCCCGCACCATCGGTTGCCCGGTAGTTCAGGGTGTAGGTACCCGGTGTAAGGATGTCCACGGTGCCCGAAACCGTGGCCGTAAGCGCACCGTCGCAGGCGTCGGTGGCCGTGGCCCCGAAATCGGTGAACGGCGTGCCACAGCCCAGGGTCATGGTCGTTGGGCCAACCAGTGTAATGGACGGGGGCGTGGTGTCGCGTACCGTCACCGTACGAGAAACTTCCACGGCCTGGTTGTTATCGCTATCCACGACGTTGTAGTTGACCGTGTAGGTGCCCGCATTGCTGGCGTTTACATTGCTCGACGTGACAATCGCGCCCGTAAGGTCGCCGTCCATGTCGTCCATGGCGGTCGCACCCGCATCTTCGTAGGGCATGCCACATTCCAGGATGATACTGGCTTCACCCAGGAGGGTTATGACGGGCGTGCCAACCTCGCCCTCTCCTTCTCCCTCTCCTTCGCCTTCACCCTCTCCTTCACCCGCCATATCGATGCAGATGTCCGTGCTCACGTCAGCCCCGGCAATCTCGCCGTTGTCTTCGCGATAGAGGGGCATGCCGGAAATACGCTCGGCATCCACCTGATTGGCAGGGACGTTTAAGGTATAGGTAAAGGTGGCCGGAAAGTCGGGCAGGTTTAACCAGCCGAATTCCAGGCTTTCGGTGCTGCCTTCGGCAGAGGAAAAGTCGGGCGCGGCGCTGCCCCCCACGGTTCCGAGCGACCACCCGGTTGGGATGGATTCCCGCATACCAAGGGCGGTCAAGGTAGGGGCGCACTCGCTGCTGATCGTTACGGAGATGGTGACGGTGCTGCCGGGAAGGGCACAGTCGGCTACGTTTCGCGAAAGGGAGACGCAGGGTTCCTGCGCGAAGGCGGTGAAAGGGAGGGCCATTGCCCCAATCACTGCAGCAATAAATCGACGACTTTTAATTCCCATGGGGACGACTACCTCTGTTTGAATGCATACTACCTGTGCCCCACCAACAATGTAACTGCCAATAGAAGCCCTGATTGTAAGTGGCGTAGTCGTGAATGTCAACGCATTTTACGGTTTTGCGATATTAATCCATACCACATAATGAGAATACTGAGATAGTGTTGGATTGAGGCCGGGCGTGCCATTTGCGGACTTGCAGCGCTCCATCTACCGCGCGGCACGATGGTCGGGTCGGGTTCGTTTGTGCGGAGGGAGTTTGGTTTGCTACCCACCAATTGTCCTACATTAAACCACCGGCTCTATCGGTGAGCATTTATAAGGCGTTACCGTTCCTGTGTTGGTTGTTGGTCTTCATACACGGTGCGGTGTGTGCCATGTTCTTTTTTAGTCCCGTAGGGACGACATATCGTAGCCCAGGCGTGAGCGAAGCGAACCCTGGGATCGCTCGAATACAAGCGCTCTTCAACCCTGAAGGGGTGGCATAGAAGTGCTGGAAATCTGTATAGATTTTCCTATGCCACTCCTTCGGAGTTTAGTCCATTGTGGTCCGGTTAACCCAGGGTTCCACTCGTTCCTCGCTTCACCGCCGGGCTACGATATGTCGTCCCTACGGGACCAACTGCGCTTGCTTCATACATGGGTTTAGTGATTCGGCTCCCTTTTGGGGCCTTCCTCAAGCCATCGGCTCTGCCGGTACCCACTAATTGCCCATGAACCCAAAAAAAAGCCCCTCCCGGGCCATGCCAGGGAGGGGCGGAATTTCATTGGAGTCGGTAGAGTTACTCTGCGGGGGCTTCTTCTGCCGGTGCAGCCTCTGCCGGTGCGGCTTCCGCTGCCGGTGCAGCTTCTGCCGGCGCAGCTTCTGCCGGTGTGGCCTCCGCAGGCGCAGCTTCCGCAGGCGCAGCTTCTGCCGGTGTGGCCTCAGCAGGTGCGGCTTCTGCCGGTGCGGCCTCTGCAGGCGCGGCCTCAGCAGGCGCGGCTTCTGCCGGTGCAGCTTCTGCCGGTGCAGCTTCTGCCGGTGCGGCCTCAGCAGGCGTTGCTTCTTCCGTCATGGCTTCCGCTTCGTCTTCGGCCTCTTCCTCGGGGAAGAGTTCGGGCATACTGGATTTGAGGCGCGCCAGGGCGACCTGGGCCTTGTTGGCCACGCTGGATTCGGGGAAGATCTCGACTTGCTGCTCATAGTGCTTTACGGCATCGGCATGCTTGCCGAGGGCTTCTTCCACACGGGCGATGTTGAGCAACTGGCGACGGCCCGTTACCGTGTCATCCCACGTTTCGAAGACCTTTGTATAGCCGGCCAGCGCGTCTTCCAGTTTGCCTTCGTTTTCGTCGAGGAAAGCAATGCCGTCGGTGGCCATGGGCGCGTAATCAGAATCCCCATGCTCGGCGAGCACCTGTTCGAAGGCCGCACGGGCCTCGTCGTAGGATTTAGCCTCGATAGCGGTTTCTGCCGTCAGATAGAGGGCTTCAACGCTCCAACGGGTACCCGACTCGGCCACTTCCTTGAGCGCGGCGGAACGGAGATCGGGATCTTCCGTGTTCAGCGCGGCCGCGTATTCCGTGGTGACTTTCATGTCATCGGTCTTATTCTTCAGGCTGAAGAGACCACCGACGGCGACGCAGAGCAGGACAAAACCGGCACCTCCCGCCACCTTCGTCGGATTGTTCTTCACATATTCGAGGGCTTTTTTCCACTCGGGCTGCGTCGCTTCACCGTCTACTGGTGGGAGCGCTCCCTGTGCGTTTTTATCGTGCTCGGCCATGAACTCTCTCTTTCAGAAACAACTCACAAGTAAGCCGTCCCGGCAAAGGGACGGCGTGATAAAGGGTGTTATTGTACCCGATGGGACGTCCCGCTACAATTTTCCACCGGCACGCCTTTTCGGGGGTGTGATCAGCTGGCACCATCTTCGGGCAAATAGAGGATAACCAACTGATTGCTTCGACCCACACCCTGACGGCTGGCCTTTATATCCAGACGTCGCCCCGGCTTGGTAAACAGGAGGTTGACGCTCTTGTCGACCTGGGTGGTCGAAACGAGTTTCCAGCCTTCATCGGGGGCCTGGCGGATGTAAAACTGAGCCAGCTCGGAGATGGAATCTTTGGTGGAATAGACCATGCGGGCGACCTGCGTGGACTTGGAATCGTACACGAAGGAACGATCTGTGTCTTCGCGAAGCCCCTGGGGCAGGGGCACATCGCGGAAGCGGCGCGCGATGGCGGGGATAAGCCCGGGCTCCCGAATTTGAATTTCGCCGCTGGTCTTGTCATCCAGCAATTCCACGGGCGGGTCGTCCGACTTCTGGAAGGGACTGGTCTGGCAGCCGGTCATGGTCAGCAGGGTGGCTGCCATCGCTACAGCAAGATACTTCATGGTGACAGGGTTCTTTCTTATGCGGCGGGCAGGTGCCCAGGCCGCGTTCAGGTTTTCCAGGCACACGGGGGAATGGGGTGCCGGGGTGGGGCGCCTAGTCGTTGGCGTGGAGGCTTTCCGGGCCCTGACCGACATGTTTTTCGTAATGGCCCTTGCCATTGCGGACATATTTGGTGAAGCCCAGCCGCTCCAGGTTTTCGTCACTGGTATTTTGTTTCTGGATGCGTTCGTGCCCGGTGCCCGCGATGTGGGGCGTTTGAAAGACGCGCACGACTTTCTCACCGGTTTCCGGATGTTCTGTGAGGGCTTCTTCACTCATTCCCTGGACATGGTCAAAGATTTCTCCTTCGGAGCCATCGTCATGAATGACCTGATACGTGTATACGGGCATCGTTGTCCTCCAATGGGCCGCGGTGTTGGCGCGCCCGGTTGGCCTGCGTGTAGGTGTAACGGCCCTATTATACGGAAAGAGAAACGGCCCGCAACAGTTTCCAGCGAAGGGGTTGCGGGCCGTGACGTCGTCATTCCTTAAAGGGGCTCTCGGGGATTAGAGGATACCCCGTTCCTGGAGGCCGGCGATGCCCGAGCGGACTTCTTCGGCCGACTTGTGCAGGGAGGCCTGGTCGGCGTCGGAAATCTCGAGCTCGAGAATCTTTTCTACGCCGTCTTTGCCCAATACACAGGGCACGCCCATGTAGATGTCTTCGAGGCCATACTGTCCCGTGAGCAGGGCGGCGCAAGGCAGCAGCTGCTTCTCGTCGCGGATGATGCTCTGGGCCATGCGGACGGCGCTGGCGGCGGGCGCATAGAAGGCACTGCCGGTTTTCAGCAGGGAGACGATTTCACCACCGCCCTTGCGGGTGCGTTCGACGATGGCGTCGATGCGATCCTGGGGCAGGAGCTTGGTGATGGGGATACCCGAAACCGTCGTGTAGTGGGGCAGGGGGACCATGTCGTCGCCGTGGGAGCCGAGCACCATGGTGTCCACATTCTTCATGCTGACGCCCAGTTCCATGGCCACGAAGGAGCGCATGCGGGAGCTGTCCAGGCAACCGGCCATGCCGATAACCCGTTCGGGCGGGAAGCCGAGCTTCTGATAGGCCAGGTAGACCATCACGTCGAGGGGGTTGGTCACGATGATGACGGTGGAGTCCGGCGCATACTGCTTGATGTTTTCGCAGATGCCGGAAATGATATTGCCGTTCTTCTCGAGGAGGTCCAGACGGGTCATTCCGGGCTTGCGGGGCAGGCCGGCCGTGACGATAACGACATCGGAACCTTCAATGTCGGCGTAGTCGTTGGTGCCGACGCACTGGCTGCTGTAGCCGCGGATGGGACCGGCTTCCGTCAGGTCGAGGGCCTTGCCCTGGGGCAGACCTTCCACGATGTCCGTGAGGACGACGTCGCCCAGTTCCAGCTCAAGGCAATACTGGGCCGCCGAGGCGCCCACATTACCGGCGCCAATGGAAGCGATTTTGAATTTCTTTCCGACCGACATGGCGATTCTCCTTCGTGTTGGTCATTCCAGATAGTGGTGATGGGATGGGGAGGTGCACGGAATTCGGGCGGTAGCAACACCCGCAGCCCAAAGGAGGGGGCGGTGCCCAACGTGCATCGATTCCGGGCGCGGCGGGTAAAATAATCCCCGCACGGCTCTCCCGCCCGTAGTGTACTACAACCCGGATGGGGATTGCATGGCGCGAAGGCCTCCGGGAATCTCTACCAGCTCACCCTGAAGATTCCCTGTCGTATTGGTAGTGTGATTGGTCGTTGAAGCCGTTTTTTTCAGTTGTTATGGGCCGGACTTTCAGCCCTTATCGTAAAGGACCTCGGCCTCCTGGGGCTTCGCCCCAGGCTGGTATGTCTCGCGCCTTTGGCGCTATGGAAGTGAATTTGGTCAGATTGCGAATCACTTATGCAGGGCCAACGGTCCGGAAACATATCAGCATGGGGCAACGCCCCATGTCAGGCTAATGAATCTTTCGAGGGCTGAAAGCCCGTTCCATCGCACGGTTTTAAAACACGAAATAGATGAATTCCTGCTGCCGGAAGACCCCGCCGAGGAAGAGGATCCAGAACCAGGCGGAATAGACGGCCCACCGGAATACGAGGGGCTGCGCACGGAACCAGGGCTGGAGCGGGGTCTTGGAATGGGCGTATTGGACCAACTCCATCACCAGGATGGCCCCTGCCACGAAAATAAGCTCTGCGAAAGGCAGGCCGAGGTGGTGCCGGGCCTCCAGCCAGTAGGTGGCGGAACCGGCAATGGACCAATCGCTGCCCAGACGGCTGAGTATGGAAACAGCATGGTGGATATCGTCTGCCCGGAAGAAAATCCAAGCCAGATTGACGAGGACGAAGGTGAGGAGCAGCTTCAGGATACCCGGCATGCGCGTCAGGGCGGGCCAACGCTGTGTCAGTGCCCGCTCGCCCAGGAGATAGCTTCCATGGAGCAGGCCCCAGACGAGGAACTTCCAGGCGGCCCCGTGCCATAGTCCGCTTACGCCGAATACGATGAGGATATTGACGGTCCAGCGCGCGGTGCCCGTGCGGTTGCCGCCGAGGGGAATGTAGACATAATCGCGAAACCAGGTCGAGAGGCTAATGTGCCATCGCTGCCAGAATTCGCCGATGGAGCGTGCGGCGTAGGGGCGGTTGAAGTTGGGGGAGAGGCGTATGCCCAATACCCGTGCCGCGCCGATGGCGATGTCGCTGTAGCCGGAGAAGTCGCAGTAGATCTGGTAGGCGAAACACAGGGTGGCGAGAGTGAGGGCAACCCCGTTTTGCTGGGCCGAATCGGCATAGACATAGGCCACGACCTGGCTGAGGCGATCGGCGATGACAAGTTTCTTGAAGAAGCCCCACCCCATGAGCCGGAGTCCGTCGGTCACGCCCCGATAGGTGAAACGGTGTTCCACCCCCAGTTGGGGGAGCAGGTTGCGGGCCCGTTCGATGGGACCGGCGACCAACTGGGGGAAGAAGCAGACATAGAGGGCGAAGCGGCCGAGGTGCCGTTCCGGCTCGAGCTGGCCCCGGTACACATCGATGGTGTAGGCCAGGGTCTGGAAGGTATAGAAGGAAATGCCGAGGGGCAGTAAGAGTTCGGAGTAGGGCAGTTCGACAGACCAGCCCACCGACTCGGTCAGGGCGCCCAGGCTGTCGCGAAAGAAGTTGTAATACTTAAAGAAAAAGAGGAGGCCCAGATTGGCGCTGAGACTGAGTGCCAGCCAGCGCCGCTTTCCACGGCGCGAATCGCTTTGGTGAATCCGTTGTGCCGCGAAAAAGTCGATGGCCGTCGAGAGCCAGATGAGGACCACATAGCCCGGTTCCCACGCCATGTAAAAGCCATAGCTCGCCGTGAGGAGCAGGGCCCATTGCCATTTCTTCGGCACCAGGTAATACAACCCGACCACCAGGGGAAAGAAAAGGCAGAATGGCATGGAGTTAAAGAGCATAGGAGCTAGGCCTCGTCAACCGTTGTGTGCCGGGCCTCGATACGAAGGCCCACATAACACGTGCCCGCGAGGTAGAGCAGGGTCAGCAACACGGCCGCGCCCGTGACGAGGAGGCCCCGGGTCAATTCTTCGGGCCAGAAGGAGAAGACCACCGTATGTTCGCCCGCAGGCACGACGGCACCGAGGAAATCGCCGTAGACGCGGAGGGGCGTGGCTGCTTCACCGTCTACCTGGAGTTGCCAGCCCGGATGAAAGTTTTCTGAGAGTACGAGCACTTGGCTACCGGGGCTTTTCGTCTTCACTTCGGCATAGCCCGGTGTGTCATGGCGGACGTCGACTTTTCCCGGGGGACCCCCATCCAGCGTAATCGGCGTAAAGACCAGGGCCTGGGTGTTCAGGTCGATAGTTTCCAGTGCCGCCATCGGTTCGTCGGAGACCACGGCCTCGCTGAGCAGGCGAAAGCGGGGCAGGGGGTTCTCCAACGCGATCCAGGGGATCCCGGCTTCTTTCGCAGCGTGGAGCTCGGGGGAGGTGCCCAGCCGGGAAGCGCGCCAACGCACGCCGGCCAGTTGCATGGGCAGGGGTTTTGCATAGTCCAGGTAGGTTTCGGGGAAGAGATTGAGATAACCCGTGACGTTGCGGTAGCCATGGAGGGCGACCCGGTTCATCGTATAGGGCACGATGTCGGGCTCGATACGGTGGCTATTGTCGCCGGGGGGCAGGGGGATGGCGGCCAGGAGTTCGGGCAGGCTTTCCGTGGCTTTGTGCCGAAGACTATAGAGCCCCGCATCCAGGATGCAGAAGAGGGCCAGCAAGACGAGGGCAATGGTCTTGCCTCGGGCGGCGAGCATCACCAGGGCCGATGCGCCACACACGAGGAGTGCACCGAGGGCGATGGCCCCGGTGCGCATGACATGGTGGTTGAAGAGGGCGAGGGCGTCCCCTTCGTTCGTCAGGCGGTAGATGACCACGCCGACCAGAATGGCGATGCTCGTCACGGGCACCAGGAATAGAGGCAGGAGCCCTTTCCACGAAAAGGAATTCTGGTCCCGCACGATGCGGAAGAGGGAGGCGAAGGAGAGGGCCCCCAATACTGCGAGCGCCACATGGAGCACGGCCACATAGCGGGCGGGCGCGCGGAAGAAGTTCACCACCGGAATGCGGGTGAGCACGTGGTAGAGGAATCCATATTTTCCCAACACCGCGAGTGCCGCAAAGACGGCCAGCACCAGCCCGGCGACCAGCAGTACCCGCTGATTGCCTTTTTCTTTCTCCGTCGTCGGTACGTCCTTCGTTCTACTGCGCCACGCGCGGACCGCGACTATGAGGAGCAAGAGCAAGAGGGGCACCATGGCCGCGCCCATATAAGGGGCATCCCAGGGCTCATCGCCCGCGAGGGGGGCATAGACACGCCCGTGAAAAAGATAGGGACTCACCATCTGCAGCAGGTTCCAGGGGTGGAGCGAGATGCCGAGTTGGTAGTCGAGGCCGGGGTCCTGGCGGAGGGACTGTTGGTATACGGCCAGGGTGGGCAGGAGTTGGGCCGCACCGATGGCCAGCGCGAGGGCCTTTCCCACGCCGAGATGGAGGAGGCGTCCAATCCGCCACGTGCTGAGGAGGAGCACCAGGGCGTAGCCCATTTCCACGAGCCAGGAAAAATAGGTGACCTGGGGATTGCCGATATAGAGCTGCGAGGCTGACAGGAGGATACAGGCGGCCAGGGCGAGCATGGCGTGGGGCGGGCGTTTGGCCCGCATCACCACATCAATGGCCAGGAGGGCCCAGGGGAGGTGGGCCATGACGGCCACGAAGCTGATGTGAACGTAGTGGTTCATGCTGCACCCGATGAAGGTCATGAGCAGTGCGCCAAAGAGGGCGCCCGAACGTTCGACGGCCCAACGCCGCAGGAAGCAATAGGTGCCCAGCCACATGACGGGGTAGCTGATGAGCAACTCCAGCATGAAGGCCCGGTCCAGCGGAAAGAAGCGATAGAGCACAAAGTGAAGGGGATGGAGGAAGCCGCCATGGCCTTCGCCGTGGATATAAAACCCGTTGGCGAGGTGGGGCATCCAGAGGAAGTTGTAGCCCTTCGTCAGGCACTTGGCGTAGAAATCCCGGATGGGTAAATAGAGGGCTGCGAGATCGTCCTCCACATAGAGGCGCCCCTGGAAAAGGGGCCAGGCCAGCACGAAAAAGAGCCCCAGACTGCCGAGGAGGAGGAGTCCAATGAGCAGGGTTTCGAGGCGGTGTGCCGGGGGCGGTGGGGTTGTTGAAGGGGTGGGTGCGGGTGCGCTGGAGACGTCGGGGCTTTCATTCATGCTGAGGGGATTCTATATGTTGGGTGGCCAGCAGTCGTACATGGCCACGGAGTACAGATTCAGAGCGAAATGTTTGGGTGGCTACAATTTAACACGAACGCCGGGGCCGAGCCCACCGGGGACTGCACCGACATTACGTCCACCAAGTCGAACGTCGGGTGCCACCCTCAAGCAGAGGAGCGAAGCGGGGGCAGTCCCCGGGGACTGCACCGACATTCCCCGTTTTGTTCTGAGGAGTGTTCCATGTGGTTGGCTGGGCAACTCACCCAACGCACGGGCCCTTTGACAGTCGGGGCTGTTCCCCCTCTTGTTGCAGGCTTTGGAAGAGGGG
>JAXMOL010000086.1:0-14977 GCA_034669905.1 Candidatus Hydrogenedentota bacterium
CCTCAAACGGAGGAGTGAAGCGGGGGAAGTTTGTGGGTAGGAGAGGGGGACAGCCCCGACTGTCTTCGTGTGCCTCACCCGCCAAGGGGGACTGTTTCGCCATCGAGCCGATATGCGAGGGGCGGCGGGCACTACGTCGGTGCAGTCCCCGTGTGACGAGGGGTGCCACCCTCAAACGGAGGAGTGAAGCGGGGGAAGTTTGTGGGTGAAGGAGAGGGGGACGGCCCCGACTGTCTCGGTGTGCTTCACATTTCTTCGTGGACGGTTCCGCCATGGCATGACATTGTCTGGTGCGACCGGCCCTATGTCGGTGCAGTCCCCAAATAATCCGGGCGGCCGATGAATTCACCGTCCGCCCGTTATATGGGAAGCGCGCCGAAGCACGCGGTGTAGTTCGGGTTCATAGACTGCCGGCGTTCAGGAAACCCGTAAGGGGGAGGTCTTTCGACATCTCGCGACTGGGCTGGTCCTGGTCCGTGTACATTTTGTAGAGGGTCTCGAAGGCCGAGGCGAAGTCCCGGTCACTCATGTATTCCCGCGCCGCGTGCCCCATGCGCTGGCGGAGGGCATGGTCGGTGCACAGGGTGCGCATGACCTCCTGATAACCACGGGCGCACTCCGCACTGACCACGAAGCCGGTCTCTCCGGGGAGCAGGTTTTCCCGGGGGCCTCCCTTGTCACTGACCACGACGGGAAGTCCGGAAGCCTGCGCTTCCAGCACGACATTACCGAAGGTGTCGGTCATGCTCGGAAACACGAGAAAGTCGCAGGAAGCGTAGAGCGCTGAGAGGGCATCTCCTTCCACATAACCGGTGAATACTGCGGGGGCGTCCACGAGTGCGGCGGCCATCTCTTCGCGGTAGGGGCCATCACCGACCACAATGAGGCGTGCGTTGACGCCTTCGGTGTAGAGATTCCAAAAGGCCTCCACCAGGGTGTGCAGGTTCTTCTCCCGGGAAACCCGACCGACATAGAGGATGTTGACCGCGCCGTCGTCGGGCACCTGATAGTCGGTGTGCAGGATATCACGCGTGTGTTTCGGGTGATAGCGCTCAATGTCGCAGCCACGGGGGTAGACCCGCAGTTTCTCGCCGTGGATGCCCCGCTCCAACAATTCATCCCCAAAGGCCCGGGACGGCACATAGACGGCGTCCATTTGCTCGTAGTACCAGATCATGGCCTTCCAAATCATATCCTCCACGTAACGGTCTTCAGTCAGGGTCTTCGCATATTGGGGGAAGGCGGTGTGGTAGGTGCCGCTGATGGGAAGGTTGAGGATGCGCGCCACGCCCAGGGCGGCAAGTCCCACCGGACCAGGCGTCGCCGTGTGGATGTGGGTGTAGCCCGCTTCATAGCAATGGTGCAGCATTTCAAGGAAGGGCGGGGTCAGCAGTTGGAGCTCGGGATACTCGGGCAACGTGAAACTGCCCACCGCCGTGAAGGGACGGACACCCCGCTGGGCGGCTCGTTTCTCCGTTGTGCACGTGATGATTTCATAGTCCTTGCCCAATTCCTGGGCGAGCTTACGATGCTCCTGCAGCGTACGGGCCACGCCATTCACCTCATAGAACGTATCGGTGAAGTGGGCTACCTTAGGCGCCTTTCCATCGGCCTTAAACCAGGGCTTCTTTCCGTGGAAGTGTTCCAGGACTTCATGGCTCCAGGTCTGCTCTTTTCGGTGCAGCGAATAAGAAACGAAGTAGGGGGCCAGCAGGGTGTAGAGGGCCCCCGTTGCGCCCACCGTGTGGAAGATGTCGAAGAAGCGCCCTTTGAGCACCCGCTCGAAAAAGTGCTTTTCCATGTGGTGGAGTACCCGGCCGGAGACCTGGGTTACAAAGTCGTACCACTGCCAGTCCAGCGTATCGGGTGTGTTCTGGCCACCCCGGACGATGGTCATGAGCTTGGGATCGTTGATGATAAGTCGCTCCGCCTCGTGGCGGGCTATCTGGAAGATAGAATTCTCATCGCCCATGTCGCGGGCCGCCCGGCGGCGCGTGCGCAACACGTGGAACCAGGTGGGCGTTGAGGGAGACGTTTCCTGCGGCGTGGTGAGGGTGCGTTCCAGGAAGTTGAGGAACACATCCTTGTCCACATAGGCGTCCAGGTTAAAGCGCGTCTTGTAAAACTGATAGGCGATGCTGTAAATGCGCCGCGAAAAGGCGTTCGGCGTCGCCGTGCCACACAGGATACGCGTTTGGCCTTCGTTAATACCTTCAAAAAACGCATCGATATCGTGGGCCCGGGCGACCTCGGTGTAAGAGGTGGCCAGGCCGAGGCCACTGTGGTCGTCACTTCCGCTGGTAAAGTTTTTCTCCCACGGGCGTTCAAACTGGGGTTCAATCCCATGCTTATCAATGAGACGGTCGATGTCGTTCTTGTCCAGGTGCTTGACCAGCGTGCTCACCGCGTCATTCATAACCGGGTTCATGTCGCCGTTCAATTCCCAGTTCTTAAAGAGGAGAACGAGTTGTTCGACATGCTCCAGGGTGAGGCGGTCATTGATCCAGAAAAAGGGATGGGCGCAGACGTGGGGGAGCTTGTGGGTCTGGACATAGTTGACGAGGTCAAAAATGTTCTTGCGCGCTTCCGTCAGTTCCCGGTGCTGTTGCTCCGTCTGGCGGTACACCAGGATGTGGACCTTGCAATGATCTTCGGGGAAGTAGGTGGTGTACTCGCAGCCCACGAAGGCATGGGGGAGGTGGGCAATCTCCAGGGCGCCATCGATCACATTGTGATCGGTGATGGTGACCGCGTCCATGCCCTTTTCACGGAGGATGCGGTACATGGCGGCAGGCTCGGAAAAGCTTTCCGGACAATTGATTTTTTGCATCAGCCACAAGGACGGACGCTTCGACCATTTCGAGTGACAGTGAAGATCCACACGCATAGTGACATACCCTCCAAGATGAATCGGGCGGAACAGCGATTCGGTACGTACATACTGTACTGCGGCGCTGTTAGCTGGCCGTTAACGAGGGGTTTAATTGGCGTGTGCAGGTTGTGGGGTGGAGGTGGGCTTTGTTGGCCTTGTGGACAATGTGGACGGGGTGGACGGGGTGGATGAAGTGGACATCAAAAACACCGCGTGCGCCGTGGAATTGGAGGTTGCCCCGTCCACTACGTACACGTCGTCCATCCAGTCCACCAGGGCGTGAAGCCCCTTGCCCCTACACGTTAAAGCGGAAGTGCATCACGTCGCCGTCTTTTACCACATACTCCTTGCCTTCCACCCGCATGACACCCGCCGCCTTGGCACCTGCTTCGCCCTTGTGCTGGACGTAGGCGTCGTAGGCCGTCACTTCGGCGCGGATGAAGCCCCGCTCGAAATCGGTGTGGATGACGCCGGCGGCCTGGGGGGCCGTGTCACCGTCGTGGATGGTCCAAGCGCGCACTTCTTTGACGCCGGCGGTGAAGTAGGCAATGAGACCCAGGGCCCGGAAGCCCTTGTGGATGACCTGGTCCAGCCCGCTCTCTTCGGCGCCGAGATCGGTCAGGAATTCCTGCCGTTCCTCGTCGCTCATGTCGACCATTTCCTCTTCCATCCTTGCGCAGAGTTTGACGACCTCGGCATTCTCTTTCGCCGCAATTTCCCGGACGACTGCCACATAGGGGTTGTCTTCCCCGAGGCCTTCTTCATCCACATTGGCCGCATAAATGACGGTCTTCCCGGTGATGAACTTCATTTCCGATTCGAGTTCGCGGTAGGCATCGCTGTCACGGTCGGGAAAGCTGCTGGCGGGATGGGCGGCTTCGAAATGCTTGGCAAGCGCCTCGGCCATGTCGAGCTGGGGCTGGAGTTTCTTGTCGGTGCGTACCTGTTTCCGGAGCTTGTCGATGCGTTTTTCGAGCTGCTGGAGGTCCGCCAGCAAGAGCTCGGTCTGAATCGTCTCGATATCTTCTTTCGGGTCCGGCTTGGCATTAACGTGCACGATGTTTTCGTCTTCAAAGCAGCGCACCACGTGGACAATGGCCGAGGTCTCTCGGATGTTGCCTAAGAACTGATTGCCCAGGCCTTCACCGGTGCTCGCCCCTTTCACGAGGCCGGCAATATCCACGAACTCTACCGTCGCGTATTGGACGCGTTGCGGCTTGACGATCTCTACCAGGGCGTCGATCCGCGGGTCCGGAACGGGCACGATGGCCTTATTGGGCTCGATAGTGCAGAAGGGATAGTTGGCCGCTTCCGCATTCTGCGCCTTGGTGAGGGCGTTAAACGTGGTGCTTTTTCCGACGTTGGGCAGGCCAACAATACCGATACTGAGTGCCATGGGGAATTCCTTCGTCACGCCGATGCCCCAGGTCAAATGGCCTTACCGGGCGTAGCTACGGGTAGGGCAGGGGAACGCTGATATCTTGGATAGTTGGAGATGCGGAACGGTACGCGACCAATTGTCGGCCAGACCCAAGGGTAGCGGGAGGGTATCGTACGCAAGGGCGAGATTGTAGCATGGGGCCATGAGAGCGGGCAAGAATTGACGCGTTCACACGGGAAAGTCATTTCTTGCCTGTCCCGGGGATCAAATGGGCAATGGCGCCCCATCTGCCCCCCTCAAAAGGGGCTGCCAGGATGAACCGCCCCGGGTTTCTTCGGTATAGTTGTGGCGGAGGGACCTATGAGCGAAACATTGGTCAACTACGTCGTAGGTGCCACCGATGAGCAACTATTGGCGTTGAGTCTGGAAGATATCGCCCTCAGTCAGGCGTGGTATGCGTCGTATGTCGGCGTAGCATCTATACGGGAGAGTTGTGTCGCTTTGCCGGGGCGGGTCGCGCAATGGACTGCCGACAAACAGGATGCCGGTAAGAGTACCCACGGCGCACGACAACAACCCATTCTGCGAAGCGTGCTGGACCGTCTCCTCGCTAAGGGGCCGGAAATTCTGGCCCGGGATGAACTCGATTTTCTCTTTTTCGCCTATGAGCTGATACAACGCACCAAGTCTCGAAACCAGTTCCAGCGCCCCCTGGACTTAATGGCCCCCCAGATGGAGGCCATCAAATCCCTGCGCGAAACCCGGGAGGCCGTCCGCGGCTTGCCCGTCGTGCTGAAACAGGTGGGCGTGGCCACCGAGGCCAGCATCCTGGCGGCACCCCGCCGCACTATCGGTAATTTCGGCGGATTGGCCCTGTCCTTTCGAGGGCCCGTGTTGCGCCACGGTGGGTCCCTGAAGATTGTGGGAGATGTTCCGGATGGCGCGGCGGTGGTCGTAGAAGGCGAGGCCTGCTATGTGGCGGGCTACGTGTTGGGAAACCTGCTCGTCAACGGACACACCGAAGTGCGGGACAACATCTCCGGCTTACTCATCTCCCAGCGGGGCAATATCCGGGCCCGGGGTATCGTCAATCGAGCGACTGTCATCGCGAAATTGGGCCGCATACGCATCGGAGTGGCCGAAGGGCCCGAACTGGTCTATGGGGGGACGCAAATACGAGTCGATGAGCGTACCCGTCTCGGGCGCTATATCGCTCCCCGGATCCGCGTGGACGGGGAAGTGACCGGGGGGGAGTTTACGGTGACGACCCGATTGCAGGCGGAGCGGTTTAACCACGCCGCCCATCAGCCCGTGGAGCTTGTACTCCGGAGCGAGTTGGTCGCGGAAGACTACGGTGAGACCCTGCCACGCGAAGCACACACCCTTCAGCGCACGGTGAAGAAACTGCGCAATCGGCTGGACCACCTCCACAAGTTGATGACGGTCCAACAGGAAGAGGCGGAGCACTACGCCAGCACGGCGCTCCTTTATATCTGTAGCGGCAAAGAATCCCAGAAGGAATTGCAGGCCGGCGATTCCCTCAAACGTCGTCGTGCCTTCCTCATTCGAATTCTGACGGGCGTGCACCTCCTGTCCGTGTCCTTGAGCGAACGGCTGCAACAAATCGACACCCGCGGTACGTCAAGTAGTGCCGGTGCGTTGTCGGCAGAGCGTTCCATCCAGTCTGTGCTTTCCGAAGTAAGCAAGGAACTTTCCCAATTAAAAATAGAAGGGGAGTTTCCCGAGGAGTTGGATCGGGAGTGGAGTGAACTCATGGCGCTGCACGCCGCGTCATCGCGCAAGGTATCCGAGAGCGTTTTGTCGCAGGCCATACTTCGCTTTAACGAAGCACGAAAAGCCTGGCGCAGTGAGCTGGATAGCCTGGACCGACAGACGAAACAACTTCAGGAGAATCTCACACGAGATGCCACCCGAAAATCCCTGGTGGAGCGCGCCCAGGCCGACGGCACGAGCCAGACGGCCCTGGCCCAACTCATTCGGGCGGCCAAGCAACGGGGTGCCGATGACCCCGTGATGCAGCGAATCATGAACCCTTTCATGAAGCGTATGCTCACCCTCATGCAAAAGCGCAACCAGTGGGTCGAGCGGTACCGAAAGGAAGCTGGGGAGTGCCGGGCCGAAATGACGGAACATCAAAACAGACTGCTCGATGAATTCAGTGTAGGCTCCGTCGTCTCCGGGGATACCCTCCAGGTAAAGGGGAGCTTTGCGGCCGGGGTGCAACTCTTTGTGGAGGAAAAGCATCCCGTCATGGCGGGCATCGAGCGGGGGACGGCTTTGGTCACCCCCGACACCGGCCACGAAGTATGGAAGTACACGGTAACAGACGGAGCAGTTTTGCGTGTAACGCAGGCGTGAGAATGGTGCCCCGAACAGGAATCGAACCTGTATCCTTCGCTTAGGAGGCGAATGTTCTATCCGTTGAACTATCGGGGCCGCTGGAGTGTTTAGAGGCGGAAGTCTACCCAAATTCTGTCGTATGATACAACCTTTCCTGGCCGGGAAGCCGTTAAAACGCGGCCCTGCCTATTCTAAAACGTGGCTTCACTTGCGAAGTGTATTGCGGGATCGTATGCTACTCCTCTGGGGCGTAACCCACCACCGCTGTAGTGTTTCCAACAGGGATTCTTAAAATTATGTTTATTTTCTTATTGAGTGTGGGCCTGGCCCTGGGCATGTCGGCCATCTGTTCGCTGCTGGAAGCTACCCTGCTGAGTTATACGCCCAGCCAGGTCGCTACCCTCGAGAGCACCCGGCCCCGCCTGGGCCGGATATGGCGTTCCTTCAAGGACAACGTTGAAAAGCCCATCGCGGTGATTCTCGTGGTCAATACCACGGCCCACACCGTGGGGGCCACCATGGCCGGTGCCCAGTTTGAGAAAGCCTTCGGGGCCAACGGACTCCTCATTTTCTCCGTGGTCTTCACCTACCTCATGCTCCAGTTTACCGAAATCCTCCCCAAGACCCTCGGCGTGCGCTACAGCGGGGTTATCGCGCCCTTCATTGCGCCCATTCTCGCCGCTCTGATTCGCATTCTTTCCCCCGTGCTCTGGCTGGTGCAGTTCGTAAATCGCCCCTTCTCCCGTGGCGATGAACCGGGCGAAGACACCACCCTGCAAGAAATTGCCGCACTCGCCTCGACCGCGACCATGATGGACCCTCAGCAATCCCGGATGATCCAGGCGGCCTCCGAATTGGAAAATCTCTGCGTCCGGCAAATCATGACGCCCCGCACGGAGGTGGTGCACCTGTTGACATCCCAGAGCACCGAAGAGATTCTCGCCCTGCTCAAGGGGGCGGCCCACACCCGATTGCCCCTGTGTGAGGGCAGCATCGACTCGGTGGTCGGCATGGTGCATACGAAGGATTTCATCAAGTCGCTGGACCTGACGCCGGGGCGCTTCAAGATTGGAGCGAACGATGCCTCGGAGGGTGGTGTTGTGGTGCAGGAGAGCGGGCCAGGAAGCGAGCTTCATGTCTTTGGAGCGGGCATTGTCGATCTGAACGCCATGAAGCGGGACGTCCTCTTTCTGCCGGAGCACACCAGCCTGCTTCAGGCCCTTCGCCGTTTTCAGGCGGAGCGATTACACCTTGGCATCGTGGTAGACGAGTATGGCGCGACGGCGGGGATCGTGACGCTGGAAGACGTCCTGGAAGAGATGGTGGGCGATATCGATGATGAGTTCGATCCGTCTTCCAGTGACCAGATCAAGGAGACGTCGAATGGCTTTCGCATCAGTGGCCGCTGCCCCCTGCATGAACTGGTGCAACGGTTTCCCGAATTGGGTATCGATCACAGTGCGGAGGCGTCCGATACCGTCGGGGGGTATGTTTCTCAGCTCATAGGGCACCTTCCCCACACGGGAGAGGTGGTGGAAACGCCTGAATTCCGCTGGAAGATTTTGTCCGCAGATAAACGGCGCGTAAGAGAGGTGTTGTTGACCCCTATCGTCCCACCAGAAGCCCTGTCGGAAGATGTAGAGGGATAATGGAAGTCGATGTGGCCCATTCGCGCGGGACAGATACCGGTGCCGTGCTCAGTCACCCGTCACGGTGACAACAATAGTCCGATCGCGGGGCTTGATATCACACTCCAAATGAAAAATTTGTTGCCAGGTTCCCAGTACCAGGTCACCGCCGCGGACCGGTACGGTAAGATCCGGCCCCAATGTCGTGGCTTGCAGATGGGAGTGGCCATTCCCATCGTGCCAGGCTTCTTCATGGCCATAGTGCCGACTCGGGGGAAAGAGCCGTCTGAACTCGGTGGGTAAGTCATGTGCCAGGCCGGGCTCGAACTCGATGCATCCGATACTCGCCGTACTGCCTACATTGAACACGTGGACGATGCCGGTCTGGATGCCCGATCGTCGGACGATGGCCGCGACGGCCTCCGTGAGGTCGTTCATTTCACCTTCCACGGCCGTCGATAAAGACACCGTATCCTGATAGGTCATGGCGTTCTCCTTGGGGTGTTGCATCCATCATAGGAAAATTTTCGAGGCAATGCTACAATGAAGGAGAGGTAATCTTAGCCAATGCCCAGTGGAGGCACTTCATGACCAACGCGATGCTCGGCCTGAAAGAATTGCTCGAAGACCATACGGCAGCGGGTGCCGACGCGCTTGTTCGAACGGAGAAGCACGGTGCACTTCGTTGTCTTGCCTGTGGGCACCGTTGCCTCATTCGCGAAGGCCGTGCCGGGGTCTGCAAAGTGCGCTTCAATCGTGAGGGCGTGCTCCGTGTGCCGTCGGGCTATGTCGCGGGGCTCCAATGTGATCCCATAGAAAAGAAACCCTTCTACCACGCCTTTCCAGGACGAGACGCCTTGTCGTTCGGAATGCTGGGCTGTGATCTTCATTGCGCCTACTGCCAGAATTGGGTCACCAGCCAGGCATTGCGCGACGAGGTCGCTGTCTCCATGCCACGGTTTGTGACGCCGCGGGATCTGGTGATGAAGGCGGTAGAATTGGAAGCGCCGGTAGTGGTCAGTACCTACAACGAACCCCTGATTACGGCGGACTGGGCCGCCGAGGTGTTTGAGGAAGCCTTGAAGGCCGAACTGGTCTGTGGTTTCGTGAGCAATGGTAACGCGACTCCCGAAGTATTGGACTTTCTCAAACCCTTTGTATCCCTCTACAAAGTGGATTTGAAGGGCTTTCGAGACCGTTCCTACCGGGAATTGGGCTGTAAGTTGAGTTCGGTGTTAGACACCATCGGGCGACTGCACACCCTGGGGTTTTGGGTGGAGATCGTCACACTCGTCATTCCAGATTTCAACGACTCGGATGAGGAACTGCGGGATATCGCACGATTTCTGGCCGATATTTCCCCGGATATCCCCTGGCACGTCACGGCATTCCACCCCGATTACAAGATGAATGATACCGAGCATACGTCGGCGGAACGCTTAACCCGGGCCTGGCAGTTGGGAAAAGAGGCGGGGCTGCACTTTGTCTATCCGGGAAATCTGCCGGGTAGGGTGGGAGAGCGAGAACATACCCTTTGCGCACACTGTGGCATGACCCTCATTCGGAGGCATGGCTTCTATGTGGTGGAAAACCGCATGCACGGGGGAAACTGTCCGAAATGCAATAAGCCCGTCCCGGGTGTTTGGGAGCAGACCCCGCCCCGGGAAAGTTTGGGCTCGGGAATACCCAAGCCGATCTATCTCTGAAGCGTCCGAATTGCTGCCCTTAGGCGAGCACGATGCCGGGGGCGACTTCCGGGTTGCATGATGGGCACAATCCCCGGAAAATTACCTGCGCTTCATCCACCGAAAAGCCGGGACCCGGAAGCATGGGGTTCAGACAGGGCTTCACTTCCTTGGCGCAAGGCACATCGATGATGGCTCCGCACTTTCGGCAGACAAAGTGGTGATGCCACGTGTCGCTGGCTTCATAAAACGCCCGGCCGGGGCCCGCATCGCTGAGCATGATCAGGCCCGCATTGGTAAGATCGTGGAGCACGTTGAACACCGAAGCGCGCGACATGGCGTTTTCATCGCCACTCATTCGCTGGGCGAGATCATCCGCACTGTGATGACCGCCCAACGACTTGAGCAGATTGAAGACCCGCACGCGGGGGCCGGTAACCCGAAGGCCGGCCCCGCGCAGACGGGATTCGATGGACTCTTCTAACTGTTTTCCGCTTGCAACATCCACAAGGTCTTCTCCAGCCCCGCCGTCGCGGCGATAAGCAAATCTGCACTGACCGCATCCAGTTCGTCCAGCACCGCAATACGCGCGCGAATCCGGGTGACGACCGCCGCGATGCGCTCATTCAGGGCGCCCACCAACTCGCGCTTTTGAACGAAGGTGGTCGGTAAGGGGGCTACCTGCGAATGCTTCGCTACATAGTCTACCTGACCCCGGGGCAAAACACCTACTGCCAACATCCGCTCCGCCGTCGTGTCGGTCAGTTCGTCCAGCTCGGCAGCAAGTTCATCCATGTAGACGTGAAATGAACGGAACTCGGGGCCCACGACAGCCCAATGGGCCTGCTGAACAACCGAGGCCAGGCTCAGGTAATCGACGACGGTTTCCTGCAAGGGAGCCGCCACCGCGATCGCGGTTTCTTGGGGCAATGTTTGAGAATGAATCGGCATAGGTCAAATCCTCCTTTTGTTTGGACTGAATATAATATACCATTCATTTTGTATATTGTCAAAATAAAAGCTCGGGAGACACCAGGACCGTATGTCCCTGAACGGGACGATAGAGTTCGGGGGATTTCGGGTATTTATGTGTTCTGCCTAACCGTTGGGGATAGAAAGTTGCTTATGGGGCTTGACATAATCGGAAGTCTGGAAGAAGATAGTAGTGTAGGTTAATGTGGGAGGTGGGGGCGTTCACGGCAGGAGCTGCTGCCAGAAAGGAGGAGCGATCGAGAGTCTGAACACGCGAGCGCCATCGAAGGCGTAAGCGAAATACCCCCATAACTAGATTCATATCCGTTATTATTCGTTTTATCCCTTGTTTAACGACTCCTAAGGAGCATTCACAATGAAGAGAAAAGGATTTACGCTGATTGAATTGTTGGTTGTAATTGCCATCATTGGCATTCTGGCGGCCATCCTGTTACCGGCCCTCGCCCGGGCACGGGAAGCCGCCCGCCGTGCATCCTGTCAAAATAATCTCAAGCAAATGGGGATTGTGATGAAGATGTACTCCAACGAGAGTGAAGGCGAACGCTATCCCTATGTCATGCAAGTTTCCGAACGGCCCGGGGTCGATTGCGATCCAGTGCCGGGTGTTCCCAACGATCAATTGCCTGCGGGCGGTACTGCCGCAACGGCCTGGTCCTTCCATACTCCCGCGGTGTTCCCGGAATATCTGACGGATGCCAACGTGCTCTCCTGCCCATCCGATCCCGAACCGCCCCTGCTCTACAACCCGGCATCCAATGAGCCTTGGCTGCACATCCCCTGTGATGAATTCGGTCTGGATAACTACGGCGATGTCGCCGGTGGTATGGCGGCGACGGACGAGAGTTATTTCTATCTGGGCTGGATGGTAGACGGTATCGACAACGAGGACATCGACCTGACCCCCTTCGGTGGTGCCGGATACTTTGCCCCGGCCCAGGTGCTCGGTATGATGGCCGTTGCGGGCAATCTCTCCGCATTGGGTATAACGACCGTAGCAGGCCAGGAGGCCGTACTGAATGATGATCTGGATTATACGGATTACGCCGCAGCGATAAATGGCACATTTGGCCTGTCTTATGATTGGTCTACGGCCGGCAACTCGGGCGGTTCAACCGTTTTCCGCCTTCGCGAAGGTATCGAACGGTTCACCATTACCGACATCAACAATCCCGCCGCCACGGCGATGGCCCAAAGTGTGCTGCCCATCATGTCGGACATCATCGCGGGTCAAGACAATGTGAATTATTTCAGTCACATTCCCGGTGGTGTAAATGTCCTCTATATGGACGGGCACGTCGAGTTCATAAAGTATCCCGGCAAAGATTTTGCCGCGGCCGGCTTTGCTACCCTGGTGGGGCTCCTCGGCTAAGACCGGATTGATTAGCGACACCTGGTTGGGCGACGGATAATGCAATATCCGTCGCCCATTTCTATTGGCCGGCGTGGGGCACGGGGAAGCCCGTGTTGCCCTAATCTTCCTGAAGGTGTATGGGGCTGCTGCCCCGTCGGCTGTGCAGGGCTTTTTCGCGCTCGGTCAGCATACGGTCCGCAATCTTCTTCACGTGCCGCCGCAGCCACATGGCGGTCTGGCTGTGGGTCGTATAATCCGCCGGACCGTTGGCGTCCACGCGATCGGCCTGCAGCAATTCGTCGACCTGGGCAAACTGGGACTCAGAACCCTGCTGATAGACGGCGTAGGCCAATCCGCCATGTTTACGGACTACCGAAAAGCTGGGGATGTCACTGGGGCCGTCTGCCACGTAGATCATATTCTTCATCGGCACGCGGCGATCTTCTTCGAGAATCAGGTCATTGACAGAAACGTTTTTCAGCTTCTGGACGCCCTTGTTGATTTCGAAGATGGCCCGGGTCTTGGTCGTATTGTCAAGAAAACCGGCGATCTGGGCGATAGGACCCGATTCCGGAGTACCACTTAAGTCGGCGCCGGGTCGGGCCGGTGACTCGATGAACTCCGAGGCCCAGATGCCGCTCAGGTGCTCGGCGATTTTCGAACCCCGTATCATCTCGGTCAAACCGGTGCTCACCACGTAGTGTTCGAGACGCAGGTCACCTTCCCGATATTCGGGCGCCTCGAGTACCGTCTGCAGTTCGGTGAAAAGCTCCGGGATGCCTGGGAAGAACTCAATCTCCGCGCCCAACTCCCGCAACCGGGCGTTGCACAAATCCGGCATGATGCCTTCTTTGACGTAGGTGAGTAAATGACACAGATAACTGGTGTCCGGTTGGATGGAGATGCCCGCCCGCTTGTAATAATCGGGCAGGGCGTTCACCTCATTCCAGAATTGCTTCTCATCCACATCATAGGCGCGAAACAGCGGAGCCTGCATATACTTGGGCGACAGGGTCTTGTCGAAATCCCATATGATGGCGATGATGTTCTGGAGAAATAGTCCCTTGTCACTCATGCTACGATTCCCGTCTGCTGACTACACCGTTGTGGGGTCCAGGGCGGTCAGGATCTCTAGGACACGCTGGGGCGTGAGTTCGTCATCCACCATGCCAGTGGCGACCACATCGGGATAAAGCACGTCTTCGCCGACCTTGGCAAAGTAGTCGTTCTTCGCAGCGACGGTGGGGAAATGGTGTTTGGCCCAGTTGCTGAGGTAGCCCAGCCCGGCTGCACTCTGGAGCACGGTGTGGCCATGAAGAATGAAGGCGCCCCGCTGGAAGGTCTCAAAGAGGGGGGCCATTTCGGGCGTGTCGAAGTCATCGACGAAGCGCTGGCCGAAGGCGTTGAGTTCCGTTCCTACCATGACGGGCAAATCGCGTTTGTTCGCCACGTCTACGACCTTGTGGAGTTCCTCTACTTTACGGGCCTTCACCTCGGCGTCGGCAATATTCCAGTTGCGGTCGGGGATGATATTGAGCGCGGCAACACCCTTGCCCATCGCCAGGTCCAGGAGTTCCTCGATGGCCTCTTCGCCCTCCGAGGTGCCGTCCAGCCACGTGTGCATGGGAAATCCGCCGGCCTGAATAGCAAACTGATTGACCTGCTCCATGGCGGGGAAGTCCTTGCCGTCGGGTTGCACATAACCCACGCCACCCGACTTCATCGTCTTGGAACGAATGAGTCCCTGAAGGGCCGGGCCGTCGTCGAGGATGGCGGCAACTTTCTCTACGGGCGTACTCAGCTTGTCGGCCCAGAACGCCGCCCGTTCTCCCGCATCGGGGAACTGGCTTTCTGCCTTGGCGACATAGGAAACACAGACGTGGCGTTCGGTGGCGTTGCCGTTGGGCGTGAGGGGCATGACGTCGGCTTCAAAATCCAGAACGACGGGGTCCAGAAAACCATTGACCCGCTCCACGAGGCCCCGTGTGCGGCCCTGAGAGATGGCTTTCAATTCGGTGACCAGCGAGGTGTCTTTTACTTGGGTCGTCGTGAGGCCGGAAGCCATGTGGTAGCAAATGCCGGGCTCTCCGGGGGAGTTTATGACCCGGTCGCCAAATTCAGGGATATAGATGCGTGTTTCCATGCCCGCGCCCGCGCGAATGCCGAGGATTTTGCAGGCGCCCAGAAACTCATCAATGCCGTCGACGACATCGAAATCCACGATGCTCAGGGCGGAAAGGCCCTGGCAACGGGCAAGCCAAGCCAGCGAGGTCGGGGAATAACCATAGCCGTTGAAGGAGAAAAAGGAGTGGCAGTGGAGGTTGAAGGCTTTCGTCGGCTCGGGGAGTTCAATGGCACCCTCCGCGACCAGGTCCAGGAGTTCATCCAGGGCGGCTTCCCGTTTTTCGGCGTCAAAGTCGTTGAGCTGGGCTTCCAGGGCAAGGCGTTGGTCGGACATGGTGTGGGGGAGATCCTATGGTTGTAGACCGGCAGGGCCGGTGGAATAGCAATAGTGGTCGGGGAGTTCAGGGGCTATTGTACCTCGTGGGGCGGAGGCGTTGCATCTGGTGGACGTGGTGGACATGGTGGACGAGGTGGACGAGGTGGACGAGGTGGACGAGGTGGACGAGGTGGACGAGGTGGACGAGGTGGACGAGGTGGACGAGGTGGACGAGGTGGACGAGGTGGACGAGGTGGACGAGGTGG
>JAXMOL010000087.1:0-14636 GCA_034669905.1 Candidatus Hydrogenedentota bacterium
TCCCATCGCTCACGGAGGAGCACGAAGACGGCGGTGGCTGTCCTGTCGTTGACGAAGCTGGCTTGCCGTCTGCCTCGCCAATGACAGGACAGCCACGCCCAGCCACACTTTCTACCCCGACACAACGGCGCCTGGCGCCCTAAGTTTTTCAGGAGTACGGTGTTATCCCTCAGGGCGAGGCAGTCCTTGAGTGGTGCCCCTATGGAGCGCCGGCGGCCTGCCGGCAGATAGGGATGGCTATCTGGTGGTTTGCGAGGGCGCCGTGCCCGTGTAGCACCAGGCCCAGAATAGCGGGACGAGCTGGAGGGGAAGCCGTATATACAGGGCCGTCGGGGAACCATAATCTGAAAAGTTTTCTGGATTCATCGCCATGTGGATGTTCGCCGGGAACACGGCAACCAGAACGGCGATGATAGCCCATGCGCCGATACGCTGCGTCTTTGGAACACACAGCAAAATCCCGGCAGCGACCTCGGCGACTCCGCTGAGGAATACCAATGCTTCGTGCCACGGTAGATAGTCGGGCATGATGGGCAGGTAGAATCCGGGCGTGATGAAGTGGTTCAAGCCGGCGACGACGAAGAAGAGGCCGAGTAGATATCTCAGTATGGTCTTCAGCACCTGCATGGGGCTACCCTCCTACGGTGTGCCCGCCCACCTTAACGTCGCCCGCAACACTTCTTGAATTTCTTACTGCTGCCACAGACACAGGGGTCATTGGGGCCCGGGCCATCCAATCCCTTTTCGGCGTAGTCTTTTTGTCGGGCATAGCCCATGACCCCCGTGGCGGAACGCTGGGCGCGAAGCTCCCGGGCCATGAACTTCATGTAGGGGTCTACGTGATGAAAGAGCTGTTTGTAGCCCGTGCAAAGATAGCTTAGCCCCGGCTCCCCGTCGGGCGTATTGGTGAATCGGTGTTTCGGACAATCCCCGTTGCAAATAAAGCGTACATCGCAATCGAGACAATACTGAGGGAGGGTCGCAGCCTTGTCCTTACCAAATTGCACCTGCTGGTCCGAGGCCACCATGTCGGCGATGCTTTTCTCCATAATGTTGCCGAGCTGGTGCTCCGGATAGACGTAATGGTCGCAGGAGTAGAGGTCTCCCGTATGCTCCAGAGCAAGGCCCAGGCCGCATTCCGTTTGAAAGATACAAAGGTTGGGTTCCATACCCATCCACGCCATGAGGGCCACCTCGAAAGTCTGGACAAAGACCTGACCCACATCGTTGCGCACCCACTCATCAAAGATAGTGCACATGAACTGGCCAAACTCATCGGGCCGGACCGACCAGGCCGTCACTTTGGCGTCCATGGGTGAATCGGGCAAAACCAGCTCGAGATCCTGGCTCCCGCAGTCCTCACCGCGCCGCTCCACAATGGGGATGAACTGCATGTGGCCACTACCCTCACTACGGAGAAATTTGTAGACTTCCAGGGCCTTCGTGGCGTTCTTCCGATTTACACAGGTGAGGGTGTTGAACTCAACGTGGTGCTTTTTCAGGAGGTCAAGACCGCGCTTTACCTTGTCGAAGGTGGGCTTGCCCTGTTTGTCGACGCGGTAGGTGTCGTGAATTTTCTTGGGGCCATCGATGGAGAGGCCCACGAGGAATTGATTGCGGTGGAGGAATTCGCCCCACTTGTCATTGAGGAGGGTGCCATTGGTCTGGAAGGCATTGGCGATCGACTTTCCATTGGCATATTTTTCCTGGAGCTTTACCACGTTCTCGAAGTAGTCGACGCCCAGCACGGTGGGCTCCCCCCCCTGCCACGCGAATTGCACTTCGGGCGTGTCCTGGGCCTCGATGTATTGGCGGATATAGCTTTCCAGCACGTCATCGGGCATGCGCCAGTGTTTCTGATCGGGAAAGAGCTTAGACTTTTCCAGGTAGAAACAATATTTGCAATCGATGTTACAAAGGGGCCCGGAAGGCTTGGTCATTACGTGAAAGGCCGTGGGGCGGGTGGCGGTGCTGCTGCTCATGACGGGACGTCCTTCTGTGCCCTACAAGGGGCTGAGTTGGAGAAGGCGGGTCTCGCCCTGTTCCAGGTTTAAGACGAAACTCTCTTTCTGGGGCCAACCGATGCTTTGGTCGAAGAGGTCCTGGATGTCGTGGAAATTGCTGAGATTCACCATGCGGTCGCCGACTTGTCCCGCGTGGATTCCCAGCAGATTGCCACGGGCGACGGTTACATCGAAGAAGCGCTGCTTTCCGGGACGAAAGTAAATGGGCTGCTCAAGAATGCGCAAAATCTCCCGGAGTAGCGGTGCGGAAAGCTCTGGGTCGGCCAGATATATCGAAGTCCACCCGGCCTCCATGGTGCGCATGGCGACACTCGGCTTCTCCGTTTGCTTAAACTGGGCCAATACGTCGGTCTCGCTGTCCTCGATGTAAAAGAGGGGGTTCATCGGTCGCGCCGTTCCAATGCTCTGATTCTCATCAAGCCATTGGCCACCACCGAGGGTATAGACCGACCCCGTCGGCGAGGCGTCTTCAAAGGCCTTTACCGTCATGCCCACGGTGTCGGCTATATTCTGGGTGGTCAGGGTGACATCCCGGTAGCCAGGGGCATAGACCCAGATGGCCGTGGCCTCCTCTTCTGCGAAGCGGGCGTGGAGCACCTCCCGCTGCACGGCGGGCAGGTTATAAATGTTGAGAAAGAGGTAAACACGGGCCTGGGAACTGCGGTTGTCCAGGAAATCCTGTAACAGGCAAAACTCGGTCGTCACGCCGGCGCGCAATATCTCATCCCGGTTGTGGGTGAGCAATGCGGCCAGTCCGGCTTCATCCCGCGTAAGAAATTGCGATTCCTCGTCAATCACAACGAGTAAGGTCGGGTCCGCGGCGCGGGGTGCATCTTCGGGGTAGGTCTGGCGGGCGATTTCGAGCCGCGACCCGGGGTAGGCCACGTTCTCCCGGTAGATATTCATCAAGCCATCGAAGAGCTCCCACTGGGGTTCATTGCAGAGGGCTCCCCGACCGTTCGGATCAGACCAGGCGATTCCGAGTCCATTAACCGCCGCGAGGGCAAAGTTACGACGCTGCACGTTGTAGACATCTTCGGGACGAAGCCCTCGAATCTGGTCGATTTGTCCCGTCTCATCACTCCAGGCGAAACCGGTGCGTGTATCATCGATAATAATCCATTGTTTTTCGTGGGCCACGGCGCTGTGAATGGGGCCCATATACCCGCCCGTGCCGCCGATACCCCGGTTGGCAAGGCTTACGGGAGCCACGAAACCATCCAAATCACTGTCCAGCAGGGCCAGAAGCGCCAGGTGGCCGGTGGCGGTGTCGCCCATCTCAAAGGTGTAGCCATAGCGTGCCCAGAGTGAGACGTCGCCCCCCGCCGTCGTACGGAGGTGACTTGCCAGCGCAGCGATGGCATCGGCAACGGATTCGGCGCGGTAACGTCGGTAGTCGATGGCCGCAGCGTCGTCCCGGACATCGAGGAAGGCGGAAGGCCTTTCCGGTGTCGCGGGAAGGGTGGGTGCGACGGATTCGATTTTCACGGCGTCATCACGCCAGGCTTTTTGGAGCGCGACGTCGTCTTCGTAATGCCGGGTAAGCCAGGCGCGGTAACCGGCCACATTGGATGCGGAGAGGTCGAGGGCATTCGCCAATTGCCACTGGCCGCCTTCCAGACCACCCAAGAGGTAGCCCGCGAGGGATTCGGTCAGATTGGCCTGCTGCAAACGGCCATGGAGACCGTCGATAGCCTTTCGCGCAGCGTCACGCCACGCCTCGGAGGCGGGCGTGGGCAGGGCGCTTTCCCCCGCCACCCCTTCCATGCGGGCATCGGGGTTCGCTTCAAACCACGTGGCCGGGGGATTGCAGTCGAGGTCAAGGATGAAGGTGGCCTCTGGATCGACGGTCAGAATACGCTCTAAACGCGAAACGGCCACGGTCAGATCGGCCTCTTCCGACCAACCCAGCGGCACCGGAACAATGTAGCGATGCAGTCCTGACGCCGCGCCGTAGGCGACCTCCTGTTCAATGGCCTTCCAGACGCTTTCATCGTGGATGCCGAGGTGGAGATAGACCGGTGGTTCCCGGGCGGGGATGACCGGTTCCGGTTCTTCCGCCGATGGGGCCTCCTCGGATTCGATGGGGTCGGTCGGCAGGCTCGCAGTGGGCCGGGGCAGGTACTGGGGGGCGGTGAGGCGGCCCAGCAGGCCACCGAGCAGCGCCGCGAGTATGATGAGGCCCAGGGCACCCGCGATGCGGAGGAGGATACCTTGCTGGGTTAAGGTCTTGTCTTGACTCATAGGAAATTAAACCAAGGGGTTGTCTGCACTATCGATTTGCATCCACGCCGCGATGTCCATGGGCTCGCCCGTGAGCGTGGGTGGAAACAACGACGTCGCCTGGATATGAAGGGCGCCAGAAGCATCGTCGCAGTAATACTGGTCTTGTCCGGGACTTTCCAGGGTACACAACAGGTCCCCATTCAGGGTGAGTGTACAGCGGGCGGGTCCCGCCTCAGGATAACAATTCACCAGGGATACCCGCAATGGGCCATGGGGTACATGGAGCCATGCTTCGGGCGCTATGGGGCGCACGGTGATACCTCCGATTGTGGTGCGGGGATACCAACCTTCTTCCGGAAGGATGACGGGCGGACAAAAGGCAGGTGATGTGCGCAGGAGCGGCCAGCAGCCCGGGGTCGTCTCCGCCGCACAGCGAGTCTTGTTAAAACGCCGTGCTGCAGGGAGATAGCGGAGGGCCGCCCCCCAGGCCCGCAGGTGGGCGGCGAGGCGCCAGTACGCGCCGTCGAGGACGGCACGGCCCAGTGCACGGCACTCTCCCACCAGCAGCGGAAAGGCGGTGCCCAGCAGTCGTCCGACGGAATAATGGCGCAAGAGGATCCAGAATCGATTGCGCGTGTTCAGAAAATACTTGTGGCGTGCCCACGTGCCCGAGCCCATGGTGGCACTGAACTTGTGTCGCACGATGGCGGCGGGCACGGTCCAGACCTCAAAGCCGGCATGCCAGATGCGGAGGCACAGGTCGAGGTCGTCGAGATAGATTTGAAAGGCTTCTGGCAGGAGCCCGGTCTTGCGCAATGCCTGGCACCGCAAGAAGGCCGCGCCCCCACAAGCCCCCACCACCGGACAGGGCATGTGCCAGTCGGGGCCATCGGCCCGCCCTATCCCCCGGTCCCAGGCCGCGCCGATGGTGGACATTTCGAGCCCGAGCGAGTTGAGCACCGTGGGTTGGTCGAAGAGCACCATGCGGGGCGCTGCGGCCCCCCAGGTGGGGTGAGCATCCATGGCCTCCACCAGGAGGGCAAGGGTGTCTGGCGCAATGGCAGTATCGTTGTTGAGTAGAAAGACATAGTCAGCCCCCCCTTCGAGTGCGGCTTTGATGCCCCGGTTGTTCCCCCCGGACCAGCCAAGGTTTTCCTCGCAGGCCAGCACGTCCACCCGGTCATCGTCGCCAAATTTATCCCGCACCAGGGCGATGGAATCGTCTTCACTTCCATTGTCCACGAGGATGAAGGCTACGTCGGTATACGTGGAGGCCAACAGGCTGTGAAAGCAGGCTTCGAGGTGCTCCTGGCCGTTCCAATTGATGACCAATACGTGTACGCGGGCGTTGTTCATGGGTGCCGGGAGTATAACAGGCAGGGGCTCCACTTGAAAACGGGCGGGGCTACGGGCAACCATGCAAGAAGGGCCTGGATTCTTCGACGGACGAATAAGACGGCCCGTTGGCATGTACTATTGCCTGTAGGGGTCTGCCCACCGTGTGGCTGACCGTAAGCTTGAAAGGGAATTTTCACGATGAGTTTTTTGCGTGCGTTGGTTTGTATCCTCCTGCCCCCGGCGGCAGTCTATGACAAGGGTTGTGGTCCGATAGTGCTGGTCCTGGTCTTGACCATTATTGGTTGGGTACCGGGTATTATTGCCGCCATGATTTTCTGCACCCGGGTTGACCCCACCGTCTCGGAGTGAGTAGTGCGTCATTGCGCTGGCCATAAAAAACGACCTTCCCGCCGCGCCTTCCTCCAACAGGCCCTGGGTTCCATGGCGTTGGCGGCGGGCGGCGGGTGTAACTTCGCCTTTGGCGACCCGGTGCCGGTGGTGCTCTTCGTCATGGACACGGTGCGGGCCAAAAATTGCGGTGCCTGGGGCTATGGGCGCAACACCACGCCCCACCTCGACGGGTTGGCCGCAGAAGCGACGCGCTATGATCGGGCCATTACCCCCGCGCCCTGGACATTGCCTGCCCATGTGGGCATGTTTACCGGTCGCTATACGCTGGATCATGGTGTACGTGGTTATATTTACGAAGACGAGAAGGGCGCCCGACGAATTCGCGAGAACGCCCTCTCTGAGGACTACGACTGCATCGCCGAGTCCCTGTACCATGCGGGTTACCGGACGGCAGCCTTTTCCGCAAACACGGGGTATATGGCCCCCTATTACAACCTGGCGCAGGGATTCGAGACTTACCAGTTGGAACGTATTGCGGGAGCGGCCCTGGTAGAGAAGGCCCTGGCATGGCAGGGCATGCAACAGGAGCCTACCTTCCTTTTCTGCAACGTAATGGATGCCCATCGGCCCTATAATCTGACGCCCTGTCCCGATACCCTGCCCGAGGCAGTGTCAGAGGATAGGGGGCTGCTCGACCAATTGCGGGTCAAGACCCTGGCGAATCCAGAAGCGGTGGATGAAACGCTCGCCGCAAAGGTCGCGGCACAATATGACCGGGGCATCGGGAATGCCGACAAGGCCCTGGGGCTTCTTATCGCCGGATTGAAAGCACAAGGCCGATACGACGAAACCTTGTTGATTGTCTGCGCGGATCATGGAGAGTATCTGGGAGAGCATGGTCTGGTCGAGCACTCGAAGGACGTCTACCAGGAAGCGGTCCATGTCCCCCTGGTGGTTAAAACGCCGTTTCAGAACGAGGCCAACGTGGAACGGGACCCCGTTTCCCTGACGCAATTGCCGGGAACCATCGTGGCGCAGACAGGAATCACGGCGAAGGGCTATCCCCCGGCCCTGGGTGAAAAACAGCCCCGCCATCTGGTCCTCACGGAGAATTACTATTCCCGGGATTGGGATTTTACCGATGCCCGATGGGCCGGACGATTCGATCGGATTCGACGGGCGGTATTCGACGGCACGTGGAAATACATCCAGTCGAGCGATGGCGACGAGGCACTGTATCGCCTTGACGTAGATCCGGGAGAGCACCATAACCTGAGTACATCGGAGCCAGAACGCTTTGGGGTCTTAAGACAACAATGTGTCGCCGTAGTGACCTCCAGCTTTCGGCGGTCTATCGACGGCGTGACCGACGTGCCACCCGTTCCCGGTAAAACCCGTGAGGCCCTGGACGCGCTGGGCTACCTGTAGGGTCGGAAGTGCCCGACCCAATCCCGGTCCCGACCCTGCATAAGCGGGCGACGTACTTGCCGTTCGGCCATGGCGTAGCCCGACGCGCCATGCCGAATGCCGGTCTTTGCGAGGGGTTGGTCGTTCCTCCCCTGCCTAGAATTGCACTTCCAGGCTGCGGAAGAAGAAACGGACACGGTTGCGAAAGATTTGAATGTAGGCGATGCTGTTTCTCATGACGTAATCCTCTTAGGGGTTGCAATAGAAGCCGTTCAATACAGTTTTATCGTTAGCCGGAGGGCCCGCCGCCGTACTTCCGAAATTCGGAAACCGACACGGCGTCCTCCGTGTTATCGTGACAACGACGGGGTGGCGAGTTTGACCTCCCGTCCCAATCCAAGGGATTTTCCACTTCGAAGATAGTTGAAGCCGTGCTTTTGCCGCACCGCATCGGCCTGTTCCAGGACCCGTTCCCATTTCTCATCACCCTTACCGCCGAAGAGGGTCATCTGATGCTGGTTGTAGCGTAACTGGTCCAGTCCCACGCCAATGAGCCGTACCCGGGCCTGGCGTGACTGGCCTTTGGTGATAAGCTCCCGGAGCGCGGCGCCGACCACACTGTCTATGGCCGTTGGTTCGGGAAGGGTGTGCGCGAAGGTCTTGGTTTCAAAATCACGGTAGCGAACTTTGAGGGTGACCCGCTTGGCCTCCAGTCCCTCTTCCCGCAGGGTATACATGCACCGCTCGGTGAGATAGGCCAGGGTCTGCTCAATCTGGGGCCAGGACAGGGTGTCTTCCGGAAAAGTCGTTTCACGACTGATGGACTTGGCCACCCGCTCCACCTCCACCTCGGAAGTGGAAATGCCCTGGGCCCGACGTTGCAGGCTGACTGCCGTCTGGTGGCCAAAGGCCCTCTCAAGTGCGATAAGGGACGCGCTAGCCAGATCGCCGAGGGTACGAACGCCCAGGCGCTCCAGCACATCACAGGTCCGTGGCCCTGCGCCCGGAAGTTTGCGTACCGATAGTGGCGCCAGGAAGGCCCGCTCCTCCCCGGCCGCCACCCGCAGATAGCCGTCTGGCTTGCCTTCGTCCGAACCAATCTTCGACACCAGTTTGTTGGGGGTGATGGCCACGGTACACGGCAGACCCGTCTGCGCCTTGATTTCGTTTTTTATATAAGCCGCGATTCCGTCGTCGCCGCCAAAGATACGCTGAGAACCGGAAACATCAAGGTAGGCTTCATCAATGGAAGCCATTTGCACCAGTGGGGTAACCGTTTCCAATACGGTGCGGACCTTACGGGATGCCTCGCGGTAGTGTTCAAAGTGGCCCCGCATAAAAATGCCATGGGGACAGCGTCGTTTCGCCTCGGCCAGGGACATGGCCGAATGGACCCCATAGCGACGGGCCTCATAGGAGGCGGTGGAAACGACCCCGCGCGTATCTTCCTTGCTCCCACCGATGATCAAGGGCTTTCCCGCCAGGGATGGATCGCGCACGACTTCAACCGATGCGAAGAAGGCATCCATGTCGATATGTACGATACGTCGTTCCATCTGGTCGTTCTTTCGGTGGGTGGTGAACCCGGTGTTTGTGCCAAACTACTGAACAAGAAAGCACTGAAAATAAGTACAGCCAAAGTATACCCCCAACACCGTGGTCTGTCAAGTGTTTCTTTCCGAAGATGCGGAGAGATCGTAAGTTTCAGCACTCAATAGAGTTAGGGGTAATGCGGTTACCGATTGCCTATCGGGGTTTGGGAACTTCCAGAAGAAAAGGGCGGCGCTTTCCCCTACTACAGGATGGTACGGATGGGTCGTCGGATTGGGTATTCAGCGTTTTTTTCGGGGCCATTGCCTTGACTGAAAGGGGCAAGCCCGATGCTTCGTGGCCGATTGGGGGCCTGAAAGCTACGTGTTCGTGGTGGAATGGTGCCTATATGACCAGAATGTAGGTTTTGGGTGTTTTTGCGGAATTTGAGTATTCGTAGTCTTGTAAATAAATTACGGTGCTCTTGCCCTGTGTGTGGTTTTGTGTCGTACGGATTTGTGGGAAAGGGTGGCGGTGAGGTCTTGTTGGGGTCATGATATCCCGTAAAAATCTCCAGTTTCTTTCGCCAGGGTGTTGTTTCGGGTGACGAGGTGTCCTGAGGGGGGGGTTGTTGCCTGGGGATCTGCTGGCTCTTAAAGATACGGCTGTGTCAGATTTTGTAAGTCGTTCTTACATGTAGGTGCTTTTTTGTGGTCCCATCCTTCCCTCCGTTGACGTCCCTGATTCCCGATGGGCCTGTGTTTCCTCGGTTCACTGTTGACACCGCAGTTTTGGCACAAGCGTTGCGTTACGGTGCTGTGCGGAATGGTACCGCAGCAGTTCAGTTAGCCCGAAGTAACGAAGTAACGCATTCAGGAAAGGAATTGAAATGGGCATGGGAAAATGGAAATCTATAGTTGCCTTCTCTTTGATGGCATTTGCGCTTCTAGGCGCGATGCCGGAGGTCGTGGCGCAGGAAGAAGCCGCGGCAGTTGTGGAGGAAGTAACCGCACCGACGGTGCAAGACAATCTTAATATTGTATGGACCTGTGTGGCGGCCTTTTTGGTCTTCTTCATGCAGGCCGGCTTTGCCATGGTGGAAGCAGGCTTCACCCGCGCAAAGAACGTGGTCAACATCATCATGAAAAACCTGATGGACTTTTCGATCGGTTCCATCGCGTTTTTCACGATCGGTTTTGGCATCATGTTTGGCCTGAACAGCTCGGGATTTATCGGGACCTCCGATTTCTTCCTGGGGTGGAATGAGTACGGCGATGGCTTTGACAGCCAGTGGCCCTTCACGTTCCTCATCTTCCAGACGGTGTTTGCCGCTACGGCCGCTACCATCGTTTCGGGTGCTATGGCGGAACGGACGAAGTTCACCTCCTACCTCATTTACAGTGTGGCCATCTCGGCGTTCATCTATCCGGTCTTCGGTAGCTGGGCCTGGAACAGCCTCTTTGCCGACTCCTCCGGCTGGCTCGAAAACATGGGATTCCTTGATTTCGCTGGTTCCACGGTGGTGCACTCGGTAGGCGGCTGGTTGGCCCTTGCGGGTGCCATCGTTATCGGACCGCGTATTGGTAAGTATGGTCCCGACGGTAAGGCCCGTGCGATTCCGGGTCACAACATGGCCCTCGGCGCCCTCGGCGTTTTCATCCTCTGGTTGGGCTGGTTCGGCTTTAATCCCGGCAGCACGACAACGGGCGACGGAACCATCGGTTACATCGCGGTTACGACCAACCTGGCTGCTGCGGGTGGTGCCATCGGTGCCATGTTCATGGCCTGGATCCTTCTCAAGAAGCCCGAAGGCTCCATGAGTCTCAACGGCGCGCTGGCGGGCCTTGTGTCCATCACGGCTCCCTGTGATGGTGTGACGCCCCTGGCCTCCATCATCATCGGCTTCATCGGCGGTGTGATCGTGGTGCTCAGCATTCTGGCCCTTGACAAGCTCCTCAAAATTGACGACCCGGTCGGCTGCATCAGCGTCCACGGTGTCTGCGGTGCCTGGGGTACCCTCTCCTGCGGGCTCTGGAATGTGGATTCCGGTCTCTTCTACGGCGGTGGCGTAAGCCAGCTTGGCGTTCAGCTTGCCGGTATCGGTGCAGGCTTCGTATGGGCCTTCGGTGCTGGTCTGATTCTCTTCCTTGCGATTAAATATACCGTGGGTCTCCGCGTGACCAAGGAAGAAGAAATTGCTGGCCTCGATGTGGGTGAACACGGCATGGAAGCCTACTCCGGTTTCCAGATCTTCAACAACCAGTAAGCCGCGAATCACCGACCCTCGGAACGTTAGAAAGGAACAACCATGAAACTGGTTACCGCATATATACAGCCTGAAAAGCTCAACGACGTAAAACAGGCCCTCTACGAATCAGGTATTACCAAGATGTCCATCACCAACTCCCTCGGCTGCGGCCAGCAGGGTGGCTACCACGAGTCCTATCGTGGTGTGGATGTGGAAGTAAACCTCCTTAAGAAAATTCGCCTGGAAGTGGCGGTGAATGAAGACTTTGTCAAGGCTACCGTTGACGCCATTATCAAAGGCGCCAAAACGGGCAGCATTGGTGACGGCAAGATCTTCGTCACGGCCCTCGAAGAATGTATCCGTATTCGTACCGGTGAAAGCGGCATGGCGGCCATCGGTTAACTAGCGTTTGCGAGGTCCCAACCTCGCTCTCCAAGGGAGCGCCTCCCAAGCGCTCCCCCCATTGCCCAGGGGCGGCGTTCTACCCGGAACGTCGTCCCGTTGGCTTTTTTAGGGGAAGTAGGTTTCAGAAAACGGGCCGGACGGGTGCCACCCTCAAACGGAGGAGTGCAGCGGGGGAAGTTTGTGGGTGCGGTGGAGTCAGCAGTTCTCCGTTTAAACAGTATGTGATGGGACTTCCCCACCGTCTTTATCATCTGACTCCACTCCGGTGAATGCCTATCACCCACAAGCGATTCGGCAAGTCCGCCCCGCTTGAGGATGGCACCCCTGAATCTTCATTTTTTGACCATGTCGTTCCTCTGTGATCGTCCTCCGAAATCCCGTCGTTGGGCAAGAAGACTTGGCCTCACATCCCCCTCTCAGGTATGCTCATTCCAAACTTTCCTTCCACCATAAAAAGGAATCTACCATGGAACGACGCGACTTTCTGGCAGGCTCCGCCCTCGCCGGTGCCGGACTTACCGCCTTGGGCGCGACTGGAGCAGAAACGACGATGAAACGGGAATATTACGAACACCGGACGTATCAGCTCCTGCCCGGGGGACGACGGGGTGCTATTCACGAATACCTGGAGAAGGCGGCCATCCCCGCGTGGAATCGTCATGGCGTGGGGCCCGTCGGCGTGTTTACGGGGGTCTACGGCGGCGAGTGGACGACGGTGGAAGTCCTTCTGACCCACCCCACCCTGGAATCGGTGGTGACCGCCTCCGCCGCGTTGGGCGCCGACCCGGAATACCACAAGGCGGGCGCGGGCTTTGTGGATGCCCCAGCGAGTGCGCCCCAGTTTGTGCGCTACGAAAGCAGTCTCATGCAATCCTTTACGGGGATGTCTAAACTCGAGGTGCCGGAAAAGAAAGATCGCATTTTCGAAATCCGCACCTACGAAAGTCACAGCGTAAAATTTGCCAAGAAGAAAATCCACATGTTCAACGAGGGGGGCGAGATTGCCATCTTCCGGGAAACGGGCCTGACCCCCGTGTTCTTCGGCGAAACCCTGGTCGGACCCCGCCTTCCCAATCTCACCTATATGCTCGTGTTTGATGACATGGCGGACCACGATGCCAGCTGGGCCAACTTCATCGGAAATGACAAGTGGAAAGCCCTCAGCGGTGACACGCAGTATAAGGACACGGTGTCGAATATCCACAATCGGATTTTGCGGCCACTGGCATATTCGCAGATATAACCCCCAGGGGACTGCCTTCGCACGGTATTGTGCGGTTGGGTAGTGGATGAAATGGCGATCCGCTCAAATGGCATCGGGCGTGTTGGATATTTCGCGGCTAACACGCTCTGTCTTGAGCTATGCCCCCCTACCGGTTTATCCTGCTTCAGTGACCCCTCCATGTACGAAACCGCTTGGGGCCAATAGCGGTTAGTTTCTCATCATAAGGATTTACAGCCATGCCGAGCTACGATAAGAATGTGAATCGCCGGGACCTGCTTAAGGGTTTGACCATCCTGCCTGCCCTGACCGCGGGCGCCGCGATGGCGGAAACGTCCCGCCCCGCGACGGAGTTGCCCCCTCCCATTACGGTGCCCAACAAGGAAGGCCACGTAAACCGTAGTGCGGGCACGGTCTCCCCTGATGGTGCCCAGGTGGTCGAGCACGCCCGAAAGCTACCGGTTCACCATGGCCGGGACGTCATCGTGTGTGGCGGTGGTCCAGCGGGTGTGGCGGCCGCCCTCGCCGCGGCACGCAACGGCGCCAAGACCACCCTCTTCGAGGTGCACGGCTGCCTGGGCGGTGTGTGGACCGCAGGCATGCTGTGCAATATTCTGGACTATGGCAACAAGGCGGGCATCATGAAAGAGATTGAGGAACGTCTCGCGGCCGAGGGCAACGCCCCGCCCACCAACAAATTTACCTACGACCCAGAGTTGATGAAGTTTGTGCTGGAATCCATGTGTCTGGAAGCGGGCGTAGACATCCGACTCCAGACCCGGGTGGTCGGCGCCCTCCGCGATGGGGCCAGCCTCCGTGCCGTGCTCACCGAATCCAAGGCAGGCCGGGAAGCGTGGACGGCCCACACCTATATCGACTGCACCGGCGACGGAGACCTCGGTGCCCAGGCGGGCTGTGCCTTTGATGTAGGGATCGACGAAGACTGTCTGTGCCAGCCCATGAGCCTTATGGCCCTTGTTACGGGTATCGATGCCGAGGCGGTGCAGCCCTACATCAACGTACGAGGCGGGAATGCCAAGCAGGCGTTGCTCCAGCTTCTCATTGATCACGGACATCACCCCTCCTACGCCAGCCCCTCCCTTTTCTATATTCAAGAGGGACTCTTTGCCCTTATGGCCAATCACGAATACGGCGTCTCTGCCTTCGACCCCAAAGCCGTTACGGAGGCGACCTTGCGGGCACGCAAAGAGCTCAACGACATCATCAAGGCCCTCCACCGTGTAGGCGGCGCCTGGGAGAATGTGGCCCTGGTCGCGACCGCCGAGCAAATCGGTATCCGGGAAGGCCGCCGCATCCGGGGTCGCTACCACATCACCGCCGACGACCTGCGCGAGGGTAAGTCCCATGAAGACGGTATCTGTAAAGTGAAGTTCGCGGTGGATGTTCATACCCTCACCAAAGAAGCCGGCAAAACGCAGGGCTACTCCGGACACGGCATCAAGGTGAAGGCCTACGACATCCCCCTCCGCGCCCTCATCTCCAACGACGTGGACAACCTCCTTATGGCGGGACGTTGCATCAGTGGCGACTTCTTCGCCCACGCCAGTTATCGCGTCACGGGGAATGCCGTGCCCATGGGTGAAGCCGCCGGGAAGTTCGCGGCAGAATGCCATGCAGCGGGCAAGGTGGCCGGGGACATGGTAACGGGCTAAGAGACGACGCTATGGAGCGCCGACGGCCCGCAGGTAACGTAGGGACTGCCACGCCCCATATAGTTGGGGGGCAGCAATCATGGGTACGGTAGATGTCAAGCATATTGAGACAGTCATAGGTTTTAATTAGAGAGTATTTGGACTGTGTTTTTGTCTTTCTCCGGTGTATCCCGTTTGGGCGGATTTATCCAGACGGCCTCTGGTGGAATGGC
>JAXMOL010000088.1:0-14607 GCA_034669905.1 Candidatus Hydrogenedentota bacterium
CGCTCCCAAATGTCAAAGACTTCTTTAATCAATAGTGGCCAAGCCGAACGTCCGCTGGCCTTTTGCAGGCGCTTGCATGCGCTGTCGTAACGAACGAGTTGGATTTGATCGAGGTCTACCTTCGCATATCTAGACTCGTGTGATGTAGATCGCGCGGCACGACCACAGGTCCTTTTTCTGGCGGGGTATGGGGATTCTTTTCCTCGCAAATCGTGCCATCTGGTAGGATGGGCGCGGTGTGGAGGAGCCGTGTCGGGTGGGTGTGTGAGCTGGACGATTGTGTGGGAGTGCGACGATTTGTTGATGATGCCTCGGGACAAGAAAGTATGTGGCGTGGAGGAGGCCGTGGGGCGGATCCCTGCCGGAGCGACGGTGGCGGTGGGTGGTTTCGTGGGGGCGGCCCACCCGGAAGCCCTTTCAGCGGCCCTGGAAAAGCGCTTTCTGGAGACGGGTAGTCCCGATGGGCTGACGCTGGTCTATGCCGCTGGACAGGGGGATGGTGCGGCCCGTGGTCTGAACCACCTCGCCCACGTGCCCCTGCTCAAGCGAGTGGTGGGCGGTCACTGGGGCCTGGCTCCCAAGCTGGGTGCCCTGGCCATTGACGGTGAAATAGAGGCCCTCAATTTCCCCCAGGGCGTCATGTCCCAGTTGTTTCGTGACATTGCCGCAGGGCGTCCCGGCTGTGTCACCCATGTGGGGCTCCACACCTTCATCGATCCCATCCACGAAGGCGGTGCCCTCAATGATCGCACCCCTGCCGGGAGCGTGGAGCGGGTGGAACTGGGTGGCAAAACGTGGCTGCTTTACCACGCCTTTCCGATTCACGTGGGATTGATACGGGCAACATCGGCGGACCCCCTGGGCAATCTGATGATGGCGGAAGAGGCCCTGGTGGGCGAGGTGTTGTCCATCGCCCAGGCGGCCCACAACAGCGGGGGTATCGTGATCGCCCAGGTGGCGCGCCTCGATGATCACCGGGCGGCGCCTCATTCCGTCGACGTGCCGGGCATCCTGGTGGACCACATTGTGGTGGCCGAGCCCCACGAACATGCCCAGACTTTTGCGGAGGAGCAAAACCCTTCGTACTACAGTCCCCTGCCGGAGGGCCATGTGCTGGGTGAAGATTTGCCCACCATGCCCCCCGGGGCACGACGCATCATTGCGGCCCGGGCGTGTGACGAAATTCCCGAGGGGGCCATTGCGAACCTGGGCATTGGCATGCCGGAAGGCATCGCGCGGGTGGCCGCCGAGCGGGGCGTCCTGGACCGCTTTACGCTGACGGTGGAGAGCGGGCCCATCGGGGGGATTCCCGCAGGAGGCTTGAGCTTTGGCGCGGCCTGTTATCCCGACGCCATTGTGGATCAGCCGGCCCAGTTCGATTTTTACGATGGGGGCGGCCTCGATTTCGCCGCCCTCGGCCTGGCGCAGGTGGATGGTGCGGGCAATGTGAATGTGTCTCGCTTCGGCAGCCGTGTGGCGGGAATTGGCGGTTTTGCCAACATCACGCAGAACGCCCGGAAGCTGGTCTTTTGTGGGACCTTTACGGCGGGTGGCCTGGAAACGGACGTGGTGGAGGGGCAGTTGAAGATTGTGCAGGAGGGACGGTGCCGCAAGTTTGTGGAAGCGGTGGAGCAGCGTTCCTTCAGTGCGCCCTATGCCCGGGAGTGTGGGCAGGAGGTGCTCTATATCACGGAACGGGCCGTTTTCCGGCTGACGGAGCGGGGACTGGCCCTGGTGGAAGTGGCCCCGGGGATTGACGTGGAGCGGGAGGTGTTGGGGCTGATGGACTTTACGCCGATTATAGAAGAAGTGAAGGTGATGCCGGGGCATGTGTTTGGGTAGGGGCACGGGGCCTGTGGCTTTCCCCGACGTCATTGCACCCGTAAGGCCGTTCGTCCCTCACGTCCGTAAGGGTGGCACCCTTGGTTTTTTGGGGGTGGCAGGGAGGACTACAGGGACGGCAGGGACGGCAGGGACCACAGGGACAGATGGCCCTTAAATTGGACCTGCCCGTGGCAACCTTGTCGTTCTATGGAGCGCTGGCGGCCCGCCGGCATGGGAAAGGGGGACGGCCCCGACTATTGCGTGGATATGGGTATTGCACGTGACGGTGTTGGTCACAGGGTGTTTGTGGCTAGGGCATCAACGTTACGTCGGTGCAGTCCCCGTGCCACCCGATCGTGCCCCGCACGTTCGGGTGCCTGGAGGGCACGTGTTGGTGGTTTTGGATTAGGGATTGGGCGGTGCGCTTGTGGGCTGGCTTTGTTTAATCGGAGGAGCCTATGGTTTCCTCGACGTCACCTCACCCGTAAGGCCGTTCGTGCCTCATGTCCGTAAGGGTGGCACCCTTGCCGTCTTCTTTGGATATGTGGGTCGGTGTTATGGAGCGCCGGCGGCCCGCCGGCATGGGTTGGTAGAGGGACGGCAGGGACGAGAGGACTACAGGGACCACAGCGACAACGGGCCCGGAAATTGGGTCTGGTTGCCCTGTATGGGGGATTTGCGGCACACGAGCCTTCAATCGTATACTGAACCTTGCCTGATACGGCGTATCGGGCCTACCCGTGTACCGATTGGGTCGGCGTTCTGGTGAGGTAGCCGGGCGCTGGGCTTCGTTGTAGTGGTACGCGAATTGGCGTTTTGAGTCGACGCCCATGGCAGGATTTCAATGACCGAAGAGCACGCTCCCGCAACCGGGCAATCCATCCGTTACCGCCGGGCGAAGTTTTCTACCCGACTCTACGACGATTGCCTCTATACGGCGGCCCACGCCTGGTTGCGCCGGGAAGAAGGCGGGCTCTGGCGGGTGGGCTATACCCATTTTGCCACCCGTATGCTCGGTGACCCGGTGGAGTTGGATTTTGAGTCGAAGGACGGTGATTCGGTGGAGAAGGGTCAGGAAGTCGGTTGGTTGGAGGGCTTTAAGGCGGTCAGTGACATCTATTCGCCCCTCCCGGGACTCTTTCGTGGGGGGAATGAGGCCCTGTTGACCGATATTGAGTTGCTGTCGCGCGATCCCCTGCAGTCCGGGTGGCTCTATCGCCTGGAAGGGGAGCCGGACAGCGATTGCCTGGAGCGTAGCGCCTATATATCGGTGCTCGACGCGGCCATAGACCGCATTCTCGGAAATAAGACGCCCTCATAAATTGTCTATAGCAAACAGTGCTCCATGCGAGCGTGATATATAGTCAGGAGTACGATGAGCACGTCCCCCAACGACAAAGCACGGTACATCATGATAGGCGGATTCCTCGGTGCGGGGAAGACGACCGCTATCGCGGAGTTTGCCCGCCGCCTGAGCGATGCCGGGGTCCGCGTGGGGCTCATCAGCAATGACCAGAGCACGGGCCTGGTGGATACGGGGGTCTTGCGCTCCCGGGGCTTTTCCGTGGAAGAGATTGCGGGCGGTTGTTTCTGCTGCCGCTTTGATTCCCTGCTGGACGCCTCCACGAAGCTCTCCGAGTCGGTGGCGCCCGATGTGTTTCTGGCGGAGCCCGTGGGCAGTTGCACCGACCTGATAGCGACGGTCTCCTATCCGTTGCGCCGCATTTATGGCGAGCGCTTCACCATTGCGCCCTTGAGTGTGTTGGTGGATCCGATGCGGGCCGCGCGAATTTTTGGCCTGGAATCGGGCCGTCCCTTTTCGGAGAAGGTGGTTTATATCTATTCCAAGCAGCTCGAAGAGGCCGATGTGATCGTGCTCAACAAGTGCGACAGTATCGACGATGACCTCCGAGACCGTCTGTCGGCGACGTTGCAGGAACGTTTTCCCCACGCCATGATTTTTTGCAGCTCGGTGCAGGAGCAGTCCGGGCTCGATGCCTGGTTTGACCATTTGCTCCGCGAGGAGAACGATGGCCTCCGTCCCACCATGGACGTGGATTACGCCCGTTACGGTGAAGGTGAGGCGCTGCTTGGCTGGTTGAACAGTACGATTCGCGTCGCGTCTGACACGGGCTTCGTGCCCGATGAACTGTTGCTGACGCTGGCCACGGCCATACAGCAGGCCACCGATGGGGCAGGCGGCGAAATTGCCCACCTGAAGATGACCCTTGACAGTGGCGATATTTCGGGTCGGCTTTCCGCCGTGAGCCTGGTGCGCAGTGATGGCGTACCGGAGCTCCGCGAGTCCGTGACGGAGGATGTCACGGAGGGCGAGTTGATATTAAATCTTCGCGCCGAAGCGGACCCCGCGTTGCTACAGACAATCGTGGAAAGGGTGGTGCAGGACGTTGCGGAGTCGCAGGGCGTCTCCCTGACGATTGGACACCTGGAAAGCTTCCGTCCCGGCATGCCGACGCCGGTGCACCGCGATACGGTGGGTGTGACCTGATGGACGATGTGCGCGCCGAAAACGAAGTGACCCCTGATACTGCCGAAGAAGGGGTGATGCCCCGGATTCTTTTCTGTAATTGCACCTATGCCAAGGTGGTGCCCCCGGAGGTGAAGCGGGAGGTGCTGGCGGCCCTCAATGCGTCCGGCTTGGCCTTCGATGCCGTGCCCGATTTGTGTGACATGGCGGCCCGCAACGATCCCGCCCTGGCCCGTTTGAGTGCGGCCCCCCAACTTCGTATTGCCGCCTGTTTTCCCCGGGCCGTGCGGTGGTTGTTCCATGGGGCCAAGCAGCCCCTCCCCGAAACCGGGGTGGAGATCTTGAACATGCGCGAGGAAAGTGCGGAAGCGGTTTCCCAGGCGCTCTTGTCCCCCTGTGCCGGATGTGGAGAGCAATCATGAGGACCCAGCCCAGCAAGACCGACGGCGCCAATCTGCGCGTGGTGATCTATGAAGGAGAAGGCAGCGTCGCCCTCGAGAACGAGACCCGCGTGGCGGCCATGGGTGCCCTGTTGGACGAAGGCTTCGAAGTGAGCCGTCCCCTTTCCGGCGGCACGGTATCCCCCCAGGATGAAAGCCCCCTGCTGGTCATCGGCCAGTTTGAAGGCCCCACGCCCCCAGCCGCAGACGCGGCAGCGGACGTCGGGGAGATACAGTATCGGGATATTGCTGGCTTGGCCCCGGAAGCGATTGTGGCGCTGGCCCATACGGTGCGCGAATCGGTGGGTGCCCGCAGCCTGAAGGAATGGAAGCCCTGGTTCCCCGTAATCGACTATGACCGCTGCACCAACTGCATGCAGTGCCTGAGCTTTTGTCTCTTCGACGTCTACTCGGTGGACGGAGACGGCAAGATTGCGGTGCAGAATGAAAGTAACTGTAAGACGGATTGTCCCGCCTGTTCGCGGGTGTGCCCGGAAGTGGCGATTCTTTTTCCCAAATACAAGAAGGGCCCCATCAATGGCGATGTGGTTCGTCCGGAAGACATTCAGCGGGAGGCGATGAAGGTGGATGTGTCGTCCCTCCTGGGCGGCGATATTTACGCGTCCCTCCGCTCTCGTTCCAAGGATGCGCGGAAACGTTTTTCCACGGAGCGCGATGAGTCGAAGGCCCTGCTGGAACGGAAGCGGTGCCTGAAGAAGTTACAGAAAGATCTGGATATTCCCGAAGAGGTCTTGATGACCCTGCCTTCTGCCGGTGATATCGAAGAACGTGCGACGCGCGCGCGGGAAAAACTCAAGCGGCGACAGGAGCGCTCCCGGAGTGCCCAGGATGCGAAACGTCCCGCACCAACCCAGGATGATTGGGGTATTTAGGCTTATGTTACCGTCCCTCGTATACCGCATGGTTCGCACGGTCGACCTTCGGCTGCTCTGGAAGTTTGGCTATAACTTTGGCTTCAAGGGCATGCTTTCCGTGGAGCGTTTCAAGCGCGGCCTGAAAAAAGGTAAGGTCTTCCCGCCCTTTCTCTATATCTCCATCATCAACAGCTGCAACCTCCGCTGTCAGGGATGCTGGGTGGATGTGGCCGCGCCCGAGTCCATGATTTCCTTTGAAGATCTGGACAAGCTCATCACCAATGCCAAGAAGCACGGGAATACCTTTTTCGGAATCCTGGGGGGCGAGCCCTTCATGCATCCCGATTTGATTCGCATCCTGGAAGCCCACCCCGACTGCTACTTTCAGATTTTTACGAATGGCCACTTCATCACCGACAAGGTGGCGGCGGAACTGCGCCGGGTGGGCAACGCTACCGTGCTGCTGAGCATTGAGGGCCGCGAAATCGTCAGCGACGAGCGCCGGGGGCGCAAGAAGGTGTTGAACCACACCCTGAGAGGCCTGGAGGCCTGCATTAACCACCGCATCATTACCGGGGTGGCCACGAGCGTGTGCCAGAGTAACTTCGACGATTTGGTCCAGGAAAGCTGGGTCGATGAATTGATCAAGCGCGGCGTGCACTATGCCTGGTTCCATACCTACCGCGCTGTCGGCCCGGACCCCAAGCCCGAATTGGCGCTCACCCCCGACCAGGTGCTGGCGGTCCGTCGCTTTGGCGTGGAGATGCGGAATCAGAAGTCCATTGGCTTTGTGGACGCCTATTGGGATGATAAGGGCAATGCCCTGTGTCCGGCGGCGGTGGGTATCAGTCACCACATCAGTCCCTGGGGCGACATTGAACCCTGCCCCATTATTCAGTTTGCCAGTGAGTCCATCCATGATAACGATGGTGACATTTACACGACCATGACCGAGTCCCCCTTGCTTTCGGATTTCCGCAAGACAGCGGCGGACGCGACCCGGGGCTGCATCGTGTTGGAGCGCCCCGATCTCTTGAAAGAGATTGTGGAGCGCAACGGTGCCCACGATACGACGGCGCGTAAGCAGGCCATGCCGGAGCTGGAGGCCATGAGCTCGCTGAACAGCCAGTACAATCCGGGGAACGAGATTCCGGAAAAACACTGGCTCTATCGCTTTGCGAAGAAGTACTGGTTTTTTGGATTCGGTGCCTACACCTGATAGCCTGATGGGGCGCAGCAGATGAACGAAGCGGTACCTTGGAAAGGAATACGGTGGCAAGATGAGTGAAGAAAATCACAATGGGTCTCCTTCCGCGACACTGCCCGAGCAGGGTGGTGTTTCGTCGGGTGCCTTGCCGCCCCTGGTGTTGCCCCCGAAGGTGCCCCGCCAGACCTATCGACCCGCCCAGTCGGACATCCCCGATGCCAAGGCCACGCGGAATCATCTGAAAGAAGTCACGCGCCTCTATGCCCGCTCGGTGGGCCTGGTGCCGCCGCTGACCATGGATGAATTGCGGGAGCACACGGCGGCGGTGTTGGAACACGCCAAGGTAGACGCCCAATATGCGGACTACGCGGCCGTGCTGGTGAGCAATGCGGCCTGGGCCGACTCCCTGGCCCAAATACCCTATGAGCGCCGATTGCTCCTGGTGCCCAAGTGTCTTCGGGTGGAGAGCAAATGCCCCGCGCCCTTCGATGAATTTGGTCTGCTCTGTAAAGAGTGTGGCCTGTGCTCCATCCAGGATCTGTCGGTGGAAGCCGAGCGCCTGGGCTATGCCGTCCTCGTGGCAGAGGGCTCGGCCATTGTGCGGAAGATGATTGAGACGGGCAAGATAGATGCCGTCGTGGGCGTGAGCTGCCTCAATGTCCTGGAAAAGTGTTTTCCCCACATGGAAGCAGCGGCCATCCCCAGTGTGGCCATTCCCCTCTTGCAAGATGATTGCATCAACACGACCGTGGACCTCGATTGGGTCTGGGATGTGATCCACCTCAGTGCCGACGACAAGACCTATCGCCTCGATCTGGATGGCCTGAAGAAGGATGTCCAGTCCTGGTTTACCCGCGAAGCCCTGGATGAGTTGCTGGGCGAATGTATCAGCGAAACCGACGATATTGCACGGTACTGGCTTGCGAAAGACGGGAAGCGCTGGCGTCCCTACCTTGCGGCCTGCACCTACATGGCCATCGAAGGGGAGCACCAGGATGAGGCCCCGGCCCTGACCCATGCCTTGCGCCAATTGGCCGTGGCCATTGAATGTTTCCACAAGGCGTCGTTGATTCACGATGACATCGAAGACGGGGACGACAAACGCTACGACAGCGCGACCTTGCACGTAGAGCGGAGCGTGCCCGTGGCCCTGAACGTGGGCGACTTCATGCTTGGGCTGGGCTACCAGTTGATTGCCGAAATTGAAGCCGAGCCTGCCGTCAAGGTGGAGATGCTCCGGTTGGCCGCCGTTTCTCATCAGATGTTGAGTCGGGGACAGGGCACGGAATTGTGCTGGGCGGAAAATCGCTCGGTCCTTTCGTCCATGGAGATCCTCGATATCTTCCGGCTGAAGACGGCACCGGCCTTCGAAGTGGCCCTCCGTCTGGGGGCGTGCCTGGCCAAGGCCGATGGGGAAACCCACGACGTCTTGACCAAGTACAGCGAAGCCCTGGGTATTGCCTATCAGATTGCCGATGATATTGAAGACCACAGCGATGACGGAGACTCCCACGATCTCGATGCGGTACGTCCATCGCTCATCCTTGCCATTGCCCACAAGCGGGCGGCGGAAGGGGCGCAGCAGGATAGTATCGCCGACCTCTGGTGCGGTGACGTGGCCTACGGGGACGTGCGGGAGACGGTGCGTGCCGTGTTGGAAGGCCGGGGCGTGCTGGAGAAAGCGGACGAGTTGTTGGAAGCCTATAAGGAAGAGGCGGTGCGCTCACTGCGTTATCTGCCCAACGCGACCCTCAAAGGCTTGCTCCGCCGCGTGGTCGGTAAGATTTTCAGTGAGCAGCTGATTGAAGGATATTGCAGTGAGTTTGAGGCTCGAAATGCTACAGGTCGCGCGACTGGCACCCACGATGTTGGAGGGAGCCACGGAGCGGGTCATTGAGTTCTTCGAGACCCAGGCCCATGAAGGGGGCGGCTTTCGGGATCGCGCCGGGAACCCCGACCTCTATTATTCTGTGTTTGGCTTGGAAGGGCGCCTTGCCCTCCAGGTATCTGCACCCCAGGAACTAACCACGGCCTATTTATCGGGCTTTGGCGATGGCGGGGAGCTCGACTTTGTGCATGGGGCCTGCCTGGCACGCTGCTGGGCCAGCATGGATGCCCCCATGGACCCTGCCCATGCCGAAGGGCTCGTGGCGGCCATCGAGACGTGTCGCACGCCTGATGGGGGATATGGCGCCCACCCGGACGCCGAACATGGCACCATCTACCACAGCTTTCTGGCCCTGGGGGTTTACCAGGATCTGGGGCGTAGCCTTCCGGATGCCGAACGGCTGCTGGACGTGGTGGCTGGACTGCGGACCGATGACGGGGGCTACGCCAACGAGCCGAGCCTTCCCATGGGCACGACACCGACGACGGCCGCTGCCGTGACCTTGTTGCGTCATCTGGGTGCACCTGTTCCGGCGGAAGCGGGGGACTGGCTGCTGGCCCGTGCCCATCCCGATGGGGGCTTCATGGCGACCTGCGGCATTGAACTCCCCGACCTGTTGTCTACGGCGACGGCCCTCCACGCCCTTTCGGGAATGCGGGTGTCGTGGGAGCATCTCCGGGAGCCGGGCCTCGACTTTCTGGATTCCCTCTGGACCGGCAAGGCATTCTGTGGCAGTTGGCTGGATGATGCCGAAGATATTGAATACACCTACTACGCCCTGTTGGCCCTCGGTCACCTCAGCCTCTAAGGGGCGGTGAAAGATGATGATGGATTCATTGGATGAGACCTTAAGGAATGCCCAACAGGCCTTGCTGGACGCCCGCACGTCGGAGGGCCCCTGGTGTGGCGAATTGTCGTCCAGTGCGTTGTCGACGGCCACGGCCTTGTGCGCCTTTACGCTGGCCCGTGATGCGGCAAAGAGGTTGGATTATGACGGGCTGATTGATGGTGCGCGCCAGTGGCTCATCACCCACCAGAACGAGGACGGCGGCTGGGGTGATACGGTGGCGAGTCCCACCAACATCAGCACGACGACCTTGTGTTGGGCGGCCCTACGGGTGGCAGCCGGCGACCCTGCGGCCGTGGAGCGGGCATCGAATTGGCTCGCCGGGGAAATGGGTGAACTGACGCCCCGCGCGATTGCCGAGACCATCAGCGCCCGCTATGGGGTCGATAAGACCTTTTCTATTCCCATCCTCACGCTCTGTGCATTGGCCGGGTGTTTTGGGGAGGGACGTAGCGCCTGGCGGGGTATTACGCCCTTGCCCTTTGAGTTGGGCGCGCTGCCCCGTCGGTGGTTTAACCGCCTGGGCTTGCCCGTGGTGAGTTATGCGCTGCCCGCGCTCATTGCCGTGGGCACGGTGATTCATCACCGCAGCCCGAGTCGCAATCCCCTGATCCGGTGGATACGCAACCTGGCCCAGCCCCGGACCTTGCGGGTGCTCCGCGAAATCCAGCCCGCGTCGGGCGGTTTTCTCGAAGCGGCCCCCCTTACGAGTTTTGTGGCCATGAGCCTCATTGGGAGTGGACGTTTTTCCGATGCGGTGACCCAGGCCGGCCTCGATTTTCTGAGGGAGACGGTCCGGCCCGACGGTAGCTGGCCCATTGATACGAATTTATGCACCTGGGTGACGACGCTGAGCGTGAAGGCCCTGTCACGGGATGGCGCGCTGGAAGGTCACCTGGATGCCAGCGAGCGACGTCAACTCCTGGACTGGCTGGGTGCCCAGCAGGGAAAGGTGCCCCACCCCTACACCCTGGCCGATCCCGGTGGATGGGCCTGGACGGATCTCTCCGGCGGCGTGCCCGATGGAGACGACACGCCCGGTGCTTTGCTGGCCCTGTTCCATCTGGTAGAAAAGGATGATGTCGGGCAGCCCCTTGATGGGGCGATAACCGAGCAGGCCCGGGCCGGTGTGCGGTGGCTCATGGGATTACAGAATAAGGACGGGGGTATCCCCACCTTTTGCCGGGGCTGGGGCAAGCTGCCCTTTGATAAGAGTTGTCCCGACTTGACGGCCCACACCCTCCGTGCCTGGTTTATCTGGCGGGAGGCCCTGGGGGACGGAGAGCGAGCGACGCTGGACGCGGCGGCCGTGCGGGCCCTTACGTTTTTGCTGGCGGCCCAGGCGACCAATGGCAGTTGGACGCCCCTGTGGTTTGGCAACCAGGCCGCGCCCGAACAGGAGAATCCCGTTTATGGCACGGCATTGACGCTGGGCGTTCCCAAACTGCCGGAGGATTCTGTCTTTTCCGGCGTGCGAGAAGACTGGGAACGTGCCCGTTGGCGTGGGGTCGGATGGCTTCTCTTGGCCCAGGGAGAAGAGGGCGGATTTGGCGGTGCGCCGGGGGTCGAAGCCAGTATCGAAGAGACGGCCCTGGCACTCGATGCCCTGTGTCATCAGGACCCCGAAGAGGCCGTACCGGAAGTGGTGGACGCCATACGCCGTGGGGTGGATTGGCTTACCCAGGCGACGGAAAGCGGGACGGTATTTCCCGCGGCTCCCATTGGCCTTTACTTCGCCAAGCTCTGGTACCACGAACAACTTTACCCGCTGGTCCATACCGTATCGGGCCTGGCCCATGCGCAGCAGTGGCTGCAAGCCTTTGACGCGAAAACGGTGGCACCATGACGCCCGTGTACCTCGATTACGCGGCCACCACCCCGGTAGACCCTCGGGTGTTGGAGGCCATGCTACCCTTCTTTACCACCCACTATGGGAATCCCGCGAGCCGTCAGCATGGTAGCGGGGACGATGCCCACAGCGCGGTGGAAGGGGCACGGGCCCAGGTGGCGCAGGCCTTGGGTGCGGACCCCCGGGAAATTATCTGGACCAGTGGCGCGACCGAGTCGGATAACCTGGCCCTCCAGGGGGTGGCGTTTTCGCCCTACTATATGCGGCGTGGCAATCACGTGGTTACGGTGGCGACGGAGCACAAGGCCGTGTTGGATGCCTGTGCCTATTTGGAAACCCGTGGAATTGAGGTGACCTATCTCGCGGTAGACCCGTCGGGCCGTATCGACCTCGGGGAGTTGGCGGCTGCTATTACGCCGTCCACCATCCTGGTGTCCATCATGCACGCCAACAACGAAACAGGCGTTTTGCAGCCTATTCGGGAAATCGGTGCCCTCTGCCGCGAAAAGGACGTGCTTTTCCATACCGATGCCACCCAGAGTTTTGGGAAGGTCCCCATTGATGTGGAAGCCGATGGCATCGACCTGCTCAGCCTGAGTGCCCACAAGGTTTATGGGCCGAAGGGCGTGGGTGCCTTGTATGTGCGCCGTAAGGGGCCGCGGGTGCGCTGTGTTCCCCTGCAACATGGTGGGGGGCATGAGCGGGGACTGCGGTCGGGTACCTTGAACGTGCCGGGGATTGTAGGGCTGGGCGTGGCGGCGGAGTTGGCCCTTCGCGAATGGGTCGACGAGCAGGACCGCGTGGCGAAATTGCGCGACCGACTCGAAAGGGGCTTGATGGCGTGCCTCGACGTGCGGCGCAACGGACACGAAACGGAACGGCTGGCAGGCTTTGCCAATTTGAGTTTTGCAGGGGTAGACGCCGACCGACTGATGAAGGAGATACCGGAGGTGCATGTTTCCACCCGGTCTGCCTGTACGAGCGCCGTGCGCCAACCGAGCTACGTGTTGGCCGCCATGGGCTGCGACGACGCACACATGGCCGGCAGCATCCGCTTTTCCCTGGGGCGAATGACCACGGAGGCAGAAGTGGATACCGTGGTGTCGCGGATTGTGGAAGCCATCGGGGCGATGTAGGGGGGCAGTGCAGCCCATTCTATGGAGCGCTGGCGGCCCGCCGGCATGGGGGAGGGGGACAGCCCCGACTAGTGGGTGGGTGTGGGTGGTTGATGTCGCTGGGTTGGCCACGTCGTGATTCGGGCTACGGTTCCAACGTGACGTCGGTGCAGTCCCCGTAGTGTTTTTCGTGCCACCCGATCGTGCCCCGCACGTTCGGGTGCTTGGAGGGGCAGGGTTGGTGCTTCAGGAGCGGTGTTGGGGCCGTGCCCTTTTTTGCTTGGTTTGTTTGAGTCGAGGGGTCAGTGGCTTCCCCGAAATCATGGCACCCGTAAGGCCGTTCGTACCTCACGTCCGTAAGGGTGGCACCCTTGTCATTTCTATGGAGCGCCGGCGGCCCGCCGGCTTGGGGTGGCCGCGACGTGGCTGGATTGGCCACGTGATACGTCGGGGTAGGGCGGTGACGTGACGGTGCCGTCCTCGGGAACCCTTTTTCGTCTATGGGCATTATAGACCTGTCGGGGTTACTCGCATTTTCAAATAGGTCGCGGGGTTGTTCGATGAAAAGATTGGGTTGGAAAGTGTTTCGGTTTGGTATCGTGCTGGGCATCGTTACGTTGGTGCTCTACGGTACTGCCGTGCTTTGGACGGGGCGGACGTTGGAACGCTCACTGGCCCAGATACCGAAACCCCCAATGGTGGCCTACCACGAAGCGCTCGGCCGGGCTCAAGCGGAAGGCGCTGGGGCCGCGCTTGAGGCAGACCGTCATCGGATCGCGCGCTATCAGACGGTGTTTAAACGAATCCTGGAGCGGGATGGGATTCGGAAGCTCAATAGTCTGAATTCAGAGCGGGGTGAGGCACCCTATCACACGTGGGAGCCTTCCGAGCGGGATGAGGTCGCCACTATTATCACGGCATTCCGCCCCGAACTCGAAGAGATTCACGCGCTGGCCGCGTCAGGAGGACCCTTCGTCGCCTTGGGATTCGGAGAGCGAATAACACCCGACAATGCTATGCGGGGCGAGGTTCTTTTTATGGGGCTCCTCTTGCGTTGGAGTATGGTTGTCCACATTGCCGAGGGAAGGGGTTCAGCGGGCGTGGCAGATGGGGTAGCCACACTCGCCCTGGGAAACCTATTGGCGGAAGAGCCCCGGATATTTGCCCAACTGAATCGCTATCGGCATTTTCATCTCTTTTACGATGCCATCGTTGAGAATGGGCTCCTGGGCTATCTGTCCCGCGATGAATTGGCTGTATTGTTGGCCGCATTAGAGGGGCAGGACAACCATCAAGGCCTGGTAAACGGACTGTTGGGCGAGCAATATGCCGGGACACGTAGTTACGATGCCTTCCTGAGATCGGGGTGGGCTGGTCGGGCCGCCATATTGGATGGGACTTACCGGGGTGGACGGGATACCCTCTGGGCGGGGCTGTACGGTTACTTCAGTCCCGTCTTTCGTGCCCATCATAACCGTCAAATGATAGCCCATATAGGACTCATGGGCTTGGCGGTAGAAGCGTCCAGGGACCCTTATTTCGAGGCGACCTCGAAGTGGGAAGCGCTGGAAGCCGCGTATGGGAACGCGCCGTTTGGCCTGCTGGTACAGAACTACAAATACCGCGTGGAGCACATCGGCCTGTCGCAAGCCTGGCATGACGAGTCGGTTCACCTGCTCCGATTGGCGTTGTCCCTCGAGATATTTCATCGGGATGCGGGGCGCTACCCGGATGCCTTGGAGGAAATGGTCCCCGTGTGGCCAGAGGGGCTGCCACGGGATCCGTTTTGTGGCGAAGGCTATCGCTATATGCGGCAGGATGATGATGCCTATTTGCTCTATGGGGTGGGGCAGAATCTGGTGGATGATGGGGGCGTTGAAGGGGACGATGCTGTGTGGCGTGCGGGAGGATTGAGATAGGGTGGGGCGGCTGTGTCTTCCGCGACATCAGTCGTGTAACGCAAGTTCTGCAATTGGCTGATGTTTCTGGTCTCTCTTGTTTATACAGTTCCTCCCTCCTCCGGAGGAGGGAGGAACTGTACCAGGGTTGTGTTTTTCAGTTTTTTTCTTTACGC
>JAXMOL010000089.1:0-14591 GCA_034669905.1 Candidatus Hydrogenedentota bacterium
GAAAAAAACTGAAAAACACAACCCTGGTACAGTTCCTCCCTCCTCCGGAGGAGGGAGGAACTGTATAAACAAGAGAGACCAGAAACATCAGCCAATTGCAGAACTTGCGTTACACGACTTTATGCGATAGGTACCTCATGTCCCGAATCTGGCCCTGGATATGCCGGCAGGCAACAACCCCCTGCTGGCCCCTGTGGGTAGCGTTACTCCTGATCGTGCTCACGGCGCCCGCCCTGTTCGGCCGCCTCATCAATGATGATCTGACCCAGCGCCTGATACTCCAGGGCGACCCGGCGTTGGCGGACACCTTTTCATCGCCTTTTCAGATGTTCGATTTTGCCGACGGCGACCCGAAGCGTACGCAGGCCCGTATTGAAAAGGGGCACCTGCCCTGGTGGACCTTTCCGGAGTTGAAGTACCGTTTCCTGCGGCCCGTGGCGGTCTTGACCCACGTGTTGGATTATTGGCTCTGGCCGGAATCGCCGTGGCTCATGCACCTTCACAGCATGCTTTGGGCTGGGGCTTGTATCCTGGTCCTGGGCTTACTCTATCGACGACTTTTGCCGTCCGCGCTTTTAGCGGGCCTCGCGTTGCTGTTTTATGCGGTGGACGACAGCCACGCGGTGCCCATTGCGAGCATCTGCAATCGGAATTCTCTGATTGGACTCTTCTTCGGAATCCTCGTGCTCTATGGCCATGACCGATGGCGCCGGGAGGGGGCGATTGCCGGGGTGGTCGGAGCCTGTGGCGCGCTCGTGGTGGGGGTGCTTGCCAACGAGGGCACTATCGCCGTGGGGGGCTATCTGTTGGGCTACGCCCTCTTTGTGGACAAGGCCCGCGCCGTGAAGGGATTCCTGGCTATCTTGCCCTACGGGGTGATCGTCCTCGTGTGGCACCGCATCTATGGGCAGCTGGGTTATGGGGCCTATGGCTCCTTATCCCACACCGACCCCGGTGCTTTCCCCTTGACTTTTCTGGCGAATCTGCCCGGCTATGGTGCGTCGCTTTTTCTGGGGCAGTGGCTCTGGTGGCCCGCCGAGCTGTATCTGGTCTACCCCGCCTGGATGCAGTGGGCCATCGTTGTGGCGGCGCTGGGCGTCGGGCTGTTGGTGCTTCGGGCGCTGCTGCCTCACCTGCGCCGGGAGCCGGTCTTGCAGATGTTCGGGCTGGGGATGTTGCTTGCCATCGTGCCTGCGGCCACCACCCTGCCGGATGACCGGAGTCTGCTCTTTATCGGCCTGGGGGCCATGCCGTTGATGGGGGTCCTGATTCTCGGCCTGACCCGTGATGGTCAGGAGAAGGTGCCGACGGCGCGGTGGTTGTTGCGGACCCTGGTCGTTTGCCACCTGGTATTGTCGCCTTTGCTGCTACCCGTGCGGGTGGCGCTGGTGGATTTGGTGGGCGGACTCATTAATGATGCCGTTCATGCGATGGCGCTGGACGAGAGCCATCTGGAAGAGCAATCCCTGATCGTGGTCAATGCGCCGGTCATGGGGATTGCGCCGAATATTTCTATCATTCGTATCGGCGAGGGTCAGCCGGCTCCGGCACGGGTGCGTGACCTCGGGCCCAATTTTCCGGCAGAGCCATTGACTATCGAGCGGACGGATGCACATACCCTGGTTATTACCCGGCCCAGTGGTTTTCCCCACCTGTTTTTTCGGGGACAGCCTGAGTTTTGCTATGAAGTGGGCGACGAGGTGGTGCTTTCCGACGTGACGATTAGGATTGAGGGCATTACGGAGGAGGGCTTGCCCCAACGGGTGGCTTACCGATTTGCGGGGCCGTTGGAGGATGATTCGCTGCAGTGGATTGTCTTTGATGGGAAGGGCTTTGTGGCCTATCGTCCGCCAGGAGTCGGGGCGGTAGAAACGCTGTAGTCCCTTCGGTATGCTCCAGCGTCGTTGGGCAGTGAGGGACCATTCGAATTTCGACACGTCTTTCCGCTACGCTGTGGGTCTTCCTCTTCGTGTGAACTACATCCATTGGAGCCTATAGCTATGTCCTTTTTTCGTCCCGTCATTGTCTGTGTCGCACTTGCCATTGCGGTGCTGGGGATTGCTGCCCATAGCTTCGCCGAAGCCGCGAAGCCCGCGCCACTCAAGGCCCTTCTCATCGCCGGTGGTTGTTGCCACGATTATGCAGTCCAGAAGGATTTGCTGAAGAAAGGGTTGGAAGAGCGGGCCAATGTGGTGGTCGATATTGTTTTCGAAGCAGACAAGAGCACGAATCCGCCCCTGCCGATTTATGGTAACCCGGATTACGCCAAGGGCTACGACGTGGTGATTCACGACGAGTGCGCGGCCGACATGAAGGACACGGCCGTCGTGGAAGGGGTCCTGGCCCCCCACAAGGCAGGCATCCCGGCGGTGAACCTCCACTGCGCCATGCACAGCTATCGGACGTCGGCTGATGTGAAGCAACCTGCCGAGGCGGGTACGGCCGATGCCCTCTGGTTCGACTTTCTGGGGATTCAGTCGTCGGGTCACGGCCCCAAGAAACCGCTGGCCATTGCCTTTGAGAAGACGGATCACCCGGCGATTGTTGGATGTGCCGATTGGACGACGAGGAATGAAGAGCTCTACAACAACATCGTCGTCCGTGATGGCGTGACGGTATTGGCGCGGGGGACGCAGGAGCCCAACGACAAACCGGGTTTTACGGATGCGGTGGTGGTGTGGACGAATCTCTATGGCGAGAAAAAGACCCGCGTGTTTTCTACGACACTGGGGCACTACAACGAGACCGTGGCCGACCCGCGTTATCTGGATTTGGTGACACAGGGCTTACTTTGGGCTTGCGGGCAGGAATAGGGACTATCCCGGTAGTCTGGCTTGACGGGTAGCCTTCGATGGTTCTCTGGGGTATGGCGTACTGCCGGTACAGTCTACGCCTGCGGCGCATCTACGACCCACTACGCCTGGGGCGAAGTTGATGACAGTCCCGTTCAGAACTCCAGCTCGCCGCCGTGTTTCTTGAGTTTTTTCTCGATGCGTTCCAGGCGCTTGCGGAAGGCCCGGGCTTCGGGGCGTTCCAGTCCCGCGCTGCCGAGGGTGGTGGCGTAGTGGGTGAGAGCCTCTTTGCAAAGGCGCGAGGCGGCGGGCAAATCGCGGGTGCGGTGTTCGTGGTGTTTGGCCAGTTCGTGGCTGGCCACGGGGTCGCCGGGGAAGCTTTCGAGGAGCGTCTCCCAGGCCTGCTGCATGTCTTCCCACAGGGCGCGGCGCTTGCAGGCGTAGCCCAGCATTTCCAGGCATTCACGGCAGAGGGGCGAGGCTTCGACTTCCTCCAGAAAGGCACGGGCGTGAACGACTACTTCGTCGTAATTCTTCTGACGGAAGTGGATGCGCACGACGGAGAGCTTGTCTTCCACGTGTTCAAAGCCCTGGCCGGTGGGGGCGTCGAGACACTGGGACATCCACGCGGTCAGGGACACGAGGGAGAGGATATCCATCTCGTGGTGGTATATGACGCCTTCGAGGGGGCGGGCGTCTTGCTGTTCGAGGTAGTTAAACCACAACTGGGGAATGAGATAGCTCGGCACGTCGCCTTCGCGATGAATGGATAGGATTTCCCGCTCGATATTGCCCAGGCTGCAATCCTTCAGGCGTTTTTTCCAGAAGCGCCGGGCCGCGTGCACCAGATCGAGGTGCTTCAGCTTGTCGTCGCGGAAATGGATGCGGTTTTGAATGAAGCGGGTGCGCAAGAGGGGCAGGTCGAAACTCTTTCCGTTATAACTCACCAGTGTTTCGTGGCGATTGAAGAGTTCCGCGAGGTATTGGAGCATGGGCTCTTCGTCGTCGAAGTCGCGCATGATGCACTGGTCGAGGCGAAAGCTGTCTTCCGTGAAATAGCCCACACCGACGAGGAAGGCGACGGTGCCCGTGCCGCCGGAAAGGCCTGTGGTTTCCGTATCGATGAAGCAGGCCGTGCGGGGGTCGAAGTCCTCGAGTGCGGGGTCGCAGGCCGAAAAGGCGATGTGTTTGGATTGGCTCTGGAGTGCGCTGCCCAGCTCCACGATACCCTGACGGTGTTCGAGGGGGTAGTCGTGGCGGATAAGATAAAAGCCGAACTCATCGTCGCCGTGAATCTCGCCCGGGACGACCCGCTCCAGTTTGTAGGTGCCCGCTTCCCGCTCTTCCTGGGTAATGAGGGGTTGTTGGGCGAAGTGAGACTCGAATTCGTGGTCGGGCGCGACGCCGAGGCGATCGGTCATATCGCGGAGGCGGTTGGCCCCCTTGGTGGCGGATGAGGACCGGGCTTCCCGACGGGGCTTTCGGGCGGGCGCCGGATTGGCTGCGCGCTCCGTCTGCCAATCGGAACCGGTCTTGAGTCCCTTACTCTGAAGGAGGTCGGCGAGCTTGGAGATGGCTGGCTGAGCCGGGGCCGGTGGCGTGGGGGACGCTTCGGGGGAATCTTCGTCGATGTACTCGGACTCGTCATCCCAAGGCTCTTCGGGAAGGGCTTCGTAGACCGGCTCGTGAGACTCGTGGGACTCGTGGGACTCGTGGGACTCGTCGTCTACTTGCGGCGGTGTCTTCAGCTTGGCCCCCGTGGTGAGACCGTGGAGGTCGCGGAGTGCGTCGAGTTTTTTCTTCATGTTACTCATGGGGTATTTTATCAGTTTCCGGGGTGTCGGTGTGTTACGGGGGGCCACCTATCAACTCGGCTCTCCGATGGGCGGCAATGGCCTGGGCGTGGTGTCACTGCGACCCAGGGCCATCTTTACCAGGCGGAGGGCGCCGTCCTTTCCGTGCATACCCGTTTCTAAGACGCTGCCGACACAACTGGGGCAGCCTTCGGCGCAGGGGCAATCGGTGAGGAGGGAGGTGGCTGCTTCGAGCATGCGGTTGTGGTGGTGGAAGAGCTTTTCACTGAATCCCACACCGCCGGGGTAACTTTCATAGAGGAAGATGGTGGGGGCCTCAGTGGCCGGCGCGCGGAGCATGGCCTGGGCGCGGATGTCGCTCGGGTCGCAGAGCACCTGGACCGGGGCTACCTGCTTCAAGGCGTTGGCCAGGGCATTCAGCCCTTCGCCCAGTTCCTCTTTGTCGACGCCGAATCGTTCCGCGGAGTCTTCCGGGAATTCAATCCAGTATCCCGTGGTATGCATGGTCTGCTCGGGCAGATGAATTTCGCCCCAGCCCACGTTTTCGTGGGTGCCAAACTTAATCTTCTTGTAGATCGTGGGGAGCCACGTGACACTGAGTTCGCCGCAGCAGCGTTCTACATCATTTTCCGGTTTGCCCTCGAAGACATCGAGGACCTTGAGATCGACCTTGGTCTCCGCGTCGGTGTAGTAATCCACCTCCACAGGCCGTGCGTAGGCCTTGCGGTCTTCCAGATCGAGTTCATCGATGGTGTACTGGGCGCTCTGGTGGAGATAGATGGCGTTTTGATAGACCTCGGTGGGCGCGGCGAAGTAATCAATCTCGCCAATGACCCGGCCGTTGTCCGACGTGTCGAGGATGACCACATTGCCGGGGGCGGCGGTGCGCAGGCTGATATCCGACGCGGGATAGGTGTCGGCGCTCCAGTGCCACTTATTGCGCACCTTGCGGAGGACCCGATTGTCCACCAGGTAGTCGAGGATTTCCCCGGTGGAGGTGGGGTCCAGGCCAAAAGACTCGCCTTCCACGAAGGGGATCTCGAAGGCCGCGCATTTGAGGTGGCTCGTGAGGATGATGAGGTTGTTGGGATCGACGGTGGCGCTTTCGGGCGGCTGGTCGAAGAAATACTCCGGGTGGGCGATGATGTATTGATCGATGGGCGCGCTCGTGGCAATGAGCACCACGAGGGAAATAGAGTTGCGCCTGCCCGCGCGGCCTGCCTGCTGCCAGGTGCTCGCCACGCTGCCCGCGTAACCCGTCATGATGCAGACATCCAACGCGCCAATATCGATGCCGAGCTCCAGGGCGTTGGTGCTGACGACGGTCATGACCTTGCCTTCGCGGAGGCCCCGCTCGATCTCGCGCCGCTCGGTGGGGAGGTAGCCACCGCGATAGCCTTTGACCAGATGGTGGCTCTTGCCCATCTTGCGCACCGCATCTTTGAGATAGGTGGTAAGAATTTCCACCCGGAGGCGGCTCCGCGCAAAGACGATGGACTGGATTTTTTTGGAGAGAAGTGATTTCGCCAGACGGGCGGCTTCCTTCACCGATGAGCGGCGAATGCCCAACTCCTGATTCACCACGGGGGGATTATAAAAAAGAAAGTGCTTCTCTCCGGCGGGGGCACCGTTGTTGTCGATGAGGGTGACCTTTTCTTCAATAACCCGCTCGGCGATCTCCTGGGGGTTGGCGATGGTGGCGCTGCAACAGATGAACTTGGGGCTGGAGCCGTAGAAGGCGCAGATGCGTTTGAGTCGTCGGACCACATTGGCCAGGTGGCTGCCGAAGACCCCCCGGTAATGGTGGATCTCGTCAATGACCACATACTCGAGATTCTCGAAGAGGCGGATCCAGATCGTGTGGTGGGGGAGGATGCCCGCGTGGAGCATGTCGGGGTTGGTGACCACAATGTTGCCCGCACTGCGGACGGCTTTCCGCGCCGAGGCCGGGGTGTCGCCATCGAAGGTGTAGGTGCCGATTTTGACCTCCATCTCCTCGATGGTGTCCTTCAGTTCATTCATCTGATCCTGCGAGAGGGCCTTCGTGGGGAAAAGATAGAGGGCCCGGGCCTGGGGGTTCTCCAACATGCGGTTGAGGACCGGCAGGTTGTAGCACATCGTCTTACCCGAGGCCGTTGGCGTGACCACGCACGTATGCTCACCCGCCAGGGTCGCGGCCACGGCCTCCGCCTGGTGGGTATAGAGCTGGGACACGCCCCGTTTCTGGAGGGCCTCCTTCAGCTTGGGGTGGAGGGCCTCCGGAAAAGGCGCATTCCGCGCCGGGCGCGGGGGGATGGTGTGCCACTTGGTAAGATTGCGGCAGAAATCCGCGTCCGCGCGGAGGGTGTCGATGGTCTGGGCTACGTTCATGGGGGTACACCTTGGGCTGGATATGGACTGAATATAGCATCAGTGGTGTGGAAGGCGCAAGGCCCATCGATGAACTCTTGGATTCAAGCCTACTCCCATTGCTGTGGTATACTTGTGTGGTCACCTGCATGAATTGGGTGCAAGCGGCTTGGAGCGATGCGGAGGGGATATGGACCACACACCAGAAGCGATCAGGGGCGTACTGTGGCAACGGTACTCGGCGTTTATGGTTGCCGCAGTGGTCGTCGGGGTATGCGTTTCGGGTTGGGCCGCGCCGCCGGTCATCGAGCAGGGCGGCGGCCCATTGGCGGTAGCCATGGACGAGGACGGCGCCCTGGGGGCTTCGACCGGCCTGGTACTTAGTGCAACCGATGCGGACGGCGATACGCTGACCTGGAGCCTTGCCTCCGCGCCCAACTACGGCACGGCAATCGTGTCCGGTACGGGAGCCTCTCCGAGCACATTCTACTACGCGCCAACTGCCAACTTTCACGGGGCGGACAGTCTTACGGTACAGGTGTCGGATGGTGATGGTGGTACCGATAGTATCGTTCTAAATCTTACTGTGGTTTCGGTGAACGATGCACCGGTACTTGCCGCCGAAATTGCGCAGGCCCCGACCTATTCCCATACGTGGGGAAGTCAGGGAGCGGGTGATGGGGAGTTTCTATTCCCTGGCGCGGTCGCCGTGGATGCCACCGGACGCGTCCATGTCTGTGATGCCTACCGTGGCGAGATTCACGTGTTCGACAGTGCCGGCGGTTTTCTGTTTTCCTGGGGCACCGGCCACTTCGCGGCTCCTGTGGCGCTGGCGTTTGACGGCGCTGGCAACATGTACGTTTGTGACTACGCTCGCGGCAATGTGAAGAAATTCGATTCTGGTGGGCACTTCCTATTCGAGTTAGGTGGCCGGGGCTGGGGCGATGGGGAATTTCGCTATCCCGGCGGCGTCGTGGTGGACGACTCGGGCAATATCTACGTAATCGATGAAGGCCGGGACAATGTGCAGAAATTTGACGCGTCCGGAAATTTCGTTCTCACGTGGGGCGTGCTCGGCCACGGAGACGGTGAGCTGGACGCGCCCACCGGAATTGCGTTGGATGCTATGGGCAATGTCTACGTGGTGGATGTGCACCGGGGCGACGTCCAGAAGTTCGACGGTTCTGGGAACTTCTTGTTCAAGTGGGGGCTGGATGGCAGCGGTGATGGTCAGTTTCTGGAACCGTATCGAATCGCGATAGATGGTGATGGTCATGTCTATGTGAGCGACTCGTATCGCGACGATGTGCAAGTATTCGATGCATCGGGAAGTTTTCTGTGGGCCTTTGGGAGTCCTGGGGATGGAGAGGGTGAATTTCAGGATATCTCCGGCATTGCCGTGGACGCGTTGGGCAACATTCACGTGTCCGATTCCACACGGGTTGATGTGCAGACCTTCAGGACGGCCATGGGCTCCAGGTCCGTCACGATGGACGAGGATGGTGCACCTGCGGCCTGGGTCGCGCCCGACCTGCACGCCACGGACGCCGATGCCGATGCCTTGACCTGGAGCGTTTCTTCTCCACCGGCCGATGGCACGGCGACCGTTTCCGGTACGGGTGCGAGCCCCACCACCTTTGTCTACGCACCGGACGCGAACTTCAACGGTATGGACAATTTCACGGTTCAGGTCTCAGATGGCAATGGCGGCACGGCCACCGTAGTCGTGCATGTTACGGTGAATCCGGTGGTCGATGCACCCGTACTCGATCCCGTCGGCGCCAAGACGGTGAACGAAGGGGAATTCCTGACCTTCGCCCTGTCGGCCAGCAGCGTCGACGATACCCCCTTCCGCTTCCGGGCAACGGGGCTTCCCGACGGCGCGGCCTTTGACCCCGGCACGGCTACCTTTCTGTGGACGCCAGGCTTCAACGCGGCGGGTGCCTACAACGTCACCTTTTTCGTGGAAGATGTCGACGATTCCAGCGCGATGGGTAGCGAAACCGTGAGCATAACCGTGCTCGACGCCCCGGATGATGGCGGTAGCGAGGATGAAGGATTTCCAGTCGTCCTGGGCGGACCCCTCAACGAGTATATTCAGGGAATTGGGTTGGACGCCTCGGGTAACACCTATATCACGGGCTCCTTCGAAGGCATCGTTGATTTCGATCCCGGTCCCGGCGTCCACTACCTCTCCTGTCTGGGAGAATTCAATAGCGACGTTTTTGTCATGAAGCTGGACCCTGCCGGTGCGTTCCTCTGGGCGCGACGTGTCGGGGGCGATGCGTGGGACTGGAGCTACGACATCGCGGTCGATGCTGCGGGCAATGTCCACGTTACGGGAGCCATGTACTCCGAAGACGTCGATTTTGATCCGGGTCCCGGCGTGCGGATACGAAGTAACGATGCCTATCTCGATGCGTTCATTCTGAAACTCAATACGGATGGCAATTACGTTTGGGCAAACGTGTATGGCGGCGAGGGCATAAACGGTGGCTATGCCATTGCGGTGGACGACGGTAGCAACGTGTATGCCACGGGAACCTTCGGTGGCGCGGCGTACTTCGACCCGTCGCGACGGACCCCCGCACTTACAAGCGCAGGCTCCAGTGATGTATTCGTCCTGAAGATCAACCGCTACGGAAGCTTCGAATGGGCGCGCCGTATGGGGGGCTCCGACTTTGATAGCGGTCAGGATATCGCAGTAGATGGCGCGGGCAACGTGTTCACCACCGGAAACTTCCGGGGTGCCGCCGACTTCGATACGGGCCTCAGCACCCTGAACCTTACCAGCGTAGGTGTGGAGGACATATTCATCCACAAGCTCGACCCATCGGGCGACTTTCAGTGGGCCCGCCAGCTATCCGTTGCCAACGATCTCTACGAAGACTTCCTTTACGGCATCGGCGTCGACTCGCAGGGGGCGGTCTATACAACGGGCTATTTTGAAGGCACCGTCGACTTTGACCCCGGCGCGGACACAGCGTTTCTCACAAGTTCCGGCGTCCGGGATATATTCGTACAGAAGCTGGATGCCCTGGGCAACTACGTGTGGGCACGCCCCATCGGCGGGAGCGGCGGCGACGTGCCGCGCGGTCTCTGGGTTGATCCTCAGGACCGGATCTACACCTATGGTGCCGTGTACGGGGATACCGTATTTGACACCGCCTTGGGCGAGGTCCCGGTGGAAGACGGTGGCTACATCAGCGCCATGAGCATGAACGGTGAGGCGCTCTGGGCGGCCGGAATAGGGCCCTGGATTACCGAGGTCGCCGTGGATACGGCTGGAATGGTCTATATCGGTGGAGAATACACCGGTACCCGCGACTTGGAGCCCGGACTCGGGGAAACCTTCCGGACGAGTGAGCCCTCGGGTAGCCTATTTGCGACCCGTTTCCTCCCCGACATGACGCCGCCTTCGGTCTTGTCCATAACGCCCCCCACCCTGGGCCCAACGAATGCAGATTCACTGGTATTCACGGTTCGCTTCAGCGAAGCGGTACTCGGTTTTGACGAGGCCGACCTTAGCGTGATCCACACGGGCACGACCCACACGGGGATCGAGATTGCGGGCGGGCCGCAGGAATACACGGTTACGATCACCGGCATCGCGGGCGATGGGTACCTGGCGCTGCAAATCGACGGCGGCGCGGAAGTGTGGGACACTTGGGGGCATTCGGTCGCCGAGGGGGCGGCCAGCGAGGCCGTGCAGATTGACAACACACCGCCGTCCCTTTCCTTGAACAGCAATGCGCCCGAGCAAAACACGCTGGATTGCTCTTGCGGGCCCTACCTGGACCCCGGCGTGACGGCCTCGGACGAAACAGGTGGCGAGGTTCTGGTTGAAATATCCGGCCGCGTCGATATCATGGCCCCTGGCGCATACGTGGTCAGCTATTGGGCGACGGATGCTGCTGGCAATACGGTCGCCGCGGACCGTGCCGTCACGGTGCGCGACAATTGCGCGGACGGAAGTGGGGACGAGGGAGGGGAGGACGTTCTGGTGGTCTTTGCGGACCCCAATTTGGAGGCGGCCGTGCGGGCGAAAATCGACATTCCTTCGGGCCCGATCTACCAGTCGGATGTGGTAGGGACAGGCTTTATCTCCCTTTCGGCGGGGTATTCGGAAATCACCAGTTTGAGCGGCTTGGAACATTGCACCGACCTGATCTATCTAAATCTCAAGAACAATTCCATCAGCGACCTGTGGCCGTTGTCCTGTCTTGGATCGCTGGAGACCTTAAGCCTGGGGCGCAACCAGATCGCGGATATTTTTCCACTGAAACACCTCGATTCTTTGCGGTCACTACAGTTGAACGAAAACCTGATCTCGGACTTGTCTCCAATCTCCACGCTCAGTTCGTTGGTTTCCTTGGACTTGACCGACATCGGAATTTCCGACCTATCTCCCTTGTCCAGCCTTCCATCACTTTCAGAGTTATCTTTGGGCGAGAATCAAATCTCCGACCTATCTCCCTTGTCCGGCCTGCACTCCCTTTCGACGCTAAACTTGAGCGGGAATAAAATCTCCGACCTATCCCCGCTCTCGAACCTTGGGGCGTTGACGGCACTGAATCTTCGCACCAATCAGGTCTCCGACATTTCACCCCTTTCCAGCCTTCATGCGCTGCGGGAGTTGTGGCTGGATCACAACGCCGTGTCCGATTTGGCACCCCTGTCCACGCTCGCTTTGCTGGAGAAACTGGTGGCGGACAGCAACCTGCTGACAGATTTGACACCACTCGCCGGTCTCACCTCCCTGACCTCGCTTTCCCTGAACCGGAACCTGGTCTCGGATATCGCGCCGCTCGCCGGACTCGTCTCCCTGACGTCGCTGTCGCTCTACGAGAACGAGATTGCCGAGTTGCCGCCGCTTTTCAACCTCGGGTTGCTTGAAACGCTTTCCTTGAGGGGCAATCGCCTGACGGACATTTCGGGACTCTCGGGCCTACAGGCGTTGGAGACGTTGGCGCTGGAGAAGAATCGGATTGAGGTCGTTGCGCCTCTTTCCGGCCTCCCGTCACTGACAAACTTGTCCCTGTACGAGAACCTGTTGGTGGATATCGCCGGGCTATCAGGTCTGTATTCGCTGGAAGTCTTGTCGCTGCAAGATAACGCTATCACCGACCTATCGCCGCTATCTGCCCTGGAATCCTTGAGGGCATTGTGGTTGGCCGACAACCAGGTGAGGGACGTTTCGCCTCTAGCAGGCCTCATGGCACTGCGCACCGTTGGACTGGACCGCAATCGTGTGTCCGATATCTCGCCGCTGTCCGGACTCAACTTGTTAGAGCGGTTGACGTTGAATGCCAACCGTATCAACGACCTTTCTCCTTTGGCGGGGCTCTCGGCGCTGGAAACGTTATATATTTCCAGTAATGCGCTCACCGACATTAGCGCGGTGGCCGACATGAGCGACCTCAACGCCGTCAATCTCAGCGGCAATCCTTTCCCGGATGCTTCACCATTGGTTGACAATTCCAGCCTGACCTGGGTGTCCCTCTTTCTTGTGCCGCTTAACCAGGATTCCTTGTGTATCCATGTTCCTGCACTTGAGGCCCGTGGCGTCCAAGTCTCCAGCACAGGAGCCTGTGGCGAGGATGCAGACGGAGACGGACTCGCCGATGGATACGAGTCCTATGTCGGGCTCCGCAAGGACCTGATGGACACCGATGGAGACGGGATTCGGGACGACGTGGAGATTCTCGTGCTCCAATCGGACCCGCGCGACCCGGATTCGCCGGGGCAGGATCCCGTCATTCTGGGTGGCGAGGCCGCGTGGGTCCAATTGGAGGAAGATACGGCGGTTACCCTGGATATGGAGGTCTATACGACCCCGTCGTTCGCCTATACCTGGTCGCTCGTCGCTGCGCCGGAACGGGGCGTTGCCTCGGTCACAGGCCAGGGCAACACGTGTACGGTGTCCTACACGCCCGCTGGCAATATGCACGGCACCGACGCTTTCGTGGTTCAGGTGGCGGACCAGAGCGGGAACACGGCTACCCGTTCGGTGAATGTGACAGTTGCGCCGGTAAACGACGCGCCGACGATAGACGGCGATGACGTGGTCACCGTGACGATGGACGAGGACGGAACGCCCACACCGTTCGCGCTGGCGGTGGCCGCCGAAGATGTTGACGGCGACGCACTTGTATGGACACTGAATGCCCTGCCGGCCCATGGCCTGGCCAGCCTGTCCGGAACGTCTGGAGGAGCGGCGCTTGCCTACACGCCGGACGAAAACTTCAACGGTACGGATTCTTTCGTGGTGCGCGTTGAGGATGGGGACGGCCTGTCTGACTTGCTTCGAGTGGAAATCACCGTCCGCGCGGTCAATGATTCGCCTGTTCTTGCGCCCCTTGGTTCCCAAGAAACAAATGAAGGGGAGATCTTGCAGTTCACGGTCGTCGCCCAAGATGTGGACGGGGATGGTCTACGGTATTGGGCGGACAATCTGCCGGAAGGTGCAATTCTGGACGCCACGTCGGGCGAGTTCTCCTGGCAGCCGGATTTCGATGCATCCGGCGTTTATGGAAATATCATCTTGCACGTCTCCGACGATAGCCCAGCACCTGAATCTGCCTCGGCGACAATCGCGATTACCGTCAACAACGTGAACCGTGCGCCCGTTGTCGACGCCATCGCCGATGTGGTGGTTGATGAAGAAGACGCTGTCGAACTGTTTGTCGTCTCAACGGACCCGGACAATGACGACATCGTGCTGCAGTTAGTAGGCCTGCCCGATGGCGCCGTGTTTGACGAGGCCACGGGCCGCTTGACCTGGGCCACCGATCGGAATGACAGCGGGGCCTATACGATACGGGCCATCGCAACGGACAACGGGGAGCCAGCGCTATCGGCAGAGTTCGTGTTCACCCTTCGGGTGAATGATATTAATCCCCAGGGGGATGTGGTGGTGTTTCCCGATCCTGCACTGGAGGCTGCGATTCGTGATGCCCTCGGGAATCCCGACGGCGACCTGTACGCCTTGCCGCTTGCGGGTGTTATCGCCCTTGAGGCGTCGGACGCGGGCATTGTGGACCTCACTGGCCTTGCCTATCTCACGGGGCTGGAGTGGCTCGACCTGCGGGGCAATGAAATTGTCGACATTTCGCCCTTGCCTGCGTTGGCCAGTGGCACCACGGTCTTGCTGGACAATAATCTCATCGAAGACGTGTCGCCTTTGCTTCCGCGCTCCGAAGGTGAGACTGATATTACCGTCACGTTGGGTCACAATTTACTGCGATCCGATGCCTATTGCGTCGAAGTGATTGCACTGGTCGCGCAGGGGAACCATATATACCACCACGTCGACAGCGTGGTGGGCGTATTCATTGAATTTGCCAACCCCGAATTGGCGTGCCTTGATCCAGGTGGAGATTTTGATGGCGATGGTGTGCGCAATATCGATGAAGTGAACGAGGGTACCGACCCCGAGACGGACAGGGTGTCAGAGGGTGAGGGTGAAGGCGAGGGCGAAGGTGAGGGTGAGGGTGAGGGTGAAGGCGAGGGCGAAGGTGAGGGTGAGGGTGAGGGTGAGGGTGAGGGTGAAGGCGAAGGTGAAGGTGAAGGTGAAGGTGAAGGTGAAGGTGAAGGCGAAGGCGAAGGCGAAGGCGAAAGTGAAGGCGAAGGTGAA
>JAXMOL010000090.1:0-14429 GCA_034669905.1 Candidatus Hydrogenedentota bacterium
TTGAGCGAATAACCAAGGAAATCAACGAACGACCAAAAGCACTCTTAGAATTCAGAACACCCAACGAAACCTTCAACGCCGAATGTCAAAAAAGAAGAATTGCACTTAATGCTTGAATGTGGCGGGCGTCTGGTCTAGATTGGCGGGGCCTGCGCCTTGTAGTATGGATGGCAGAAGGAGTTTATTATGCGCACGAATCCAGGTTTCATTACGGGGGTAGCGGTCCTTGTCTTGTCGCTGGCTTACGCACCGGCCATTGCCGCGTCGCCACTGGCGAACAATCCCTTCTTCGCCATGTGTACGGGCACGAAGGACGCCGCCCACGCTACCCCCGCGTCCCAGGTGGCGCTGGTGAAGGCGCTGGGCTATTCGGGGACGGACCTTATCGGCGTGACGGGCCTTGCCGAAGTTCTGGGGGAAATTGACCGGCAGGAGTCGCGGTTCTTCGCCCTGTATACGGGGGGCAACATTGACGTGTTTACGGACTTTTATGGCGAGATGTGTTTTAGTGTGAATCTTGATATCAAGGGGCTCCTGGCTGATGATGAGCTCGTTGTTATCAGTGGAGACTTTAAGGGCGCATGGCTGAACAGTGAACTCTATTGCACGGAGTAGAAACGGAAACGCGGGAATATGAGCCAGGATAGAAACTGGTGTGAGATCTATGTGGATGGCTGGTTGTCGTGCAAGAAACTTACCGGCGAAGTGCTTTCCTGTATCGATGGAACGGTTGGGTTTACGGATGGCCGGTCAGTGTGGGACGTGGATGCCGCCTGGGGAGACTTGTCGGTTCGGGAAAACGATGACCACCGATTCTGGCGAAAGCGGAAGGCCGATGATGGGAGTTTTCTCTACTATAAATACCTGATTGACGCCGACCAGCGATCCAGCGAGTGGAAAGAGGACTACGAAGCCGCTATTCAGGGTGTTGCCCAGCATTTGCGAGGGCGTGGTCTTCGCGTCGTTGTCGTGTCGAATTTCTGCGAGTGATGAGGCGCTCTTCGAGGGTGGGGCGGTTTCCCCTTGACCGGTATACACGTTTCGGAGCCATCAAATTAAGGAGCTGAACATGTTGCGTAGATGGTTACCCGCCGTATCGGCGTTCTCTATTGCGTTCTTCTTTGCCGCGTCTGGATTCACGGCGTCGACGCTGGCGGACAACCCTTTTTTCGCCATGTGCACGGGCACGAAGGACGCTACCCACGACACGCCTGCGTCCCAGGTAGCGCTGGTGAAGGCGCTGGGCTATTCGGGAACGGACCTTATCGGCGTGACGGGCCTTGCCGAAGTCCTCGGGGAAATAGATCGGCAGGAGTCGCGGTTCTTCGCCCTCTACACGGGGGCCAACATTGACCCGGGTGCGACACCGTGGGAGGCGGGGCTTGAGGAGGCCATGGATTTGCTCCAGGGGCGGGGCGCAGTCCTCTGGATGCCTCTGTCCAGCAAGGTGCACAAGCCATCGTCCCCTGAGGGCGATGAAGCTGCGGTGGCCTTGCTTCGCCGCTTGTCGGAGATGGCGGCCGCGAAGGGGTTGCGCATCGCCCTTTATCCCCATACGGGGAATTGGGTCGAGCGGGTTGAGGACGCGGTGCGCGTGGCGAAGAAGGTGGACCGGCCCAATGTGGGGGTGACCTTCAATCTCTGCCACTGGCTAAAGGTAGACGGAGAAGACCTTCCGGCGCGTCTGGCGCTGGCGGAGCCCTATCTGTTCATGGTGACGGTGAACGGGGCGGACGGGGACGGCACGGAATGGAAGCAACTGATCCAGCCCCTGGGCGACGGGAGCTATGACGTGGCACCTATGTTGGAGATACTGGCGGAGATGGATTACGGAGGTCCCATCGGGCTCCAGGGCTATGGCATTGGTGGCGATGTGGAAGTAAACCTTAAGCGCTCGATGGCGGCTTGGCAGGCATTGGTGAATAAGTGACGCATACACTGCGATAACAGGGCGGTACTCACGTGCTATTTGCCTGAGACAGGTACATACTGTTACCTTGAAGGTCTATCTGAGGAGAGAGCAACTCAAGGATACCGCAATGGTACGAGTCGTCATGGATGCCGGAGGTTGTGTAAGGAAGGGGCGATGCATTTACGCACTGATCCTCTACGTCTTGGTCACGCTTGAACCGGTTTCTGCGGAAACGGGCCGCACACCCAACTTCGAGAGCGAGGTCGCACCCCTACTCGTCAAGCGCTGTCTGGAATGCCATCAGGAGCGGGACCCTTCGGGGGGACTCGTGTTGGCCCATGGAAAGGGCGTGCTCGCTGGGGGCAAGAATGGGCCAGTCATCGTGCCGGGGGCACCTGACGACAGTAAGCTCTTTCACCTGATTTCCAAGGGGGAAATGCCGCCTGAGGAAAAGGGCCAGTCAAAAAAGCTATCCGATGAGGAAATCGCGGTCTTCCGTGAATGGATTGCACGTGGGGCAGGCTGGCCAGAAGGGCGCACGCTCGACCTCTATGAAGCCACCACGGAAGTGCGCGGTGGCCGCGATTGGTGGTCGTTCCAGCCCGTTCAACGTCGCGAGCCTCCCAGCGTAACAGGAAATATCCCGGTCGCGAATCCCATAGATTTCTTCGTGCGTGCCCGATTGGAAGCCAACCAGATGGTCCCGGCACCACCCGCGTCTCGGAGAGACTTGATTCGCCGGGCCTACTACGATGTTATCGGGTTGCCACCGAGTTTTGAAGAGGTGCAAGCCTTTGAAGCAGATAGGCGGGAGGATGCGTGGGAGCGCGTGGTGGACCGGCTCCTGGCTTCCCCCCAGTTTGGCGAAAAATGGGCCCGCCACTGGCTGGATCTGGTGCGCTTCGCCGAAACGTGTGGCTATGAGCGTGATCAGGAGAAAGCCTATGCGTGGCGATACCGGGATTGGGTAGTCGATGCAATTAACGACGATATGCCCTATGACGAATTCGTGGTGCAGCAGCTCGCGGGCGATGAAATCCCCGACCGCACCGAGCGCAGCGTCATCGCCACCGGCATGCTCCGCATGGGCACCTGGAACGACGAGCCCAACGATCCCCAGGACTATAAATACGAGCGGTTGGAGGATATGGTCCATGTGACCTCATCGGCCTTCCTGGGGCTGACGGTGAAATGTGCACGGTGCCATGATCACAAGTTTGACCCCATACCCCAGGTGGACTACTACGCCATGGCGGCCGTGTTTTGGCCCGGAGCCATCAACCCACGGAGCGCGTCGGCACAGGGAGGGCCTACGGCGAGTGAGTTGGGCTATGAAAACGTCCTCGGGTGGACCGATATTTCTACGACCCCAGAGCCCCTTCATCTCTTGAAGAATGGGGAGCGCGATAAGCCCGGCGTGGTGGTGCCTGCCGGGGTTCCGACGGCCATACCCGCACTCGTCCGCGCGATTCAAGAGCCCCAGACGGGCGCGCGAACGACCCAACGACGTTTACAGTTGGCGCGGTGGATCGTCGCCCCAGAAAATCCGCTGACACCACGGGTATTGGTCAACCGCTTATGGCAGCATCATTTTGGCGCGGGGCTGGTGCGGACGCCTAACAACTTTGGCTACAAGGGAGACTTGCCCACCCATCCGGAACTACTGGACTGGCTCGCGTCGGAGTTGGTGGAAAATGGGTGGCGGATGAAACCCCTCCACAAAGCAATCATGATGTCCAATACCTACCAGCAAGGGACCATTCATCCGGCGCAGGTTGAGTACGGGGAACGGGACGCCGGTAATCGGTTGTTGTGGCGTGCGAACCGACGCCGGCTTAATGCGGAGGCCCTGCGGGATACCCTCTTGTATGTTACGGGCGAGTTAGACACCTCCCGGGGCGGGCCCAGTTTCAAGGCCACGGTGGCGCCGGGTGCATTGCAAGGACTATCAAAAAAAGATGCGGCCTGGCAGGCGTCGCCTCCGGAGCAGCAGCGCCGGCGTAGTCTCTATATGTACAGTGCGCGCAGCCTCCTATCGCCGATGATGACCACCTTCAACTTTGCGGATACGGTGTCCCCCTGCGGACAACGGGATGTCACCATTGCACCGACCCAGGCCCTCGCCCTGATGAACAATGCCTTCGCCCACGAACGGAGCACGGCCTTGGCGAAACGGGTCATGGCAACAGGGGCGGATTCGCCATCGGAGCAGGTGGAAGGTGTATGGCAATTGGCCTTGGGACGGAGCCCGTCGGAGCGGGAGGTGTCCATGTCACTGGCTCACCTGGTGGAGCAGGAGCAGCGATTCGGCGTCCTGGATGCCGGTGCGGCGAAGGGACGTGCGTTGGCGTCGCTATGTCATGTGGTGTTGAATTCCAATGAGTTTATCTACGTGGAATAGGTGATTTTGCATTTCGTTTAACAATGAGCGGACGTACGGTAAGCTCGAGCCACAACCAAATTGAGATGGGTCGTCATTCCCGCGAAGGCGGGAATCCAGTGGGTATGCACGGGAACTTAGCCACATTCCTGGATCTCCGCCTTCGCGGGGATGACGGCACGGTAAAATATACATGCACATAAAATGGTGAAGCTTGTATACGATAAACTTGGCAGAAAAATACCGAATAGTAGTTCGTATTCTTACGAGTTTCAAGGCCAATGAATTGCTAACCACAGAGAACACAACGAGCACAGAGAAAGAAGCTTTTGCGTTCTTTGGGTCCTCTGGGGTTTCAAGCTGTTCTAATTGGTGTAAATCCGTGTCGATTCGTGGATCAAAAAGGTTTTCCAGGCAAGCGCCCCGTTGTAAAAAATAAAGGAGCAGGCTGTGAGCGATAAAAAGTACTTCCCCTGTGGAAAAACACGCCGCGAATTTGTGTGGGAAATGGGGGGCGGATTCGCCGGTCTCGCGTTGTCGGGCCTCCTTGCGGGCGATGGATTCTTCTCCCGGCAGGCCGGTGCGGCCTCCCGGAATCCCCTGAGCGCACGTCCTCCGGAACGGCTGACCAAGGCCAAGTCCTGCATCTTCCTTATGATGAACGGGGCTCCGAGCCAGGTGGACACCTTCGACTATAAGCCCGCCCTGGAAAAATACGCGGGAAAAACCCTTCCCGAAGATATGGAGTACATCAACTCAGGGGGCCGTAAGGTCGGCTATCTCACACCGGCGTGGCGCAAATTCCGTCCCGGCGGGGAGAGCGGACTACTGGTCTCCGACTATTTTCCCAATGTGCGCAAACACGCCGACAAGCTGTGTGTCATTAATTCGTGCCACACCGACAGTCATGCCCACGGATCCGCGTTGGTGGCCATGAACACGGGCAAGACCTTTATCGGACGTCCGTCCCTCGGGAGCTGGTGTGCCTATGGACTGGGTTCGGAAAACCAAAGTTTGCCCGGCTATGTGGTGATGCTCGATAAGCGGGGCGGGCCCATCAGCGGTGAACCCAATTGGTCCAGTGGTTTTATGCCTTCCACCTTTTCCGGCACGCTCTTTCGGCCCATAGGGGACCCTATCCTGGACCTCTACGGCCCTGCCCATGTCAGTCGGGAAGCGCAGCGTGCGCAGCTGGATCTGCTGGCCCAACTTAATGACGAGCACCTTGCCGGATTGCCCGGTGGGCATGAGTTGGCCGCACGGACCGAGTCGTATGAATTGGCCTTCCGTATGCAGGCCCAGGCCCCCGAAGCGGTGGACATCGCGGAAGAGACCCCGGAAACCTTGAAGATGTATGGCGTGGACCAGGTGCCCACGGACGAGTTTGGGCGAAATTGTCTGGTGGCACGACGTCTCGTTGAGCGCGGGGTACGGTTTGTGCAGCTTTACTCGGGCGGCGGCCACCTCGAAGAGACGTGGGATGCCCACGAAAGTATCGAAAAGAACCACGGACAGCACGGCGCCGAGGTGGATCAGCCTATTGCGGCCTTGCTGAGCGATTTAGAGCAACGGGGCATGCTGGATGAAACCCTGGTCGTATGGGGAGGAGAATTCGGGCGCATGCCCTTCAGCGAAGGAAAAGACGCCCCGGGACGGAATCACAACCCGTACGGTTTCTCCATGTGGATGGCCGGTGGCGGGGTGAAGGGCGGCATGCAATACGGCCACACCGACGAGCTGGGCTTCAAGGCCATAGAGAACAAAGTGCACCTTCACGATATCCACGCGACCATTCTCCATCTGATGGGATTAGACCATGAGGCCCTCACCTATTTCCACCAGGGCCGTGAAGAAAGTCTTACGGATGTGGGTGGACGGGTAGTGCACGAACTGTTGGCATAACGAACAGGGAAAGCGATTCTTTGAACCTAAAATCCAGGACTCCACGTCTTCTTATCTTGTCGGCGGTCCTTATCACTTTTTTTGATAGCCAGACGCACGCAGACTCTCCGTTCTCTGAGGCCATGCGGTCTGCCCGCTCGGCGGCCCAGTGGCAACCCCGCCGCATCATGTACAACGACGACGGCAACCACGTGACGCCTTTCACTACGCCGGACGAACTCATTGACTTACGGTTACGTCAGCTCATCGGCACCCAGGTGGATACCATCGCCTACTGCACGGGCGGCGGAGGGCTCTTCTGGGGACACCAGGCCCACGTCGGCGAGACGTTGGGGGAATTCGTCACCGAGAACGACGGGCAGCAGGTTCGGGACATCGTATCCAGTCTGGATGCCCTCAAGGCCCTCGGGACGGATCCCTTGGCGGTGGCGGTGGACTTCGGCCACGAGAATGGAATGGAAGTCTTCTGGTCCTATCGGATGAACAACATTGAGGACAGTTTTGCTGCGCCCTATTTGTCGCGGTGGAAGCGGGAGCATCCCGACTTTCTCTTCGGCAAGGCAGAAGACTACCCGAAGTATGAATACACCGACCCGAAGAAGTGGTGGGCCGGCCTGGATTTCGCCGAGGCGGAAGTTCGGGACTACGCGCTTCGCATCTTTGAAGACGTGTTCACCCGCTACGATATCGACGGTATCGACATGGACTGGTTCCGCCATCCCCAGTTTTTTCGCGAGACGCGGGACGAAAAGCCGGTGACAGCGGAACACCTCGCCCTGATGAACGATTTTGTCCGTAAGGTGCGGGCCTTGAGTGAGAAGGTTGGTGCCGCGCGGGGGCGTCCCTTGCTCATTTCCGCGCGCGTTCCCCTGAGTGTGGAGCGCTGTCGCTTCATCGGCTTGGACGTCACCACCTGGCTTGAAGAGGGCTTGGTGGATATCCTCACGTTTGGTGGGGACCTGGGGCCCATGGCCATGGCGCCTCAGTTGAAGGAAATGGTCGACCTGGCCCACAAGCACAAGGTGCTGGCCCTGGCGAATATCGGGGGATCGGGACTGCAGCCCAACACGGGCTATTACTCCGAGGAAGCCTGGTGGGGCGCCGCGGCCAATGCGTGGCATGTGGGGGTGGATGGAATCTACACCTTCAACCTCTTTCCCGAATCGCCCAAGGCGCAATATCGTCATATCGGGTCACCGGAGACGTTGAAAGGCCTCGACAAGATTTACGCTATTGACCCGGTGCAGCCGAAAGATTTCTGGGGCTTTGACCGCTCTGCCCTGGTGGTGCCCGATCGCCTCCCTATCACCTTGGAGCCGGGGGAGCGGGTGCGTTTCAAGCTCCCGGTGGGCGAGTCCGTGGTGGACTATGCACCGGCAGGAAAGCGGGCAGAAGTGACCCTGCGCATGTGGTGCGCGGCCCTGGCGGGTGATTCGTTTGCCATTACCCTGAATGGTGCAGATATCGGTGCGGCCAAGCCGACTGTTCCATTGACGGAGGTCGCTACACCCACCTGGTTCGAATTGGTCGTAGAGCCAGGTTCTGTCCTGGCGGGGACCAACCTCATCGAAGTGCTGTGGTCGGGCACGAGCCGGGAGGTTCCAGTGGCGGTGGAACGCATGGAGTTGCGGCTCCGTTACGTGGAGTAGTCAATACAGGGGGGCAAACAATAGGTGTCGTGACAGCGGACCGATAAAGAGAACGGGCAGTGACCAGAAGTCGGTCACTGCCCGATTTATCAGGGGTTACCTGGGGTTAATTACTCAAGTTCGAAACCTTCGATTACGATGCTTCCGAACTGGTCGCCCAGGAAGAGGGGAACGGAGCAGGAGGTGTGAATCTGAACCTGCTGCATCACTTCCGTGCCATCTTCATTGAGGACGTGTACGTAGGTGTTGGAAGAAAGCTTCTGGCTGAACTTCTTCTTGCTCGACTTCTTACAAGACTTGTGACAGTCTTTGTCGTAGTCGCCGTAGCGCTTTCCATCACACTTCTCGTCACGCTTCTTATCGTCGCATTTGCTGTAGCAGCTGCTGCCATAGCTCTTGCCATAGGACTTGCCATAGGACTTGCCATAGGACTTGCCATAGGACTTGCCATAGGACTTGCCATAGGACTTGCCATAGGACTTGCCATAGGACTTGCCATAGGACTTGCTGCCACACTTGCTGTAGCTCTTACCGTAGTAGCTTTTGCCATAGGACTTGCTACCGCATTTGCTGTAACGATCGCCACTGCATTTCTTCGAACTCTTGCTCTTACAACGGCTGCAACGCTTGGCGTCGTGTTTGCAGTTGTTCGAGCCGCTGTCTACCGGTCCAACGATGCAGAAGCTTTCGCCAGGAAGTACCAGACCTTCATACAGGATGTTGGCCTTGTCGTCATTGACGTCTGCTTTATCCGTCACGTAGATGTACGCAGCACCAAGGGGGCCATCGTAATCCACACAGCCGGCTTTGTCGTCAGGCTGAGAATGATTCGAGGCGCTGCAGTCATCTGCGGTGTAGAGGAAGCAAAGCTTCTTGAGCTTCCCATCTTCACAGATTCCCTTGTCATCCCCGGGAGGTTCTTCATTGACGTCGCACAGCTCGCCACCGTTGCGGCTCTTGCCTTCAAGAATCAAGAAGTCACCACTTTCTGTTCCGGGTCCAATGGGTTCGGAACAACTGGTGTGCATCTTGGCGTTGTAGCACTTGTTGACGTAGAAGTAGATCTCCGTTCCCAAGGTGCCTTTGCTATCTACACCGTTCAGAAGGAAGGACTCTCCGGGCTGGACGGTACCAGAGAAAGCGATGCCGTCTTTCTTCGTGTAGACCTTGATATAGGCGTTCTGCTGCGAACCGGTGTACTGAACAAGCAACTCGGTGACTTTGCCGTCGCAAGGTTTGCAATCTTCCTCATCGAAGTCGCAAATCAATCCGCCCTCACGACTATAGGCTTCCGTCACTTCGAAATTGCCGAAGGTCAGTCCGGGGCCAATCGGTTTGGAACAGCTGGTATGAATCTTCGTGCTCAGGCAGCTGTTTACGAAAATGTAGATTTCCGTACCCAAGGTGCCCTTGTCGTCGTTCCCGTAGAGGGTGAACTCTTCACCCGGATCGACGGTGTCATTGAAGATGACTTCATTCTTCTTGGTCTTCACAACGATGTGGGCATTGTTCTTGTTACCGGTATAGACCAGGGAGAGTTCGGTCACTTTGCCCTTACAGGGCGCACAATCTTCATCGTCTTCGACGAATCCGAAGTCGATGTCGAGGTTTTCCCCATAGGGATCGCCCGCAGGCGGCGTGACCACGTTGAGTACGACCGTGGCAGGATTGGGGTTACTGTCAATGGTCTCATCCGTACCGACCTGGCTGATGGTGGGCACGTAGTCGGCCGGAACCGTGGTGAGATCCAATACGACGACATAGGTCGTGTCGCAGTCGACGTTTTCAAAGAGGTAGTTGCCGTTGCTGTCGGTAATTTCCGTAGCGAGCGGTACCGGGTTGCTGCTCGGATCATAAGGGGCTTCAAAGAGGTCAAGGTAGACGCCTTCAATGCCCGGCTCTCCGGCATCCTGGAGGCCGTTCTTGTTCGTATCCAACCAGACCAGATCACCGATCTGTCCAAAGCAATCCACCGGTGCTTCCACAAAGCCGAAATCGATATCCAGGTTTTCACCATAGGGATAGGCGTTTGGCGGTGTGAAGATGTTCAACACGACCGTGGCCGGGTTGGGGTTGCTGTCTTTTGTTTCATCGGGACCCACTTCCGTGGTGGTGGGCACAAAGCCGACCGGTACGGTTACCAGGTCCAGCACGACCACATAGGTCGTATCGCAATCAACACCGTCAAAGAGGTAGTTACCATTGATGTCGGTGATGGCAGTGTCTACGGGAGTCGGGTTACTGGACGGGTCGTAGGGGGCTTCAAAGAGGTCAAGATAGACGCCTTCGATACCGGGTTCGTTGTCGTCCTGAAGGCCGTCTTCGTTCAGGTCGTGCCATACGAGGTCACCAATCTGACCCAGGCAGGGGACCTGCTCATAATAGTAGCCGAAGTCGATGGTGGGGTTCTCGGCATAGGGGTAATCATTGGGGGGATAGATGATGTTGAGATTCACCGTAGCCGGGTTGGGGTTGCTGTCAAAGGCATCATCACCGCCTTGTTCCGTGGGACTGGCGACATAGCCAAAGGGAAGGGTGGACTCGTCGACCACAACCACGTAGGTCGTAAAACAATCCACGTCTTCGAAGGCATAGAACCCATTTACATCGGTGACTTGCGTGTCGAGGGGCGTGGGGGACGTGGAGGGGTCGTAGGGCGCTTCGAAGAGCGACAGGCTGACGCCTTCGATACCCGGTTCGCCAGCGTCCTGGATGCCGTCTTGATCCAGATCATCCCAGACAAAGTTGCCGATATCACCGAGGCAAGGCTTGGTCACTTCCACAAACCCGAAGTCGATGGTCAGATTTTCCGCATAGGGATAGTCCATCGGGGGATAGTACTCCAGCAGCTGCGCTACCGTCGGATTGGGATTGCTGTCCGCTTCGGTGTCACCACCCGCTTCCGTCGTCGTAGGGACGAAGTTAAACGGAACCGTGGAATCGTCCAGCACGATCACATAGGTCGTACGACACTGCACGGGTCCGAGCGAGTAGTAGCCATCCAGATCCGTCACATCGGTCGAAACCGGTGTGGGGTTGGTGCTGGGGTCATAGGGGTAGTCATAGAGGCTGACCGTTACGCCTTCGATGCCGGGTTCGCCGGGATCCTGGATACCGTCTTCATCCAAATCATGCCAGACAAAATCGCCGAACACCCCGGGACAGTTGGCAGCGGTTGCCCGTTGCGGTGCCAGAAGTGATGCGAGCAAGGTCACGGCAAGGGAAAGCACGAGTCCCCTCCCGCTGAACAGCCCACGTTGATTGCTTTTCTTCATTTCCCATTCCTTTTTGGTTGTTTTCAGCTTCGCACAGCTTGCCACAGAGTAAATCTGCTGTGCCTCTTTAGAGCAAGTTTCAGACCAAAGCAATGAATGCGTATTTATTGAATCAGGTACTGTGCCGAAAGAGACTCGTAAGGAATGGTATAGCAGTAGGTTAGACAGGAATCATGTGGTCCGCTGCTTTGCCACGTGTGGCGAGCTGTGGGGAAATTCCCGCTTCAGGACAGCGGAACAAGCCCAGGCGCATACCATTGTTGTGCAAAAATGAACAACTTTTGCAGATATTTGGCGGTAAATTATGTCAAAAGTAGCTGATATGCGGTAAATGAGAGGGATTTGTCGTCCCGGTGCCGTGATTTTGCGGAGCGGTGTGTGTAATTGCGCGTAGGGGCGCGGCGGCCCGTGGTTTCGAGCGGGACCAAGCGTGGCCTGGGAAGCATGGGAGCCGGGGCAAGAGGCGTCGTACACGTAGGGATAGGCGGGGGGTCACCGCAAACAAGGATGGACGAAGGGGAGTGGGGCGCAAAGAGAACGGGCAGTGACCAGAAGCTGGTCACTGCCCGATTATTCAAGAAGGTGTTGTTCCGGTATTACTCGAGTTCGAAGTCCTCGATCACGATGCTACCGAACTGGTCACCAACAAAGAGCGGAACGGAGCAGGAGGTGTGGAATACCACTTCCTGAAGCACCGCAGTTCCGCTTTCATTGAGGATATGCACGTAGGTGTTGGACTTCAGGCGCTGGCGGGGAGTCTTGTTACTTTCTTTGCCTGCCTTCTTGTGCTTTCCAACGTGCTTACCATTACGTTTTCCGTGGTGCTTTCCACTCTTGCCATCGGCTTCGAGGGGAGCAACTACCATGAAGGAGTCGCCCGGAAGCACAGCGCCTTCAAAGAGGATATTGGCTTTGTCGTCGGTGAGGTCCCGTTTGTCACTCACGACAATGTAGGCGCTTCCCAAGGCACCGAAGTCTTCACAGGTCGCTTTGTCATCAGGCTGTGAGTTGTTCGATGCGCTGCAATCGGCTGCAACATAGAGAAGGGTGAGTTTCTTCAGCTTCCCATTGTTACAGATGCCTTTGTCATCGTCATCGTCTTTGCCACCATCGTCGGGCTGTTCGGTGATTTCGCAGAGAATGCCACCTTCGCGGCTACGCCCGGCGAGCACCAGGAAGTCACCGGCGATGAGTCCGGGGCCAATCGGTTTGGAGCAACTGGTGTGGATGACGGCATGGGTGGAATCGTTCACGGAAATCGTGATTTCAGTCCCCAACGTGCCTTTGTCGTCTACGCCATTGAAGGTGAAGGATTCACCCGGCTGTATGACGCCCACATAGGCGACCCCATCCGACTTGGTATTCACCACGATAGTCGCATCGGCCGTTCCGCCGTTGTACTGCATGGTGAGCTCGGTGATTTTGCCTTCACAAGGCTGACAGTCGTCACCACCGGTTGGCGGCGGGGGAACTACATCCACTTCGCAGAGCAGTCCACCGTTGCGACTACGGCCATCAAGCACCAGGAAATCACCGGCGATGAGTCCCGGCCCGATCGGCTGAGAGCAACTGGTATGGATAGCCGCGTTCGTGACGCCATTTACGGAGATGGTGATCTCCGTCCCCAAGGTACCCTTATCATCGGTGCCTTGGAAGAAGAAGGTGTCACCGGGCTGAAGTACGCCGGTGAAAGCCACGCCGTCTTTCTTGGTATGGACGACGATTTCCGCATCGACAATGTCGCCATTGTACTGCATCGACAGTTCCGTGACCTTGCCGTCACAGGGTTCACAGTCGCCCGAAGTCGGAGGTTCTTCATCCACTTCACAGAGTAAGCCACCGTTTTGGCTCTTACCATCACGTACCAGGAAGTCGCCACGTACCAATCCCGGGCCAATAGGCTGGGAGCAACTGGTGTGCATCTTGGCATTCTCGACACCATTTACCGAGATGGTAATCTCCGTTCCCAGGGTTCCTTTGTCGTCGATTCCATAGACGAGGAAGGAATCACCGGGCTGCACGATTCCAAAGAAGGCAACGCCGTCGCTCCTCGTGGCGACTTCGATTTCCGCATCCACCACGACGCCATTATATTGGAGAAGCAACTGGGTTACTTTTCCGTCACAGGGCTGACAATTGTTGGAGTCGAAATCACAAATCAACCCACCGTTACGGCTATAGGCTTCCGTTACATCGAAATCACCGAAGCTGAGTCCGGGGCCAATGGGTTTGGAGCAACTGGTATGAATCTTCGTATTCAGACCGTTGTTTACGAAAACGGAGATTTCGGTTCCCAGGGTACCTTTGTCGTCATTTCCGTAGAAGGTGAATTCTTCGCCGGGTTCAACCGTGCCGTCAAAGACGACTCCGGTCTTTTTGGTTTCTACGACGATATGAGCACCGGCAATATCACCGGTATACACCAGGGAAAGTTCCGTTACTTTTCCATCGCAGGGGGCACAATCGACTTTCTCTTCAATGAAGCCAAAATCGATATCCAGGTTTTCACCATAGGGATAGGCATTCGGGGGCGTGACCACCGTGAGCACGACGGTCGCAGGGTTGGGGTTGCTGTCTACTGTCTCGTCGGTGCCCACCTGTGTCGTGGTCGGAACGTATCCCGTCGGCACCGTGTTGAGGTCCAGCACAACCACGTAGGTCGTGGCGCAGTCAACGCCATCGAAAAGGTAGTTGCCGTTGGGATCGGTGATGGCGGTTGCCAGGGGAACCGGGTTGGTGCCGGGGTCATAAGGCGCTTCGAAGAGGTCAAGATAGACGCCCTCGATTCCCGGTTCGCCTTCGTCCTGAATGCCGTTCTCGTTCAGGTCATACCAGACCAAGTCACCAATCTGACCGAGGCAATCGACTTCTTGATAGAAATAGCCGAAGTCGATGGTGGGATTTTCGGCATAGGGGTAATCATTGGGGGGGTAGATGATGTTGAGATTCACCGTTGCCGGGTTGGGGTTGCTGTCAAAGGCATCATCACCGCCTTGTTCCGTGGGACTGGCGACATAGCCAAAGGGAAGGGTGGACTCGTCCACCACAACCACGTAGGTCGTAAAACAATCCACGTCTTCGAAGGCATAAAACCCATTTACATCGGTGACTTGCGTGTCGAGGGGCGTGGGGGACGTGGAGGGATCGTAGGGCGCTTCAAAGAGCGACAGGCGGACGCCTTCGATACCCGGCTCGCCAGCGTCCTGGATGCCGTCTTGATCCAGGTCATCCCAGACAAAGTTGCCGATATCACCGAGGCAAGGCTTGGTCACCTCCACAAACCCGAAGTCGATGGTCAGATTCTCCGCATA
>JAXMOL010000091.1:0-14174 GCA_034669905.1 Candidatus Hydrogenedentota bacterium
GCTACCTTTGCCTTAAATGCGGGGGCATGATTACGTCGTTTACGTCGCATAGTTCTATCTCCTTGCTTCAAAGAATACGTCAGGAGATACACTTAACGCACTGTCCAGTTTTCGGGGTCCACTTCTCATTATGTGAACAGCTGGACACATACGAATATCCGCCCATGATTCTTGCTGCATTGCGAGAGTTAGGGGATGCCCAGGCAGTACCCTACATTATAGATTACTTTGAGGCGAATCCTTACGAATATCCTACGAGTGTTGTTCGTGCTCTTAGAGCCTTGGAGGATCCCCGTTCGGAGGAGGTATTGGTCAGAATAAGCAACGAAAATGAGTACGGAAGTTACGAGCGATTCTATGCAACGGTTGCCTTGGCGCGTTTCGGGGGCGAGGCCGCAAAGCAAGAAGCGTGGGCAACCCTTACGGAAATGTCCAAACAATCTAGCCTATGTGCCATTTTTCCCCCGCCAGATTGTCACCAAATGGAAGGGTCCCAATTTGCAGCAGGCTTGTGTGAAGTCCACACACCTGAGATGGATGAGTGGCTTGCAGGGTACTTGAAAGGACGTACTTATTGTCGCGATGTTTGCACGGTGATCGGGGCACTTGGAAAAGCAGGTGGATTGGATGAGCGGCCACAGTGTATAGAAGCACTCTTCGATCTGGCGAAGAATGCATATAAAGGGGACGACATACAAGGTGATGAGCTATATACACACGCAGCGGCATTTGAAGTGCTGCTGAACCATAGCAGCGCAGACCCAGAACGCCTATTTTCAGTAACGGAATCGTGGCAGGACGCTTTGTCCTTTTTTAGAGACTGGTATGGCGAGGAAGTACCTATGCTTGGGAAGGCAGCCAAGGAGTTCGACGAATTAAAATCACAGCTTCTTGAGAAATATCCTTACTTGACTGAACAAGCCGAGGAAGAGCCTGGTACGCACTCTGCAGGGAACCCAGATACTGTTTCAACAGTATCTACTGATGAATCGGTTGCAAGAGCGCACTTGACTGCTGCGGAATCTACGGTTAATCCAGTGAATGATGGAAACGCATCCCATCTGGAAGGCGTTTCAGATGAGCCTAAGCGCAATTTACTTTCCTATGTAGTAGTTTCAATGGTCTTACTATGTCTCTTAGCTGTCGCATTTTGGGGTTTCACCAAGTGGAGGGTCAGAAAATAGAAATCGGTGCAGATTCGATAGGGATGGGGCGTACAGTGAGTGTATTTAGCAATCGACTCCGCTCCTTCTATGCCTCGACAGTGTAGAAGTGTCTCTAATCCTGGCCTTTAGCGCGCCGCTCTACCTGAACATGCTTTGCGCGGACTACGACGCCGTCACGCCCCGCGTCCAGCTTACCTTCGCACCGAACCTGGGCGTAGACCCGGTGGTGACTTGCTTCGACATGGACCCCCTCAGCCTGGACGGGCAAATCCAGCGGGCCTCCATCCCGCTGACGGGCGAGGCGCTCCGTTGCACGCCCTATGAGGACGCCCAATCGGTCTCCTTCGATGATGTCTTCCAGTTGGAGACCATCGAGGGCGCGAACTGGTGGCACGGGTACGTGAAAGTGGACTTCCTGGACCCGTGGGACGGCGTGAACCTGGAATCCTACATGGCCATCGACTTTATTGAGTTGGCGACAAGCAAGGACTCCCTCGAGAAACTAGGGAGAAACTAGGGACAGACTACGAATAAAGTAGAAGAGTAGTTGCAAGACAGGGGTGTTCGTAGGCAGTAGGGGCGTGTGGGGGTGCAAGGCGTGGGGTCTATCACGGTGGATAAACTATCTCATTCATAGGTGCCTGGTGCGCCAACAGGTGCGGTTGATTTGGCCGTCCGTATCGACGCGGAAAGTACGGATGCATTGATCACGGTCTACGACAGCGATAATTTTGACGAAAGCCTGAGCGAGTCGGCTGGAAACATCACCCGGAAGGTCATCCGCCTGGGCAGTCTCGATGGCCTTCCCCCGCTTTGACACAGGAATGGCAGGGCAATTCTCCTGCGTAGATGGGATGGTGTTGAGGCGGTGTTTTCTTTTATGATGTCACCTATTGCGAATTTGGAGACTACCCGAACCGTTGGGTTCGATAGCGGCACAAGGGGGCGCATCCATGTTGAATCTGCTATACCGTTCCAATCGGTTTATGGGGCTACTGCTGTGCATCGGTGCCGTCCTTCTGCCGACCGCTGCCCTGGCGCAGCATTCGGTGGCGCGTATTTGGAACGAAGAACTCCTCTTCGCCATCCGGCGTGACCAGGCGCGGCCGACGATCCATGCGCGGAATCTCTTCCATGTTTCCATTGCCATGTGGGACGCCTGGGCGGCCTTTGAGCCCGAGTCCCGGAACTACCTGCTCCCGGACAAGTACAGCGCCGATGACGTGGAGGCGGCGCGGGCCGAGGCGTTGAGCGTCGCGGTGTACCGCATCCTCCGGGCGCGCTTCGCCGATTCGCCGGGTGCGGTGGAATCCCTCGCCGAGTTTGACCGGACCCTGGAGGAACTGGGCTACGACCGGACAAGCCTCGAGAAGGGGGAACGGGTGGACGGGGACGTAACAGCAAATTCAGCGGATGAACCGAAAGCGTAGATGCGCGAGGCTGTCCCGGCAGTATGGGGAGACGTAGGGTTGGTGAGGCGGACGGGAGTCAAATCGTGCATCCGCTACCGTTATCGCAGACAGGAATGTCTGCGCCCCTGTGGTGTTTCCACCAAGCTGGGAGTGCGTACACGTTGCGGCCTGCCGTCGTGAAATATCTGCGTTGCACTTGGCGCGATACCGTCCCATACGTTGGCCCTACGGAGCGCCGTCGGCCCGACGGCATCGGTGCCAAAGGCACCGGCCTGTGCTGGGAAGTGTCTCACGCTGGCGGTCGAGTGCGCGAGAAGGTGCGGGTGCTCTTTGACCACCAGGGACTGTCTCGTCCCGGTTGATGCACCGGCGAAGAAATTGGGTGACGGACAGCCCGTGTTGTTGATTTACGGCCTGAAACGCGCAAGGGCGTGGATGTCCCAACGTTGGCGAAGCGGACGGAGGGTCTACCTCACCAACGACGGGACACCCACCGCCCTCCGAGTTTTTCAGGGTAAGACACGTCACCCGGCTGGCCATCCCGACACCCCGAGGTTCACACCCACACGGGGCGCGGCAGTCCCTACGGAGTCCCGCTACCGTTATCGGAGACAGGAATGTCTGTGCCCCTGTGGTGTTCTTATCACCATTCTCTTGTGTCTCCACGGTGCGGGTATGCCTACGGCCACCGGGACAGGAACGCGCGTTGGAGTGTCGCGTGTAATGGCGGAGTGGCCGGGATAGTGCGACGCCGTCTTGAAATATCTGCGTTGCACTGGCGCGATACCGTCCCATAAGTTGGCCCTATGGAGCGCCGTCGGCCCGACAGCATCAGTGCCAAGGGCACCGGCCTGTGCTGGGAAGTGTCTCACGCAGACGGTCGAGTGCGAGAAAGCGCGTGAGGCTGTCCCGGCTGTGTTGGATGGCGGTGAATATGCGAAGGAGGCTGTAGACATGTCGTACTGCCGGTACAGTCCCTTTTTCGCCAGGGGCGAAAGAGTTGACAGCCCCATCAATATCCTGTCCCCCCTTTTGCTAAGGGGTGGAGGCACGGATATCATAGGCGTGCAGGGTGTCGCCGTGGCGGAGATAGAGCACGCCGTGGGCGATGCTTGGGTGGGCCCAATGGGGACCTTCGCCACCTTCGAGGACAATGCGGCCTTTTTCCTCGTAGCCCTCGGGGGTGGCCGACACCAGCGCCAGGTCGCCCTTCTCGCCATAGCAGTAGAGACGGTCTTCCGCAACGATAAGGGAGCCTTTGCCGACACCGCGCGCTTGCCACTGCAGGGCGCCATCCTGAAGGGACAAACATGACCAACGTCCCCGGGCATTGGCACCATAGAGATAGCCTTTTGAAAGGACGACGCCACCGTGCAGGGGATTAAGAATTTCATCGGACCACAGTTCATTGATTTCGTGGCCGTCCTCTGACAGCTGATAGAGGACCCCGCCTTTCCGGTGTCCGCTTGTGGCATAGAGCAGGCCGTCGTGGTAGGCAGGTGCGTTGGCGTGGTTTTGCATTTCTTCTTCGGCGTCGAAAGGGGCCTTCCAGATGAGGGTGCCGCGCGCAGGGTCGAGGGCCACCAATTGGGTGGCCGTCAGTGTGATGAGTAGCCGGTTGCCGCCCCGATTCACAAGAATAGGGGCACAATAGGCCGAAGGGTCGCTCAGGCCCTTGCTGGTCCATAGCGTCGCGCCCGTCGCGCGGTCCAGGGCGACGATGCTGGCGTCCGGTCCGCCGGGGGTGCAGAACACCGTCTCGCCATCGACCAATAGGGACTCGGCAAAGCCCATGACGGGGCGGGGACCTCCGAAATCGCCTGCCACGTCGCGTCGCCAGATCGTGCGGCCGTCCCGGGTGCTGAGACAATACAAAACACCATATCCCGACAAGACATATGCCTTGCCCGATACAATCGTGGGCGGATAGTGGGAGCCAGGATGGGTGCCATCCCATTCCTTGCCATAGCTTGCCTGCCACTTTATTGCGCCATCGGTGCTCAAGGCACTTAGGATGCCCTCTCCGCTTTCCACGTCAAGGCCATTGAGATAGACGGTGTTGGCCACCACAACGGCCGAGCCATAGCCTATGCCCAGACCGGACTGTTGCCATAGGAGAAGCGGGGGAGACGCTGCCCAGTCGCCACGGAGTCCTGTTTCGTTACTTACCGCATTCCGATGCAAACCACGAAATTGCGTCCAATCCGAGGCAATAGTTGAGCAATGAATTCCCAATAGAAAAAATAGCATTAGATAAAGTGTCAGGCTTCTGACATGGGTTGTTGTTTGTTTTTGCTGGTGCATGGTGTTTCCCTCAGAGGCGCTATCGTGCTACGGAGAGGCCGGTGCCAAGGCCAAGAGTCTACAACAAGGATCCATGATAACGAGAAACGTTTCATCCGGCAAATTGGACCTTGTGCCCGGCGGGCGGTGCCGGTGTCTTGCGCATGGTGGGGATACCTGCGTATCATAGAGCTTTCCTTGGACAGCGCGTTCAGGCCACAGTTTCTCTTCTTAGCTACGCGGTTTAGCAGCGCGTCCTTTCTCGTTTCAGGAGTCAATCTCAGATGGTTTTAGCGGCACGAAAGCAGTCGGTTGGTGTGGATGTGGGAGGGGTTCAAGTGGGTGGTGGTGCGCCGGTGGTGGTTCAATCCATGACCAACACGGACACCGAAGATGCTTTCTCGACGGCCGCGCAGATCATCGCCCTCGCTGAGGCGGGTTCCGAACTCGTGCGCATCACCGTAAACACGCCCAAGGCGGCGGCAGCGGTCCCGGAGATCTTCCAGCGCATGCACGATGAAGGGGTGAGCGTGCCCGTCATCGGCGACTTCCACTACAACGGCCACCGCTTGCTCTCCGCCCATCCGGCGTGTGCCGAAGCCCTGGCGAAATACCGGATTAATCCGGGCAACGTGGGGAAGGGGAATATGCGGGACGAGCAGTTCGCAACCATATGTGAAATCGCCAAAGACAATGGCAAACCGGTGAGAATTGGTGTAAACATGGGCTCCCTCAACCAGGAATTGGTGATGGAGCAGATGCAGGTTAATACCGACAAAAACCTTGGAAAAACCTCAGAAGAAATTATCAACGATTGCATGATACTGTCGGCCCTTCAGTCCACCGAATTGGCCATCGAGGCCGGGCTGCGAGAAGATCAAATCATCATCTCCTGCAAGACCAGCGTTCCCCAGTACCTCATTCACCTCTATCGGGAGTTGAGCCAGAAGACCCGCCAACCCCTCCACCTCGGTCTTACCGAAGCGGGTATGGGCATGAAGGGGCAGATTTGGTCGGCCACCTGTATGGGGGTCTTGCTCAGTGAGGGGATTGGCGATACCATTCGTGTTTCGCTCACACCCCAGCCCGGTGGTGATCGGCGCGAAGAGGTCTACGCCGCCCAGGAAATTCTGCAGTCACTCGATATCCGGCAGTTCGCTCCCAGCATCACGGCCTGCCCGGGTTGTGGGCGCACGACCAGCACGACCTTCCAGGAGCTTGCGGCCGAGACCCAGGATTACGTCCGGCTTCGGATGCCCTCCTGGCGCAACGAGTTTGAGGGCGTTGAAGGGCTGAAGGTGGCCGTGATGGGGTGCATCGTCAACGGACCCGGGGAGTCCAAGGCGGCCAACATTGGCATCAGCCTTCCGGGTAACGGGGAAGATCCGGTATGCCCGGTCTTCGTCGACGGGGAGAAATACGCGAGCTACTCCGGCACGAAGGATGAGCTGGCCAACCAGTTCCGCGTGCTGCTGGAAGAGTACGTGGGGCGTACCTACAGCAAGAAATAGTTCTTCACCAAGGGGGCGACATTGAGGTGGCGACCCGTCAGCCCCGGCTGATAGCGCCCACGTCCATGCCGTCATAGCCGGCGATACCCATTTTTTCGGCCAGAACATAGAAGGCGTCGTTGGTTTCGTGCAACGATTCCACCGTATGCCTTTCCACGCGGTCGGCCCGCAGGTAGAGGGTGCGGGGATCGGGGTCGTCTTCTGCCGCGGCCAGGAATCCCATGATCTGGTAGCCGTTGTCTTCCAAATGGAGCCCCAGACGCGTCAGGTTAGATTTCTCGGTATCCTCAAAGAAATAGGACCATCGGCATACATCATCCACATCAAAGTTTGCCGTGCCATCCGCCCGGTTCTTTCGGCACTGGGTAAAGAACTGCTGCAGGTCGTCTTTGCTTATCATAGGGGCTTTCTAAGGGACGGGTCGAATGATTAGGACGTGTGGGTTGCCATTGTAAATGCACGGGACTGATGGATACCACTGTGGGCTCATGGCTCCGCCACTTCCGCGGCCTTCGCGATGTTGCGGCACATGCCCGCAAAGATAAATTCATGGAGAGGATAGAGGGCATACCAATAGGCGAGACCGGCCACGCCATGGGGATCGAAAATAGCCGTCTGTCGTAGGGTGCAACCCGCGCCCTCCTCGTCGGGTTCCAAGTCAAAGCGCAACCAGGCCCGTCCTGGCAGTTTCATTTCGGCGATCAGCACGAGGCACTTGCCCGGCTCGATGGCTTCCACCCGCCACCAATCGAGGGTATCGCCGACATAGAGTTGCTCCGGATGGCGCCGCCCCCGGTCACTGCCGACGCCGCCGACGAGCTTGTCGATAATTCCCCGCAGCTTCCACAGACCGTTGGCATAATACCAGCCCGTGCGGCCACCGATCCGTTGTATGGGCAAAAACGCCACCGCCGGGGGAGTGGATAGGGTTGCGGTCCGTTCGTCCACGATGCGGGTGCCCAGGTGTTTGCCGCCCCAGTGACGGGTGGTGCCGGAAGCCGAGAGCGCGTCGGACCAGTGGGTGGACACCAGTTGGGCTTCCTCCTCGCGGTGGGCGGCCGCGATGGCGTCGTCGATACCCATGGGGACCACGCTGAAGTCCTTTCGAGCCTGATTGTCTTGTACGACGCTGGCCACACAGATGCTGGCGATGAGCTTTCGGCCGACCCGGGCGAGCAGGGGGGTGACCAGGTTGAGCCAGAGGCTGGACAGCCAGGGGGTTAAGAACGGTACGTTGAAAATTCGGCGCTTCAATCCCTGTGAGGCGGCATAGCGGAGCATGAATTCCCGGTAGGAAATGACGTCGGCGCCGCCGATTTCATAGGTACGGTGTGCCGTAAGGGGGATGGTCCGGGCCTCCTCGAGGTAGGCCAGCACGTCATCCACGGCGATGGGTTGGGCTTCCATGCGTACCCAGCGGGGGGCAATCATGATCGGCAAGCGCCGTACCAGCGCACGGACCATCTCGAACGAGAGGCTGCCTGCTCCGATAACGACCGACGCCTGAAACTCTATGGTTGGAATCTCAGATTGCCTGAGCAAGTCCCCAACCGCGTGGCGGCTTCGCATGTGGGCCGACCCGGAGGTGTCGCCATGGCTCAGTCCGCCCAGGTAGATAATTCGTTGTACCCCCGCTTTTCGGGCGGCCTCCGCAAAATTACGGGCACCCCGGGTCTCCATGGATTCAAAATCCCCGGACTCGTCCAGGGCATGGATGAGATAGTACGCTGTTTCTATTCCTTCCATGGCCTTGTCCAGGCTTTCAGAATCGGCGACATCCCCGAAGACGGTTTCGACGCCGGCGTCAAAGCGTTGGGCCAACGCCTCGGGACGTCGGCCCATACAACGTACCGCAATACCCCGGTCGGCAAGCTGCCGTGCCAGCCGCCCGCCAATATAACCCGATGCGCCCGTTACCAACGTCGTGGGGTGTGTCATGAGTGGGTGGCCCTCCTTCAGGCAGTGAAGTTAAATAAAAATTAGACAAAACATAGACCGGATGGTATGCTTTGAGTATACGATACATTGCGCAATACAGCAAGTGTTGGTGCGACATGTATACTAACATCAATAGAAGGAGCATGTTATGCGGTATATATTTCCCCTTGTGGTGGCTATGCTGGGGCTTTCAGGTTGTCTAACGGGAATTCCCGGAGACCTCCAGGCGGTAAATAACTTCGAGATAGAGGAGTATACGGGGACCTGGTACGAATTGTACCGGCTCGACCATCCCTTTGAACGGGGACTGAGCCAGGTGACAGCCGATTACACCCTGCAGGACGACGGAACCGTGCGCGTCGAGAATAACGGCGTGAAAGAGGACGGCAGCATGAGCAACATCGTGGGCCGGGCCGAGTTCCAGGGGGACCCGACCGTGGGTAGTTTGAAGGTTTCCTTTTTCGGTCCCTTCTTCAGCGGCTACCACATCATCGCCCTCGGGGAGAACTACGAGTACGCCATGGTGGCCGGAGGGAACTTCGACTACCTCTGGATACTATCCCGGACGCCCGAGTTGGATGGGGCCATCATTGATGGACTCATCGCCGACGCGGAAGCCAGTGGCTTTCCGGTGGACCAACTGATTATGGTTCCCCAGGATTAGACCGTCGCGCGATTGACGTCCAAACGGACGAGCTCGAGCAATTGGTCGTCGGGCAATTCGGTGAGGTTTATCTCACTGCTTTCACTCAGGATTTCATCGGAGAGCTGACGCTTTTCTTCGATTAAGGTGTCAATACGCTCTTCGATGGTCCCGAGTGTGACGAATTTGTGGACCAGTACATTGTTCTTCTGGCCGATGCGGAAAGCGCGGTCGGTGGCCTGATTTTCCACGGCAGGGTTCCACCAGCGATCAAAGTGGATCACGTGCGAAGCGGCCGTGAGGTTGAGTCCGGTGCCGCCCGCTTTGATGGACAGGATGAAGAAAGGCGGGCCGTCTTCTTCCTGGAAGCGCTCCACCAGTTCGCGGCGTTTCCCCACGCTCGTCCCGCCGTGGAGGGCGAGGCCCCGGCTGCCAAAGACGTTGTACAGATGGTCTTCCAGGGCCGGAATGATTTCTCGGAACTGGGTGAAGATAAGTACCCGTTCCTGGCGCTCGGCGAGTTCTTCGCAAATTTCTGCGAGCCGTTGAAACTTTCCGCTGTGCAATGGTTTGTATTCGCCATCGCCGGAGAGCTGGCTGGGGTGGTTGCAAATCTGTTTCAGCCGCATCAGCGTCTGCAGTACCAGTCCCCTTCGGGACATGCCATCGCTCCGCTCGAGGCCTCGGGTCATGGCGTTGACCGTTTTCTGATAGAGGCGCACCTGGGTGCGGGAGAGATTGCAGAAACGGGTCGTTTCTGTCTTGTCCGGCAGATCAGAGATGATATTGCGATCGGTCTTGAGGCGTCGCAGAATATAGGGGTTCACCAGCCTGCGGAGTGGGGCGTAGTGGTCATGTTCCCGAGCACGGAGTCCTTTGAGAAAGGTCTTGAACACGGCCGAAGAGCCGAGCAGGCCTTCATTGAGGAAATCAAAGAGGGACCACAGATCGCCAAGCCGGTTTTCGATGGGGGTACCGGTTAAGGCAACGCGCGAACGGGCCTTGAGTTTCTTAATGGTCTTGCTTTGACGGGTGCCCGGGTTCTTGATGGCCTGGGCTTCATCGAGAATCAGCATGTCCCAGGTGATGGTCTGGAGCCACTCCAGCCGGGTGACCATGCCATAGGTGGTCATGACCACATCGACCTCGCGAAAACGAGCGGGGTCTTCCACCTCTCCCAGATCATCGAGATCGTCGGGATCCATCTCCGAAGCATGGAGAATGGTCATGCGCAGCGCAGGGGTAAAGCGCATCGACTCATTTTTCCAGTTGCCCAACAGGGAGGCCGGCACAATAAGCAGTGCAGGGGCCAGTGTGTTGCCCCGGTCGCCCTGACGTCGGCACAGCAAGGCGGCCAGCACCTGGATCGTCTTGCCCAGGCCCATGTCATCGGCCAGGCAGGCCCCCAGGCCGAGTTCTGCCAGGAGGTGCAACCAGGCGAGTCCATCTTTCTGATAGGGACGGAGTGTGGTCTGCAGCCCTTCGGGCACCTGCGACGTGTCGAGACGGTCTGGGGAGCGGAGATCGGCCAGTAACTCCCGCATGGCCGTGCCGGCCGTAACGTGCACCCAGGCGTGTTCGTCATCGGCTTCCACTTCGGAAGTGAGGTCCTTGGAGGCGCCCGCCAGCAGGCGCATGCCTTCGATGAATCCGATCTCGCCATCACGAACCGTTTCTTCAATGGCTTTCCAGTGGGCCAGGGCCTCGTTGAGGCGGGCCTTGTCGACTTCGACCCATTGCCCTTTGAGCATGACCAGACCATCGTCTCCGCGAAGGAGCTCATCGACCTCGTCAGCGGTCAGGTGTTCCTCGCCGAGCGCGACATCCATCCGGAAATCGAGGAGCGAATTGGCGCCCATCGTCGTGCGCGCTTCATCCCCGATCGTTACCGCTACCTGGGGGCGGGTTTTCTTTTTCCACCAGTCCGGCAGGCGCAGGGCCAAGCCACATTCCTCGAGCACTTCCGCATCGCGCAGGACCCGATAGGCTTCATGGGCTGTCCAGTTGGTGGCTTCATAGAGTTCCCCCGACTCAAGGAGCTCCTTGACCCAGGGGCACCGTCGGGCCGCTTCCCGAACCGGAGACAGTACCTTGTTGAGTGCTCCGTCTTTGCTTTCCTGGGTAAATTGTTCGAGGGCACTGCGAAGGGGCAGGTGCTTCAGGTGACCAGCGGCATTGAAGCCCGGTGAGTACGTGGCCATAAACGCGAAGGGCCGTACTTCATCATTGGGATTCTCCGCAAGATGGAAGCTGACCATACCAACCTTATGCCAGGCGCTGGCGTGATTCTGAAGAAAGGTGTTGAGGCCGCCTTCCATAAGGGCCCGGTCCTGCACCCAGCTTTCCAGGGATTTCCAGATCCGGAGCAACATGCGCACCGAAAGATACTCCCCGCCGGTCATCGGGGGGGCATGAAGCACGATGGTGTGGAGATCCTCATCGGAAATCGGCGGGATCTCAACCTCATGGTTGTCATCTGTCGTGTGGCACAGGGCCGTAAGGAACTGATTGGAGAGCTCTTGCCAGAAAAGCAGCGTGGGATAGGCTTCTACGTTCAGCTTCTCGGCACCGAGAGAAAAGAGCCCGAATCGCCAATCTTCGGCAAAGCGTTCTTGTACCGTTGCCAGGTCTTTGGCATCGTCGAGCAGTGACTCCCAACGCAGTTGCCCACCGGGCGAGAGTCGTAAGGCATGTTGCATGGGTTACGTGTTCCATCCTTGGTAATTCGGGACCCGATGGAAGCGAAATGCCCTTCGGATACGGAGCGGGAAATTGTAGCACAGCGGAGGGGGCCAGAGCACGGTTTTCGCAGGCTCCTCTGCGCGATTGTGTGTGGCGATGGAGCTGCAGGTGGCGCGGCTTGCAGGTATTCTGGTGATATAGTACGATGTTTTGAGGTTTTCGGTCTGTGTTTCGCGGCAGAAAGGAGGGCGTAAATGGGTGGCATGCGGGCAGTGGCTGGTGGCGGTATCCTGCATCGTAGTCGATATGTATTTCTGGGGTTGTGGCTCATGCTCGGGTGTTGGTCCTCCGGTGGGGCATCCGAAAAAGGGGAGATGCCCTCCGCAAACGTGGAAGTCGGGGTCAACGATCTTCGGGTGAGCGATGTTGGCCCCTATCAGGACACGGATTTCGAGGTCGTCCAGGTACGGGCGGCCTATAACCCCACCAACAATGAGTTTTTGCTGGTTTGGCGGGGCGAAGAAAATATTGCCCCCATGGTGGAGGGGGAGTTCGAGATATTCGGGCAGCGTATCGACGCGGCGACCGGGGAAGAGATCGGGGTCAACGATTTCCGCATCAGTGATATGGGAGACGAATCTGAAACCGATGCGTCGACGCGTAAAGTGCACCTTGCTCGGGATCCCCGTGTGGCCTATAACAGCGTCAACAACGAGTATCTGGTGGTTTGGATTGGAGACGATGTCTCCGACGGGGATATGGAAGTCTATGGTCAGCGTCTGGACGGGAGCACGGGCGCGGCGTTGGGCGTGAACGACTTTCCTATCAGCGATTTGGGAGACGGGGCGGATACACCAGGTCAATACATTCCGCAAGATATTGATGTGGCCTACAATCCGACCGCGGGGGAGTATCTGGTGGTTTGGGCCGGCGTAGATAATCAAGGACCGCTCGTCCCGGGGGAATATGAAGTCTTTGGGCAGCGTCTTGATGGCGCAACGGGGAACGAACTCGGCGAGAACGATTTTCGTATCAGTGATTTGGGAGATGACGAAGAAACGAGCGAGCACACTCGGAGTCAGTTCGACGCCAGGAATCCGGCGGTGGTCTACAACCCGGCGGTAGACGAATATCTTGTCGTCTGGGAGGGGGATGACGACGGGACAAACCAATCCTCAGCCACGCTGGTGCAGGGCGACGTGGAGATCTTCGGCCAGCGTCTTGATGGGAGCACGGTAGCCGAACTGGGAATGAATGATTTCCGGATCACCGATATGGGGCCGGATGGAGACGCGAGTTACCTCGCTGGAGAGCCCGCGATCGTGTTGAATCCCGACACGGGCGACTATCTGGTGGTCTTTGCGGGGGACGACAATACCGCCCCGCTGGTAGAAGGAGAAGTGGAGATCTTTGGCCAGCGGCTTGATGGGGAGACCGGGCTTCCCGTGGGGGGTAATGATTTTCGGGTGTCTGACATGGGAAACGAAGGGGAACTGGACCCGACCTTTCGCGATGATTTCGATGCGTTCGAGCCCCGGGTGACCTATGACAGCGGTGCGGGGCGTTACTTCGTCGTGTGGATGGGGGATGACGATCGGGCACCTGTGGTGGAGGGTGAGTTCGAAATATACGGGCAACAGCTTGCGGGAGGCAACGGAGCCGAGGTTGGCGACAACGACATTCGCCTGTCTGACATGGGAGATGACGATGAAGCGCTGGCATCCAATCGTAAGGGGCAGCGCGCGGCCCGGGCCGAGGTGGTCTATGGTTCGGTGTCGGGAACGACACTGGTGGCCTGGGTAGGGCATGACGACAGCACCAATGAATCGGACTCATCTCTTGTATATGGGGAGGTGGAAGTCTTTGTGCAAATGGTAAAGCTGCTGAATGAAGACCCTGTGGCCGTGGATGACAACGTGGCGGTGTCGCTTAATAGCCAGAACACCGTAATTGACGTGTTGGGAAACGACACCGATATTGAATCTGATCCCTTGCTCATCGTAGCTGTCGGGGTGCCAGACGCGGGAGGGGCTGTATCGATTGATGGAGCGGGAACCCAGTTGCTCTATACCCCTGCTACCGGTTTTGTGGGGGAGGAGACCTTCACGTACACCGTAGAAGATAGTCGGGGTGGATCGGCCATGGCGACGGTGATTGCCACGGTTACAGGGGCGACGGAGGGCGAGGGCGAAGGCGAAGGTGAAGGTGAAGGAGAAGGAGAAGGAGAAGGAGAAGGAGAAGGAGAGGGCGAGGGCGAGGGCGAGGGCGAGGGCGAGGGCGAGGGCGAGGGCGAGGGCGAGGGCGAGGGCGAGGGCGAGGGCGAAGGCGAAGGCGAAGGCGAAGGCGAAGGCGAAGGCGAAGGCGAAGGCGAGGGCGAAGGTGAAGGTGAAGGTGAAGGAGAAGGAGAAGGAGAAGGAGAAGGCGAAGGCGAAGGTGAAGGTGAAGGAGAAGGCGAAGGCGAAGGCGAAGGCGAAGGCGAAGGCGAAGGCGAAGGTGAAGGAGAAGGCGAAGGCGAAGGCGAAGGCGAAGGCGAAGGCGA
>JAXMOL010000092.1:0-12975 GCA_034669905.1 Candidatus Hydrogenedentota bacterium
TTGCAGGGGTGCAGTTGAATGTCGGAATTTCACCTTCACCTTCACCTTCACCTTCACCTTCTCCTTCACCTTCTCCTTCACCTTCTCCTTCTCCTTCACCTTCTCCTTCACCTTCTCCTTCACCTTCTCCTTCACCTTCACCCGTCGCCGGATCGGGCTGGGCATCATTTTGTGCTTCGAACGTCAACATGCCACTGTCCTCGGCTACGGTGAACATGAAGCCCTCCGCGGCGCCGGAATACATCAACTGGGTATTCTCGTCGATACTTAAGGTGCCCGTTGCCGTCAAGAGGGGGAAGGAGTCTCCCGTCTGGGGCAGGTAGCCGTCTGTCAGGTCAATCTGGATGATGGCATTGGTGACCGTGGCATCCCCCTCCACGGCAATCCCGCTAATAGCCCCCGCACCACCAGCCTGCACGCGAATCGTCGCGCCGTCGAAGGTTGTGTCCCCAATTAGCGTCAACCCCGTGGCCCCGCTCTGCTTCCCTTCCTGCGCCGTGATTCCCGCGGCGATTTCCCCTTCGATGGTACCGCCAACGGAGTAGAGAATCGTACCCGTTCCCGAGATAGAACTGCCGCGCTCGAGCAAGATTATTCCGGTCTCCAATTGACCGTCAAAGAGCGCAATATGGGCCGTACTGACAACGGTTACTTCCCCATCGGTCGTTTCGGTCAGTCCCGCCGCCAACAGTTCCATCACTTCCAGGGTGCTGTCATTGATCGTTATTTCCGCATCACCGCCATTCGAGCCGGCAAAGAGAGCCCTCCTGCAGGTCAGCGTCGCCGCGTTGTTCATCGTGAGTTTGCCCGCGCCGAAGCTACCCACACTCAATTCTTCCGCCACCAACGCCTGGGGCTCGTCGTCGTCGGGGTATTCTCCCGTGCCTTCGATCAGCACCTCACCCTGCGCACCCTCTTCCGGGTCTAAAAAGGGGCCGACGTTCAGGGAACCCGCTCCGAGATACGCCCCCTGCTCCAGAACGAGTGCACCGTTCCCATTCGATCCTACATTGATTCCCCCCCCTTCTGACTCCAACAAGCTCAGCGTTCCCTGCAGACTTACCGTGCCGACGCTCCCGGCTCCAAAGGCAATGTATATCGGCGTGGCCGTTCCTGCCGGAGCTGAAATCCGGACCTGGTCGGAGGCCACAATGCTTCCGGTACCCAATCGGCCCACGACCAACTCCTCTTCAAACTCCCACCGCGAGAAATTCTCCGATTCCAGCAGGGTCACCGTACCCGTCGACTCCGCAAGGTCGCCCAGGACGGTCCGTCCCGTATTCAAGTTGGCATTCTGGACCGTAACCGTCGCCGTACCGCCCATTCCCAGGGTGGTGCCCTCGGTGACTATCAACTGCTCGACCACGCCCGTGCTGGTCCCGTCAAAGCTCATGAGAATCTCCCCCCTGCTTCCGGCGGATTCCGCCACGATAAGCGCTTCGGTCGTGGTGGTGGTACCCTCCATCAGATCCAGCACGCCTACGCCCGCGGCACCCACCACCAGGTCGAACTCATTGGCCCACTGGGTTTGTCCGTCCACCATAAGCCGGCCAATAGTATCCGCGTTCTCGCCCAGCACCGTTCCAGTCGTACTCACGTTTCCCACGAAGAACGAAAGGAAGGCTGAGTCCGCTGCGTCGTGGCCCACGATGAGCGAAGGCGTGCTTGCGCTGCCACCCGAAAGCATGAGGGTCGTGCCGTCCAGGGCATAGTTTCCTCGCTCTACGAAGATTCGGCCCCATTCGGGATCGCTCATCGTCACAGTGCCTGTGCCTGGCTCATCGAAAACGGCGATATCTGAAGACCTGGGCACCTGTGGAGGCTCCCAGTTTTCAGTCTCGTCCGCGCTGCCGTTTCCCCCGACCCAAAAAATTTCTGCGCCTGCTTCAAGTCCCTGAATCGCGATAGCATAGTCCACATTGTAGCTGGCGCTGCCGGCTCCGGAGCCCTCACTACCGCGCGCAGTGCATGAGCCTCTCACGGTGAGTCGATAGTCTCCCGGCCCAAGCGTTGCCATTTCATCGAACGCACCCGATGGCGTGTCGCCCCCTCCAAAGACGTCCCTGAAAATTATCCTCGATAGTCCGCCACCATTTAATTGAACCGTGCCCGACGCTCCGGATTCACTGTCCGCAGAGACTCCGATGGAACCCGTGACCATAATATTTGCGGCACCACCAACCACCGAAAACAACACCTCATAAAAACTGCCGGCCCCTGCGCTGCCTGAGAGCCCGGAAGCACTTGCCGTGCCGCTCGAGACCAGCGAGCCGGTGAGTCCACCACCAGAACTGGAAAGATACGCCGTATAGGTCATTGATGACTCTCCGGAAGCGTCTCCCGGCGGACTCATGGCGGTTGCCGAACCCGATACAGAAAAGGGGCCTTGGTCGAGTGACCCCTGAATACGATCGGACTCACCGCTCCCCCCGCCGTTGGCCGAGTAGGTCGCGCTATAGTTCAAGGTATACCGGCCCGGTTCGACGGTCTGGCTTTGGACAAGCTCCACCGGAAGTGCTATACAAGCAAGTCCAAACAGCCAGCAAAACAGTCCCGCTCTTGAAATGCACATAACTCGAATCTCCCAGGTTACTAAGGCAGCCTTTTGCTCCAATCATGCTCCAAGGCCTATGGACATTCACCAACCAGCAATCAACTACGAACGCCGGCGACAGCGTATGACACCGACTCTATCTATTCGCGGAGGCACCGTTCTCCAGCATAAGCACCATGTAGTGCTCCGCGTTATGCCCCATATTCTTTCGCCAATCATCCGCGCGCGTTCAATTGCGGAATCACAATCAATGGCAATACCGGCAAGACACTCCCACGTCTCGCTTAGCTACTATAGCACATGTTTTTCCGTCCGATTCCTTGAAATTGTGAATTTGAAATAAAGCTCCCTCGCGCCGAGTAGCGCACGCATTATTCGATAAGTGAGGCGTGTACCCTCCCTTGGAAGCGCCGCGCCCCACCGTAAATCAGCGACACGACATGTCGGGCGGCGCCGGAATCACCAGGCCTCAAGAAAAAGCCCTCCATTCGTGCCGCGCGATCCGGAATGGTCGGATATGGCGCATGGCGTGTGGGCGAAGCGGAGGCCGTTTGGGAAAGACGGGAGCTGTAGACATCCGGGCCGGTTCGTGCGTGTAGACGTGGGTGACTACACCTGGCACTGAGTCCACACGCACGAACCCGATTGGCCGCTACTGCGTCCAAGTGGGATCGCGCGGCACGGGTGAACGTGTGGCCGCTGGGGCGTCCAGGCGGGATCGCGCGGCACGGATAAGCACATGGGCACTTCCCTGATGATCGGTATCCATGGACCTATTCGCGCTTATCCGGATTCCCTAACACGCGTCGCCAGCAGCAACGTTGCGACCGACAACGCCATTAACAGGACATCTCCCCAGGAACTGGTGCCTGATGCAAGAAGGTCTTTTGCAGGGGTGCAGTTGAATGTCGGAATTTCACCTTCACCTTCACCTTCACCTTCACCTTCACCTTCACCTTCTCCTTCTCCTTCACCTTCACCTTCACCTTCACCTTCTCCCGCCGCAGGATCGGGCTGGGCGTCATTCTGGGCTTCAAACATCAACATGCCGCCGTCCTCGGCCACGGTGAACATAAAGCCCTCCGCCGCGCCGGTGTATTCGAGGGTCGTGTTTTCATCAATGCTAAGCGTCCCGCCCGCCATGATGAACGGAATGGTCTCGCCTGTCTTTGGAAGGTATCCGTCGGTGAAGTTGAAACGAATCGTCGCGCCGGTGATATCCGCATTGCCAGTGACAACAATCATGTCGCTCTCGGTGGCCGAGACGGCGTCAATTACTATCGTCGCCTGTGGGAAAGTCCAGTCGCCGTCAAAGGTGAGCGTGCCGCCAGGGCTACCACCCGTTTGTTTCGTACTGGGGTCCTGTTCATCGTCGGGGAGAAACGGGTCCAGGTTGCAGGTACACTCGCTTGCGACCGTCACGCTTATAAGACCACTTCCAGCCACATTGGCCCCGTGGTCACCGGAGAAAATTGGCACGGTGACATCGCCATCGAGCAGTAGGAGCGTTCCCACCCCAAGGATGTTAAAGGAGCCATCTCCTTCTTCGGGTTCCGACAGGCCGATGCTCAGGAGTTCCGACAGGGTCCAACCCGCATTGTTCAACGTCACCACGCCGCTACCTCCGACCTCCGTCCCGATAAATCCGCTTACGCTCTCTATGTCGGCCTCCAGCTGGGCTTTCAACGCGCCCTCCCCGAAGTTACCCACGCGGATATCGCCGCCAATCTGGGCCTGTGGCTCGTCGACGATTTCTCCGGCCCCTTCGATCAGCACATCTCCCCGGGCGCCCTCCGCGGACTCCTCAGTGGGCCCAATCAGGAGCGAGCCCGCCCCGAGGAGCGCCCCTTGAGTGAGCGCCAGGGAGCCATCACCACCGAGACCGACGCTAATCGCTCCACCCTTGCTGTCAAAAACAGACAAACTGCCTTCCAGGCTGACCGTGCCGACACTACCCGACTCGCGCGCAATATACACGGGCGTCGGCGCATCGGCGGGGGCGGAGATAACGACTTGATCGGAGGCCACCACACTGCCCACGCCGAGTCCGCCCACCGTGAGTTCGTCCTCAAAGGTCCAGCCGACAAAGTTCTCGGACTCCAGTAAGGTGACCATCCCCGAAGACCCGGCCAGGGCGCCAATCACAGTACGCCCGGTATTCATTCGGGCGTTCTGTGCCATGAAGGTGGCTTCGCCCCTCTGACCGATGATGGTTTCCAATGTGACAACGAGTTGTTCGGTCTCCCCCTTCGCGGTATTCTCCGTGACCAGAATAACTTCGCCGCTGCTTCCGACGGATTCCGCGACGACCAGTTGCTCCGTGGTCGTCATCGAATTCCCTGACAGGTCGAGAATGCCCGTGCCCTCCCCCCCAACCACCACGCTGAACTCATTGGCCCATTGGGTCTCGCCGTCTACTGTCAGGCGGCCCAGGGTATTGGGTGCCTCGCCAAGGACGGTGCCGGTGCTGCTGACGTTCCCGACGAAAAAGGTCAAGAACGCCGAATCTGCCGTGCTACGGCCCACGATAAGCGACGGAAGGTCGATGTTCCCGCCAGAAAGCTGAAGCGTGGCCCCATCGAAGCTGTAGTTTCCCCGCTCGACGAAGATACGCCCCACCTCCGGATTCTCTAGCGTAAGGGAACCCGTTCCGACACGATCGAAAACCGCCACCTGAGTCGCCCCCGGGACTTCCTCCGGCTCCCAATTGCTCTCGTCTTCGAAGGCTCCGTTTCCCGCCTCCCAGAATACCTGGGTTGCGGTGCCAGCGCCTGCCACCACACTGAATTCCACCTCCAGGGACGCATCGCCTGACCGCTGGGCCACGTCATTATCGGAATCTACATTACCGCCGGCCGACCAACGAATCGTGTAACGCCCGGGGACCAGGGACAGCGTATCGTCCAATGTAACACTATCGGGATACTCCCCGGGAAGGGATGGTCCGAAAGCCCGCACATTCAGTTCACAGTCCTCGTCGCTTCCAAACTTCCCCAAGATTACATCTGTCGGGCATCCGATCCGCTCTAGACGGTACGAAGCCTCGAAGCTACCCGGAGTAGTCGCATTACTTGTTGCCTCCAATCTGCCGGATATCGTCAGGGTTGCCTCCGACTCCACTTCAAAAATGGCATCGCATATACCTGTCGCCCGGGAGCTGTAATTGGCCGTATTATTGACAAAAGGCGTGTTGCGGCTCGAAGCGGCCGAAATATTGAGCGTGGCGGAGAAGCCACCTGCTATGGACTGAAATGCCATATCCGCCGTTACATTCCCATTTACCGTGTGGCTCTCCGTCGTGCACATCGCCGATTCCATGAGGGTAAAGGTCGGCCCATCCAAGCTAAGATCGATAACATCGGACTTGGGGTCGTCACATTCCATACCGTCAAGAGCCGTAGACGCAGCTATGGCGTATCGAGCTTCGGCCGACTCGAGGGTAACCTGGGCCACGCTTTGGTGGCACAGCACCACCCCTATCAGCACGGCACCGAGCACGCAGTAGCTCATCTCAATCCTGGTCAACATGAATTTTCCTTTCGTCCCAATAGCGGGGTTGACGAACTCCTTCCAAGAGGAGCGCCGCAAGTAGCGGAAAACGGAAGCGCCAGAAGAAAGAGTCCGTTGGCAATCGCGAATAACAGATCGCTATGTTTTCTGCTCGACATATTCCTGCTCCCGGTTTGTCAGCTAAGTCCATGCGAACTACACGAAAAGCTGGGCGCACCAGCGCCCTCGTTGAGTCCTCAATCACTCCGTTTCCAAGCAGAGCCCGGGCCATCGATTGCACTATGTATCTGCCTCCTGCTGCTCCTCTTCCTCCTCAAGAAAAAGAGCGCAGCGCACTGCCACACCGATACTTCATCACTATAGCACACAATTTTTCGTTGGGAAGCAGCGCAAACTCATCTGAAACCGCCAATTTATGCTCGGTAACGGGTCATAAGCCCGGTGCTTCTCACCTGCGTCTTTGCAAAGTGCTAAGTTCCTAGCATTTATATTGACACCACCTCCAAAGTGCTATATGCTTAGCACATGGACCACCGCTGGGGGTGGCCACGGAATGAAAAAGGGCTGCGGCACGATGAAGCAAAAGACTCCCCTCGACCTCGGGCGTCGGGAACAGCAAATCATGGAGGCCCTCTATGACTTGGGGCAGGCGAGCGTCTCGGAAGTACTGGAGGCACTCCCCGACCCACCGAGCTATTCGGCGGTCCGGGCTATCCTCAACAACCTCGAGGAGAAAGGGCACGTCAAGCGCGCAAAATCGGGCAAGAAGTTTCTCTACCAGTCCACCATTGCCCGGAAAAAGGCCCAGCGCTCGGTCTTGCAACGGCTCGTGGCCACCTTCTTCAACGGCTCCACCTCCCAGGCGGCGGCTTCTCTCATTGAAATGGACGGCGGCACGCTGAGCGATGCCGAGTTGGATCACCTCTCGCAACTCATAGAGAAAGCCAAGAAAGGGGGGCGCTAACGATGTGGGCATGGATTCAAGAGGCAATGGGAACGGGATACGACGGGCAGCTGCTGGCCCTGTTGGCCGATGGGGGTCTCAAGGGCATGGTGCTGATGGCCGTCGCCGGCCTTGCGGTCCTCACCATGCGACGAAGCACGGCGTCGGCACGCCATCTGGTGTATTTTCTGGCGCTGGTCGGACTGCTTGTCCTGCCCCTCGGCTCCCTATTCATCCCAAAGTGGCAGTTACCTCTCCTCCCCGCCGTGGAAGGCCCCCCCGTCGACCTTGCCACGCCTCCACCCGCGTCGGACCCTTCCCTGTCGGATACCGAAGTGCGAGGGCCCGCTTCATTGCCTGTGACCGCCCCACCCATGCCTGCGCCGACGCTTTCCCAAGCAACCCCCATGTTCTCGGATGACACCGTCGGGACACTCTCGGGGACCGAAACACCTCCGCGCCCGCCCGAAGCCCGCCATCCTGGGTTGGCCTACGGGCTCTTGGCCCTGTGGTTGACGGTCGCCTTTGCGCTGCTCTTTCCCCTGGTGGCCGGAATGATCGTCCTTCGGCGCATGGCCCGACAAAGCTCCGACTTTTCCAGCGAGGCCTTGCCCAAGCTCACCCAAGACCTGGCCCAATCCCTCGGCCTCCGCCATCCCGTACGTCTCCTTCGCGCACCGGCCGACACCATGCCCATGGCAGCGGGACTCTTCCGTGCGGTCGTATTCCTCCCCGCCGACGCGGAAAACTGGAGTGATGAGAAACGCGGCGCCGTCCTGCTCCACGAACTCGCCCACGTCAAACGGCGCGATTGCCTCACCCACGCCCTGGCCCATCTGGCGGTGTCCCTCCACTGGTTCAACCCCCTCGCCTGGCTGGCCCTGCGCCAACTCCGCATCGAGCGGGAACACGCCTGCGACGACCTCGTCCTCGCGGCAGGGCAACACCCCACGGAATATGCGGAAGTCCTCCTCGACGTGGCCCGAAGTCTCCGCGCCGGCACGCTGACTTCCGCCGCCGCCATTACCATGGCCAAGAAAAGTCATCTGGAGGGGCGCTTGCTGGCGGTGCTGGACGAAGCCCGCAAACGCACGCAGCTAACCCGACGAAATGTCGTGGGGTTTGTGCTCGTCGGGACCGTGCTGACGGCGGCGCTCGCCACGCTTCATATCACCCGAGCGAAATCGACCGTGGTGGTGGACCGTCTCACCTTTTCCTCCGGCGTCGAGGTAACGTTGCTGGGCGTGGGCATCTCTCGGGATGACGACGCTCGGCCGTGGAAACCGGACGGAACACCGCTTGAGGCACTTCCCGAAGGGCTCTCGGAACCGGACTCTTCAGTCGCCGCCGCCAACGGGCAGGTCTACCGGCAGCTGTACCAACGGACAACGACGCCCGAGAACCTACCGGAATCGGTCGCCCTACGTAGTGACGATTACAGCACACGCTTTCTACCCGCCGGGATCAGCTCTGTCATGTCTGGTGGAATCAAGGTAGATGAAAAGGAAACCCGTTTCGATATTGAAGTCGGCGTCGCTGCGGGTCTGTGGGAACCCCTCGCGAAGACTCAGCTTGAAAACGGCACCCAAGGCATTCGAGACGGCGTCACCTACGACATTCTGGTAGGCAAGCCCTTTAAACGGGATGATGACTACCTGTTCACGCTCACCCACAACGTGACGGAACTCGACAAGCGCGTCGTTGTCTACGATACCGCCGGGGAAATGCACTATTCCCCGGCGACCGGAACGGCTCCTGGTATCAATGGCACCAACCAGGGCGAGTACTCACTGGGCGAGGTCGTGCCGGAGGAGGTGCGCTTTGTGGAACTTCAGGTGCGCGAATTTGAGTGGCTCAGATTCCGAAACATCGCCGTGAATCCTGAGGCAACGCCCCCCCCGTCCGATGACGCGGAAGAGGCCCCAGCGCCCCAGTACCCATCCACACCCGAGGAGTCACAATACACCGCAACCTTCTCGCCCGACCTTCAAGCCCACATCGCCGGTGTGGGACAACCGGACGGGTACACGGTCTCCAGCGTATGGGCCCCGGACGGTACACCGTTATCGGGAGTGCCCGAGGGGTACGCGACTAAGATGGGCGGTTCTTCATCCGACAAATCCGGCGTAAAGCGACGATTCTTCATCGAAGTCTCCCCCGTCCCCGAAGAAAACGACTTGGGTATCAAGTTCAAGGTTGAAGGAAACTCCGTCGCCCATAATGTCCGCAAGTCGCGCGATAAGGCATTCATCAGCGCGGAAATCTACAACCTTCCCGACGCACAGGATAAGACTTCCTTCGAACTTGGTATCGCGTTTGGCCCTTGGGAAAGCCTATACGGCACCTTGGGACCCCACAGCAGTTCGGATGGAAGCGAATCTGGCGCGGCCTTCAGCGATTTCTTCGAAAAAGAGGGTACGACTCATGTCGTTGTAACCCACACCCCTCGGGAAGATGACTTCCGGTTGGTGGTTTTTGATAGGAACGATACCGCCTACGCATCGCGGATTGTCTCCTCTTTCGGCGTGGGCGGCATGCATCAAACGGAATTCGTCGTCGAGGGGGATATACCTTCAAGCGAACTCGTCTATATGGACTTCCAGGCGAGGCCATTCGAGTGGCGGACTTTCTCCAACATCGCGATACACCCAGACGATAGCGACGCTACAGGCTCCGTAGACAACCCGACTGCAGCCACCCCGCCGGTCGAGACAGTCCCTTCAAGGCCCGTGGACAAGATTCCCTACTCTCCTGGTTATGAAACGGCTTCAGCGTCGGACACCGAAGGACGCGTCCAGATTGGCGGGGGAGATTTTGGAGTATCCAAAATACGCCGAATGGATGGGCCAAATGCCCTGAAAGCCCTTGAATTCCCCATGTTTCCCGACGACATGCTCCACGCTGCGCGCTTTCCAGAATTGGCTGAGGGTGACTGGGATTGCCTCCTAATAAATGTCGCCGACAATGGCAGCCATGGCAACAAGTTAATGAAATATTTTGATGTCGTACAGTTCCGTGTCTTCGACCACAGTACGCGAAAACTCTTGTGGGATAGTGACTGGCGCTACAACGAAAACCCCAAGTTCACCAGCGGCTCCCTAACAGGTCAAGACATCCCCGTTTTCGTCGCAAGACGGGACCAGAAATGGCCCGACACTATCGATCTCTGGTTCCGGGTTGACCTGCTGAACAACGGAAAAAACACCCACCAAATGCTTTCGGTCGAACCCAACTACTCCATAGCCGGCGGCGACACCGGCAGGGTACAAATTGACGAAATCCGCGCTGGCACCTGGAACCACAGTTACAGTGAATCGGGCGGTGACGAAGTGACCTGGATTGAGCAAAGCACCGGCTCGGAGGCGTCCGAATGCAGCGTCGTGCTGCGACGTACCGGCAATTGGACCGATGGCAGGGTCAATGTCCGAGCGTTGGATGCAACAGGAAACGAATACTGGCCCCAGTCCACCCACTTCCTGGACTTTGAACGCGCCCCATTGCAAGTCGTTACCTTCCCCCTTGCGGCAGACCGGGTGCACCAACTGAAATTCGCACGCCTCGAAAACCAGGAAGATTTCCGTAAGACGTTCTTCTTTGACGGGATAAACTTGCCACCGGTGCCTGCCCCTCCGGCCACAAACATCAAAGAGACCGAGCCCTTCCCTCCGCCGACGCTAACCCTGTCCGCCCACGAATTCCAACTGACGGGAACGCCGGTCACGCTACGCCTCGATAACGGCGCGGAGAAATTCGATTCCTTCACTTCGAAAATTACCATTCGTTGCGATGGCGAAGAGCTTCCCTGGTTTTCCACGGAGGAGTCCGGTGTCAAGATGAAGGTTGGCGCCAATTTTTCCGTGTCGCCGCGCCACCCCTTGGAAGGCTTGGCCGCCGGAAAACACCGCGTATCCGTCCTGTTGCACGACGTTGAGCTGCGGCCACGCTCGGGTGCTGATCGGGAGGCCGCCGCCGTCTACCCCATCCTCGAGACCAATGAAGTCGAATTCGAGGTACTCCCAGAAATCCCGGCGGACTATTTTGAACCCACGATGGAGGACGGCTGGAAATCCATGCTGGACAACTCCATTGCGGACCCACGCGTTCTAGACCACGATGGCAACCCCGTTGTTCTCTTCCTCGACTGGCACATTGATGAGGGTTTCGAGCGGCCCTTCGCCCTGGCCTTCGACATCGCCATGGAAGAGCAGACTTCGGGAAGCACCTATCCCATGGGGCGCTTGTCGGACGAACTCCGAACGAGTTTCTTTCAACCACGCCAGCACATCCCGCTCACTATGGATAATGATGACGCCCGAGACCTCTTCCGCAACTGGTACGGCAAACAGGTTCGACTGGTCATGACGCCCTCTTCCGACGCTGCGTTGGAAGACCCCGCAATTCGCAGCTACTACGGCGAGGCTTATAGGACTGATTGGATCGTCCTGAAACCAGAGTTGACATGGTCCCTTGAGAGAAGCCTTACCCCCTACGGTGTGGACGGTGTCGTGCGATATGGAAATAGGGAGACCCACTTCGGTGTGGAGGGTGTACATCGATATGGCGATACGGAACAGACAATTCTTATCGAGGATTGGGGCCTTACCTGCAAGGCGATTGTCGATGGGGGCGCGGTCGTGCTTGATGCCGAGAGCGAAACGCGCATCCTATCCCTCAAGGACATCGTACTGCCGGGTGCCGCCCTCGACTATGTCCAACAACACCTCAAGGAGCTGAACGAGAGCGAGGTGCGGGTGATTGCGGTCGAGCCCGGTGCCTTGAACTATATTGGGGTGCGCGCGCCGAGTGGCGAGGCTTGGATCCTCCTGTTGGACACGAACCGCTTCGGTGAGCGCGAAATCTATCGGTGGCAGGTGCCCCTGCCCGAATCGCCGGATACGAACACGATGTCAACGGCACAGGCCATCGCGGCACAGATCGGGGATGAGAGTGAAGCGACGGAACGCGGCGTACTTCTGTTTGACCGAGACAGAGACGGGAAAGTCCAGCAAATTCTCGATGCCGTGGCAAGCGAACGTATCGAGGACTCCATACGCATGCTCCGCAAGGAAGCGTTTTCCCCACTGTTCTGGCTCTTCACCGAAACCCATAAGCCTGCGGAACAAGTACGATCTCAGGAATACATGTTGCACCAACCGCGCGTGGCCAAAATCATGGGGGCGGCCCTCGAGGGTGACGAGACGATGCGAAAATTGATAATGGCTACGTCGCTCGCTGAACTTACCGTCTACGTGGGGGAGCGCCAACGTGCGCTGGAGGGTGAAGGGACTGCCAGCGTGTTGAACGGCGGCGAGGCCTTTCCCACGATCCTCGCCGAGGTAGACCGTACAGGCGACTCACTTCCCACGTTGCTTCATTGGTATTCCCTGGCGCGCACTGAAGCGGAGATAACCACGACAAACATGATATCTATGGGGATGATGGACCATACGACAACAAGTTCGCGAATGACCTATATGGAGCACATCGCTTCCGCAGCGTACAAAATACTGGAAAGGCTTTCGATTCTCGACAAGTCGAACGCTCCATTCCCTATCGTGAGCGATGAAGCAACACCATTTCGGCCACAAGAGCGCATTGCCCGAGGTAATGTTTCAAAAATGGAAGGGTACGAACTGGGCCCAAAACTACATACTTCGGAAGCGGACGGGGTGATGGAACAACTGCGGGGCTATCTTGAAGCACTGCCAACGACGCCGCCGGAGCTCTTGGAGGCATTGCTTTTAAATGACCGCAGACTAAGCGAGACCGTCGAAACACGTAATAAATTGAGACCAATCGCGTGGGGCGAAGTAGTAAATGGTCTCCAGGCCGCCCTGCGCCTAGAAGTGGACCCCATTGTTTGGACACGTGATCGTGTTTCTTAAGTGTATCCGCTTTGGGGTTATGCCGATGCCTTTGCTTCGGCGCTGATTGATTGGTAGTAGAAAGTATCTGGAGTCATCTTTTC
>JAXMOL010000093.1:0-10295 GCA_034669905.1 Candidatus Hydrogenedentota bacterium
CGCCAGCTCCCCAAACGACGGGACAGCCACGCCCGTTAGTGACACCGCACCTACGGCAACGACGCGAGACGTCCATAGCCATTCATGGCGCTGCGATTTCACAAGGGGCGAGACGGTCCCTGGGGGTAGACGACGTCGTGCATCAGGGACGGCCTCGCCTCGCGACCTCAGGTACCCGCAGTCCCATGCAGGCCAGCAAAGCGATGACCACCACCCCACAACACGAAAACGGCGGGGGCTGTCCCGTCGTTGGCGAAGTTGACCCGCCGCCTGCGCCGCAAACGACGGGACGGCCACGCCCGTTCACGACGCTGCACCTGCCGCCACGACGCGAGACGTCCGTAGCCATTCATGGCACTGCGATTTCACAGGGGGCGAGACCGTCCCTGGGTATACGCAGTAGGGACCACCGCAAAGGCAAGGGAATTCTCCGTGCCGAAGACACGCGATGACAGCCGGAACGGCTATCCCACGGTGGTTACCGGGCCAGTAACTGCGTGTAGAGGGCTTTCACGGCCTTGGCCTGGGCGGCGAGGGCGAAGTGCTGTTCGGCGTGCTGGCGGGCCTTGTGGCCCATGGTGTGGCGTTTCTCGGGGTCTTGGCCGAGGCGGTGGATGGCTTCAAAGAGGGCCGCGACGCTGCCGTCGGTGACCATACCGCTTTCCCCATCCACCACGATCTCGCGGAGCATGCCCCGGTCGGCCACCACGAGGGGTTTGCCCATGGACAGGATCTCCCGGGCGGCGCGGCAGGTACCGTCACTGCCGGGTACGAGGTAGACGCCCGTGTCCATGGACTGGATGGCCGATACAAACGCGTCGCCATCGATAAAGCCGGTGATGTGGACGTGGTCCGCCATGCCCATGTCGCGGGCCGGATCTTCGACCACGCGCTGCTGGTGGGTGCCCCGCCCCACGATGAGGAGGTGGGCGTTGGGCATGACATCCATGAGTTGTCGCATGACCTGGAGCAGGTCTTCAAAGTGGCGGTGGGTCTGCATGCGGGCCACGATGCCCACCACGTAGGCGTCTTCGGGGATGCCCAGGGCAGCGCGGCGTGAGTTGGGCACGCGCTTCGGGTCAAAGCGGTGGGTGTCTATGGCACCCGGCACCACGGTGACCCGTTCGGGCTCCAGGCCAAAGGTGGCCCGGTCATGTTCGAGGGCGATTTCGGAGGGCTCAATGAGGAGGGCCGTGCGGTCCAGCATACGCTGGTGACGGCGGTCTTCTTTGAGGCCCAGGCCTTCATAGCTGGAGCGCACCAACGGAATCTTGATGTTCCGCACGGCGCGCCCGGCAATGGCGTGGTCGTTGTCCAAGTGACAATGGACCACATCAAAGTATTCCGCATGGAGCAAGCGGCGAATCCCGCGCACGTCCTCCAGGTTCTTAAAGGGGTGGCGGTGCTTCTTCAGGTGGAAGTCGAGGATGGGCGTAATGCCCCGCTCCCGGGCCGACGTGACGACCCGATTCACCGAATTGCCCGCATCGGGCGCACAGGCAAACGCGGTCTCCACCCCCTGCTCCCGCAGGGCAGCGCAGAGGTTCAGAGCCGGTTCCGCCGGCCCCGTCCACTTGCAGTTGCTGAAGAGATGGAGCACCCTCATCATGCGGCCGAGGTGTCTTCCACATCCTCAAACTTAACCGACACGAGCTGGGAAACACCCCGCTCCTGTTGGGTCACACCGAAGATGGCTTCCGACTTGGCCATGGTCTGCTTGTTGTGGGTAATGATGATGAACTGGCTGTTGTCCGTAAACTGATCCACCAATTCCAGGAAGCGGCCCACGTTGGCATCGTCCAGGGGGGCGTCCACTTCGTCCAATACGCAGAAGGGACTCGGCTTGGCCGTGAAGATGCTGAAGAGGAGCGCGATGGCCGTCATGGCCTGTTCGCCACCGGAAAGGAGCGAAATGGTCTGGGGCTTCTTTCCCGGAGGGCGCGCTTCAATCTCGATACCACTTTCCAGCGGGTCGTCTTCATTGAGGAGATAGACCCGGGCCTGTCCCCCATTGAAGAGGCGGCGGAAGTAGTTTTTGAAACACTCGGCGACCTGGTTGAAGGTCTCCATGAAGAGCTTGCGGATGGTCTCGTCGATACGCTCTACCACACCGAGCAGGGCTTCCCGTGCACGGCGAAGATCTTCTTCCTGGGTGCAGAGGAACTCGTCCCGTTTCTCCAGGGCTTCATACTCTTCGATGGCCATGAGGTTTACGGTGCCGAGGCGCTGGAGATCTTTGCGGTGCTGCTTGATAAGGGCTTCCCGCTCTTTTTCGTCAAACTCGTCGCTGCCCACATCCTTCTCTTCGAGAGAGGCGAGGGCCAGGTTGTATTCGGAAAGGATCCGCTCCTGGAAGAAGGCGACCCGGTCTTCCCGGTGCGACAATTCCAGTTCCAAAGAGTGCACTTCCTTCTGGGCCTTGGCGGTGAGGGCGCGCAATTCCTTGAGGGCGCGGGCGAGGGTGGTGGCCTCTTCATTCAGCGCGTTCTGTTCCTTCTGCGCTTCCAACACCTTGTCGTGGGCCTCTTCCTTCGTCTCCGAAAGGGCCTTGGCACGCTCCAGGTGGTCGGCGATGCCCGCCTCCAGATCCTTGGCCTTGATGACCAGGTCTTCCATCATCTTTTCACGGCGGGCGGCCTCTTCCAGGGCGTCCTGATACTCCCGGGCTTCCCGCAGGCGATTCCGCTCGGCTTCTTCAAGCTTCTGGGTCAGCGACGCCACCTGGATGCGCAATTCGCCCAGGGCATCGCTGCACGCCGACATGGCCGCACGGGCCTTCGCGGCCTCTTCCTGGGCCTCGGCCTGCTCATGCTGAATCTTGTCGTCTTCCCCATCCATAGAGCTCATGCGCTCCTGGGCTTCCACCCGGCGGGCCTCCAGCTCTTCGCGGCGGGCCAACAACTGGTCGCGCTGCTCACCCAATTGGGAACCCGAGCTGGTGAGGGAGTCCACTTCCGTAGAGAGGCGGGCAATCTCGACGCCGGCCTTATTGAGGCGCTGGCGAAATCCGTTTTCGTCTTCTTCCAGGGACTTGAGGCGGGCAGAAAGTTCCTGGAGGGCCACGGTCATCTGCTGGGCATGTTGCACCAACGTATTGATCCGACCCGTCGCCTTTTGCACCGAGGCTTCCAGCTCTTCGATTTCGGCGCTACGTCCCAGCATGCCGCTGCTCTCGTGGCGCGTGCGACCACCGGTCACCGCACCCGACGAGGTCACCACTTCGCCGTCCAGCGTGACCAGACGGGGAAAGCGTCGCTCGGAGCGGGCAATACGGATGGCGTCGTCGATGGTCTCGACAATCATCGTGTTGTACAGGAGGTATTCCAGGGCCGGCATGATACGCGCATCACTCTGCACGTAGTTGATGGCCTGACCAATGACCCCCGCCGAGCCCCGCAGGCTGCCACTGTCATCGCGGTTGCTGCTGCGGATGGTGTCCAAGGGCAGGAAGGTCACCCGACCGGCACGGTGCTTTTTCAGGAAGTTAACTGCGGACTTGGCCGCATCGGCGTCGTCGCAAATTACGTTGTTGATGTTGCCGCCCAGGGCCGCTTCAATGGCCTTGCCGTAGGATTTTTCCGTGGAGATAAGGTCACCCACCGGGCCGATGATGCCATCCACTTCCGGCATTTCATGTTGCCGGGCCTTCATGATGGCCTTTACGCCCGCAGCAAAGCCTTCGTAGCTGTCGCGCAATTCGCGGAGGGACCGCATGCGGGCCTCTTCACTACTCTTCCGCTCACGCAGTGTCTGCCACTCTTCGTTGGCCGTCTTCATATCATCCGAAATGGTGCGGTGTTTTTCCTGGGTCGCCTTGCGTTGGTCCACCGTATCGGTGAGCAGCTTCTGGGCTTCCGTCTCTTCCTTCTGGGCCGCCTGGAGCTGGGTCGTCAGATCTTCGTGGCGCGTGTTTTGCACCTTCTGACGGCCAAAGATACCTTCGAGCTGGTCGTCAATGTTGGCCAGGCCCACGCCCACCGTCTCCAGCTCCGTCTGGGTCTTGTTACGGGAGTTGATGGTTTCCAGCGTGCGGGCACGCACCGCCTCTACCTTCTCATCCGCCTGGGTCACAGCCACCTCGGCAGCGGCATACTCCTCCTGCTTCGCCTTCAAGGCCGCTTCGGCCTGCTCAATCTGCTGGGTGAACTCCGAGCTCTGGGTACCCGTTTCGCCCTGGTTACCCTTGACCGCCTCGGCCCGCTTCAGGAAGTCTTCCCGCTCCTTCTCCGCCTGGGCATGCTGGGTCTTGGAGAAATCGATTTCCTTACGGATCAGGGCGATTTCGCTCTCGATCTTCTCCATCTCCGAATCGACCTGATACTCCCCATCGCGGCGAGCCATGAGCATGCGCTCCAGCTCCACGCGCTTCACGCCCAGCTCTTCCTGGCGGGCTTCCATGGTGTTGGTCTTGGTGGAGGAGGTCTCGTACTCTTTTTCCGCGACGGAGAAGCGTTCTTTCAGATCGTCGATCTGGCCGCTCAGCTCGTTGTATTGGAGCCAGGCGTTCCGCACTTCCAGTTCCTGGAGGGCCTCGGTCAGCTCACGGTGGCGGATGGCCGCATTCACCTGGCGCTTGAGGCTCCGCATCTGGCGTTGCACTTCGTTGATAATATCGGTGAGACGGAGCAGGTTTTGCTCGGCGTTGTCGAGCTTGCGGATAGCCACCCGCTTCCGCGCCTTGTATTTGATGATACCGGCGGCCTCTTCAAAGAGGAAACGGCGGTCATCGGGCTTGGAGCTGAGCACCAGGCTGATCTTGCCCTGTCCAATCAACGAATAGGCGTTGGTGCCGATACCCGTATCCATGAAGAGTTCCTGGATATCACGGAGGCGGCAGGGGGCCTTGTTAATCAGATACTCACTCTCGCCCGAGCGATAGACCCGGCGGGACACCTGGACCTCGGCAAAATCGAGGGGCAGCTTGTTGTCCGCATTATCAAACGTGAGGGTCACCTCAGCCATGCCCATGGGGGACCGCTGCTCACTGCCGTTGAAGATAACATCCTGCATGTGGGAGCCACGGAGCGCCTTGGCACTCTGCTCCCCCAGACACCAGCGAAGGGCATCGAGGATATTACTCTTACCGCAGCCATTGGGTCCCACGATAGCCGTGGTGCCGGGCTCCAGGTCGATATGGGTCTTGTCCGCAAAGGACTTGAACCCAAGCATTTCTACGCGTTTGAAGTACATGCAACAACCATTCACGTTCTACGAGCACCCCGAAAGGGCGCCGTTATTCAGCGTTTATGTGCGGATACTATTCGTCTCGCAGGAGGATGCGCTCAATGTGCTGCGCTTTCCCGCTCTCGTCATCAATTTCCACATAGACCGCAGCAAAGATGCCCGGCCCCTTCGCCACCACAAACTTCTCCGGCATACCCGTCACAAACTTGTTGACCACAATGTCTTTGTCCGTGCCGATGACCGAATGGATGGGCCCGCACATGCCCACATCGGTGATGTAGGCCGTGCCCTTGGGCATAATCCATTCATCGGCGGTCTGCACGTGGGTGTGGGTCCCCACCACCACCGAGCAGCGCCCTTCCAGGTGCCAGCCCATGGCAATCTTTTCCGACGTCGCCTCGGCGTGCATATCCACGAGGATGGCATTGGTCTGGGCCTCCAACATGGGGAGCATTTCATCGGCCGTGCGGAAAGGACAATCGAAGGGTTCCATATAGACCCGTCCGATCAGATCCAGCACCCCCAGCTTCCGCCCGTCGGGCAGGGCGATGATGGTCGCGCCCTTGCCGGGCAGTCCCGGCGGATAGTTGGCGGGCCGCACCAGCTCCGGGAATTCCGGCAGGGCGGGAATAATGGCCTTCTTCCGCCACGTGTGGTTGCCCATGGTAAAACCCTGGACACCGAGGGACTTGAGCTCCCGAAGGATGTCCGGCGTCGCCCCCAGGCCACCGGCCGCGTTTTCGGCGTTGGCCACGATCACATCGGGCTGCCACCGGTCGCGGACCTTGGGCAAATGAAGGGCCACGCTCTTCCGCCCCGGCTGGCCGACGATATCACCGATAAAGATTAGTTTCATTGCTGGTCGTCTTTATGCTTGCAAAAAAGTTCGTCATCCCCGACCCGTAATTCAGCGGGACAACCGTCTTCTGGAAAGACACCGAGGGGCCTGTAAATAATCATCCCGGGCGCGGGTTGCGCCCGGGACTACGGGTAGATGATACACCAAAACGGGGCACGGATAACACGCGCAGGGCGATTTCCGTGTCTGCGGGGTGGGCGGCTACTTGGCCATTTCCACCGCGCGGGTCTCCCGCACGACCGTCACCCGGATCTGACCGGGGTAGGTCATTTCTGATTCGACGCGCTTGGCGACTTCGCGGGCCATGGTGGCGGCTTCCGCATCGTTCACCCGGTCCGGCTGGACCACCAGGCGGACTTCACGGCCGGCCTGGATGGCGAAGGCTTTCTCGACGCCCTCAAATTCATGGGCAATCTGCTCCAACTGCTCCAGGCGCTTGATGTAATTCTGCATCGTCTCGCTGCGGGCACCGGGACGGGAAGCCGACATGGCGTCGGCGGCCTGAACAATCATGGAGATGACCGAAGTCATGGGCATTTCGTTGTGGTGGGCACCAATGGCGTTGCAGATGACTTCGTTTTCACCGTGACGCTTGGCAATATCGTGGCCCAGGATGGCGTGGGAACCTTCCACCTCGTGGGTGAGGGCCTTGCCCATATCGTGGATAAAGCCAGCCCGCTTTGCTTCCTGGATGTTCACCCCAAGCTCAGCGGCCATAATGCTGCAAAGGCGGCTCACTTCGACGGAGTGGTGGAGCACGTTTTGTCCGTAGGAGGTACGGAAACTCAAGCGGCCCAACAACTTAACGATCTCAGGGTGCAGTCCGTGGACGTCGGCTTCCAGACAGGCAGCCTCGCCCTTTTCTTTGATGGTCTCGGCCATCTCTTCGTTGATCTTCTCCACCATCTCTTCGATGCGGGCCGGGTGGATGCGGCCATCCTGAATCAGGCGCTCCAGCGTAATGCGGGCCACCTGGCGGCGGATGGGGTCAAATCCGGAGAGGATAACGGCTTCGGGGGTATCGTCAATAATGACGTTGATGCCGGTGGCATTTTCCAGGGCGCGGATGTTGCGGCCTTCACGACCGATGATGCGCCCCTTCATTTCGTCGCTGGGCAGATTGACGACCGACACGGTGGTTTCCGCCACGTGATCAGACGCACAGCGGCCAATGGCCTCGCCAATGAGCCAACGGGCTTTCTTGTCGGCCTGCTCGCGCAATTCGTCTTCCGTGCGCTTGAGCTGAAGGGCACAATCCCGCTTCACTTCATTTTCGAGGGTGGTAAAGAGTTCGCGACGGGCCTGATCGGCGGTCAATCCGGAGATTTGTTCCAGTTTCTGCGTCTGATCCAGGATCAGCGCCTTCACCTTCTCCATCTCCTTCTCAACTTCCTTCTCCCGCTTCACCAACTCCCGCTCCTGGCTGTTCAGCTCAGCGGCCGTTTTGTCGAGGGTCGTGGCCCGGTTGTCGAGGATTTCTTCCTTACTCGCCATACGTTTTTCGATGGCGCCGATTTCTTTGCGCTGCTCCCGGCCTTCCTGTTCCAGCTTGGCCCGCAGATCAATTTCCAGTTCCTTGATCTGGGTCCGGGATTCTTTGATTTGGGTCGCGGCTTCGCGCTCCGCATCGGAAAGGATTTGGGCCGCATCGCGCCGTGCCTTGCCCACCAGGCTGGTGCCCCGTGCCTGCGCCGTGACGACGCAGATCACATAACCGGCGATCAGGCCAATTACGCCTGCGCCGACAATGAGTAGAATTTCCATTAAGATAAACCTCCGCCCTATATAGGGTTAGAAACCATTTTCAAACGGCGGAAGGTTCCCCCTATCGGGGGATGGAGGTAGATCAGGTTGTTAGTCCACGCGAGTGGAATAAGAGTTGAACTTGTATGACAAAACGCGGCATCAAGAACGCACCGTATAACAGCTATCCAGCCTCCCGTACACATCACCAAGAGGGCTGGCTAATGACCTAAATCCTTGTCTCTCACAAGCCTACCGCCAGTTTCGCTATCCTGACTGAGTAACATTATAGGGCCGCGCAGCACCGAAGTCAACGCGCCATAACATCACCCAAACAACCACGACCTTGGTACTGAGCGCACTTTTCGCTTTTTGGTCTGCCCCCCAACACCCTCAATCGGACTGGGCCGGAATGTCATACTCTTTCATCTTTCGCCACAAGGTCGAACGGGAAATACCCAGCAATTTTGCCGCCTGGGTCTGGTTCCCTTCCAGGGCCACCAGGGTATTCCGGATATGGTCCGCTTCCAGATCGGCCAGCGACTGGATCGGGGTCACATTCCGCTCGTGGGTCAGCCGCAGGCGTGGCTTCAGCCCAAATTGGACCTGCTCCGGCAAATCGGCCGCCCGGATGATGGGGCCCTCGGACATGATGACCGCGTGGGCCACAATGGTCTCCAGCTCCCGTACGTTGCCCGGGTATTCATAGTCCATCAACAGGGCCCGGCTCTGATCGTCAAATTCACGGACGTCCCGGTTGTATTGCTGGTTGGCCCGGCGCAAAAAGTGGCTCATGAGGCTGGGCAGGGCCTCCATCCGCTCTCGTAAGGGCGGAATCCGTATCTGGACCACGTTCAGGCGGAAATAGAGATCTTCGCGGAAGGTATTGTCGGCCACGGCCTGCACCAGATCCCGGTTGGTGGCCGCCAGCACCCGCACATTCACCCGGGAAGACGTGCTTGCGCCCACCCGCCGGATGTCGCCATTCTGCAATACGCGGAGCAGCTTCGCCTGCGTTACCGGGGCCATATCGCCGATTTCATCGAGAAAGATCGTGCCCCCGTCGGCCTCCTCAAAGAGCCCCACCTTGTCATGGGTCGCGCCGGTGAAGGCCCCTTTGACATGGCCAAACATCTCGCTCTCCAGCAGGGCCTCGGGCAGGGCGGCGCAGTTAATGGCCACAAAGGCCTTGTTTCGCCGGTCGCTCAGGCGGTGTATGGTGTTGGCCAACACCTCTTTACCCGTGCCACTCTCCCCCAGCAACAGCACCGTGCCATCGGTGGGGGCCACCTTCTGGATGAGCCGCACCACCCGCTGCATCGCGGGACTCGAACCCACCACCTCTTCGAAGACACTTTGTTCATAGCGCTCCGCCGTGTGGGTCATGGCCCGTAAATGAAGGGCCTTGGAGACGGCCAACGCCACATCGGAGGGCGGGCTCGATTTGGGCAGGTAAAAGAAGGCCCCCTGGCGAATCCCTTCCAGGGCCGCCTCAATATCCCGCACGTCAAAAAGCAGGATGAGCTGGGCCTGGGGCGCCTGCTGCCGCACAAAGGACACCAGGTCCATATTGCCCGGCTCGTTCAGGTCCATATCTAAAATTATCGTATCAAAGGGTTTACGCCCTGTTCGGCGCAAGACCCCGGCCATATCATGACAGCGCTCGAGATCGTAATCGTCCACAGCGAGAAAGTCGCACAAGACCGTGCCATAGTCCGCATCGGGCGTGGCCACCAAGAGATGATGGGCTTTTGTACCGGCTATGCTCTTCATTGCAACACTCCTCTTTTGCTCACGTGGGTAGTGTAGCATAATGAAGCACGGCGCCTGCAGAAAAACTTTCGTGCGAAGGTGCCGGCGGGCCGCCAGCGCTCCATAGATATTCCTTGGCCAGCGAGCCGCCGGTGCGCCATAGATATTCCCTGGCCAGCGGGCCGCGCGCGCCATAAGGGGTGGGTCCTGCACTGAATTCCCCGGCGCACCAAAAAGCGCCCCGGGAGATTCCCGGGGCGCTTGGCTACAAACGGATATTGATGGAGACCAACGGCGTTATCCTTCGGTCTCCGTATCCTCTGCAGAGGTCCAGCCCATCATGCGGGCCAGACGACGCTGGATGGTATCGGCCCAGGCCAGGAGGTACAGCACCAACCCATAGGCGAAGAAGTCGCTGGCGGAATCGGGTGACATACATCCGCCGACGGGATTCGCACCCCGTAACTCCGCTTCGGACAGGAAACCGTCCTGGTTCGTGTCCATGGCTTCAAACTCTGCGTTGGTCATTCCCGGGAACCTTACGCGCGCTTCCTCGGGTGAAAGCAACCCGTCGCCGTTGATATCAAGGGCGTCGAAACTGCTGAGTAGAATTGCTGCGAAATCACCTTCACCTTCACCTTCACCTTCGCCTTCGCCTTCGCCTTCGCCTTCGCCTTCGCCTTCGCCTTCGCCTTCGCCTTCACCTTCACCTTCACCTTCACCTTCGCCTTCGCCTTCGCCTTCGCCTTCGCCTTCG
>JAXMOL010000094.1:0-9626 GCA_034669905.1 Candidatus Hydrogenedentota bacterium
CGGGGGGGGCACCACGTGTTTGTGGGTAACGGGGCACGACGGAGACGGCGGTGGCTGTCCTGTCGTTTGCGAGGCTGGCGTAGGGCCAACTTCTCCAACGACGGGACAGCCACGCCCGGCCACGACAAACTCCCAACGGGACGTGCGCGCACGTTCCATAGTGCGGTCCACAGCGGCGAAGTTTTCCGGGGCGAGACGGTCCCTGCGTCTCAGGGACTGCCGCGCCTCACGTCGCGCTCCGCAGTGGTTCATGGGGTGTCCACCACGTGTTTGTGGGTAACGGGGCACGACGGAGACGGCGGTGGCTGTCCTGTCGTTTGCGAGGCTGGCGTAGGGGCAACTTCTCCAACGACGGGACAGCCACGCCCGGCCACGACAAACATCCAACGGGACGTGCACGTCCGTTCCATAGTGCGGTCCACAACGGCGAAGTTTTCCGGGGCGAGACGGTCCCTGAGTTGGGATGTCCTTTTCGTCCTTTAGGTCCTTTAGGTCCTTTAGGTCCTTTGGCACGCGCTGGAGCGTCCTAGTGAAACCAATCGCCGCCGGGCGTAAACTCGTCCATCATCCAGCCGTGGTTCAGCGGGCCACTCCCTTGGGTGAATTCCGGCCAGGCCTGTTCCAACGCGCCGGTGAGATAGCGCTTGGCGTCTTCTATGGCGTCGGTCAGTGCACGGCCCTGTCCCAGGCGGGTCGCGATGGCGGAGGCCAGCGTGCAGCCCGTGCCATGGCCGCAGGTGGTGGCTACCCGAGGCGAACGAAAGGTATGCCAGGTGTCGCCGTCGAAAAGCTGGTCGATGGCGTCTTCCGTCATGGCGTGCCCCCCCTTGATGAGGACCGCCTTCGCACCCAGGCCATGTATGACTTCGCCCGCCCGATGAAGGCTCGCCCCGTCGGTAATAGTAAAGCCCGCCAGGGCCTCGGTCTCGGGCAGATTGGGCGTCAGCAGGGTGGCCCGGGGCAGGAGGCGGGACACGAGGGTTTCCTGGGCATCCTCGTCAATGAGACGTGCGCCGCTGGTGGCCACCATGACGGGGTCGAGCACCAGGGGAATCGCCGGGACGGTGGCGAGCACGTCGGCTACGGCCGCGATGATCTCCCGGTTGAGCAGCATGCCGGTCTTGATGGCATCCACCCCCGGGTCTTCCAGGACGGCTTCGATTTGTTTCCGCACCATTTCTGCGGGAACCGCATGGATGCCGGTGACCCCCAGGGTATTTTGGGCGGTTAGGGCCGTAATGGCCGACATACCATAGCCGCTCAGGGCCAGCATGGCCTTGAGATCGGCCTGGATGCCGGCACCGCCGCTGGAGTCGCTCCCGGCGATGGTGAGGATACGTGCGGGGTGGCTCATCCGAGTACCCCCGCGACACAGGCTGTGCTAAAGCAGGCGAAGGTGCCCGCGATAAAGGCTTTCAGGCTCATGGCGGCGATCTCCGCGCGGCGCTCGGGCATCATGCCCGCCAGGCCGCCGATGAGGATGCCCAGACTGCCGGGGTTGGCGAAGCCGCAGAGGGCATAGGTGGCGATGGTTTGCGCCCGGGGACTGAGCGTTTCATTGGCTATCATAGGTTGCATCTTTTCATAGGCCAGGAATTCGTTGAAGACCGATTTGGTGGCGAGGAGCTCCGAGACGGCCCCGATATCTCCCCAGGGAACCCCCAGGATAAGGGCGAAGGGCCGGAAGAGAAAGCCCAGGAGGGTGGTGGTGGTCGTGCCGGTCAGGGCGGTAACGCCCAGGTCGATGAGATAGATGAGGCCCACAAAGACAATGAGCAGCGCCGCCACGTTGAGGGCCATGGTCAGGCCGTTCTGGGCACCCCGTGCCGCCGCATCGAAGATATTCTCGCTCTCAATGGGGAGGGTGATGCGCTCCACGCCGGAGGTCTGAGGCGTTTCCGTCTCCGGGATGAGGATCTTGGCCATGACCAACGCCGCCGGGGCACTCATGATGGACGCTGCCAACAGATGGCCGGGCTCGGCCCCAAAACCCGCATAGGCGATCATGACACTCGCCGCGATGGTGGCGAGGAATCCGGTCATGAGGGTAAAGATCTCGGAGCGGGTCATGCCTTTGAGGTAGTCGCCCAGTGCGCTGACCGATTCGATGCCCAGAAAGACGAGCAGGGCCGCGCCAAAGGTCTCGGCGCCTGAGGTCTTCAAGGTGCTGCGCATGACCCACGCCATGAAACGGATGATCCATTGGACTACCCCCAAGTGGAGGAGGATGGCCGAAAGGCCCGCCACGAAGATAATCACCGGTAATACCCGAAAGGCAATCACGGCCGCGATAATAAAGGGCCCTTGCGACTCGGGCGCACCATCGGGCCCAAAGCCGATACGGTCTACAAAAAACACCTGGTTCAAATTGCCGAAGACAAAGGTGCTGCCTGCCGCGCTGGCGTCGGTAATGACATCAAACCCGGCCTTTACCCCGTCAAAAAACCACACCCCGGCGGTCGTGTGCATGACGAAGAGTCCCAGTAGAAACTGGAGGCCCATTCCCAGGCCCACGAGTCGCCAGGGAATGTGGCCCCGGTTTTCGGAAAGGGCCCAGGCCAACGCCACGAGGACCGCAAGGCCTCCGAAGCTGATACAACGTAATACGAGGTCATCCATGAATTTTCCTGACTTCCTACCCGACGGTGAGGCCCCACAATCATTCCTATGTAGCAGTACCGGCCGGCCTATTGCAATTCATCGGTCGATTCCTGGGGTGTTGCGGGGGGAACGTCGGGCCGGATCAGGGCCCAGGCGACTAAGGCGCAGGCCACCCCCAGCAGAGAGCCCGCGTAGACATCTTCGAGAAAGTGCTCGGACAGATAGACCCGGCTGGCGGCGCAAAGCAGGGCGAGCAAAACGCACACACCCTGGCCGATACGCGAGGGGGTCCGGAGGGCCAGCGTGGTAAAAAGGGCGAAGGCGATGGCCGCGTGGCCTGAAGGCATGGCGTGGGTCAGGTGGTTTTGGAAGCCCTCCACGAGGCGGAGGGGTGTGGGATCGCCGAAGAAAGCCACGGGGCGGGGCGCGGGTCCCAGCAGTTGGTATTTGAAGAGTTCGGTCAGAAGCCCGGCGCCAATGGTGGCGGCCAACACGGTGAAGCCCATGCGAAAGCGGCGGGAAAGCAGGAACGCGGCGCCCATAATCCAGGCCACACGCCGGTCCCCCAGATAGGTAGCCCATCGGAAGAACCCGTCACTGCCCGGGAAATGGACCCCATTGAGGGTCACATGGAGGGCCCCACGGTCCGTCACCAGGAGCACCAACCCGGCCACAACCCACCATATCAGACAAGGTATAAAGAAAGTACCCCACTGGACAGTGGTTCGGTGAAGGGAGAATCGGGACATCATGAGAGGCCTTTCCTGGGCGGGGGAGGGGGGCATCGGGCCCTTCCAACCCCTGAAGAAGACATAATCTCCGAACAAATCGCGGTACTATGGCCCTTTTCTTACTCGGTCATGCAGATTTGCTGCAAATTCAGGGCTACCATGACCCGTTGAAGGGCGGAACTATCATTTCGGGCATTCTGCGATGGGGTCCAAGATATAGTATTTCCTTGACGTTGCGGTGTCCATACTACCATATATGGTGGTGTTTTTGGAGAGATTGGGTCGGGGGAGGCCTGGTGGGAGGTGCTGCCGACCGGTGGAAAACATGCCAGCACGTCCGTTGGAGACCCCGAACAGGGCTTGGCGTCGTGTGCCCAATAGCCCCCTGCTACACGGCCTGTTTTAGCTTCGAGGCGGTCCATCAGGCCGATGAAATAAGGGCGGAGGGACCGGGCCTCCCAATGGGGTGTTGTGCTACCCGCAAACCACGGTGCTGCCACTGTATCAAAACAAGACACTGTACAGAACATACCATATGTTGTATACTAAGCAAAGAGCATAACTATATGTCGGAATTTTCCAAAAGGCTTGTGCGTGTAAATTATGCGAATACTCCTGCGAAGGGCGCCTCAAAAAAAGGCCTTTACAACGGCTGTCAGACCGCCTATAATGCGGACTACCTCAACGAGGTCATCCCGTCAAGCTGCCGACGGGATAGGCCGGGTCCGCAGTCCGGGGCCCGAGCTCAGGTGTTTTTTTTCAACACACAAAATCCCTTACAGGGCCGATCTGTCTCCAAGGGTACTGTGTGAATACTGAACGAGAGTAGAATTCTGTGAATTTCGTAAAGCCCAAAGTATTTCTGGTTGGTGAAACCCGCATCGTTGAAAAAGGTCTCGAGGATTACCTCGCCCATGTCGGTGCCACCAAATGGAAGACCGACGCCCCCAGCGACTCGGAAAAGCTGGCGGAAGTCATGGGCCGCCTGTGCTATCGCTCCTTTGAGCCCGGCATGAACCCCAACGTAACGCGGGTTCGGGAAGGCAACCAGACCTACCTCAGCAACATCATCAATGTGGGTCACGGCAGCGTCGTGGAGCACCCCGTGATGAACTTCATTTTTGCCGACGTGAGCCGCGTCGTCACCCATGAGCTGGTGCGCCACCGGGCGGGCACGGCCATGAGCCAGGAATCCCTTCGCTTTGTGCGTCTCGACACCCTGTCGGCCTATGTGCCCATGTGTATCGAAGAGAACGACGAGGGCATGTCCATTTTCGTCAAGACCTTTGAGCACCTGGAAAAGCTGCAACGGGAACTGGCCGAAGTCTATGACATCGACAACGAAAAGAAATTTGCCGTTAAAAAGAAGCTGACCTCCGCGTTCCGCCGTCTGGCCCCCATCGGGTTGGCCACGACCATTGGCTGGTCCTGCAACTTCCGGACCCTCCGCCATGTGTTGGAGAATCGGACCGACCCCCATGCGGAAGAAGAGATTCGGTATCTCTTTGCCGAGGTCTACAACGTGGTCAAAGAGCGCTACCCCAACTTACTCGGGGATTACGAAGTAGAAATGGTAGATGGATTACCTTGGATTAAGACGTCACACCGGAAGATTTAGCCAACAATTGAATGAGTAACAACCGACTGCGGGCCAATATGTCTACCCGCAAAGGTGGGAATCTCACGGCGGGTATGGGTCAATACCGCGCCGGGGTATGTGTCCCCTTTTGCGTGGTCGATACGGGTGGTGGCTCTGTTCGGATAGCTATGGAATCGGGTGCGTACCCTATCGTGGTGGGACGGTGCGCACAGGAATGGAACGAGGGTATGGGCGCCACCTAGGCGTCACGGAGATAGATGATAGTGGAACGGAGCCATAACAGAGCGGAGACGGGAGTCATGTTTCAGGTACGGGAACACTTTAAGCTGGCCGACGGGTTTTTAGCGCAGTATCGCGGGCAACAGCCGGACTGGGGCCCTTTGGGCTATATCACCTTTAAGCGCACCTATGCGCGGGTGGTCGATGAAGAGCAGAACCGTACCGAGGAGTATTGGGAAACTGTGCGCCGCGTGGTGGAAGGGTGTTACACGATTCAGATGAATCACTGCCACGCCCTCAAGCTGCCCTGGAAGCCGGACAAAGCCCAGCGCTCCGCCCAGGAAATGTTCAAGCTCATGTGGGACTTCAAGTTCCTGCCCCCGGGCCGTGGCCTGTGGATGATGGGCTCGGATTACATCTACAAACGGGGCTCCGCCGCACTCAATAACTGCGCCTTCGTATCCACCGACGAAATCGACACCGATTTTGCCGAGCCCTTCTGCTTCCTCATGGATATGTCCATGCTGGGTGTCGGCGTGGCCTTTGATACCAAAGGGGCCGGTCGCCTGAACATTCAGGACCCCCAGATTGGCGAATACACCCACCAGGTGGAAGACTCCAAAGAAGGCTGGTGCGACCTTATCCGCGTCGTGCTCAATGCCTATGCAGGCCGCGCCAAAAAGCCCGCCCACATTGATTACTCCAAGATTCGCGCCATGGGTGCACCCATCCGGACCTTCGGCGGCATCGCCCCCGGCCCCGGCCCCATCATCGAGTGCATCGAAAACATCGCCAAGATCCTCGGACCCCGGGCGGGCCATGCCATCTCCTCCACCGACATCACTGACCTGATGAACGTCATCGGTAAGTGCGTCGTTTCCGGGGGCGTGCGCCGCACCGCCGAGTTGGCCCTGGGTGACCCCACCGACACCGAATACCTCAAGCTCAAAGATCCCAAACTCCACGGCGACAAACTCACCGCCTGGCGTTGGGCTTCCAACAACAGCGTCAATGCCGAAGAAGGCATGGACTACTCCAAAGTTGGTGCCCAGACCGCCAAGAACGGCGAGCCCGGCTACTTCTGGAAAGAAACCGCCCAGGCCTATGGCCGTCTCAAAGACGGCGCCACCTGGGCCGACGAAAAAATCCAGGGCACCAACCCCTGCGCCGAGCAGAGCCTGGAGTCCTATGAAATCTGTAACCTCGTGGAGACCTTCCCCAGCCGCCACGAGACCCTCGAAGAGTACAAGCGCACCCTCAAGTTCGCCTACCTCTACGCCAAGACCGTGACCCTCATCCCCACGCATAACGAGCGCACGAACGCCATTATGCTGCGGAACCGGCGCATCGGCCTGAGCCAGAGTGGCATCGTCGAAAGCTTCCAGCGCCACGGCCGTCGCGAGCACTTCAAATGGTGTGACAACGGCTACGAATACATCGGCAAGCTCGACAAGATCTACTCCTCCTGGTTGTGCATTCCCGAGAGCGTGAAGAAAACCAGCGTCAAGCCCAGCGGCACCGTCTCCCTGCTGCCCGGCGTGACCCCCGGTATCCACTACGCCCACTCCGAATACTACCACCGCACCATCCGCGTCGATAAGACCAGCCCCCTCATCGACCCCATCAAAAAAGCCGGCTACCGCGTCGAAGAATCCGTCTACGGCGACAACACCCTCATTGTGTACTTCCCCGTCCACGAGCAATTCTTCGACCGCTCCAAGACCGACGTCTCCGTGTGGGAGCAGGTCGAAAACGTAGCGCAGATGCAATACTACTGGGCCGACAACCAGGTCAGCGCCACGATTACCTTCAGCCCGCAAGAGGCCAAGGACATCCCCTACATCCTCGAGCTATATGAGTCCCGCTTGAAGTCCATCAGCTTCCTGCCCCTCACCGACCACGACTACGCGCAAGCGCCCTACCAGGCCATCACCCGCGAGGCCTACGAAAGCGGCGTGGCCAAGCTGAAGCCCCTCAACTTCGAGAGCTTGAACACCGACGAAGCTCAGGACCTCTTCTGCGACGGCGACAAATGCGAAATCAACATCGCACCCCATTTGCCCGAACAGCAGGAAGTGGAGTTTGATGAGAAAGACGAGGTTCGCCGGCCGGGTTCCAAGAAGGAAGTTGGAGTGTAAGGAAGCATGTTCGCGGGGGCGCTGACATAGTAGATTAGACGCCACGGGGCGCGGAAGGAGGAACCTTGCGCGCCCCTGTGCTTTTATATGACAACAGAATAAGCAATCTGACTGTAGAGTAGACCCTGCCGATACACAGACAAGGAATAACCATCAAGAAGTGTATCAATCCCAATATGTTTAATTGTTTATGCAGACCGTAGGAGTGAACAAATGTCGAAAGCACGAGACATACTCGAAGAGTCAATAATTGACATAGGAGGACTTTCATGAGTCAGGACTTCAAATTGCCAGAGCAAGGACTTGTTTTTTGGCCTGTAGGAACAGGGGACTGTACAACGATAGCCATTTCTAGTGACATTATCTTGCAGGTCGACATTCGACAGTCGGAGGCTGCGCGAGATATCGGCTCGTGCTACGAACCAGTAGTGGATCGATTGATCGAATTGTTACCGAAGCGCGATGGACGACCTTACCTCGCCTGCTTTGCACTCACACATCCAGACCAGGACCACTGTCAAGGCTTTGAAGAACTGCTCGATAGAGTGGATATAGGAGAACTCTGGTTTACCCCACGTGTCTTTCGAGAGTACAACAAAGATCTGTGCGATGATGCCGTAGTGTTCAAGCGCGAGGCGTTGCGGCGGGTCAATCTGACCATTCAAAACCGTGGCATGGAATCGTCCGGAGACCGCGTTCGAATCATTGGCTACCACGACCTTCTCGGCGAGCAAAAGTATAACGGTTTCCCCGAGCGAATGTTAACGGTTCCCGGGAATGCTATAACTTCAATTGACGGTATCGATCTTTCTGGGCAGTTTCGAGCGTTCGTTCATGCACCTTTTAAGGTCGACGTTGATTGTGAGCGCAACGACTCTTCCTTGGGACTTCAAGTATCGTTATCGAATGGTGTGGCCGTTCTGAGGTCCTTATTGCTGGGCGACTTAGCATATCCGACACTTCACAGAATATTCAAGGTGAGTGAAGACTCAAATCTCGCATGGAATGTGCTGCTTGCTCCGCATCATTGCTCCAAGAGTGCCATGTACTGGCGAGAAGAATTCAATGAAGACGAAACACTGCGCCAGGATATATTGCACGACTTGGAACGCGTTCAGGAATGCCAGAGTCATATTGTGGCTAGCTCAGACCCAGTACCAACTACAAACAAGCCCGGTGATAATCCCCCCCATGCAAAAGCCAAGGCGCGTTATCAGGAAATTGTAGGACCCGAGCAGTTCTACTGTACCCAAGGCGAAACACCAGGGATAAAACCAAAACCACTTGTCTTCACGGTCGATCAAGGCCTTGTCGCCGCAACTACAAGCTGGCTTGATAGTGTTCCCGTCGGCATGGGCCTTGTTGAGTCAGTCAATCTGGCGCGTGGAGGTATTGCACCGCCGACGGAACAGGTGGGATTTGGAAAGCATGACTAAGGGGCAAGAACTTGCCTTGGCACAACTTCAGGCTATCGAAAGCTGTAATCCCCAAGCCCTCGAAATCGTGCGTGATACCTTAGAAAACAATTCGTTGTACGTGGATATTTCCTTGGAGTGCCGCTCCATGGCGCGTTCGGTGACCGGGACCGGGTTGCCACTAAACTCTCGCGAGCGTTTTCGTATTCGAATTTCCCCAGAATTCCCTTATTTTGTACCGAGCGTTAGTACATACCACACTCGTTTCTCGGGGTTTCCACACGTCCAGTGGCAACGACATCTCTGTCTATATCAATCTCCATCGACTGAGTGGAATCCGAAAGACGGAATGTTTGGATTCATGGAGCGCCTCGGCTGGTGGCTTGCGGAGGGCGCATTGGGGCGACTCGACCCGATTGGACTGCCGCTACACCCGCCGGCTGTGTATAGCAGTTCTGACACTCCAGTCGTTGTCATTCGTCCTGATACGCCTACTTTTCACGGTGACAATTGGCTTGGGTTTGCTGCTCTCGATGTAAAGTCGCCATCGCGAATTAGTATCGTCGATTGGCATGAATTCGACCACGGCACTTCCGTACTCCTTGCGCCCGTTGTCTTGCTAAGAGATTCGATGCCACACGAATTCCCGTCGAGGCTGAACTGTATACTGTCCGAAATCGAAAAACGAGGGGTGAGCCGCCAGAGATTGTTTCCGTATTTTCAAAAGGCCTGTCTGCAGCCGGAAAGCCCGGATTCGCCAATGTACATTGTCGTGGGATCGGCAATGAGAGGGGTTAGCGGTAGATGTCAAGCATATTGAGACAGTCATAGGTTTTAATTAGAGAGTATTTGGACTGTGTTTTTGTCTTTCTCCGGTGTATCCCGTTTGGGCGGATTTATCCAGACGGCCTCTGGTGGAATG
>JAXMOL010000095.1:0-8840 GCA_034669905.1 Candidatus Hydrogenedentota bacterium
CGGTGCAGTCCCCGGGGGACTGCACCGACGTCGTAAACTCTATCCCACAAACACCAACCCCGTGGCCCACAATATCACCCCACAGTAAGCACGACCAATCAGCCAGTCGGGGCTGTCCCCCTCCCAAGACACACGCCGTCTTTCAAGAAGGGGACGGCCTCAAGAGAAGACTACAAGGGTGCCACCCTCAAACGGAGGAGCGCAGCGGGGGAAGTTTGTGGGTGCATTGGAGTACGTGAAAAGCCACACGGTCTTGTTAAACAGCCACCCCAAACACGTCAAAGGGTGCCACCTATACGGACGTGAGGAACGAACGGCCTTATGGGTGCGGGATCCGTGTAAGAGGGAGGCGCCCCCACACCCCGCAACAAAAAAGAAAAAATCGACCGTGCCACGCGATCCGGCCCTGCCGGTTCGTGTGCGTGGAACCACCGTGCTCGAAGGGCCTCACCAAGAATATCGAAACGGCGCATTCCACGGAAACCCATTCCCGCCACGACAGCCCCCACACCCCATCAAAAACTAAACGTCGGTGCAGTCCCCAACCACCTACTTCGCCGCCGTACGAACCCGCAGATTCAATGTTTCCCCCGGACGAAAGGCCGCTTCCGGCAATCCCCCCACCAACACAGCATAACCATGCTGGGGCATCATGGGCGTAACCTGAAGCCGCAAGGGAAAGGGTTCAATGCTCTCCCCCACCTTCAACACTTCGCCCTGAACCACCGTCTTGGGCTGGGTCCGGGAATGAAGCTCCACCGGATCACCAACCGAAAAGCGACGTACCGAGCGCTCGTCCACATAGGCCAACACCCGATTGCTCCCGGCTCCCGTAATGGTCAAAACAGGATCACCCGCCAACACCGACTCCCCGGGCCGCCGGGTAATGGCCGCGACCTGACCGGCCACAGGGGACACCAGCGTCAGACTCCGACGACGCTCCTGCACGGCCGCCACATTGGCTTGCTGTGCGGCAATATCTGCCTGGAGAGCACGAAGCAGCGCGTCTACTTCCGCGCCATCCACTGCCAGTAACTCCTGGCTTTCCCGCCGCTCTGCAGCCGTATTGATATTCTCCTCTGCCAGGGCGATAGCCCGTTTATCCTTTTCAATCTTGGTCTTCAGCGCTTCATAGGTCAGTTGGGTCTGCTCATAGGCCGCATCATCGAGCAGGTGCTGCGCACGGAGGGCTTCCTCCCGTTTCATCTGCACCGCCAGCCGCTCCAGGGTCACCTTGTCCGTCTCATGCTGAATTACCCGGTCCAGGTGATTGAGCCGGGCCTCTTCTTCATTCAGCCGAAAACGCCGCAAGTCATTTTGCACCGAGGCCTGCTCCAACTGTTGCGTCTGGTCATACTGGGCCATCTCCGCATCCAACAGGGCACGCACCCGCTCCAATTCCGCTTCCGCCACGGCCATTTCCGAGCGCACCAGCGTGTCGTCCATCACCGCTACCACCTGACCCGCCTCAACGGTGTCCAGCAGGTCCACCGCCAGACTCTGCACGGTGCCATCCACCAGCGACGCCACATAGGCCGTCTTCGACTCCACCACACCGGGCGCATCCACATACACGCGCTGCTGCTGCCCGAGCACCACGGCCAATCCAACGGCAGCAATCCACACCAGCAACGGCAGATAACGCCGACGCCACAACATCAACAACCGGGAAAACGGAGTCCGAATCTTTTTATCTTCGCCACCACTCATACCTGGGCCTGTTCCTCATGCAATACAAACGTCACGTGCGAAATTCCTTGTACCCCTTTAAGATCACCCACCATCTCATCGGCCCGCTCGGGGTCGCGCATAATCAAGCGATAGGACAGCTCCCCATGACCACTCTCCTGAAAGCGCTGGGACACGAGGTGAATGGTCCGACAATACCGCTCCAATACCTGCTGCGCCGAATCCCGCCGACACGCGGTGGAATCCAGGTGAATGCGCACGAAGCCGTCCCCCATGTTCAACTGACCGAAATCGGTCCAATGGAGATACAGGAGAATAACGCAGAAAACGACCGTACCCAGGAGGGCCAGATGAATACTGCCCGTGCCGGTGGCCATACCGATGACCAGCGCAAAAAAGATAAAGGCCGTATCCCGCGTGTCTTTCAGAATATTCCGAAAACGAATCACCGCCAGCGCACCAATCAGCCCGAAGGCAATGACGATGTTACTCCCGATGACCATCATGCTCATGGAAATCAGCACGGTCAGCAAGACAATCGACTGCACAAAAGCACTCGAATACGACAAGCCCGAGTGGGTAAACATATAGGTCCAGGCAGCCACCTGCCCGAGAATAAAGGCCAGCAAGAGCCCGAGAAAGGCCTGCTCCAGCCCGATTTCGGTCGGCCCCGTTCCGGCCATCATGGAGGACAGTGCTTCCACTAAATAAATCCTTTCATTGCCCCGGAAACGCGAACCCCTTCATCGCGCAGGGCATCCACACAAACCACATACTTCGCAAAAGATTCGCGGCGCATGTCAAAACGCTGAATCATATCCCCCACCCAACAGGGATAAATATCGCTGAACTTCACTTCCATCACGATGGGGAATCCCCGTCCATCATTCCAATGGGGCGACGCCATCCACCCTTCGGGATCAAAATGCTCACTCGGCAAACACGTGAGATCCCGGTCAAAGGTGATGCGCAACGGCTCCTCCGCTTTTCCCACGAAGGCCTCGCGCATATACCGCACCACCACCCGGGGCGAGGCGGCAATGCGTTCCTGCAGATCAAAAAAATTATACAGGCTCTTCATGTCGGCATCCGGGTTCGTCAACATCTCCGGACGGGGCATGGCACCCCGCAGCAACTCGGGCACAAAGGCACAACGCACCACCGCCCGCTCCTTGCGTACGATCTGGTTGTGACGATGCTTCACCTCGTAAAAGCAGATGTCGCTGTCTCCTCCATAGGTGCGGATACGCAGCTTCCGGCGACGCTCCTCGCCCCGCACCGAACTCATATACAGGGCCAGGTCCGGTGAGTCGAGATAAATACTCGTCACGGGATAGTCCTGCCCATGTTTGTCGGGCGACACGAAGGGCCGTATGTGGTCCCGTATCGTCTGCGCCATCAGCTCGCTGACCAGGTACTTCGCTTCGAAGCGCTGGGCAACGGCCGGGGCCGACGCGGCACCGCTCTGTCCTGAACTCGCCATGAAATCCTTCTCGTTACTCCCCGGGACTCGCCGGGGCACCCGTCCAACTGGCCGGATCGTTGCCAAAGGCCGAGGTGCTCACGCGGTGCAGGGCGTCGCCCTGACCATTGGGCGTCTCGGGCCAGGGGTCGGTGGAATCGTATTTCACATGATCCGTACGAATAAAGTACTGGTCCTGGCCTTCTTCCAGTTCGGCCGGACGGGAAAGCTCCAGTCCTTCGCCATCGCTCAGACGGCCACCATACGGTCCATAGACCCCCACGCCGGAAGACACGGCATACAATCCGTTAAAGGTCTCCGGGTCCCGGGCCACAATCACCCGTCCAAAGGCACCAATCGTCGCGCCCACGGGGAAGTTATATTCCACCCCGTTGGTGAAGCGCCATGAGGCACCCGTTTCCGGGCCCAGCACGATGGTCGAAGCCGTCGTGTTATAGAGTTCGATGTATTCGCCGTTCTGGTCATTGCTGCCCGGGTCATACATGATCTCCGTCATGATCACATCGCCCAGCAGCGGCAGCGCATTGGCAGCGCCCGGCGTATTTTCACTCATGGCCACAAACTTGTCGCCACCATCGCTCGTGACATAAATACCAAAGGCCACATCCCGTGGCGAAGCCCCAAAGGACTCCTCCGTCCGGTATCCGGTGAGGGCGCCATCGGCACCGGAACTGAGGTATACGGTCTCGCCATTGGAACTCAGGGCAAAGGGAATCAGCGCATCGGGATTGTCATTGTTCCCGAAGTGCAGATCTTCATAGACCACCAAATAGCCCAGGGCCGGCACAATGGTCTCCGCGGGCATCACATATTTCTGCAGCACGTCCCCATCATCGCTGAGGTACCAGCCACTCACATCAATCGCCGCTTCCGACGTGTTGTAGAGCTCGATCCAATCGGGGGCGGTATCGTGGGAGTGGGCCAACACTTCGTTGATGATGATGGCATCGGCCAGGGGCACGTTACCGTCATCCCCGCTGCCCGGCGTGCCACCGCTGATGCTGCTCGCCATCCAACTGGACTTCTCACTCCAGGCCGTCAGGGCATCAAGTCCCGTGTCGACAATGGTCAGGGTGTGGCCCCGTCCATCGGTCACGTCGAACCAGCTGTCCCGGTAACGGAAGCGGTGGATCTCATTGCCCAGGGCATCTTCCAGTACGATACGTTCTCCCGCATTATTCAGGCGGCCCATATAGGCGCCCAACACATTGATACCCGTGCCATAGATGGATTCGAAGGCCGCCACATCGGCCACCACCACCCCATAGGCACCGGGCTCAAGCGTCATGCTCGGGAAGGTAAATTCCACCCCATCGGTAAACTGCAGCTGATCCAAATCGATCGCGATATCGCTGATGTTCTGGATCTCGATAAACTCCGCATCGGGATTGCCCGCCGGCGCATCCAGGGGGTGATACATGATTTCCGTGATACGGATAGCATCCTGCACCGAGGTCGGCGCATACACCGCCTCCACCCGGGCACTCCAGGTGCTGCCATCCAGGATACGGGCATTCACCACCGTCGTGCCGCTCAGCGACACCGACCCGTCATAGACCAACGCACCCGGTGCCACCTCACCCTGCGGACCATTGTTCGCGTCCACGAAGTAGGGCAAACGGGGATCGCTTCCGTTCAGCGTGTAATAAATGGTGCCGGAGCCGTTGGTGTTCAAGATGCTCAGGTTGTCGCCCGGCGTTATCTCACCCCCATGGGTGGGCACCCCGTTGATCGCCAGGGTCGGTGCCTTCAGCGTCGGGTACCAGCCCCGGGCACGGAGCTGTTCCAACACCACGGCGGTCCGGGTCGGGAAAAACTGGTTGATAACACCGTTCACCGTGGGACGCCAGTGGTCATCCCGCGTCCGCGGCGCCTCAAATTCTTCCTGGGTCGCGTCACCCCAACGGGCCGACTCGGCCACGATGGCTTCTTCCAACTCCGCCACCCGTTTCGAGAAGCGCGCAGAAGCCGCCGTGGGCGTCAGCGCGCCCCCATTGAAGAAGTACTTCTGCACATAGTCCGCAAAAATCGCCCGGTATTCCGGGTGCGCCGCCAACTGCTGATGCAAGGTCTGCGGATTGAAGCTGCCATATTCATACAGCCCGGGATATTCATAGGGGCCCGTCCGGTCTATTGACGCAGTCAATTGCTCATAGGGCAACTGACCGGCCAAATGGGCCAGCAGACTGTGCTCCGCATCGAAGGCGAAGAAATAGAAGCCATCGGGATTCACCCGGTTGTAGACCATCCAGATATTGTTCGCACCCGTGTTCCGGATAACGCCCCCGTTACCGTCCGGCTCATCAAACCACCACGATATGGGGGAGTCAAAGTTGCCGCCGTAATAAATCACCAGCATGTAGGAGATGAGATTCTCCAGGTTCACCAGTTTGGGGTAGAGCAGATTGTCCGTGCCATCGGGATTCTTGCCCAGCACCCGGTAAAAGGCTTCGTCCGTCTCGAAACCGGCCACCGCCGCTTCCCAGAGTTCGGTCCACGCCTCGTTGTTCCCGTCCACCACCGTGCTGCGACGACGGATTGCGTCGTAGTCCGTGGAGTCGCCACCAAAATAGGACTCGGCATAATCGGCTTCCGTCCGTTCCTGCGACTGATACACGCCCCAGTACACCCCATTGATATAGACATGGTAGTAACGGCTGCGGGTGTAGGGTTGGCCCATGTCCCGCTGTGTATCACGGGAGAACACTTCCCGGGTCATGGCGTTCAACTCACCCAGTCCTTCGCCGTCCGCATCACCCAGATTCCAGGAGTAGTCGGAATCGGTACGCAGGCCCAATACGTCAAACTTGTCCGCGCCTTCATCCCCAAAGAGTGGGAAGTTCAACTTGGACGCGCCATACTCACTCCGGAAATACAACCGGAATGCGTGCTTCGCATTGTCCCCGCGGCGGCTCCAGCCACCGCGAATACGTAACCCCGCACCCACCTGGAAGGTATCCCCGCCGTCCGGGTCCAACAGTTCCAGCGACACCGGCCGTTCCCATTCGCGGCCGGTATTGCGGGCGTTCACATAAATACCGCTGGACGGCTCCACCAGGTTGTCGAGGTCCGTCACGATAGACAGGGTCTGCACCGAAAGCAGGGACTCTTTCATGATGGCGCTGTAGGCGCTGTCCTGCGTCACGTCCGGATCCATCTGATAGTCGAACACCTGATCGTTGACCACGCTCGTGGGCCAACCCGCCGGCGGCGTACCATCGGCCGACTGGGCAATCACGTCGTCCAGGAACAAATAGGTCTGGGTTGTCGTCTGTTCAGGCGCCGCACCGTTCACAAAGACGCCCGCACGAATCACCGCCGAGGTGCTGATCGCAATCGGACCGGTGTACTCCGCGCCATTGTTGCTTGTCGGCTCCGTGCCATCCTCCGTGTAGCGAATCACGCCACCGGTCGTGGCGGTAGAGAGCGTCAAGTCAAAGGCGCTTTCATAGAATCCGTGCTGGTGACTGAACGCGACCGTCGGCGCGTCTTCGGGGAGCACTTCAATGTAGTCGGTCTTCACCACACTTGCTTCCAGGCCACCGCCGGAGACCGTGAGCGAAACGGTATAGAATCCAGGCACGGTATAGACATGCTCCGGGTTTCGTAACTCGCTGCCATTGCCGTCACCAAAGTCCCAATCCCAGGTACTGATACTCACCGAACCCAGGGTGGACAAATCACTGAACTGCACGGTGAAGGGGGCCGACTCGGAGGTGATGGTGGCGCTGAAATCGGCCACACCCTCGCCTTCGCCTTCACCTTCACCTTCACCTTCACCTTCACCTTCACCTTCGCCTTCGCCTTCGCCTTCACCTTCGCCTTCGCCTTCACCTTCGCCTTCGCCTTCGCCTTCGCCTTCGCCTTCGCCTTCGCCTTCGCCTTCGCCTTCGCCTTCACCTTCACCTTCACCTTCACCTTCGCCTTCGCCTTCACCTTCACCTTCACCTTCACCTTCGCCTTCACCTTCACCTTCACCACCTGACATATCAAAGGCCGCAAAGGCCGAAAGGCCCGTCAACTCCATCGAGAGGGCGCCTTCCGCCGACACGATATTCTGCACCTCCGCCGCGGCCCACCCACCGGACTCGGCCACCACGTAAATACCGTCCGTCTCATCGCTCGCCACAAACGTCGGGTGCTCATAGATCGTTTGATTGGCGAGGGTCGTAGCGGCCGTGCCCCCAAAACGCAGTTGCAGGGGATTGGCCAGCAGCCGATCGTGGGAGACTTCATCAAAGGTCGATCCACCATCGCGGCTCAGGAGCAAACTAATCTCCATCACGGGCGTATCGGGGATTAAGGCACCGGGCGCACGGCCCAGACGCGCGGCCTCACCGTTTCCTAACACAGAAGACAAATCAGGGGCCAACAGCACCAGCAGAATTCCGGATTCACCGGCCTGGAAAATATCACGCGGCACCGTAACCATGACGGTGCTGTCGCTGCCATCCAACTGAAGCAGCAAGCCCGTGGACGTACCCGAGATACCTGCACCCCCATCGATACGAAGGACGCCGCCGTTGCGGGTGGCACCGGTCTCCGCCACGTTCACCGCCGCCAACCAACGATCGCCGTCATTGGGCAGCAGGGCAAAGGGATTGTTCGGCAGCGCATTACTATCCGTGTCATCGCTGGCACGGGACTCCGATACCGTGAAGCTGACGGTACTGCTCACCGCGCTACCCGTCGTATACAAACGGGTTGCCTCGGCCACCAGGGTATGGGGCCCACGGGACAGATCCGCATAGTCACCGGCCATCAGAGAGAAGGGCGCGGTAGTCACCGTACCCAGCACCGTGCCGTCGAGGGTGTAGGTCACCGATGCCGTATCGGCGTCGCAGTCCGCCATCGCCATGAGGTTGAGCGGAGACGGCGAAAGTCCGGGCGTCACCACCACCTTGGCATTGTCCATAGGCTCGGTAATTTCAAGGGAGGAAAGATTGCAGTCGCCCGAGACAGTGATGTACTGCCGCTCGGTCTGGCTGTCCGAGCCATCGTCACTGCGCACCGTCAGCGAAACGTCATAGATACCCGGTTGGGAAAAGGTATACTGAGGCGCGGATACCTGGCTGGAACCCCCATCCCCAAAACTCCATTCCCACTGATTAATCGTCGCCGATCCGGAAGTCGAGGTATCGGAAAAGGACACCGTCAACGGAGCCTGCCCGGAACGGGGTGTCCCTGTGAACGACGCGGTGGGCGAAATGGCGGTCGGGTCCGGTGCCGGACAACCCGCCAATGTTACCCACAGTCCAAGAACCCCCAATAGCCCAAGCAAATTTCTGTGGAACAGCATTACGGATAGACCTCCCGTGTATCGAACTGCCAAGGCCATTCCGCAGCGTTGCGGACAGCCCCGTCAGTCACTTTTCAATCGCCCGCCAACCCTGACACTATAGACCAGCGGTATTGGGCGGCGCAACCACAATTACGTAAAACCGCACCACTGTACCGCACGGCACGTTGCGAATGGATGCAGAAAGTCCGCCCGATTCGACCCATCGAAACGACCGGAATAGAAACCGCCCACATGTACTATACCCGTTGTACGAATATAGTTCCCAACCGCCCCATGCCCCGCCCGCTCAGATTCATAAACTAAGTGCAATGTTTTGGCCTAGCGTCCTAATTGCTGTTCTCTTCCGGTTCGCTGTCTTTTTGGCAG
>JAXMOL010000096.1:0-8650 GCA_034669905.1 Candidatus Hydrogenedentota bacterium
CCTTCGCCTTCGCCTTCGCCTTCACCTTCACCTTCACCTTCACCTTCGCCTTCACCTTCGCCTTCGCCTTCACCTTCACCTTCGCCTTCACCTTCGCCTTCGCCTTCACCTTCACCTTCGCCTTCACCTTCACCTTCGCCTTCACCTTCGCCCTCAGCTATGCAATTGTCGAGTACGACGATATCTCTGAACGCAACGTTAGTATTCTGGGCAGAGTCGGTCGCCTCGTAGCCGATCACATAGGAGCCGGGCGACGTAATCGATAGTTCGCCCGAACTCATCACCTCTACCGTGCCGTCAATATTGTCCACCGCCGTTGCACCGGGATTATTGAAAAAGCTCCTGCCACAATCGACGATATTGGTCGCATCATTGTCCTCCAGCAGGGTAATTACCGGCGGTGTGTTGTCGATAGTGATGCGCCCCTCCGGCCCACCGCCCAAAAAACTGTTTCCTGCGGCATCCTGGATACCGGCGGCGGGTGCAACACCAAGCCTGAGCAGTCCGTCGCCGGTTATCCCTCGCACTTCGACGGTGTAGATTCGAGGACCTCCGAAAACCTCTATTGCACTATACGCCGGTCCATCCACCACAGAGATAATATCTTCAGCGCTATCAAACCCGCTCACCGGCTCGGAAAACTCAAGGGCAAAGGCCACATTGTAGGCAGAAGTCGGTCCAGTGAGCTCTGGGGCGAAGGAAAGCACGTGAGGCGCACGTTCATCTGGTCCCAACACGACGAAAAACACATCCGTCACGCCGGCACTCGTCCGTGGGTCGCTCCCGGGCCCTGGATCGAAATCCGCATGTATTTCGAAGGTCCCCATCACCACCAGGTGGCTGCTATCAATCGCGGCGATACCATAGGCCCACTGAGCGCGGGGACCTCCAAAACTGGAAGACCACAGCACTTCACCCGTCCGGTCCAATTTCTGGACCAGTATGTCGTAGGAGGAGTTGACGGTATCCACCCCTGGACGGCGGCCGCAAATGAGGATATTCTTCTCTTTGTCCAGCGCAAGTCCGTACAATCGTGCCGCGCCACCAAAGCCCGACTGCGTGACCCAGTTAAAGTTACCGGAAGCACTCAAGTTCTGCACAAACAGGTCTGAAAAGTTTACCGCAACCCTCCATTCTGCTTCGGGCCCTGGATCGAAGTCAGCCGTCCCGGCGAAGTGCCCCCCGATATAGACCCCACCCGTCGCGTCCACGTCAAGGGCACTGGGAAGCACGAAATTATTTCCTATCAGCCCGCGCGCCCAGAGGAACTCACCGTCGGCGTCCAGCTTCTGCACGTAAGTGCTCCTGCCGGAAGGGCTGGAGAGCAACGCCTCGCCGGCGCCAGGATCAAGATCTGCTGTACCTTGTAGCGTCCCGGCGCTGTATACCGTACCCAGAGGACCCGCAGCAATACTCCACCCCGCCACCCGCGTCGTCGCCTCCATACGCTTGACCCACGCAAGGTCCCCCTGGGGACCCAACTTCATCACGAATCCAGCGTGTTCCGCTGTCGCGGATAGCGGGTACGGGTCGCCTGCAGGATTGAAATCTATTTCCCCAAAAAACGCCCCGGTCACGAGCGTATTACCGTTCCCGTCGACACTAAGATCGCCCACGTAACAGCTCGAAGTATCGCTCCCTCCATATCGGCGTGCCCACCGAAAATTTCCGGCAGAATCGAATGTACTTACAAAAGAATCTACCGATCCGGTGGCCCTTAGCGTAACATTACCGGGCCCCGGGTCGACGTCGATGGCACCTTCAAAGTTCCCGGAAACAAGTACGTTTCCTTCGGCATCCAACGCGATTCGTGGCGAACCGGGATCCCAGCCGGGTTCTTCCCCCAGTTGAACCAGTGCACCAGCCCCGCCGATTCCAGCGGCCCAAAGGAGGTCTCCAGAACGATCAAGCTTGATTACAAACATATCCCGGGCACCTTGGCATGCGAGATTCGTCACACCGGCGCCGGGGTCGGCATCCATGAGCTCGGAAAAAGTCCCCACCAGGTAGGTGTTCCCTTTGGCATCCACAGCCAGGTCATAGCCCGTATCATGACCTGGTCCCCCCAGGGTGCGGGCGAGGCTCAAATCTGATTCCTGACCGGAAGCTGGCCATGTCATGGCCCACCCAATTACTAGCGCTACAAAAAATACGTAGCAGCGTAAAGCGCTCTTGTGCTCCCATTGAGATCGACGGTACACCTGGACTGCCCCTTTGCCGTTAAGGGCCGATTGAGTCATTCGGCCCGGATTCTACTTTTGCGCAACATGCCCTGAAAGTACCCCGCACGGAAAATCGATACCCATTGATTCCCGCAGTATAAACCGGCACTCACCGGACGGCAAGCGCCCCCAAAACTATCCAGTCAACACCCCTTCCGCGCCCATGTCGATTTCTGCCGCAACATGAAGTAGTGGCATACCATCCCTGGCTGAAAGAAACCATGGAAACTCACGGCGCGTCCAAGCCCCATGCCCACCAAGCCGAGGCGGCTGGGACACACCCTCATAGATATTCGAGTTTAAAGATAACCTACTCCGCCACCAGCGAATCAACCGCCCCCACGGGTCTGCACCGCATCCAGATACACGCACAGGTCGCGCATGCGATTATAGAATTCTCCCGTTCGGACGTTCTGCGCTTCCGGCCCCTTGGATACGACCCACAATCCCCGGTCGTCCAATCCATCCAGGGCTTTTCGGGCTGCTTTTCCAAGCTCCTCCACCTGGCTATCATCGGGGACCCCGGCCCGCTCCGCGAGCATCTCCTCACGCGTTGTGGCCTTGAGCGCCTTGATCTGGCCCAACACGCTGTCGCCCCACTTTCCCTTCCAGGCGTAGCCCGGACGCAGGTTCTCGTCGGAATAGGTGATTACCTTGTCGGGCGTGCAATACAGGGGACGATTGGTGTGAATTTCGTACATTCGCGCCCACCGGCCATCGGGCAGCCGTGAGCGCTCATACCACTCAACAATTTCGTCGACGGGCGCAATGTAACGCCCATCCCCCGTCTCCAGCCAGACCTCCGTCAGGATGTCGACCACGGTTCGCGTTTCCGATGCGGTGATGGACATGGGTTCAAACCAGCGACCCGGCGCCGGGTGGTTGGGCTTCAAGGGCCCCATCACGTAGTCATCGTAATATTGTTGTGACCAAACGGCGCCCGGTACGCGGACCTCCAGCAGCCAATCCGCCGCCTTAATGACGGCGTCCAGGTAACGCTGCTCGCCGAAGGCACGGTAGGCTTCGAGCAATACCCGAATAATTTCTGGAATGCTCCCGTCATTAATATGGTTGTAGCGACGATAATTCCCGAGGTCGGAGAAGCCCTCTCCTTCCAGGGGATAGTATTGCGGCCATCCGCCACTGGGATATTGGGCCTCCAAGAGCAGGTCCAGGGCCTTCTGCATCGCCGCTTGATGCCGCGCCTCGGTCGAGCCATCACGGACGAGTTCGATGAGAAATAGCGCGGGCCCCTGGGTTCGGCCATCGTCGAAATCGGCCTGGGGCGTCACGCGGTAGGAACCCTCGGCATCAACGCGCTTGTCTGCCCAGGCATCGCTCAAGGGTTGGCGCATCCGCCAGCCGCCACAGGCCAACTGAACCGTGGCCAGGGCGTCACCGACTTCCTTCGCCATCGTGAGGTATCGCTCGTCGCCGGTGGCGCGATAGGCCCGCAAGTACGCCCGACCAACCCAGGGCGTTCCGGGTGGTTCCATGGTGAGATAGGTCTCATCCGGGAAGGGCTTGAGTGTACCGTGGCCCGCATTGTACCGGGTCTTTAAATCGCCGGAAAGCACGTAGGGATAGCCGCCTTTGTACGACAACGCCTGAAAGGCCTCCGCCGCACGCTGTATACCGACGCGCACCTCATCCGTGGATGGAGGCTCGGCCATGGCAGATGACAACGGCACGATCAGCAGTATCAATACGATCAGACGCCAAGCGAACGCGCCCACGGCCCCCCGACTTCGCCCACACCCCTTTGCCCTACTACCTACAGCGATCTCTTTATGTGGGCCAGACGTACCAGTCAACCCAACAACTACAACATTCATGATTTCAATCCTATCGCGCTTGCTAATTGCTGCTCCATGCCTGCCGTGCATTTCGCAGTCCAAATGGTGTTGCTCGCCGCGCTCCGGCTATTGCAGCCTGGTGGAGGGCCAGCGTAAGACTTCATTTACTTCGACGGGGCGAAGCGTCTCCAGAGCGTCAAGGTTACCAAAGAGATACCGAGCAAGAAAAGATCGCCAAGCCGTTTCTGAACCGTCTCCATAGCGCTCTTTCCAGACGGCGGACAACCATTCCCTTCACCTTCACCTTCGCCTTCTCCTTCTCCTTCACCGACGACCGCGGAGGCAGAAAGCTCGGCCAGCGTCAAGAAGCCATCGCGATCGGAGTCGATCGCATCAAACTGCGTCTGCGTAAGTCCACCAAAGGCGACCGAGGCTTCTGCAAAGCTTAGTTGCCCATCGCTATCCGTATCGGCGCTATCAAGATTGTCGATCAAGTTCTGGGCGATACCAGACAACTCACCTTCACCTTCACCTTCTCCTTCACCTTCTCCACCGATGTCATAACCCGCAGCGAACACCGTAATGAGCACACGGCCTACCGCGATCTCGGAACCGTCACTTATGGTATATGTGAACTGATCATCACCCCTGTCCGACCCGGTCAACAGTTGAAATTCGGATACCGCAGTAGGGTCATAGGCAAAGGTGCCGTCGGACTCCACCCGTACTGCCGCACCCATTTCACTCATCCTGTCGAAATCCACGACCCTCAAGGTGTCCCGCATATTCCCGTCCGTGTCGTTGGCCAACACGCTTTCCCCCAAGGGGGCAGAGAGTAGCGACATTAGCTGGTCCGAATTGACCTGCCCTGAGTCCTCGTTGGCCACCGGCGAAAGTGGCGGCTCGTGCTTCGCGAGAAACAAGTACGTGCCTTCACTTTCGTCAGTGGCCCTAAACACGCCGGATCCGGGATCGAAGTCGGCCGAAGACTGAATGTAGCCCGTGGTGTAGACTGCGCCCGCCCCGTCTACCGCAATGTCCAGGCATACGTCGACCCCCGCGCCTCCCATGCTTCCAGCCCAGGCAAAGTTTCCGTCACCGTCCAGCTTGGTGAGGTAAATGTCGCTGTCCCCGGACGAAACAAACAGCGGCTCCGCGCGGCCCGGCGCAAGATACACGGGATCACTGAAAGTGCCAGCAATGTACACATTGTGCGAGCCGTCGACGGAAATCGCGTCACCGCCCTGGCTTGCGCTATGGAAACCTTCTTCCCCGGGCCCGCCCAGGGATTTCGCCCAGACTAGCCCGCCAGCATCGTTTAGTTTTACGGCAAACACATCCGACAACCCCGCACTCTCGAGCAGGTACTCACCCGCGCCCCCATCAAAATCGGCTGTCTCCTCGAAGCTTCCCAATACGTAAACGGCCCCGGTGTCATCAACGGCGACACTGGCTCCCCGACTCGTGCCTTCACCTGCGGCGGCCCACACCCACTGAAACCCGCCATCCGGTCCGAGCTTACAAAGAAAGGCATTGGTGTTCTGCGCGGTGAGTTCGTGAACACCCGGGCCCGGATCGAAGTCAACGGTGCGACTAAAAACGCCTGCCAGGTAGATGTCGCCTTCTCCATCAACCGCCATTTCCCGACCGATTGCGCCCCAGCCGCCGCCTATAACGCCCGCCCAGAGAAAGTCGCCCGCGCCCGTCAGCTTAACGATCGCCGTTGCGGAGGCATCGCCACTCTCCAGGGGAAACACGCCGGGGCCCGGATCGAAATCGATTGTTCCTCTGAACATGCGGGCAAGGCTGACGTTGCCCTCCCTATCCACCCCAATACTTGGTCCATAGCTGATTTCCGCGTCGGCAATGCTGCGGACCCACCCAAACGCCCCTTCCCTGTCCAACTTCCAGAGGAAGGTATCGTAGCCTTCCGTGCTCTCCAGCCGTTGTGTGCCCGGTCCCGGATCGAAATCCGCGCCACCGATAAAATGCCCCGCCACAAAGACGTTGCCCGAAGGGTCCACGGCGATATCGTTCGCCTTCATGTATTGGCCTTCGTCCCCCTGGACATCCCGCGCCCACACAAGGGCCCCAGAGGGATCATACTTGCACACGAAAACGCCCGTAATGCTCTGCGGGGTCAACGCAACAACCCCCGGCCCGGCGTCGAAATCCACCGTACCCCCGAACAATCCCGTAATATAGGTGTAACCGTCGGTGTCCACGGCTACTGCCTGGCCGTAGGTCTGGTAGTATTCGCCGGGCCCCATCGCAGCGGCATAGGCTAGCTTCAGTTGATCCAATGGGCCGCGGGCCACCGTGCCGGCCCCATAGACGGTGATGCGCACCACCGCCGTGGATTCCGACGTTCCATCGCTTGCCGTATACGCAAAATCATCCGTCAGAAACTCATCCAGCCCCAAGGCCAGCACTGCGGGCACGCCGGTGGGGTCATAGGAAAACATACCGTCGGCATTCACCACGACCGCAGCACCCAACGCGCTCTCGGAATCGTAAGCGGTGACGGCGAGCGGCGGTTGCACATTCAAATCCGTATCGTTGGTCAGCACGCTATCTGACCTCGGATCCGTCAACGCGGTCAGGATCAGGTCCCCATTCGTCTCGCCCTCGTCATCGTGGGCCTCCGGCGCCGCAGGCGGGCCCAGACGCACTTCGAAGGCGTCCGACGCGGCCAAAGCACTCACCGCGTAGACGCCGTCAAAGGGATCCAGATCCACCGTGTCGGAGAAGTAGCCCGCGAGATACACAATCCCCGCCGGATCTACCGTAAGGGCCTCCACCCGACCGTCTCCCTCGCCCCCCATCGTCCCGACCCACGACAGATCGCCTTCGCTGCTCAGGGCGGTTACAAAGATGCTTTCCCGGCCCAGATCGGTGATCGTCACGGGCCCAGATTCCAAGTCGACGCTCATTTCGCCCCGAAAGGTACCCGTGACATACACCATTCCCGCGCCGGACGCAACGCCCGTCACGCGCTCACTCGTTTCCCCACCAAAGGATCGGCCCCATTCGAGTTCGTCCGCCGCATTGAATTTGCAGATAAACACATCCATACCGCCCATACTGGTAAGATCGACCTCCCCGGGACCAGGGTCGATATCCAGCACATCCTCGAATCGACCTGTAAGGTATACGCTTCCTTCGTCATCCACGGACACCCCCACGCCGTTCTCGACCAGGTTGGTGCCGGTGTGAGCCGACCACAAATACTCCCCGGTTGCGTCCAGTTTCAGAAGAAATGCATCACTACCACCGCCACCGGTCATGTACACCTCTCCTGGACCCGGATCGAAATCAAACTGCCGGAAAAACGAGCCGGCTACGTAGACAATACCGCCATCCGTCACCGCAATGTCGGCGGGAGATTCACTGCGATTGGAGCCGATTTGCTTTGCCCATTGCAACGCACCACTTGGGTCAAATTTACCTATGAATATATCCGACGCGCCGTTACTGGTGCGTTCCACAAGATCCGGCCCCGAGTCGAAGTCCACCGTGCCCGAAAACGCGCCCGTGCAGTAAACGTTGCCTTCGCCGTCCACATCAATCGCCACGACCTCAACGCGTTGGGGGCCACTTATCGTGCGCGCCCACTGAAAGTTACCTTCCGAATCCCACTTCCATACAACGCCGTCTCGGTCCCCCGCGCTTTCCAACAGATAGCTTTCCGGGCCCGGATCCCCATCCACCGAAAGGCTGAAATTCCCCCCGCCATAAATGCTGCCATCGTCGCTTACCGCGATACGGGGTGGTGCCAACCGCCCTTCGAAAGGGAGAGCCTGTGCCCATCGAAGTTGTCCCGCAGGATCCAGACTACGCACAAACACCTCCGCAACATAGCCATTGAGAAAGTGATGGTCAACGCCCGGATCAAAGTCGACGACACCGCCGAAATAGCCCGTGCTATAGACGTTCCCCGCGCTGTCCGTCGTGATGTCGGTGGTCCCGTCGGCCGAAATTCCGCCAAAACCATAGGCGTAGCCTGCCACGGGCTCAGTCGCCTCGCACACCGCGGTCACCATGGCCAGACACATGAACCCCGAGAGCAGCTCTGAGCGTCGAGGGCTCCACATCATGGTCGCAAGACCAACTCGAAACCCCCTAAATTTGCCGAAGAACGTCGACGAGAAATACTGCATTGAAAATGCCTCCAGTTGAATTGCCGCTCGTCTATGTTAGCAGGTACATTCCGGACCCGCAATTTCGCAATCATGGGATGAGGGATGGATCCAGAAAAAAATCCCGCACGCGATAGTCACACCGCGTGCGGGCTTGGCCAATACATTTATTAAACCTGACCTACGACGTTCGTCCGACGGAACGCCACCCAACCAAGGACAGCAAGGCTATCCCCAGGAGGAAGAAATCACCGACGTGATGTCGGACACTTTCCGCGAATGCTTTCTGGGACGGAGGACAGCCACCGCCTTCACCTTCACCTTCACCTTCACCTTCACCTTCGCCCTCGCCCTCGCCTTCGCCTTCGCCTTCGCCTTCGCCTTCGCCTTCGCCTTCGCCTTCGCCTTCGCCTTCTCCTTCTCCTTCTCCTTCTCCTTCTCCTTCACCTTCTCCTTCTCCTTCTCCTTCTCCTTCTCCTTCTCCTTCTCCTTC
>JAXMOL010000097.1:0-7091 GCA_034669905.1 Candidatus Hydrogenedentota bacterium
ATCTTGGACGAGGTGGACGAGGTGGACGAGGTGGACGAGGTGGACGAGGTGGACGAGGTGGACGAGGTGGACGAGGTGGACGAGGTGGACGAGGTGGACGAGGTGGACGAGGTGGACGAGGTGGACGTGGTGGAGTAGTGGCACAATTTTGTCCAGATAGTCCACCACGTCCACTATGTCCACAAATTAGGGAGGCTAGCTCGATGTCCAGCAACGGAGGTGAAACCCCACAGAAAGAGCCCCTAATCCCTAAACACGGTGGCTACCGAAAACTCAAAAGCTTCCAGGTCGCCCAACTCGTCTACGACGTGACCACCCGCTTCTGTGACCGCTACATCGACAAGCGCAGTCGGACCCACGACCAAATGGTCCAGGCGGCACGCTCTGGGGTGCAAAATATCGCCGAGGGTAGCCAGGCCTCCGGTACCTCCAAGAAGTTCGAGTTGAAACTGACCAGCGTCGCCCGGGCGAGCCTGGAAGAGCTGCGGCTCGACTACGAAGACTTTCTTCGACAACGAGGCCTATCCCAGTGGGACCGCGCCGATCTCCGACGGCAAGCCCTAATTGACCACCGGCCCCGACCCGCCGACGAAGTGGCCACTTGGGTCAAAGATGTCCACGACGATTCCCGCCAGACCAATTCGGCGCCCCTGTCCACTTCGTCCACTCAGTCCACCCCGTCCACAAAGTCCACAGCCCCGCCAACCTACCCCGAGCTCGCCGCCAACGCAGCTCTGATCCTCATCGCCGTAGCCTGCGGCGTCCTAGACCGCCAACTTGCCGCTCAAAGCGAAGCCTTTGAAAGCAAAGGCGGTTTCACCGAGCGTCTCTATCATCGCCGCCAGGCTGCCAGAAAGAATCCGTAGCTTGGCTACGGCACCAACACCACCTTCCCCGTGCTCTTGCGGTCTTCAATAAACTGATGGGCCTCAGCCGCTTTTTCGAGGGGAAATTCGTGTTTGGCGATGACCGTGAGCTTGTCTTCCATCAGCCAGGTGTGCAGATCGCGAATGGCGCTGGCCATGGCCACCGTGTCGCTCGTGTAGGCCATGAGGTGCATACCCGCCACAATCCAGTTGTTGGCAAGAAGCTGAACCGCCTGGATGGCCTGGGGCTGCTTGCTGGCCACGCCGAGGGTGACGAGCATCCCGCGGGTCTTGAGGCACTTGAGGCTCTTGTCGAAGACGTCTCCGCCCACCGATTCGATGACCAGATCACAGCCCTTGCCACCGGTGATGGACTTCACCTCGGCACGGAAATCCTGCTCCGTGTAGTTGATGGGGTGATGACAGCCGAGGGACTCAATAAGGGCGCATTTCTCCGCCGTGCTGGCCGTACCAATCACAGTCGCCCCCACATTGCGGGCCACCTGAACCATCTGGGTGCCCAATCCGCCGGCCGCCGCCTGAATGAGCACCGTTTGCCCCTGGGAAAGTTGCCCCAGGGTGAGCAGGGCGTGGTAGGCCGTGAGGTACTGGCAGGGAATAGCGGCGGCCTGATGAAAACTTAATTGGCTGGGTTTGGGCATCACCTGCCACGATTGGGCCACCACGTATTCGCTGTACCCGGACGAACAGAAGGACATGACTTCATCGCCCACCTTCCACTGGGTGATGTCGGCGCCGACCTTTTCAACCACGCCCGAGACCTCGAAGCCCGCACCGTAGGGGGCTTTGGGGCCGCCGGGATAGAGCCCGTCGCGCTGCATGATATCGGCATAGTTGATGCCACAGGCTGCTACCTTGATCAAGACCTCGTTGGCCGCGGGTTCCGGTTGGGGCACATCCCGGACTTCGAGGACTTCGGTGCCGCCAAAAGCGGTGACAATGACAGATTTCATGGGAGTTCTCCGTAGGGGTGGATTTAGCGCCAAACGCCGAAGCTTAGTGGGATGTCGAACAGGCCGTTGGGAACTTGGACCCGATTTTCGCCATGTTCGTGTCAGGGGTATGCATTGCCCCGTATAGGGGTGAAGCGCAATCTGCGGCGATATCATGAAGATTTAACATAGCATAAACGATGTTCTTGCCGTTTGGGGATACTATCAAGGACATCATCAACCTCAAAAAGGAGATAGCCATGGAGTCCACACTCCTGCCATTCGAAAAGCACCCGACGGAATCGGGAATTACCCTGCTGGAAGCCTACAGCGCGTTGGCCAGCCATGCCAAAGCATTCAACACGGCCATTGACATTCCCACGCCGGGCCTGCCGTCAGGCAATGTCGGTGAAACGAACTTCTGGCACCTGCAAGTGCGTTCGCCGGTGTAAGGTCTCCCGCGACGACAACGTGCGACGGCGCCGTCCTAACACGAGCGGCCACCCTCCGATTCCGGGGCCAGGGTGAGCGGTGGAAGGGGAGCCGGTGCCACTCCACGGGCCTTTTTCCACATCAATATGCCTTCGACAATCATCCACACCTGCAGGATTTCGACCAGAACGCCCAATCCAACCAGCAGCCAGTTGCCGTCCGCATAGAAGCCGATGATTTGATAGGTCATGGCCCAGGCCGGCAAAACGATCATCAGGCACAGGGGCACCACGAGGAAGAATACGGGCTTGTTGTGTCGCACGAGGTAAAAGGCGATCACCAGGAAGGCCAACCCGGCCAGCAACTGGTTGATAGCGCCAAAGAGGGGCCACAGAATCAGGCCACCAGAACCCGGCCCTTTTGGCCCGGATACGAGCGCCATGGCGCCCGCGCTGATGACCGCTACGGCCGTTGCGGTGTACTTATTGGCGAGGGGGGTAATACGCAATGCACCGCCCAATTCCTGCAATACGTAGCGCTGAAGCCGGGTGGCCGTATCCAGCGTGGTAGCGGCAAAGCAGGCCACCATGACCGCGATGATACCGACGGCAATATCCAGCGGAATGCCCAGGGCACCAATCATATTGCCGCCGCCCTCTACAAAGGCACCCACTTTCTGGGACAGTCCCATCTCGGCCCAGTTGCCCCCGTAATATTGGGTCCAGGCGGCGGCACCCGTAAAGGCTGTGCCGTCTTTCACCACGCCCATACCCAGTCCCGCGCAGCAGGCCAGGATGACGAGCACGGCCAGCGCCCCTTCCAGCAACATGGCCCCGTAGCCCACATACTGGGCATCCGACTCGTTCTGGAGCTGTTTCGAAGAGGTGCCCGAAGCCACCACGCAGTGAAATCCGGAAACGGCCCCACAGGCGATAGTGATGAAGAGAAATGGAAAGATCGGGGGCGCACCCGCAACATCGTTGGTAAAGGCCGGAGCCACCAATTCGGGTTGTGCCACAACGAGTCCGGCAATGAGCAGGAACAGGGCGACGAGCAACTGATGCGAGTTGATGTAGTCCCGGGGCTGGAGCAAGACCCACACGGGCAGCACACTCGCCACGAAACAGTAGATGAGCAGCAGGAAGGTCCACATGACCACGGAAGACTGTAACCCGGCGATGAAGCCCACATCCGTGCCGCCAAAGAGGGGCAGGCTGCTGAAGGGCAGGGGGATATCCCAGCGCACGCCGGCGTAGATGGCGAAATAGACCACCCCCAGGGCGAGCAGGGAGGGCACCAGCAAGGCCCCGTTAAACTTGTACAGCCAGACACCGAGCAGTATGGCCAGCGGCATGGCAATCCAGACCGACAGGATACTTTCAGGGTAGACCGAGAAGATTACGGCGATGACCAGCCCGAAGATAGCCAACACAACCGTGAGCGCGAAAAACAGTATGAGGAGGAACAGGATACGCGCCCGGGTGCTGATCATGCGTCCCGCCACGTCACCGATGGTCTGCCCACGGGAACGGAGGGAGACCATGAGCGCGCCAAAGTCGTGTACCGCGCCGATAAAAATGGAGCCAAAAATAACCCAGAGCAGTGCAGGAAGCCAACCCCAGAAGACGGCAATGGCTGGCCCGACAATGGGGCCGGTGCCGGCAATCGAGGTGAAGTGGTGACCGAAAACGATGGCCTTTCGGGTCGGCACGAAATCCACGCCGTCATTTACTTCCTTCGAGGGGACCACCGCGGCAGGATTCCGGTCAAAAATCTTGCGTGCGAGATAGCGCCCATAGGTATGATAGGCGACGATAAATCCGACAAATGACAAAACGGCAACGAGCAGGGTGCCCATGAATGCATTCTCCCGACTGAAACTGGTATGGCCTGAAACAACTCACGTATCTTGTAGTAACTATAGCTGGTCAGGGGCGTGTCATGCACGCCATATCATTGCGCGGCGCACCCGCCATCGGGGGATTCGCCCATGGGGACTTTCGTAGATGTGTAAAGAGTGTTTATTCCTGTCTCGAATTCTGATATTCTAGGTGGGTTGGGACGGATTTGGTTTTAGTATGAACCGAGAATGGTAGCATGAGCGAAGAAAAAAAGCCGGATGTAAAACTGCCAACTGCTGGGAATCGTTCCGATCTCGCGAAGGCCATCGGTGGGTTTCAACCCGGTGATGTGATCGCCGAGCGGTACCAGGTGGTCCGTATGCTCGGAAAAGGGGGGATGGGCATCGTCTATCTGGCCAATGATCTCAAACGGGATCGCCAGATCGCCCTCAAGACCCTCCTGCCCCAATACGCGACCAATCAGCAGGCCGTCGGCCGTTTCGTCCGCGAGGTGAACGCCGTCCGTCAGTTGAATCACCCGGGAATCGTAAAAATTCTCGCGGCGCGTCAGCACAAGTCCTTGCTCTACTACACGATGGAATACCTGGACGGCAAGACGGTTCGGGAATACATGGTAAAGCGGGGCAAGTTGGGGTTAGGCTCTGCCGTCCGTATCTTGTCGCTGCTGTGTGATGCCCTGGAACACGTGCATCAGGTGACCGTGCACCGGGATATCTCACCGGAAAACATCATCCTGTTACCCGACGGAACCATCAAGCTGCTCGATTTCGGGCTGGCCAAGTTGCAGGACCCCAGCGGCGCCCAGTTTACCCGCGTCGGTGCGACCTTGGGGCGCATTCAATACAACGCCCCCGAACAGTCCTTCAACGCATCCGAAGTGGATCACCGGGCCGATCTCTACTCCATCGGTGTGATCTTTTATGAAATGTTGAGCGGTAAGGTGCCCCGGTCATTCGAATCGATCTGTGATCTGGTCCCCGAGTTGCCCAAAGAGACCGACCGCTTCCTCGAGCGCGCCCTTGCCCGTGATCCCAAAGATCGCATCGGCAGCGCGGCCGAATTCCGCGAAGGTCTCAATACCCTCTATCAAATCAGCACCGGGGCGGTGAAGAGTGTGGAGGAAGAACCCGCAGCGGCGTCCGGTGGCTTTTTTGCGTCGTTGTTCGCCAAGCTCACCGGCATCTTCAAAAAGGGCTGAGCCCGCTCCATTGACGGGCCCTACGAGCCGGCCGGGTAGCCCTGCTTGTCCCCATGGTCGAAAAGGCGGTTGTTTTCCGGGCCAAACCAGCCCACGGCCCAGCGCCGATTCTTTCCACCGTAAATGTTGGTTTCCGGTGCCCAGGCCCACTTTTCACTCGTCACATGCCCGTCCGCCCAGAGCACGTTCGCCCGTCCAAAATGGCGAAAGTGGATGGTGGGAGAAAGAAAACCCGCTGCCGCCATGCCCTGCGGCTCGGCAGAGGTGACATAGTGGGGGGGCTCGATGAAACTGTACTCCACAATATAGCCATTTTGTGGGATTGCCGCATCGGCAAACATGACGGTCTGTCCGGGATGCCTCACCCGGGAATCCAGATATCCGCTTTGAACGGCACGGACGAGATCGTCCTCCGCAGCCAGATTGGAACCGATATAGGCCATGTTGTAACCGTATCCGCCGGTCCCCCCTTCGAAGACATTCGGCGCATCGCCGTGTTCCTGAAACTCGAAGAATTCAGGACACGTTTTTACCTGGCCGTCCATGAGGTATTCGGCGAGTGGTCCCTTCTTCGGATCGAATGCCGAATTGGCGTTGGGTGTTTCCCGTTCACCGTGCCAGCGGATGGACCCGCCATTGTGGTCCGGTGGTGCTCCAGGGAGCATGAAGTCGTAGATGTCCGATGCGGCGGGCACGTAGTGACCGTTGTGTTCCGCCGCGAACATGGTGTTGGCCAGGTAGAGCTGGCGCAGATTGTTGACGCATTGCATCGAGCGGGCCTTGTCCCGTGCGCGCGACAGGGCGGGGAGGAGCAGGGCCGCCAGAATTGCGATGATCGCGATGACGACCAGCAATTCAATGAGGGTAAAGCCGGCTTGAGCGGTCTTGGTCGGGCGCGTTTGCGGATGTTCCAGCGAGGCGTCGTCCCATGGTTTTGACAGGCTAATCATCGCTTCTCACTCCCGGTTGACCCAAGTAACTGACTTCCGAATAGACTCAGCAGGGTCATGCCGAGTAGAAAAAGGTCACCCAATTGTTCGCGAAGGGACGCTACGTCTAAGACACATCCCGTGCCTTCACCTTCACCTTCACCTTCACCTTCCCCTTCCCCTTCACCTTCACCTTCACCTTCACCTTCACCTTCACCTTCACCTTCACCTTCACCTTCGCCTTCGCCTTCTCCTTCGCCTTCGCCTTCGCCTTCGCCTTCGCCTTCACCTTCACCTTCGCCTTCACCTTCACCTTCGCCTTCACCTTCGCCTTCACCTTCCCCTTCCCCTTCACCTTCACCTTCACCTTCGCCGCTACCAGTGACGACGATCAATTCGGACTTGGTGATGACATGGCCCTGGCCTGATTCATCAACAATGCTCAGGGTCACGGTATAGGTGCCCGGGACACGGTACACATGGGTCGGTTGCTGGGTGTTGGCAAAGAATCCATCCCCGAAATCCCAGTACCAGCCAAGAATTTCGGCGTCACCCGGAATCGATTGGTCCTCAAAGGTGACCAAAAGGGGAGCATCACCCGCACGGCGATCGACATCGAATGCAGCGAGAAGGACGGGTTCGCCTTCTCCTTCTCCTTCTCCTTCTCCTTCTCCTTCTCCTTCTCCTTCTCCTTCACCTTCTCCTTCTCCTTCTCCTTCTCCTTCTCCTTCTCCTTCTCCTTCTCCTTCTCCTTCACCTTCACCTTCACCTTCACCTTCACCTTCTCCTTCTCCTTCACCTTCACCTTCACCTTCTCCTTCTCCTTCTCCTTCTCCTTCTCCTTCTCCTTC
>JAXMOL010000098.1:0-6381 GCA_034669905.1 Candidatus Hydrogenedentota bacterium
CCCACAACCACGAAGCCAGTCGAGGCTGTCCCCCTCTTCAAAAGCCTCGTCAAGGGTGCCACCCGCCCCAAGCGACTCCGGTTGTGCCGCAGGTTCGCCGGAGGAGAATTCACTCACTCGGAGCGCGGTCTGGGGGCGGGGGACGGCCCCGACTATCCCGTGCCCCCGCCTTAGCACGTCACCGGTTTCGCCCACACGTTAGACGTGGCTTCAAACGTTCATGGCGTCGGTGCAGTCCCCGGGGACTGCCTCGACGTAGTAACCCGCGCCGTAGCCGAAAATACACGTGGGCGAAAAAGAAAACCCTGAGTACCCACATCCACGAAGCCAGTCGGGGCTGTCCCCCTCTTCAAAAGCCTCGTCAAGGGTGCCACCTATGCAGCCCCGAAGACGGGCCGAAGGCACCTCGAAAGGGCTTTATGGGTGCAAGGACGTCTGGGGGAGGGGGACGGCCCCGACTATCCCGTGCCCCCGCTTACTGAAGTCCTCATTTGCGCCCACACGGCAGACATAACTCATCCCGTTCATAACGTCGGTGCAGTCCCCGGCGCTGCACCATGCCGTGTCGTGGCCGGTTCCACCTGCTCCGCCGTGGGCCAGGTGGCGTGGCGGGTGCGGTAGGCGAGACGCCGTCCGTCGTTCAATATGGCCAGGAAGGCCGGAATCACCAACAGCGTGAGGGCCGTGGCGAAGACAACACCGAAGGCAATCGATGTCGCCATGGGAATCACGATCTGGGCTTCCAGATCGGTCTCCAGTAACAGGGGCGCAAGTCCAATACTCGTGCTGGCGGTGGTGAGGAAGATGGCCCGAAAACGACGTACCCCACCCTGGGTCACGGCTTCGAAAAAGGGAACGCCCCGGGCCAACATACCATTGACGCATTCAATCAACACGATGGCATCGTTCACCACCACGCCGCTGAGGGCCACAATGCCGAAGAGGCTGAGGAAGGTCAGGGGTATCCCCATGATGAGGTGTCCGATGGCGGCCCCGGCCATGCCGAAGGGAATGACCATGAGTATCACAAAGGGCTGGAGGTAAGAGCGGAACACGGTGGCCATGATGACGAAGATGGCCATGACCGCCATGGCGAATCCCCGCATCAGCCCGTCAAGGGTTTCGGCATCTCGCTGAGAAGCCCCATGAATAGACCACTGCATATCCGCGTAACCCGCCACGAGGGTATCGAGATAATCGCCCTTCAACGTGTCGAGCACTTCGGCTCCGGTCACGATATTGGTGTCCGCTTCCGCCATAACCACGAGACGCCGGAGGCCGTTGCTCCCCGAGATGGCGGCATAGCCCTGGGCAAAGGCAAAGTCGGCCACGGCAATGAGGGGCACCTGGCTGCCGCCGGGCGTGGTGATGAGGGTCTGTTCGAGTTCGCTCAGGGTCTTGCGCTCTTCCTGGGGATAACGCACGCGCACGCGCACATCATCGCGGCCCCGCTGAAAGCGGAGGGCCTCTTCCCCATAATAGCCCGCGCGCAAAAAGCGGGACACGTCGTCGATGCTCAGTCCTGCAGCGTGGGCCTCGGGCTTGAGGGTCACCTGGAGTTCGTTTTTACCCGGACGGAAGGTGTCTTCTACCTGATAGACCCCTTCAAAGGTGCGGAGCTTCGCCTTGAGCGTTTCCGAGGCCTCCCGCAGGGCCGCCATGTCGCGCCCCTGGAGCCAGATATTGATGGGCGCACCGTCGTCACCGATGGAAGACTTGTAGTAGCTCAGCTCCACAACCCCCGGGATGATCCCCACGGCCTCTTCCCACGCCGTGGAAATATCCTGCGCATGAATGCCCCGCTTGGAGGGGGCGGGCATCTCGACAAAGACGCGGCCCCGGTGGGGCAAGCCCTGGAAGACGCGGCTGTGCACGTTGCGCAGCAGGGGCACCCCCGTCTTGGTGGGCATCTCTTCGGACACGCCGACGAGGGCAGCTTCCATCTGGGCGAGGGCATCCCGCGTGACTTCGGCGGGCGTGCCCACGGGAAATTCCACGAAGGCGGCGAGGTGGTTGCCGTCGGCCGGCGGCCACATGACGATGCGGAGGTAGTTGCCGCCGATGAGGCCCACGGTGATAAACATGGCACTCACGGCGAAACAGGCGGTCACATAGCGGTGGGTCACGGCCCGGCGCACGAGGGGCAGGTAGTAGCCTTCCGCCACCCACTGGAGACTGTCGCGAAACCAGGCGTGCCACCCTTGGAAGCGGCCCGTGGCCTTCGGCTCGTTGCGGGGGTCGGGCAGCTTATTGAGGTGGGCCGGCAAGAGAAACAAACACTCCACCAGGGAAACGAGCAGGGCCGCCACCACCACGGTGGGCAGCAACGCCACGATCTTCCCCATGAATCCGGGAATGAAGAGTCCTGGCAAAAACGCGACGATGGTGGTGAGCACGGCGGCCACGACGGGCAGTCCCACTTCCGAGACCCCGGCGACCGCCGCTTCGGTGGGGCCCAGACCCTGCTTGCGGTGATAGAGAATCGCCTCGCCCACCACGATGGCATCGTCCACGATAATGCCCAGAACCACGATAAAGGCCATGAGGGAAATCTGGTTGATAGTGGCGCCGATGACCCACATGACCACGAGGGCACCGCCTACAGAAATAGGGATACCCATGGCCACCCAGAAACTGAGCTTGGAGTTGAGAAAGAGCCAGAGGATGGCCAGGACGAGTAACAGGCCCATGAAGCCGTTTTCCAGCAGCATGCTGATCTGGGTGCGGATAAACTCCGACTCATCAAAACAGGGCGACATGTGGAGCCCTTCGGGCAGGGTGGGGGCCTTTTCCTTCGTATAGGCATAGACGGCATCCGAGATGGCGATGGTGTCTTCGCCGTCTACCTTGTAGAGCTCCAACAGTACACAGGGTTTCCCGTTGAAGCGCCCGTAGGCCGGATACTCGGTGAAGCCATCGCGCACGGTAGCAATGTCTTTCAATCGGACGACATTACCGTTGGCCGAAGCCCGGACGATGACCGCTTCAAAATCCCGGCCGTCGTAGCGTTTGCCGATGGTGCGGATGCTGATTTCTTCACTCGCCGCCTTAATGGAACCCGAGGAATAGTTGCGGCTACCGCGGCGGATGGCGTTGCTGACTTCTTCCACGGTCATGTTGTGTTGCAGCAGGCGCTCGCGGGAAATCTCGATGGTGATTTCATAGCCCCGCGTATCGGCCACGACCACCTGGGAAATAGCGGGGTTCTGCTGGAGGTCCGCACGGATGCGCTCGGCCCATTCCTTCAACTGGCGCTCGGGCAATTCGCCCCACAGCGCGATGTTGATGACTTCCTCTTCCTCTTTGAGCTCAACGATGCGGGGCTGTTCCGCCCCCGCGGGCAAGGTGGGGATGCTGTCGATGGCCGAGCGGACCCGGTCCTTCATCACCTCGATATCCTGATCATCTGCCACTTCGATGGTAGCAAAGGCGGATCCCTCACGGGAATAGGTGTGGTATTCCTTCACGCCCACCAGGCCGTCCAACGCTGCTTCCACCCGGCGGTTGATGCCTTCTTCCACTTCCTGGGGCTCGGCACCGGGATAGGGAATGATCACCTCCAACATGTCGAGGGAAAATTCGGGCATGCTTTCGCGGCGCATGCCCTTCACGGCAAGCAGAGCCGAAATGACAATGGTGATCAACACCACGTTGGCCAGCACGGTGTGGTTGACCAGGGATTCCAGCAGTCGCCTCATGAACCCGTCGCCTCCGCCCTATCCACAATTGACAGGGGGTAGCGATCGAGGGGGTTGACGAGCCGGGTGGTAATGACCTGATCGCCGGGCTTCAATCCGCCGGATACGTAGGTGTAGTCTTCTTCAATGCGAACGACCTCGACCGAGACCGTCTTCAGAAGACCGTCCACCGCGAGATAAACCGTATTCTCGAAACTCACCACGTGGGGCGCGAGGCGGTAGACGCCCTCCATCGAACGGCCCGGTATTTCTACGGTACAAAACATGCCCTCCACCAGGGGAAAGCGATCGGGCGCGAGCACCTGTTCACCGCTCACCCGAACTATTACGGTCACCGTCCGCGACTCCTGCTCATAGTCCGCCACCCGGTGAAGACTGCCTTCCCAATAATGCGCCGCTTCCCCCTCCGTCCATCGAATCCGGCAGGTCGTGGGGGCCAGGGCACCAAACCACGACGTACGGTCTGCGGCCTCCCGCTCGGCGAAGCGCAGCCATTGGCGCGCATCCCGGCTGTTGAGGGGCACCGCGATTTCCAACACGCTGTCGTCCACCAACTCCACGGCGGACACGCCCGGGGCCACCACTTCGCCCGCCTCAATCGTCACCGATTTGACCCGGGCGCGAAAGGGGGCGTGTACCTGGGTGTGCTCCAGGTCAACCCGGAAACGATCCAGCCGGGCCTGGGCGGAAGCCACCTCACTGGCCAGCTCCTCCAGTTGGATGGGGTAGAGCGACACGTTCCGCTTAAGGGAATCGATTTCATTTTGCGCGGTGAGGAGGGCCCGCTCCGCTTCATCGACGGCGGACTGGCTGCCCACCCCTTCGTCGAAGAGTTGTTTCGCCCGGGCGTGATGTTGGCGGGCCAGTTCGCCATTGCGCTGGAGACTTTCCAGATCGGCGGCTTTGTGACGGGACTCCGCTTCCAGACGCTCCCGGGCACTTTCCTGGCGTTGCACCTGGGCCTCGGCCTCTGCCACCTGACTCGCATAGGCCCGGGGATCCAGCGCGAAAAGCAACTCTCCTTCGGGCACCACGCCCCCCGCAATCAGCATGGGATGGATCGCCATCACCTCCCCGGAAACCTGGGGCGTGATGGTCACCGTTTTTTTCGCCGCCACCTGGCCATAGCCCGAAATGGTCACGGGCACATCTTCGGGCGCCACGGTCACCACTTCCACATACATGGGCTTGACGTCCTGCTCCAGGCTGGCCTCGGCCGGTGCCCGCTTGAAGAACAATAGTCCTCCCATCACACACCCACTGGCTATCAATACCACAATCCCCAACAGCGCGGGGCTCCTGACGGCACGCATCATGCCTCAGACTCCTTCCCAACAAACCGGTTGTAAAACTCCCCTACTCTGACACATCAACAGGCCACTACGTTACACCCACGGGCAATCCCGTTAAGGAAACACCCGCCACCCGCTGCTATATAGGCAATGACTATGCCAACTTTTCCGGACATTTGGGGGCGGTAGGGGGTAATTCGAGCGACTGCGAGGAAGTCGTTGACCATGGGAAGGTGCACTTATCCACATAATGGCCAATTTCGCCATGCCGATGACTGACCACCTGAAAAATAGGCGACAACACGAAAAGACCCTTCACTCCGAAAGGAGGAAGGGTCGAAAGTGAATAGATTGTCAGGATTCGGGACCCGCCGGACCGCCTAAGCGCAGGCAGTCCAGATCGCCGTTCCTTAATTCAGGGAACGTTGAAGGGCTACCACCACGCCCTGAAGACTGACATCGCTGGCAGGAAAACGCATGGTTTCCATGGTGGCGTTGGCGGGCCGGAGTTCTACGGTGGCGCCTTCGGGATAGAAGTGCTTGACCGTGGCTTCATCTTCCACCAGGGCCACGACCACATCGCCGGGATAGGCTTTCTTGCCCTGGTCGACGATAATAATATCGCCATCAAGGATGCCATCTTCGATCATGCTGTCGCCACGCACCCGCAGGCAGAAGGCCTGACGCTGGGCCATACTGGAATCGACCGGCACATGGCCTTCGATGTTTTCTTCTGCCAGGATGGGACAGCCCGCGGCGACCTGACCGACGAGGGGCAATACCCCCACATCAGACTGATAGAGCCCAACCGCCGCTTTTTCGGTGATAATAATGCCCCGGGCCTTGGAGGAACGCTCGATAAAGCCCTTCTTTTCCAGGGCCACCAGGTGATCATTCACCCCGTTGGTGGACGCAATTCCGAATTCCTCACCGATTTCGGCGATGGTGGGCGGCATGCCGCGGTCGCGAACGCATTCGATCACGAAGTCCAGAATCTCGCGTTGGCGTTTGGTGAGTTCTTTGGCCATGGAGCAACTCCTGTCGTAGGGGACTGACTGAATTGATTTTCAGCCTTATTGAACCACGTTTCACCGCCGGTGTCAAGTTTTGCCCCGCACAACACGGCAAAAAGGGATGCCCATGGGTGGGTTATACGTGATAGACCATGCGCCTGCTAAGAACATTCCACGCTCCCCCGTGCTCAAATACACGCCATGACAAGCGGGACGCGTATCCCACGAATTTTCAGGGACGGCCTCGCCCTATTTGGGTGGGTATCCTTTCTCACGTCGGCGCAAACCCCACGGCCCTACCCCACACCCGTAAACGAAGACGGCGGTGGCTGTCCCGTCGTTGGTGAAGTCGAACCCACGCCAGCGTCGCAAACCACC
>JAXMOL010000099.1:0-5185 GCA_034669905.1 Candidatus Hydrogenedentota bacterium
CGCCTGGACATCATAGAGGAAGAACTAAACAACCGAAGAAGAAAAATCCTAGGATACCGATCGCCAAATCAAGTCCTTAGAGAACAACGCATAGAACAACATGTTGCATTTAGCACTTGACTCCAGGACCAGGAGACACCCGATAGATAGATTCATCCCAGGTCGCTTATACTTATGATACCCGCGCAGGAAGCAGGGAGGATTTCATGGGACTGGAACTGACCGAACTCGTCATGGCATGCGAGGAAGAATTTGGCGTAATCATCGCCGAAGAATCTGTCGACGTGACGGAACTTGATACGGTCGGCGGCCTCGCAGCCGTCATCGCGCGTCAACTGGGACGTCCTTCGGCGCGGGGCTGCCCACGGGTTCGGGTCTATTTCTCCTTGCGCACAGCCTTGGCGACCCAATGCTCCGTGCAAAAGGGCACCGTCAAGGGCGAGACTCCCTTGGACGAACTATTCCCCCAACAGGGACGGCGCAAGGCCTGGCGGACGTTTCAGCGGGCTGTTCCCTACCGGCTGCCGCCGCTGGATACACCTGTTTCCAGGAAAGTCATTGGGTGGATTTCCGCGTGCCTGGGAATCCCGCTGGCACTCTGGCTCGTGGCAAAGGCCTATGTATGGCTGGAAAATACCGCGTACTTCCTACTGCCCGTAGTGCTCTACGCCATCCCGGCGACGCTCTTTGCGGTCGGTGTATACCAACTGGGAAGAATACTTCCGGCCCCTACCGTGGGTGAATTGGTCGACGCGGTCATGGGGAGCGACACGCAGGGTGTGGCCCCCGGCGGAAAACCCTGGACCCAGGACGCCATCTGGCAGCGCCTGCGCGAGATGGTTGCGGAACGCTTCGACGTGGACCCGGATAGCATCACACTCGAGACCCATTTCTTCAAGGATTTGGGATTTGGATAACTAAGAATAGTTCGCCGTGGCGCGTGTGGGACCACGACAGGCCTCAGTCGCGGAGAAAGCCATCGATAGTATTCCCCAGATCGATGAGCGATTCCTCTTTCATGGACGGCGAGTGTTTTGTGTGGTGCAAGAGATGGAAGGTGCACGGCTCGGGAAACACGACGTCACATCGCGCGGCCATTTCACGTGCTGGAAAGAAAATATCTTCCTCCGCCCCGACAATCATTTTGGGAGCCACGAAACCTGCCATCTCATTTGGCTCACTCCGCTTCATCATTCGCATGTCCGCTCTTACCGACATAAAATATGTTTCAAAATACTCCTGACCCAGGGGATCATCAAAATCTGTGAACAGCTTCTTGAAGAAGGGGTGTAGATATTTCGCCTTGCCCCGCCACCGCGCAATCGCCCGGGGAACGAGAAAGTCCCGAATCATCGGCCAGGTCGGCGGATTCACGATGCCCGCGGGTACCAGGAAGACGGCTTTGGAAATACGATGGGGGGCCACCGCCGCGAAGCGCTGCACCACGAAACCGCCCCAGGAGATGCCCAGGTAGTTCACCTCGGCAAGGCCCAGGGCATCGACCACCTCCTCCAACCAGCGCCCGTGGTCGTTTTCGCGGGGATCGATAAAGACACATTCGCTCCCACCCGGATGACCGGGAATATCCACCGCAACGATGCGATAGCGATCCAGCAACGACCGGAGAAAAAAGAGTGCGAAAACACCGTTTGTTCCGCCGCCATGGAGAACCACCAATGGTGGCCCATCGGGGTTACCCCCCTCGATAACATGGGTCTTCGCGAAGGAGGTGGATAGCTCGTGATCACGTAGTTGCACCCCAATACGACTTCGTATCGCTGCGGTAATAGCCGCCAATCGCTCTTCCGCGAAATCGTTCCTATAAATGGATTCTCGTTTCATCCGGCCCCTGCCTCCTTTTGTTGGTCGCACTTATTTGGCTCCCGGCCCCTATTGGATTATGGTCATACTATCAATCCACAACACCCACCAGTTCAAACTCCTCCACCACCACGACCACGTCCTTCACATCACAGGGGTCGAAACGGAACATGGTGATTTCGCCGCGCCACCGGGGATTGTTGGCGAGATTCAGGGTGTATTCGTGCACCTGGCCATCGGTCGCCACCGGGAAGCGTACGCTCGTTGCTTCACTCACGGCCACACCACCGCGAGACCAGAACAATTGGGCGTTCATCGAGGTGGGCAAGTCACCGGTGACCGCCATTCGAATCCGTACCCCGGTGAAGTCTTTGGCCCGGGTCGCCCGGAGGGGGATCACAAAGGCTGGATCCCGGCTGTAGGTCGTGGCCGAAAGGGCGCCCTCGTCTATCCTGAGCGCGCTCAATCCCATCATGGACTGCCAACCCTCGGCCCCCGTATCAAAGGTCCAATAATGCTGACGCGCCGGCTGGGGAAAGTCGTAGGGCCCGAGGGCCACATCCACGGGCGCGATATTGGGCGGCCAGGTGGTGGGGTCGCCCTCGCCGAAGACATTGCGCACGGCGTTCATCATCTCGAAACCGAATTCCGTATTCGGCTCTATGTAGCTCCCCTCACCCCACTCGTTCATGGGCCCGAGGATCACCAACGGCACATCGGTCTTCTCCACGAAGACGTTGGCTTCTTCCAGCACCTTGGTAAACAGGGCGGGCGTCCGGCCGAGAATGGCCTTGGCGCGGTTGCCATGCCAGGGCCGGGAATCCCAACCCGTATCCACCACGGGATAGTAGGTCAATTCCCCCTGGCTCTCCCGCTGCCGTTCCCACGAGCCCATCACCGTGTCGGCCACGTTGGAAAAGAGTAGGCGCTGGGGATCTTCCGCCATGGCCTGGGCATCCCCCCATTCGTGGTAGCGCGTCACACCGGCGTAGCCTTCCTTCGCCATGGTCGCCTCAGCGCCCCAGGGGTGGAGCCCCACGTAGTGGATGCCTTCGAAGCCTGCCTTCTGGGCCGCCTCCTGGGACGCCCCAAAGGCCGCTGCCACCGCGTCACTGCCCCCCAGATCATTCCGAATGTTCCGGTGGTCCCATAAGAAGACCGCCGGCTTCCCGTCCATGTGGTAATAGCTGTCCAAGGTGAAATACTCGGCAATCCAATGGTCGCTTACGGTCTTCCAGTCCTCCGCCGAATGGGTACCCGGCGCGTTGTGGTTTGCCCACATGAGGGCAATCTTGAGTTGATCCCGATAACGGGATTTCTTATAGGCCTCAAACCAGTGCTGGAGGTGCTGGCTCCCCTTCACCCAATACCAATCCAACAAGAAGACCGAGATGCCGTTTTCCACCGCCCACTTAATCTGCCAATCTACAATCTCGGGGTTCGCCTCGTCATACCAACCCAGCACCGGCTTGCGCATGGGCGCCACCCGTTGGACCGGGTCCCACTTGGCGGGACTGTCCCACCCGGGAAAGTAATAGGCCGCAATGTCCACCGAAGTTTTCACCGGACGGGGCGCAGGCACGTAGTCCGCCGTCGCCGAAAGGGCACCTGCCGTCATCGACACCGTGGCGGTGGCCGTTCGCGTTTCACCCGCACCCGACAGGATCAGCGAAAGGGGATAGTCCCCCACCGCATCCGACTGGACCGTCCAGGTGAGGACGCCCCGGCTTTCGAAGTCCAGGTTGGTCGCCGAGGTCTCCACCGGGGTAATCGAAAGGCCTTCCGGTCCCGTCAGTGTGCCCACCATTTCGGGCACAAGCGCCCCGCCCCGGTTGGTGAACTGGGCCGTCACGCGGACCGGATGGCCCACCCGATTGATTCCGTCTTCCACTCCAAAGTAAATCAGTTCGACATCTGCCGGTCCCGAAGGCGTCTCGCCCAGGGTGACCGACGTGACCTTGGCATCCCCTCCGGGGATCTGAACGCCGACCGCCACGAGATCGTCCCAACCGGGAATGCCGGCCATTTCCAGGTTGTACGTGCGCGTGCCGGGGGTAACCGCAATCTCCTGCTGATGTCCACCGCGCCCCTTCTGCGACGCCCACAGTAAGGCCCCAACGCCCTCCCGCTCCGCCGTCACCGTGACGCTGGCCCAGGGAAGCTGGGACCCATCGAGGGATACGGGTGGTGCCCAGCGCTGGCGCGCATCCCCCGCGTGGAACCACGACGCCATGTCCTCCTCCGTCCAGCCGCTTTCCCCGGTCCCATCGCGACCCGCCGCCCAGTCGTAAATGGTGATGGAGTCAATCGCGAAGCTTGCGCCGTCGTAGACATCCAATCGCAACTTCTTGAGGGTGGCAGCGCGATGCCAAAAGGGGTAAATGGCCACCTCCTGCCACCCGTCAACATCGGCAATTCCGAAGGACGTCTGGCGTTGCTCGGACAGGCCCCCATTGGGACCCGAGGTATCCCCCGTCCAGAAGAGATTGCCCCGCCCGGCCTTGGACGCCTTCACCCGCAGAACGACCACCTGCCAGGGCGACGTGGGAATCTCAATCCCATCACAAACGAAGAAGGGATCCCAGTCGGTGGCCCGCGCATGGAGCACCCCCGCTTCTATCTCCACCTCGGAAAGAAAACTATTGGGCTGCCAGGTGGTGGTATCGGCACCCTCAAAGGTCCATTGGTGGACCACTTGGGGTGCAGCGGAAACAACAAGAGCAAGGGCAAACAGGGTATTCATGGGGGACCTCCTTCGGGTACTACATGGATGAACCGCCATCATAGCGAATCGTCCGTCGGGGATCCCATCGAAAACGGCCTGTGTCGCATCCAGGATGAAACACAGGCCGTTGGAATTCGCTCGAAGCGCGTCCTATCTACCAGGTGGACGCACCAGTTGGCCGCCGAGCAGTAATACCGTCAGCGAAAGGCCCAGCAGGAACACATCGCCCAGCCATTGGTCGAAGGCCTTGTCAAAGACCGCTTTCGTGTTGCAGCCCGCCGGTGTTTCGGGCACATCGGTCCCTTCCAACTCCGCACGGGACAAGAGGCCGTCTCCATTGCTATCCAGGGCGTCAAACTCCGCGACGGTCAATCCCGCAATCTGTGCAACCGCCTCGGCGAAGCTCAACAGCCCGTCGCCATCCGAGTCGGCCTGTAGGAATACACCCAGCAACGTTTCCGCAGCATCACCTTCACCTTCACCTTCACCTTCACCTTCACCTTCGCCTTCGCCTTCGCCTTCGCCTTCTCCTTCTCCTTCTCCTTCTCCTTCTCCTTCTCCTTCTCCTTCTCCTTCTCCTTCTCCTTCGCCTTCGCCTTCTCCTTCTCCTTCTCCTTCTCCTTCGCCTTCGCCTTCAGA
>JAXMOL010000100.1:0-4867 GCA_034669905.1 Candidatus Hydrogenedentota bacterium
GCTACCTTTGCCTTAAATGCGGGGGCATGATTACGTCGTTTACGTCGCATAGTTCTATCTCCTTGCTTCAAAGAATACGTCAGGAGATACACTTAACGCACTGTCCAGTTTTCGGGGTCCACTTCTCCTCGACGTACCTCCGAGGGAATACGGTTTTGGAGAAGCCATCTCCGTGACCCTTCTGGTCCGGAACGCGAGCGACAAGGAAATTCCGTTCACTGCCGACAGATATCATCTCAATCCGGGAGAGTCCATCGTATACGATGCAAACGGAAACCGAAAAAAAACAGGTGGCCTTGCGGACATATCCGGCAACCCGGAAACCCGGCACTATGATTTGCAGGCAGGCATGATCGCCGTGTTCCAGCAGGCGCCGATTTCCTTCGTGTCCGAGGATACTTTTGAAGATACAATCCACCCTGTAACGGACATCGCCGCGCGCCCCGGCCCCCACACCGTTCAGATAAAATTCGAGGTTGGTAGTCTCTTGCAGAATACGGACAACTTCATGCCACGGCCCAGCGATTGGACCGGTATGCTGACCACGGGAAAGGTGGACGTTAATGTGGTGGAAAAAGCTACCGACGAAGCTTCTTCCACCCGCCTGCAATTCCGCTGGGAGGCCCCTGAAGGCGAACACGACGAGGCCCGTGCCCTTCCCTGGTTCGAGGGATGCAAGCCCACTCCCGAATCACCCGACCTGTGGGTCGAGCACTACGCCTTTGTCACGGGCGACCACGTCGTACTACTCACCCTTACCGAGGACGGCGCAGCGCGCTTCTTCGACATGACCAAGGCCGGTATCGGGCGGAAGCTCGCCATCGTCATCGACAATCAGGTCGTTTCCGCGCCGGTAGTTCAATCCCCCATTCGTAACGCCATCATGATCGCGGGCAATTTCGATGAGGCCACAGCGGAGAAAATCACGGTCGCCATCGAGTCATCCCACCCCGACTTGGTCGCGCCCCCCGGATGAAACGTCAACCCTGGACGCCGAATGAGAATACGGCGGTCGTGCCGCGCGATCCGGCATCGTCGGTTCGGAGGGTGGTCTGTGCATAAAAGGAGATCCCCTTTGAAGAAAAGAACACGGTGGACGTCCGGGCCGGTTCGTGCGTGGGGATTTGGGGTGCTTCACCGACCCGAAGTCTCTACGCACGAACCCGATTGGCCGCTACCGCGTCCAGGCGGGATCGCGCGGCACGGGGGAAGATTGGCCGTTTCTGCGTCCAGGCGGGAACCTGCGGCACATCCATTCTTTGCCCCATGCTCTCCCTTTCGTACATACTGAATTCGAGTCAGGTGATCGCTGGAACCCCTGCATCCCTGCCAGAGTCGTATTCATGTTGCATCCTTGAAGCCAGGAACCTTTATTGGAGTCCCCCATGAACACACGCGCCCTTTCTACTCTCCTTCTGTCTGTCGCCCTCGTGCCCGCTGTCGCCTTTGCCCAGGACAAACCCGATGCCCCGGCCCTGTATCAGCAATACTGCGCCCACTGTCACGGCACGGACCTACAAGGCGGTAACGGCCAGAGCCTGGTGGATGGTATCTGGAATTTTGGTGGGGGTAGCGGCTCCATCCGGCGTAACATCAAACACGGCATCACCCACCTGGGTATGCCAGCCTATGAAAGCGCCATGGACGATGGGGCCATCCGCGCGTTGACGGATTTTCTTCTGGCGAAAGAAAAAGAAGGGGGCGCGGAGAAGCCGCCCGTACCTTCGGAGGTCCAGACCCAGGACTACATCGTGGGCGTCGATACGTGGGTTGACGGGCTGGATACGCCGTGGGGTATGGCCTTCCTGGACGATGACACGGCCCTGATTACGGAACGGCCCGGCACCTTGCGTCTGGTCGCGAAGGGCAAGCTCGCGGACGCCCCCATCACGGGAACGCCCGTGGTTCATGCGGAAGGGCAGGGTGGCTTGCTCGATGTGGCGACGGACCCGGACTACATAGACAATGGGTGGATTTACCTGGCCTACAGCCACAGCCTGGAGCCGAATGAAGAAGGGGGCAAAAAACCGGCCATGACGCGCATCGTTCGGGGCAAGCTGAAGAACGGGGCGTGGACTGAGGAGCAGACCCTCTTTGAAGCGCCGAAGGACACCTATGTGGTCAGCGGCGTCCACTACGGCTGCCGCATCGTCTTCGACGCCGAGGGACATCTCTACTTTTCCATCGGCGAGCGCGGTTCACAAGACCATGCACAGGACCTTTCCAAGCCCAATGGCAAGGTGCATCGGATACACCGCGATGGCACCATCCCCGACGACAACCCCTTCGTCAAGACAGCCGGTGCCCTCCCCTCCATCTACACCTATGGCAACCGCAACCCGCAGGGCCTCGCTGTAAGCAAGGTCACCGGGCTCCTCTGGGAGAGCGAACACGGCCCCATGGGCGGCGACGAGCTCAACGTGATGGCCTCGGGAAAGAATTACGGCTGGCCGGTTATTACCTACGGCCGCAACTACAATGGTTCGTCGGTGAGCGACCTCACGCGGAAGGAAGGTATGGAACAGCCCCGCCACTATTGGCGTCCCTCCATCGCCGTCTGTGGTATCGACATCTATACGGGCAGTCAATTTCCCAAATGGGAAAACGCCGTGCTCGTGGGAGCCCTCCGCTATGAGTCGGTGGCCGTGCTCCAGACCGAAGGGGACCACGTCCTCCATGAAGAAACCATTCTCAAGAATGTGGGTCGCGTCCGCGATGTGGTAACGGGGCCCGAGGGTGCCATTTACGTGGTGACCAACAGCCCCGACGCGGTGCTCCGTCTTACGGCCCGGGGCGAGCGCTCTTACTGAGTACGGGGCCACATCGGCCCACGGTCGTGCCGCGCGATCCGGCATGGTCGGGTATGGGCTGTGGCCTGTGGGCGAAACGGTTGACGATGGGGAGCGCAGGTCACGGCGGACTTCCGCGCCGGTTCGTGCGAGGAGACGTGGGTCTATACCAACCCAATGTCTCTACGCACGAACCCGATTGGCCGCTACCGCGTCCAGGTGGGATCGCGCGGCACGGGAGAACGTGTGGCACGCCAATTGCCCGAAAACCCCTTTCCCAGATGAGGCCCCCCATCTTTTCCCATACGCCATTTATTTCGGGCAGGTGCAAAATTTTTGACACAATCAGGGCATCATGGGGAATAAATCGGAGGATGGGGGTTCAACGGAGGAACAGGGTGTGCTGAATTTTCGGGCAGGAATGGGAGTTGTGGTTGGATTGGTGGGGCTTTTCCCATTGTGGGGCATGGCGGAAGCCATTACGGGCACGCAGATTCGTGTGTTGGGACTGGAAGGACGGCTGGACCCCGCCGTGCGTGATGCCCATCTCCAGCAAATTGCCGCCCACATGGGTGCCATGGACGCCGAGGCGGTCCATGCGATTCAGGGGGATTTTCAATATGCCCTCATGCTGATGGCCGACCCGGAAATCTACGACACCCTCCACCCCGAGAGTATCGAGGCCGTGGACCAGCGCCTCGAAGCCCTCTTTGACCTCGAAGCCATCGACCGGGACAACCACTGGGAGCCCTTGGTCTATGCCTATGGCTTCTTCAACCGCGATGTGACCCTTGAGACCATCCGCGAAGTGGTAGACCGGTGGGAGGCCCTGTCTGACGCCGAGAAAGCCCCGCGCTTCCCCACCTATATCCACGTGATTGATGCGGTGACCAAGCCCGTCTCCATGGGTTTGATGGGCGATGTGGAGAACACCCGTGCCGTGCTTGAGATCGTGGTGCCCCTGCTGAAGTCCCAATTCCTCCAGCCACCGGCGCCGGGCACCGCCTTTCATCCCCCCAGCCACGCCTGTCTCGTGTTGGGTCCCCTCTATGAACGCTGGATAGACCACCCTGAGTTGGGTGCCATCATCCGAAAACACCTCGGTTCCCGCGCTGACTTTGAGGCCATGCTGGCCTCCCAATTGCCGGGCGGGCTCCCCGGTGGCCCCCCGCCTTCTCATATGACCTATGGGTACTACGCCTATATCGGAAGCTACCTGGCCAATACCCTCGCGCGACTCGACGCACGAAGTGCCGTGCCCGCCTTGAACCGTTCCATGACCATCTACGCCGAACACAAGGCGAAGGGGCGCAACCTGGCCTACACCCGGCGCGCCCTCCTCGCACTGGGTGACCCGGAAGCGCGTGAAGCCTTTCACACCATGGGAGCGGACGCCGCCGAACGAAAAGAGGCCATCGACCTTGCCGTATGGTGCGCACGCAACGGTAAAAACGAAACGCGCCACTTTGGAATGAAGCACCTCGGGCACCTACTCGATTGTCCGCCCGAGACTGCCTTGGACACGTACTTCCAACAAGAAGCCGACGCCTTAAAACCATAGAGGGTTGGGTATGAACACGACTCCGGAGCACCCGGGCGACTTCACGGTCCTGGTGACCTTGAAAGTACCCGAAAATCATCAACGTGAAATTATCGAGCTGGCCCAGCGCAACCTGCCCATCTTCGCACGGCAACCTGGCTTCCTCTCCGCCCAGATCTACGGCAGCCACGACGGCACCCGCATCCTCACGCTGCTCCAATGGGACTCCCCCGCCGCCCACGAAGCCTGTATGCAGAGTCCCGACTGGGCCCAATGCGACCCCCAATTCACCGTGCTCCTCGACCGTGGCACCATGCAGATGGACGTCCGCACCTACGACCCCATCGTCACCCAACTCAGTGAAGTCTAAGCCGCGCGCACGACGGCGAGACGGAGCCCAGGGACTGCCTCGCCCGACGATATTGGTATACGCAGCCGCTTAACCTGAATCACGCCCCCTCCTCATCCGCGGCGCACACGAAGACGGCGGTGGCTGTCCCGTCGTTTGCGCAGTAGACGCCCCGCCCCCCTCGTCAAC
>JAXMOL010000101.1:0-4178 GCA_034669905.1 Candidatus Hydrogenedentota bacterium
CGCTCAGGGTGTAGGTGCTCTTTTCCGTCCCGGGCGCATTAAAGAGGACGGAACCATCGTCCAGAATTTCGTGGGGGGTCTTGTCCGTGCTTTCGACCGCGGAGAAGACGAGGGGCGTGACCACCTGCTCTGGGGGCACATAGCCGCCGATGTCATTCTTTACCTTTTCTTTCAGGGCATGCCATCGGTCCCAGTCATCGACATCCCGGGGGGCCTTGATCGTGGGCTTGTACTCGTACTTGTTCCCATCCATGGGCGACTCGGCCGTGCTGTTGAAGAAGGCCATGAGGCGATAGTATTCCTCATGGGGCACGGGGTCATATTTGTGGGTGTGGCACCGGGCACAGAGGAGGCTCATGCCGAGAAAGGCCGTGCCCAGGGTCTCGACCCGGTCAAAGTTGTTCTTCGCCTGAAACTCTTCGGGGATGGCGCCCCCTTCCGACGTGCTGGGATTGAGCCGCACATACCCCGTCGCCACCTGCTGTTCCAAGGTGGGGTTGGGGAGGAGGTCGCCCGCAATCTGCCACGTGATGAAATCATCCAACGGGAGGTTTTCGTTTAAGGCGCGGATGACCCAGTCACGATAGGGGTAGATGCCCCGTTTGTTGTCCAGGTGGAGGCCGTGGGTATCGCCATAGCGGACGGCGTCCAGCCAATAGCGGGCCTGGTGCTCCCCATAGCGCGGACTGGCTATCAGGGTGTCCACCAGGTGCTCATAGGCCCCGTCGGACGTGTCGTCCATATAGGCGGACAAGACCGCAGGCTCCGGTGGCAGGCCGGTTAACACGAGGGCCACACGCCGGGCCAACGTGGCCTTGTCGGCGGCGGGCGCGAGACCTGCCCCTGTGGGTGCGAGTTTCGCAAGGATGAATTCGTCGATGCTGTTGTAGGGGGTGGACTTCACGGGCGGAACGTAGGCCCAGTGCTGGGCATATTCGCCGCCAGATTTCACCCACCGCGAGAGGATGTCCCGCTCGGCATCAGAGAGTTGGCGTTCCGCGTCTACGGGGGGCATGGGGTCCTCCGTGTCGTGGATACGCTGGAGGATCTCGCTCTTGCCCAGGTCGGCCGGGTTGATGGGCTTGACCCCATCGTGGTCCATCGTGGCTTCGTCGTAGGTCGTGAACTTGATCTGATTCTTCTTGGCATCTGGACCATGACAGACAAAGCATTTGTCCGACAGAATGGGGAGGACCTCGCGGGCAAAGTCCGGTTTCTCAGAGGAGGAGGTACCTGCGGTTGCCGGGAGGCCCAGGGAAAGTGCGGCGCCCAGTAGAAGGGGCAACGAATAATAACGGGGGTTAGTTTTCATAAGACGGTGGTACTGCCAGCTCGGTTAACTACAACATCTCACACACAGTCCGCGAGGTATGCCTCAAGTCCCAGACTGAAGCATTGGCTCACGAAAAAAACAGCCTTCTCCACCATAGTAAACGGTCACACCGGCGAATACAATCCGAACTACGATGGTGCCTCGGTGCGACGCGTCAACGTACTTGACCCAAGAGCTTCATTATATTACCATAAGGTTATGGAACAAATTGGTTATATGTCGACGACTCCCAATCTGGATGCCGTGTTTTCGGCCCTCGCCAACCCGACACGACGGGCCATTCTGGCGCGGCTGGCGAAGGGAAACGCCTCGGTGAACGAACTCGCTGCCCCGTTCGAGATGTCCCAACCCGCTATTTCCAAACACCTCAAGGTCCTGGAGCGGGCGGGCCTGATAGAGCGGGGGGTGGACGAGCAACGTCGACCCGCGACCCTGAAGGCTGACAACATGGCCGCTGCCATGGACTGGCTGGAGCAGTTCAAGGTGTTCTGGGGGAATAGTTTCGACCAACTGGATGAAGTGCTTGCCGATATGAAACGCGCCCAGGCGCAGGAGAAGAAAGATGTCTGAACTGCCGGAATACAAGATTGAGCGTATCTTTGACGCACCCCGTGAATTGGTCTGGCGTGCGTGGACCGATCCCGCGCTGTTGCATCGCTGGTACGGCCCCAACGTGGAGACCACCATCCACCAGTTTAATCTCAAGGCCGGTGGAGAATGGCACAACGAAATGCAGTGGGGAGACACACGGGACTACAGTAAGATGGCCTTTCAGGAAGTCATCGAACCCGAGCGGATAGTCTGGCACCATTCGTCCACCGATGCCGATTGGAATATCATCACGAATCCCATGATGCCCAACTGGCCGAGGGTGTTGCTCACGACGGTCACTTTCGAGGAATCGGACGGCAAGACCACGGTACGGCTGACCCAGAAACCCCTTAACGCCACCGAAGCAGAGATTGCCTGTTTCGCCGGAGCAATGGCCAACATGGACCATGGCTGGGGTGCGGGCTTCACGATTCTGGAAACAATGTTTGCGGAATTGCAGGCGTAGGAATCAGGTGGAACTGTTAGCTCTTACGCTTCTGGCGAATAGTGTCGAAGATGCGCCGCTGGTGGAGCCTGTACCGGCAGTGTGTGGTGATTTGAGCTTTTGCTGAAAAGCCTGGGCTCACCAACACTGCCGGGACAGCCTCACGCTGTTGCCTGACTTTCGTGTTCCAAGGGCGAGTGGGTGAAAACGAGGTTGTTGCCCCAATTTGCAATGGTGACCGCGTGAAGGCAGTCCCAGTTTCTGGGCGCCACGGGCAGGTCCGCAATGACTATTGTCACAAAGCCTTTTTGCGATCAAATCACCCGACGGTATATAGTTCGCGGACAACTGAAACCCCATTGCTGGAGAAAACCCATGACCAAACGCATCCTTACCCGCCGTGATTTTGTCGCCTCAACCGCGGCCCTGGCGGGCTTTTCCATTGTCCCCCGTCACGTCCTGGCGGCTTCCGGGGAAACAGCGCCGAGCGACAAGATGAACATTGGCTGCGTGGGCGTGGGCGGCATGCAGGGCATGTACGACGTTAAAAACGTCAGCTCGGAAAACATCTATGCCCTCTGCGACGTGGATGAAAACTTCCTGCGCAAGGCAGCGGAGCGCTTTCCGAAAGCCAAGTTGTATCGGGACTACCGCGAGATGCTCGACAAGGAGCACAAGAACCTCGACGGTATTACCATCACCATCCCCGACCACATGCACGCCAGCGTGGCCTTGCGGGCCATGGAACTGGGGGTCAATGTCTATTGCCAAAAGCCCCTCACCCAGAGTGTCTGGGAAGCCCGTCTGCTCACAAAGGCCGCCCAGAAGTATAATGTGGTGACCCAGATGGGTAACCAGGGCTACTCGGCGGAAGCGACGCGGGTGGCCTGCGAAATTATCTGGAATGGGGATATTGGCGACGTCACTGAAGTTCACTCCATGCACGGGGGCGGCTTCGCCCGCGACGTCACCAGCTGGCCCACCGGCGAAGCGACGCCCGATACCCTGAACTGGGACCTGTGGACGGGGCGCGCCCCGGAGCACCCCTACAGTGCCAAGATTCACCCCTCCAACTGGCGCGGTTTCCTCGACTACGGTTCCCAGATGATCGGCGACTGGGGTATCCATATGCTCGGACCGGCGAACTGGGCCCTCCAATTGGGCAGCCCGGAGACGGTGGAGTGTTTCTCGGTCGAGGGGGTGAATCCCGTGACCTTTCCCCACTATGCGGTGAAGATGACCTTTCCCGAGCGGCCCAACAAATATGTGCCTTCCGGTACGATGCCGCCCGTTACCGTCCATTGGTACGACGGCAGCGCGAAAAACCTGTTTACACCGCCCGAAGGACTGACCGCCGCGGATGTGGACCGCTTCAACGAATTCTTCGTCGGAAGCAAGGGCCATCTGGGGACCCGTGGTCGCGGCGAAGAGGTGAGCCTTCTCCCGAAATCCAAGATGGAAGGCTATACCCTGCCGCCCCAGGTGCTCGAACGTTCGCCTGGACACTACGAGGACTGGATTGGGTCCTGCAAGACTGGCGGGAAGGCGTGCTCTGATTTCAGCATCGCAGCGCCTTATACCGAATGGATTCTGCTGGGCACCATCGCCTGGCGCTTCCCCAATGAAAAACTCCAGTGGGACGGCAAGAACCTGCGCTTCACCAACAACGAGTTGGCCAATGAATTCATCAAGCCCACCTTCCGCAAGGGCTGGGAGTTGCCGGACCTCGGCGTCTGAATAAGCGAAGGTAGACCTCGATCGAATCCAACTCGTTCGGTACGACAGCGCATGCAAGCGCCTGCAAAAGGC
>JAXMOL010000102.1:0-2927 GCA_034669905.1 Candidatus Hydrogenedentota bacterium
CCAATCAATCAGCGCCGAAGCAAAGGCATCGGCATAACCCCAAAGCGGATACACTTAAGAAACACGATCACGTGTCCAAACAATGGGGTCCACTTCTAAGATTCTTTTCAGGCGCTCACCCTCGCCTTCCGCTTCCTCGAGCTATATCTCTGCAAACTCGAGAAACGCGGTGTCCAATTTGCCTACGATGATGCGGAAGGCTTTGCCCCCTTTCCCATCGGCCATTACTTTGGTGACCTAACGGAATGAATGTCGGGACACGGTAGGCGATGAACATCTTCTACTTGCCTAAGACTTTGTGAAAAGTAGCCAGTAAGTTGTCTGCACGATAGGGCTTTTGAATAAAACCCGCAAGCCCTTTACCCGCAAGACTGCTGGTCACATCCTGCTCGTTGTAGCCACTGGTCAACACGACACGCACGTCTGGATTGATTCGACGCATCAGGGCGAAAGTCTCCTCGCCATTTAGACCGGGCATCGTCATGTCGAGGAGTACCCCGACGATATGGGCTTGATGCTCCCGATACAACGCGATCGCGTCTTCCCCGTTTTCGGCGGTCAAGGTCTCATAACCGCCCCGCTGAAAGAGGCTCACCGTCATTCGCACCACCATCTCTTCGTCATCTACGATGAGTATCGTCCCGTCACCACGCCAGTCCGATTCCGCCTTCAGCGCGTCCCGCGTGGAAACTGCCTCACGGTCCGTAGCCGGAAGGAGCACTTTCATGGTTGTCCCCTTCCCCTTCTCACTGTAGACGTTAAGCGCGCCCTTATGCCCCCGCACAATACCCATGACTGCGGCAAGGCCCAGGCCCCTGCCGGTATCTTTGGAGGTAAAAAAGGGCTCGAAGATTCGGGCAACGGTCTCTTTGTCCATGCCGCACCCCGTATCCGAAACTTCCAGGCACACATAGGTCCCCGGCGGCAAGGTGTCCTCAAACGCGATTTCCCGCAGGTAGGCATCGTCACACTCCACTACCTCCGTCGTAAGGGTAATCTGACCGTTGGTATCGCCCAGGGCATCGGAGGCATTGGTAATCAGGTTCATGACGACCTGCCGTATCTGGGTTACATCCACATTCACGGCGGGTAGCGCCTCGGAGAATCGGTAGCGCAGCGCCACCTTTTTTGAAATAGACACTTCCAGCAAGTGGGACATTTCCTGCACGATCTCCGAGAGATCAACGGACTGAATGACAAAGCGCCCCTTGCCTGAGTAGGCCAGCATCTGGTTGCACAACTCCGCCGCCCGTTGCGCACTCTTGACGACTTCGTTTACATACTCCCGACCCGTCGCGTTGGGTCCCAGGGTCAAGAGCGCCAGGTCCGCGTAACCGAGCATACCGACGAGCAGATTATTGAAGTCGTGGGCAATCCCCCCGGCCAGCACGCCCAGACTCTCCAGCTTCTGCGCGTGTTGAATCTGTGCGTCCATATGAAACCGGGCATCCAGGGCCTGCTGTTGCTCCGTGAGATCGCGGAGAATCATCTGGGTCAGCGTACGCCCTTCGAGGGCCACTTCCGACGAGTTCACCTCGACCTCGACGGTCGATCCGTCCAGCCGGCGAATACACCGGGCGCCAAGCAATTCCCCGGCAGCCTGCTCTCCGGAGTCCCGCGGGGCACTCCCATCTTCCTCAAGGTCCGCCCAGACTTTCCCTACAACTTCATCGGTCGGGACACTCCGCAACAGGCGGTGGGCCTCCTCATTCACATAGGTCACCACGCCCTCGTCACACAGCACGATTGCCAGGGGCGCCGACTCGGCCAGGAGCTGAAAACGTTGCTCGCTGAGCTCGGCAACGCGATTGGCCGCCCGTATGGTTTCTGCATCTCGGCGAAGGGCCCACATGGCCCAACCCATCGCCAGGGCCAACGCCACACACAGCCCGCTGATGAGCAACGTAATGGGAGAAAAGGTCGCCTCTTCGGGTCGCCGCAGCCTCACTGACAAGGCAGGTACCGCTGGTCCCAGGGACGCGGTGGCAGTGATGGCATCAACCGTGTCCGGAATGGCGCTCAGCCGTGCAATTACGGTCTGCTCACCCGCGAGCAACTCCAAGCTCCCCGGATTATCCCCAAAGACCGGAAACAGTGCGGGCAGGAGCTGGGGGCAGGAATAGACGCCGGCGATAAGGCCGAGAAACTCTTCGTCGCGAAACACCGGCACCCACACTTCAAACGAGGGACGGCCCTGAATCGCTTCGAACACGTTGGTATAGACCGGTAACCGGGTTTCCCGGGCCGCCTGCGAAGCCCGCGCCGGCTCCGCGAGTGTCAACTTCAGCCCGACTATCTGTTCGTTCCCCTGGAGCGGTGCGACGTGTCTAATCACGAAGTCACTACCCACCCAAGTCAGATTGATGAGCTCGGGATGGGCCACCACATAGTCACTGCCGCGCTCGGAAAACTCTTCGGGGCTCAGCGTACCCTCGGCCCGCTCGGAGGCCAGCAAGGTCAAATAGTCCAAGTTGCCGGCCAGGCGATTTGAGATGGTTTCGCGGACATTGGCCAACTCATGTTCAACGGTGACGGTCATCAGTTGATGAACCCGCCAGGTGGTTCCTATCAACACAACCATCAGGAGCACGACGAATAGGGCCGCCAGCAACGCAGGGCCATACCACGGCATCCCACGCAGATCGCTCCACGCACTCGGTTCAACAGTTGGTCGAGCCAATGAAATTGCTCCTGCGCTTAGCACCGACGCCGCATACGTCGGATGCTCCCTCACTTATTCTGCTTTCACCTTAGCACAATAGCGCGCAATGACCAAGTCCATACCCGAGGAAATCGAACCCTTGGATTCATATACTAAATGCAACACAGCTATACCCCCAAGCCTGGCAGCTGAATTTTTAGCGGCTGGGCCCTTAGAAGTTGTCTCGGATGCATTGGGGGCTTTTATGGGGCGCGGAACGTAGCCC